>JAQVMT010000022.1 GCA_028703495.1 Clostridia bacterium | reverse complement strand
GTTATTTCTGCCACCTGCGGAGCAATTTCCGGCTTGGCTTACATGTTGGATGAACCACTTACGGTTATCGAAAATGTAATAATCAATACATTGGCGCGCGATGTAGGTGTGGTTTGCGACGGAGCCAAAGCCAGCTGCGCATCCAAGATCGCGTGCGGCTTCGAGTGCGCCCTTAATGCTTTCTTTTTGGCTGTCGATAATAAGAAATACGGTGCAAATACCGGAATAATTTGCCGTTCGCTGGATTCCACCATTAAATGTGTGGGGGCTATCGCTACCAAGGGAATGTGCGAAACAGACAAGAAAATTTTGGAAATAATGCTTGAGAATAAAGATAATTAGAGCTAATCCATGTCTGATTTAGTTTTGATAATCTGAGTTCATACTGCATATGTAATATAGTAAATGAAAACAGACTAAAGGGGAAGACCATGCTGTCTTTCCTAATACGGAGGAAATAATGAAAACTTTGATAATTAACGCCAATTTGATGACGATGACCAACTTCAATAACGAGTTGTGCAATCTGCTAATCGAAGACAACAAAATTGCCGGAATTTACCCGATGCAGAGCAAACCCGCGCTTCCGCAGTCCGATTCTGTTATCGATGCACAGGGACTTTTGGTAACACCTGGCTTTATCGACGCTCACTGTCACGCGGGTATGATTGAGGAAATTGTCGGAGATGTCGGAGATGATGTTAACGAAATGACTAGTGCCGTTACTCCGGAATTAAGGGGAATTGACGGCGTTAAGCCACACGATGAAGCCTTTGCCGATGCCATACGAGGCGGCGTTACCACTGTTTGTACAGGTCCCGGATCGGCTAACGTTATCGGCGGCACCTTCTGTATCCTCAAAACCTATGGCAAGACGGTTTTGGATATGGTTATGCAGGAAGAATATGCAATGAAAATGGCTTTAGGCGAAAACCCCAAGAGAGTGTACGGCTTTCAACACAAATCTCCCTCAACGCGTATGGCTAGTGCGGCTATTTTGAGAGAGTGGCTGATTAAGGCAAGGAATTATAAGGATAAGTGGGACAAGTATTACGAGTCTATCAGTAAAGCCAAAACCGATAAGGTCGCAAAACCCGAATTCGATATGAAGCTTCACAGCTTGATGAGAGTGTTTAACGGTATGCCCGTGAAGATTCACTGCCACCAGGCAGATGATATTTGTACCGCAATCAGAATTTGCAAGGAATTCGGATTAACGAAGGTTACTTTGGATCACTGCACAGAGGGCTGGCTGATTCCCGATGTTATTAAAAACAGCGGCTTCGGCGTCATTATAGGACCTACATTCACCTACAAAAGCAAGGTCGAAGTTAAGAATAAGAGCTTTTTATCGGGCAGAGTTCTTCTTCAAAACGGCATTAAATTCAGCGTTATGACAGATCACCCCGTCGTTCCCTTGGAGTACACCACTTCACAACTGGGATTGTTTGTTAAATACGGCTTGCCTCCGACAGAGGCTTTAAAGGCAGTTACCATCAACGCAGCCGAGGCAATCGGTATGTCCGAACGTATCGGCTCCATCGAGGTCGGCAAGGAAGCGGATTTGGTTATATGGTCGGGAGATCCTCTCCATTACGCCACCGTCGCCAAGTCAGTGTTTATCGGCGGTAAAATGATTTATCATATCAATTAATCAACTGCGCATACTATTTGTGCCGTAAGCGAGCAGAGCATTACCTGCGGTAATGTCGCTTTCAAAAACACGTTAGCTACGGCGTAGTAAATATCGAAATATAGAGGTGATATTATGAGTTTGGTTTTAAACAAAGACAATTTCGACGTTGAAGTAAAACAATACAAAGGGCTTGTTCTTGTGGATTTTTGGGCAACATGGTGCGGTCCCTGCAAAATGCTTGCTCCGATAATCGACGAAATAAGTAAGGATAAGGAATTGAATGGCAAAGTCAAGGTTTGCAAGGTAGATGTCGACGATAACAGGGAGTTGGCTATGGCGTTTGGCATTCGCAATATTCCCACGCTTAAATTTTTCAAGAACGGAGAGGTCGTAAAAACCATCGTCGGCTTTACCGAAAAGGAAGAGTTGATCGAAATAATCGGCAGTTTGCAATAATCTCTTTATCAACAGCGGGGTTGACGCGGAAACGGCAGCCCCGTTTTGTTGTGCAAAACATAATGCAGATACGCAATTACAAGTAATCTAATTATTACCTGTCCAACTTTTTGGGTGTATATCATTTCCACTGTGGAACATACTAATCAGTTAACTGTCAATAAACAATAATCGAGAATTGAAATTTTCTGTTAATTTTTGATGAATTTTGCTTGACATATATCGCTGTTTATATTACAATATACCATATATCCCCTGCGGGAATGGCTCAGTGGTAGAGCGTTGCCTTGCCAAGGCAAATGTCGCGAGTCCGAATCTCGTTTCCCGCTCCATTTCTTTATCTTATCGGATAAAGGACATAAAGAGCAGTCGTTTTGTATATGCATTGCGATTGCTTTTGTTTTATTGTCCTTTAAATGCAGTGTAGATTTATTTATGCAATCTGCGGTCAAATTCGAAAACACTCATCGAAAAGAGCATTTCATATGCACGCCAAGCAAAGAAGTTAATGACAAAGGTTTTGCGATTGCTTATAGCCCTTGAAGCAAAGGAACAGATTTTTTATGAAGACAGACAATACTATTCGAGTACTTATAGCATTACTCAATAATGACATAATTTCCGCGGATAAGCTTGCCGCACATTTGGAGATGAGTAAGCGTTCGGTCTACCGATATGTTGATGCCTTAAATATGGCGGGCGTTCCGATTATCTCATACAGAGGAGCGAACGGCGGATTTCAAATTTTTAATCGTTACAAAATGCACTACACTTTCTTTTCTGATACCGAGTACGAAGCATTAATCGCCGCTATTTCATCTTCGTTTTTGGACAGTAAAACCAAAACCGCTCTGTCTGACAAAGTCCTTAGCATTGCAAAATACACTCAAAGCAAGGCGTCACAAGTCAAGGATTGCATTATCGTTGACGTTGATAACGATAACAGTATGCTCCTAAACACAATAAAAAGTGCGATTATCGATGAAAAATGTGTTTCATTCGGCTATTTGGATGCAAACTCCGTAAGCTCTCAAAGAAGTGTCGATCCCTATTACATACTATATAAGAACAATACATGGTATTTTATTGGTCGTTGCCATAAAAACGGATTCCGTTCATTTAAAATATCAAGCATATCCGATTTTGAGATTATGAACGAGAGCTTCAAAAGGCAGGATTATTATTACAATACCAACATTGCTATGCGAGGAGTAAGGACAAATAACGCGGTCGAAATAACTATGCTTATCGGTAAAAACGATGTCTGTCGAATAAATGACATATGCGATTTTGCAACACCTTGCGGAAACCGCTTCCTTGTCCATACCGTCCTGCCCATCAGCCGCACTCTAATTCAAAAGCTATCGACTTTGGAATATATAAAGATTCTGTCGCCCAAAAGCATGTCCATCGCCTTATCTGACTATTCTCGCGAGATTGCCAAAAACCTTGGTTTATAGAAGAAGTCAAGCTTTTTGATACTTAAAATGCACCGACATATGAGGCACCTCCAATCGTTATTCTCTTTCGTGATTAACTTCCGGGGTTCATATCACAATATCGGTGCATTTTTATTTACAGCTTATTTCTTGCAACTTAGAAAAACATTAGGCATAAAACTTTTTTCCAAGCAGAATAGTATTGCGTTGTATTATAACAAGCAGTAGCTACTCATTTCGAAACGAGCTGTTTCGCTGTGTTTGATTATCTAAAACAATAAGCAATAAAGATTTTTCTTGTTTTCGTTTACTATTCTGCTTAAAATTCGCAAAAGCTTATACTGCACCTCTTCGCTTAAACCGTTAAGCTTGCCCTCGAGCTCCTCTGCCGCAAGCGTGCGCAAAGTTTTGCCAAACATATTCATGTCCCAAAGCTTATCGGGAGAGGTTTCATACTCATCTGTAAGATACTTGGTTTGCTGTTCGCTGCCGACGATCGCACTTACTTCTGCAAGGACATCGGTTTTGAATATGTGCAGGCAATTGCTGTGTGCCTTAAGCTTCACTCCGTAACGACCGCTTTGTTTGATTACGACGGGCTCCATCAATTCCATATCGGCTGAATCGGGAGCGACAACTCCGAATCCGGTTTTCTCGGCGTTACGTACTGCGGCACTCACCGCTTCAAACTGCTTCTTGCTTTGCGACACACTCATAATAAATCTGAACATATCTATTTCATCGCGCATCGTTTCACCGCTTTCTTCGGTAAGCTGCTCATAAAAAAGCTCCGGCTTGACCGTTAACTCCACGTCAACAATTCCGGTACCGACATCTGCGGAGGGTTCCGCCTGCGTATAATTCTCGTTACCCTCAAAACCATGCACAACGTCCGCGTATTCCTTCATCTTGTTAACTTCCTTTATTCCGACGGCTATCGTATGAATCATATCCGCGATAATTCTATTTCCCTTCCCCAGCATCCTCATCCATTTGGGTGTGCGGAATACTATTTTCTTGATCGGAAATTCCAATAGTATGCTTGATAGTATTTCTTTCACCGCTTGCTCGTCCACAGCCTTTAGATTGACAGGCATTGCCTTGACACCGTATTTTTCAGTAAGACTCTCGCTCAAAGCGACCGTTGCTTCATTTTCGGGTGTTGCAGTGTTAAGTACAATTATAAAAGGGCGTCCGTATTCCTTAAGCTCATTTACTACCCTTTCTTCGGCTTCGGTAAATACCCCTCTGGGAAGCTCTCCGAAACTTCCGTCTGTGGTCACCAAGACAGCAATATTCGAGTGTTCGGTTATTACACGCTTGGTGCCTATCTCGGCGGCTTTTGAAAAAGGCATTTCCGCTTGCGACCAAGGCGTTGCAACCATCCTCTCCTTGCCTTCTTCTGCCGTCCCCATCGCTCCTTCGACTATATAGCCGACGCAGTCGACAAATCTAACGTTAGCGTGTACTCCGTTTCCGAAATCAATTTTCGCAGCCTCCGACGGAACAAACTTGGGTTGCGTTGTCATTACGGTTTTCCCGTCCGCCGATTGCGGCACATCGTCCGTTGCTCGTTTCAGTTCATATTCATTATCAATGTTCGGAAGGACAAGTTTCTCCATTAAAGAAGCTATAAATGTGGACTTTCCCGTCCGAACAGGTCCGACAACACCTATGTAAATGTTGCCACCAGATCTGGTTGCAATGTCTTCGTAAATATCCATATATCCCTCCGTGTATGTTCCCCCCCGACTTGCCGTCGGGCTTTGTAATATTATATTAAACCCTATTTTGGTATAGAACAGATAAATTAAATGAGTTTGCTCGTCGATGCTCGCAAAACATTATGTTTGTATGCTATAATCACAGCTATGAATGTAATAGTATAATAAAAATACGTTTTATATTGATTCAAGATAATAAAAAGCCCCTAAGTCGGGGGACATTACTATTGCCAAATAAAAGCATTATATTGACGTTAAAAATCCGTATTACCGTAAAAATAGTGGTTAATAATGTCCTCTGCAAAGGGTATTTTAAGGGCTTTCATTTCCTCAAACATAGGCTTTGGGTTATAGGGAGCGGTAATCCTCTTATAATCATAGCTTCCGTCCGTGTAAACCTCAAAAATTATGGCGCACACGAAGGGATAAGCGTGACTGCCGACCGATCCTGTTTCTATATATCGTCTGCCCTGAAGCTTATTATATATACCCTCACCGACTAGCGCGATATCGTCGTTCGATTTCGAGAGAATTTCCAAAAAGGAATGCTTATGACCGAAAATAACGACATCACCCTTAATCGATGAAAACATGTCGTCGAAGATCTCCGCCGTCGGTTTATCCTCGATAGGCTCCCAAGTCTTTTCGGGATAGACCTTGCTTTTTGCGTAATGAGTAAGAGCAACCGAAAGACCGTTCCACTCTCTATAAATCTCAAGAGGAAAGCGGCTAACCCACTCCACATAATCGGTTCCTGCTTTGTCGTATTGCCAAGCCGTATGCTCTTCCTTGATAAAGCTTCGCATATTCTGTTTAGTTGTACCTTTTACATACGATTTGTCGTGATTGCCCATTATGCATTGTATCCAATCGTTTTGATGGAAAAACTCCAAACACTCCTTTGGATAACCGCCTGTATTTATGATGTCGCCCAAGTGGAACACCTCATCGCAGTTATATTGCTTGATTAGCTTGGATACGGCTATCAGCGCAGGCAGATTGCCATGCGTATCCGAAAAGATCCCAATTCTGTATTTTTTCATATTTCCTCTTTTTATTGTTTAGCTTAATATAGCTTTGCCAACATCGGTATCGATAATCCTTTCATCGGCTTAGACGTAATAAATAATTCCGTTCAATACCAAATGCCGTAGGATAAAATAAGCATCGATTGCACATGATTAACGACGATAATTATTGATTCTGCTTAGTATGTCTCACCGAAACAGTTGCGTTAATCGCCGAAAACCTGTTGCCCCAAACGCTTATGTCGATTGTCCCCTCGTTATACACTTTGATATAAAAGCTGGCAATTCCACCGCACATAGGCAAAGTCTTGTCCGAAACGAGAACTGCATCACCCTCGATTGAGATGTTGGCGACCTCGTTAATGTAGGTTAATACCCTTCCGCATTGATTAACGGCTTTTACCACAACCTGAAAAACCTCATAGGTTTGGTTGATTTGCACGCTCTTTGGAAGGTCTAGCACTGCCGATACCTCCACTGTCTGTTCTGCCCGACGACTGATGACACATTTTTCTCCTATATATCCTTCAAACAAAAAGCTGTCGTTTTTGCCTGCACGCGTGATAATATCATTAACAGCATCTATATTGCGTTCTATATCGATGTGTCTCTTAAGCCAAAAATCGGCTTGAAGCTTTTCAAAGAATCCCAAGCTGTGCGTAATACTTTTATTTGCATATTTGATCAAGGTTTTCGTTTCCTTGTGATCAAGCCCGTATAACCTCATTAAATCGGATTGAGCGAGGCTGTCCACCATAAACGGAGGATGCGGCAAATATTTGTATTCTTTTTTGCAGGGAAACAGTTTTCCTATTCTTTCACCGTTATTGTACACAATGATATATTCGCAGTTGCTTAGGATGATTAAGGGTTCAAAACTCATTCCTTCGTACTCACCGAATTCCCTGTTATCGCACAATTCCAATACCGGTTCACGATCGCTTTGACTCATGTAGACGTACGCCGCAAGCTTGTTCTGCCTAAACATATCCGTTACACCGTGATAGCATATACCGTCACCCGCACCAAAGCCCTTATGCGAATTATAGTCGGCAAAACAACCACCGATTGCCGCGCATATTCGCCTGTCCGCAAAGAAAGCATTTAGCGCGCCCAAATGCCGTTTTACTTGCTCTAATCTGGCAGGGAGACTGTCGAAGCTCTTAACGGGATACATATAACCTGTATGCTCGGCTACGGCATACGGTGCCTTAAGACTCATTATATTCTCCGCTCGATTCAATCCCTTACTGTAATCGATGTACATATAGTCGTTATATAAGAAGACGTCCTCTAAAAGGTCACTGTTCACGAAGCTGCGCGCACCTCCCGTTTGACGGGACTTATCCAACTCGTGCGCAATTCTGTTAGTAGTTGTATAAAGCTTGCGGTCGTCGGATGACTGATTGATTCGTACGCCCCAAATAACGACCGACGGATGGTTGTATTGCTCGCAAATCAAATCCTTAACGTTCTCGACGGCTTGCGTCTTCCACTCCTCGTCGCCTATATACTGCCAGCCCGGTATCTCCGTAATAACCAACATGCCCAGCTCGTCGCATCTATCCAAAAAGTGTCTGCTGTTGGGATAGTTGCAAGTACGTACAATTCCGCATCCAAGCTTATACAGCTTGTCAGCGTCATCCTTTTGTAGTCCTTCGGGAGCCGCATATCCGATTTGCGGATAACTTTGACGCCTGTTGAGCCCGAACAATCGCAATTTCTCTCCGTTGAGGTATATACCGTCCTCGCTGAATTCGCAATATCTGAATCCGAAGCATACTCTTTTGGAATCGCTTTTACCCTCGCTTGAAACAACTACTTCCAGCTCGTATAAAAACGGATCGGACATACTCCATAGTTTTACGCTTTTTACATCCACACATACGTCTAAATCGCCCTTGCACACCAACATAATCGTATCTACGACGTACTGACTGCTTCGTTCTATCAGTCGAATACTGTATTCGCACAGCTTATCGCAGCTAATTCCTGCGGTAATCGTCATTTTCGCCTCGCCCACGCACTTCGAGCCATCTACGTGTACATATTTGATATAGACTTTTTCCTTAACCTCCAACCATACCTCTCGGTAGATCCCACCGAATCCGAGAAAATCCAATGCACCACCGAATGGCGGAAAATTCAAGCTCTCTCTTGCATCAACGAAAACGGCAATTTCGTTATCGCTTCCGAAAACACAAAAGGGAGCAATATCCAAACTATACGCCGTATAACCGCACCTATGCTCTCCGACGAGTCTACCGTTCACATATACTTCCGAATAGTGCGCCACACCCTCAAGTGTTATAATAAGACTGCAATCCGAGTAAGAAAGCGGAAGAAACAGTTTCTTTTTATACAGAGATCTTATGCAATGCGTCTTTTCGCTTGCATAATTAACAGATACAACGCCGAAGGTATGCGGAATATCGACTTTCTCCCCCTTCCTGTCGGAGTCAAGGTCGTTTAAAGATATGTCGCCCACATCCCCGAAATAAAGCCAATCATAATTAAGATTGATTATTCTATCCATTTATAATTCATGACCTCCGTTACAAAAATTCTTGAAAGAAGAGAGTGGTTCAGATTGCGACAGCCGGTGCCGATGAACGACATGAGTATACTCTCTCGTACGTGACTGAAGAGAGAAGCGCACGCAGTTGCAAGGTATGCCGCTATATTCTTTCAAGTTTCACTCCGTCAATATAAAGCAGTAAAAACCGAGGTCATTTACCAACATCGGCACATCTAAATATCGAATTTCCAATGCATTATAGCATATTTTATCCAATAATTCAATCCTTTTATGGGGAACCCGATAATTTACTCCGATACTAAAATCTGAAGCAAACAAAGAGACATGATTTAGTTTTTTATACTCTACTTATCGGACTAAGGCATATAAGAATTCTGAATCAACATTAAAACAAACCGAAGTAAACCAAGAGTATTTTCCTCGGCATTGTCTATTTTGCAAAATTAGCATACATTATCTTATCGACAGCTCAAGCCAATATCTTATTGAGAAAATATAGCATCGTCCGAAGTGCCAAGGTGCAAGAAATCAAGGACGTATGTTAAAAAAACATATTAAAAGAGCCGTAATATTTACTTAAAATAGTTTACACTTTATCCACATTATGGTACAATAGCAAAGCTATGAAGTACAAGTATATATATCATCCGATTATCGTAATAATATATGCAGTATTTATCACAATGTACCTTGCTGTTATACCTCTTAACATAATGAGGTGGTGCGGATTGTGGAATATGCATAGCGGATCTCTACCTCTGGAAATCACGGAGGTATGCTTTTCTGCTGTTCTTTCGTGCGTGTTGATAAGCCTTACTTGTATCAAATACCGTATAACCGAAAACGGAGTCACACTGAAGGTGCTAGGAATCGACTTGCTTGGCGATAATTTGCAAATAAATACTATTGCCAAGGTTGTGGTTTGCATGAAGAAAAAGGTATATGTGTGCTATACAAATAAGTCTAGTCTGCCACAAATAACCCTTATTTGCATTGGCACGGGGAATATCGAATCGTTTTGCGCGGAGTTGACTAAACGAAACCCGTACATTGAGTTCTCCGAGAGCGATACCGAATTGCAGCGCGATTCTTATTAGCACGCCTTTTGCTGTTGCGTTAATCGTATTTATGGAATTGTATATATCCATAGGTCGCTTTGTTCTGTTCATATTCCAATAAAACTTATCGTTATTCCGTAACTTTTTTACAGCGACAATTTAAGTTCAAGCTTTTATACTGCCTTTGGCTATTCGATTTTTGTTACTAAGAAATAGCATTTATCAACCCAAATTATCGATTGGTTCCTTTTTTATCGGCGCAATTTGTTTATAGTATATAATTTGCTCGAATATCATTTTTGCATAGGGTGCCGCAACGACTGAGCCATAGCTTACGCCTATCGGCTCGTCTACAATTACCAAGGCGAGGTATTTGGGGCTGTTTGACGGAAAAACGCCCACAAAGCTAGAAACATTCTTTCCCACAGATATTTGACCGTTTACAAACTTCTGCGCCGTTCCTGTTTTGCCGCCCACGCGATAACCCTCGATATATGCGTTTTTTCCGCCACCATTGGTTACCACCTCTTCCATCATATTCATCACAACCCGACTTGTGCGTTCGCTGATAGGTCGATTAATAACTTTCGTCGGATACGAAATCACGGTATCGCCGTTACTGTCCAGAACCGCCTTAACCAGTTTAGGCTCATACAAATATCCTCCGTTGACCGCCGCCGCAGTAGCGTTTGCAAGTTGGATTGCCGTAACCGCAATACTTTGCCCGAAACCTATTCGGGCGAGATCGCCCGTAGTAACCGAACTTTCACCTATGACTATGCCTGCCTGCTCTCCCAAAAAATCTACACCAGTAACACTTCCATACCCGAATGCCTTCAAATATTTATAGAAGGTTTCCTTGCCTAAAGATAGTGCGACGTCTGTAAATATCGGGTTGCAGCTGTGATTGAGCGCAAGCGAAAGCGTTTGATTGTGGTGTTTTCCGTTGTTGTGGTTTGTCCAACAGTTTATCTTGGACCCTCCGTCGATTATTCGGTAGCTTGCGTTATTTGCAAAAACATAAGTCGGAGAGAATGCTTTTTTGTTCCCGAGGAAGTGTTCTTCGATATTAGCGGAAACGGTTAAAAGCTTGAACGTCGAGCCCGGCTCGTAAATCTCTGTAAACAAAACGTTATTCGTACCAAACAACAACGTGTCCATGTCATCTCTGGGCAGATTGTTCAAGTCCACCGAAGGCTTTATCGAAAGCGCAAGTATTTCGCCGTTTGTAACATCCATTACTATGCAAGCCGCGCGTTTTGCGTTATGCGCCTTGTGCGCTAACTCCATCACGCTGTCGGCGGCAAGCTGAATATTCACGTCGATCGTAAGCTGTACCGTAAGTCCCTTGACCTGCGGTACGTAATATATCGGATAATTTTCCAATTCTCTACCTATTAGGTCCGACTGCGTGAGAATCATTCCGTCGATACCCTCGAGATATTTATTGTAGTATTGCTCAATTCCCGTTTGTCCCTCGTTGTCTACCGATACATACCCCAATGTTTGCGTAAGCAAGTCGCCGTAGACATACTCCCTTGTGCTGTCCGAAGCGATATAAACTCCGTCGAAGTTCAGCTCCCGTATTTTATCCGCCGAATCGCAGTCCACCTGCCTCCTTATTACCGTTTCTGATACGCCTTTATCGGTGGCTTTTTTGTACACCGCGGAAGCATCAACACCCAAGATTTTACTCAAAGCCGAGCTGACCGCCGACGCGTCGGTTATGCTCTTTGCACGGACGTAAACCGTATAGCTAGTTTCTGACAAAGCCAAAAGCTTGCCGTTTGCATCTACAATGTCCCCTCGTATCGCCGTTAACGGCAAGTCTCTCGTCCACTGCTCCAAAGCCCTTGACTGATAGTCTTTTCCTTTGATAAGGACAACGTAACCCAATCGGAAGAAAAGTAAGGCTAAAAGAAAGGCTGCCGCAAACAAAACTCGCAACAGCCTCTTTTTAATAGGAAAGTATGTAATCTTCATTATTTATTTGCCTCCGAAAATGTTTGCAAAGAAATCACAAACATCATCGAACCAATTTTTCTCCGTGGTATAAGTTATCGGACCTTTCTGCTCGGGGGCAACGGTATATACAACCTGCCCTCCCGAAGGATACGCCAACCCTAGCTCGATCGCCTTTGCCTCGATATTTTCGCTCCGCATAGTGCTTTCGATACTGCTATCAACATCGTTGATATTGCTCGACAGCGCGGTAGCTTCAGACTTCAGCTTGTCAATCGTGGAGGCGTTTGCGGTTGCAACGCCGGACGCATACATAATGACTACAATCAAGGCAGCAACCAAAACAAGGTAACCAACCGCAAGTATTTTTTCGGTCTTGCTTACCCTCCTTCTAGTCTTTACACCGCCCTCAACACCCATGTATCGCATCGTTTCAATCGAAGGCTTGGTATCCTCGTTGCCATCTGCATTTTCCTCGTACGCAGAAAGTGAACTACCCGATAGGAAATGTGACAATACTTCATCGGTTTTTTTGCCCTTTGCGACTCTTAACGATAACATTGTATTCTTATCCTCCGTAGTTTATTCCTCCCTTCGCCTTGTCTTCGAAGATAGGTCCTTATCATTTGTGTCGGAATCGAAGTCAATCTCCCTTTCGCTCCTCATCCGTTAGCAGCCGATAGTGGTGTCGGCACCCCTTTATAGCTCTCTTTCCTCTTTTCCCTTTACAGCTCAAACCGGAATCTAATTCTAATCCGCTTCTAATAATTAATTATTCCTGCGTATTTAGTCTGCTTATCCAAAATTGCTTGCAATTAGCAATGTCAAGCTTTACATTTACGCTCTCACAAAGTAAGTGCTACGTTTTAGATTATCGAAAGACACACGCCTAGATTACAAAATCAAAAGCTACTAGCTACTTCCCATCGAACGCGTACTCCCTATACGCTTCGATGTTCGATTCCCTAATTTATAATGGGACGGATCGAATCTCCCTTAAACGATCTTCCCGTTTAGAAGTTGGCTCTCCCTAAGCCAATTTATTTACGTTGAATGCTTTACGCTTTTAACCGCATTAATCGCGTTGATGGTCTTACTCACGTTTTATCTGCCGCATTAATCGCGTTGAATGCTTTGCGCTTATTTCTTTTCCACCGCTCGAAGCTTCGCGCTTTTACTCCGAGAGTTTTCTTCCATCTCTTCCTCGGAAGGAAGTATAGGCTTTCTTGTCAAAATTTTTACTTCGGATTTTTTGTTACATATACAAATCGGCGTTTTCGGAGGACAAATACAATCGATTTCCAACTCCTTAAAGGTCTGCTTTACGATTCTGTCCTCTAAAGAATGGAAAGTCAATACAGCCATTCTTCCACCCTTGTTGAGCCGCCTGGTCAGGCTTGTTATACATTCACTAAGCCCTTCCAACTCACCATTGACTTCGATACGAATTGCTTGAAAGGTTCTTTTTGCAGGATGACCGCCCGTTCTCTTTACCGCCGCAGGCAGAGATGCATCTATAATTTCCACCAACTCTCCCGCGGTCTTTATATTATCATTAACCCTTTTTAAAACTATGTTTCGAGCGATCCTCTTGGCAAACTTTTCTTCGCCGTATTCTGTCAGTATTCTCGCCAACTCACCTTCCGAATAGTCGTTAACAACATCGTACGCACTTAACCGTTGTGAAACGTCCATTCTCATATCCAAAAGAGCGTCTTTTTCCATATAGGAAAACCCTCTTTGTTTATTGTCGATTTGGAAAGACGATATACCCAAATCCATCAATATCCCGTCTACTCTATCGATTCCCAGCCTTTCCAGAACAATAACCGCATCCTTGAAGTCCGCCTTCTGAAGTATCAGGTTTTGGTACCCGCCCAATTCTTCTGCGCAATGGCTTAATGCGTCAGAATCCTTGTCGATTCCGATGAGTTTACCTTCCTTCAACCGTTTGAGTATTTCCCTGCTGTGACCGCCTCCGCCGATTGTACAATCAAGATAGATCCCATCGCTCTGTACATTCAAGGCATCCAAACACTCACGCAGCATAACAGGCTTATGAGCAAATTCCATTTCCTATACCCCGTATGTGCGTAGCTTTGGAGCAATCTCGCGGTCAAACTCGCCAAACTCTTCCTTGCGAACGTTGTAGTTTTCCCAAACCTCCGCGCTCCACAAGCACAAGCCCTTGGGCAATCCAACAACCGCAACATCCTTGTCGATCTTTGCGTATTGCTTAAGCCTTGCAGGCAACACAAATCGCCTTTGGTCGTCCAATGTTATCTCATACGAGTTGGAATAGTATAGATTTACCGCATCCTGCGCGTCCAGGTCGGACAAGGGTACAACCCTTAGCTTTTCCTGAATCTCTGCCATTTCCTCGGCTGTCTTGAGTATCAATGCGCCACGTACGTCAATAGTGATGTAAAACTCGCTTCCGAAATAATCCTTGTACCTCGGAGGTAGTCTCAACCTGTTTTTGCCGTCTAATTGATACATATACGTTCCTGCAAAAACCATCTTTCACTCCTCGACTTCCATTCCGTCAACATTTAATATATTCGACGCCATCTGCTCCGAACCGCCTGCGTTAGCTTTCATGCAACTTAATCGATGCCGTTACAATAAACTTCGTGTTCTGTTTCTGTGATATCGATATGATACCACATCTTCGCTCCACCGTCAACCATTTTTCAGTATTTTTTAGGGTAAAATACCCACTTTTATACAACAATTCAATCTAAAATGCAAAAACGTATCTAAACATAGGTTTTTTTGCTTGTGCTATGCATTTTTATTCACTCTAAACAAAAGTTTATTTTGTTCCTCCGAGCATTTACGACTGTAAAAGCCTATATAATAATGTGGGTGCTGTATTATCGATAACGCCGAAACACAATGGAAACTGCCGTATTAAATCGAGAAAACCTTGTAGAAAGCATATAAATAATTACGCCGGTACAATCGATTGAGTTTCGCATTTCTGCAACATACACGCATCTACCACCATGTAATTGATGAGACCGATAATGTGCGTTTTCAACTAACAACAACTAAAAAACGGTTATCCTTTGAGCGCGACTTCACCGAAAAAGGCACGAAATATATTATGGAAAGAATCGGAATAGAAATCAAAAATTTAGCATATAAAAAACACACGAGAAAAGGAGGTGAAGCCTTGCGATTGGCTTCCGCATTCGTATTGTCGGTCGCGGCGGTTTCGATATTGCTCAATCCGGGGTTTACCTGCGGCTGCGTAATAAAAGGGTCCACTCTATTTGCAAAAAATGTTTTGCCCTCCCTTTTCCCGATGATCTTCGTATGCAAGTGCCTGACTACCTTGGTTGCACCGTCTATCAAGCCCAAGACAGCCAAGATGTATCTGTACGCAACCTCGATCTTCTTCGGCTATCCTTTGGGTGCAAAGACGCTATACGACCTGAGAAAGCAGAATATTTTCACCAAGGAAGAAGCCCTGCGCGTGGCTCCCTACACCAATAACAGCGGACCGATGTTCATCCTCGGCGTTATTGGCGTACATCAACTGGGTAATGTAAGAGTCGCATGGATTATTTATGCCGTTCATATCGTCTCCTCGCTTTTTATTTGCTTATCCTCTCGAATAATTAACAACTATTTCAGACATAGAAATAAAAAAGACGATAAATACAATATCGAAACAAACGACTACAGCAATGTCGCTATGCCGTCGGAAGCCCTCGACACAGTCGAAAATACGGCATCGGTCGCGGAAATCCTGTGGGACAGCATAAAAGCTATCCTTTCGGTAGGCGGATATATGATACTTTTTGCTCCAATCGCGGGGGTGTTAAATGAAACTATTCTATCAAAAAATCTCAATGCGGTATTATTGTCCGCGATTGAAATGTCAAACGCAACGCAGTACATTTCCACAAATTTCTGCTTGGCGAGTGCGTTGCCGCTGCTGTCGGCAAGCATCGGCTTTGGCGGCTTATGCGTGTTTTTACAATCTACGGGATACTACGATAAGTGCGGAGTAGACTCGAAAATAATCCTAGCATACAAAATTCTGCAAGGCGTAAGCTCCTTTTTATTATGCAAGGTGTTATTGATATATATAGCTGTCTAAATCAAGAATAAAGTGCGAACGTATCGCTTTTCGATTACTCGAGGGAACAGTACAGCTCCTCAAGTAGTATCGAAGTGTCATTGAAGGATATACACGCGTCGGTTTTGCTGTATCCGTAACCGCTTCCGCAGCCCTCGAAAAGGTAGCTTTCGAGCATGATGCCTCTGACGGCGCAGTGCTTTGCATTAATAACTTCTCTTGCGGCTTTTATTTGCTTTTGTGTCTGTTTCATACTGTTTGCATGTGAGCAGTCCACCATAACGAATTTATTATTAATTTTCAAGCTTTCGCAGATGCTCTCGTATGCGTCGATAGTATTAGCGCTGTAATTTCCGTAAAATACGCCGCTTTCATCCACATAACCTCTTAAGACGGCATGGGCATATTGATTTCCGTTTGTTTTGACCTGAAAATCGCGCAACAAAAACTCCTTTGGAGCTAAGCAGGCGTGTACGCTCCCGGCGAGAGCCAAAATATTACCTCCGGTACTGTTTTTAACGCCCACAGGAACATCCAAACCGCTTGCAACGTTTCTGTGTTCAGGGTTTTCACTGCTCCTTGCTCCGATAAAATAATAGGAAACCAGATCGTCAAAATACTCGTAATACTCCGGGTACAGGAGCTCATCAGCAATTATAGTCTTGCACTCCTCTGTAACACGGAGCATGGTTTTTCTGCACATTCTCAAACCGCGGTCGATATTGACGTTGACCCCATCGGGTTGGTACATCATTCCTAAATACCCGTCACCCGTAGTACGCGGTTTCGCGGTAAACACTCGCGGCAAAATGTAGACCTTATCGGAGTATTTCTCTTTCAAAACCGAAAGCTTGCGACAGTATTCGACAATCGCATCGGCATCGTCCGCCGAGCAAGGTCCGCATACAACTAAAAATCTTTTATCTTCACCCAAAATTATTTTTTTGAGAGTATCGGTTTCCTTCGCAATAAATCGCGCAGTCTCTTGACCGATCGGCATTTCTATTTTAAGCGCATCCGCGCATATTACTTTATTCTGCTTTGTAAACATAGCTTTTCCCTTGTATATGCATTAATTCTTTTTATAAAGGCGTAGCACCTCGGATTTTATTACCTGTGGCACGTAATCACTTATGTCGCCGTCAAACGCGATTAGTTCTTTTACAAAGCTTGAGCTTACGTGTTGATATTTATCGTTGCATAGGAGGAAAAACGTTTCTACACCGCTTATTTCCCTGTTCGCACGCGCCATATCGGCTTCATATTTCAGATCGTCGCGATCTCTGATCCCCTTAACAATTACCGAAATACCGTTGAGTATCGCATACTTTGCAAGCAACCCTCGAAATACTACTGCCTCGATATTTGAATTGTTCTCAAACACTTTTTTTATCAACCGCGCACGTTCCTCTGCGGGAATAGCTTGCTTGGCAATATTATCACCGATTGCCACCACCACAGTGTCAAAATGCGCCGCAGCACGCTCAATCAAATCGACGTGCCCGTTTGTTATAGGATCAAAACTCCCGCTTATTATACATTTACTCATAGCCACACCCTTTTGAATTATATCCGCAAAGCTCTGCGTCCTTAAACCAATCCAAGTCAACTCTCAAAAATCAAAGCCTATCGAACATACACTACTGCTTTACTCGGCAAGCTTAATACTACTCCGAACCATTACAAGTAATAATTGACAGTTAATTCACCGAATAAAGTCAACGTCACTCAGCTTGTGTAATACTACTCCAAGAATACTAAGCGTTAAATAAAATCAGTGATTTACCATATAATACCTACGTCAATCGGCAAGCTTATAAAAGCTCAATGTAGTATTACCTATAACCGATTCTCGATATTTAACTAGTTTGCCAACTCTTTCGGGTAAATCCGCTTTTGTCAAATGCTCGCACGTTACAATGGAAGTCGAATTCAACATATCCCGATTGCTTATTGCATCCAAAATCTTGTAGTACATTCCCTCGGCAAACGGCGGATCGGCAAAAATAAAATCGAATTTTGTGCCGCTTAACGTGTGCAACGCGGTCATATAATCGCAACGCATCACATCGTAAGCACCGTCGGGCTTCAAACCCTCCAAATTGTATTTAACAACCTTGACCGCCATCGGACTGCTGTCGCAAAAATAAACCTGCTTTGCCCCCCGGCTCAATGCTTCGATACCCAAAGCACCGCTTCCCGCAAATAAATCGAGAACCGTGGAATTTGCAACCTGAAATTGAATTATATTAAACAGGGTTTCTTTTACTCTGTCCAAAGTCGGACGAATATCGTCGCCCTCCAAACACGCAAGCTTTTTTCCTCTGAATTTTCCGCTTATAACTCTCACCGTACACCTCTCTACATTGTATAGTATAGCACAAAACCTTAAACAAATAAAGCGTTTACATCAAAACTTGTCACAATAGTTTGTGTCGATAATCACAGGTTATTTACCCAATAACTCAATACAGACGTTTACACTAAATGCAGAATCTGCTCCGGTGTCGGTTTGATTGTGTAGCAAGTGCCCAACACAAAAACCAAGGGAATTTGGTTGCAGCTCGACAGCCATGCCTATATCGGGCTAAGTTATCCAACCAATCGGATTAGCTTTACATTTTTCGCATATATCGAAGCCTATATTCTTCGTCGGCTTGTTGTTTAAAATATATACTTGGCAAAAAGCCGTAATCAATTGCATTTTTAATGCCATTATTGTATAATGATGTCCATAGATACGGTTGAACTGCCGTATTCGGAGGAGTTTGTGGCTAAGAAAACCGATAAAACCATTGATAATAACGACAACGTGTTCACTATCGACCAGGCTTTATTTGAGCTTTTGCGCGACACAGAGGTACCCAGCGCGTTCGAGGACAACTCCTTATCGGCACATTCAGCGGAAAAGGAGTATGCGGACGAGCTTGCCGACAGCGATGTCGACGGCACACAGGGTTTGAACGTCGGCCATAGAAAAAGACTAAGGGAACGTATCAAGGCGCAGGAATTTAACGATATTCAAGCACACGAAGCTCTTGAATGCTTGCTTTTTTTGATCGTTAAAAGAAAGAACACAAATAGCATTGCTCATATGATGCTCAACAAATATCACAGCTTGCATCAATTGCTTTCCGCATCGGTGGAGGACTTGAAAGCCTTCCCCGAAATTACCGAACAGGGCGCCGAGTTTTTAACTATGTTTCCCAAGCTTGCTCAATACTACGTTTTTACACGCTCTAATCTGGGTAAAAACAGCGTGAATATGACCGTTTTGGCTCAATATGCAAGTGAAATTCTTTCCTCGGGAATCGACGAAGGTTTGCTTATCGCCTATTTCGATTCCAATAACCGTCAAATCTATCAGAAGTTTATCAGAGAATCCATTAATGTGTCCGTAAGCGTGAGAGATATTGTCAAAACCTGTATGCGCTTCGAAGCTGCAAGCGTGTTTATTGCCCACTCGCACCCGTCTGACATTTCTAAACCCTCGGTAAACGATGATAACTTTACAAGAACACTCCATAACGTTTTGAAGGCTCTCGATGTTTTCTTGATAGACCACGTCGTTGTTTCCAAAAAAGAAGTATATAGCTATCGGATCGACGGATTCTTCGATGTAATCTTTTCCAACGATGACGTCTATGCCGCCACTCCTTCTCCCGTCGTTACCCAAAATCAAAAGCCAAAAACTCAAAACACCGAAAAGAGGAACACGAAGCCCCAAGAAAAAGGTGGCATCCCCCAATATTACCTCAAAAATAAATGCTTTGAAAGAAAGGTTACACGCCCTAACAAGTCATAGCCGTCCAGATTTTGTTCTTTTGCAATAGCAGCCTCGCATAGACTTAATCCGATTTTGTTTCGCATTTTTTGCCTCTTTAATTAGGCTTTGTATTTACAAAAGTATTAACACTGTTGTTTTTAGTGAAAAAGTACGAGAATACACCGTTTGTGTACGCACAAAACAAAGTGGTATGTCTGCATAACCATTAAATCTTACGAATATAATCTAAACTATAAGCTAATCTATATCGATAAAGTCAACGCATTTACTATACAATAATTGTTCTCCTATGCCGATTAAATTACTTTCGGTCGGCACAAACGCACCGACCGAAAGAATCAATATGTATGTTATAATTTTTTTGTTATAATATTACTTGGATATCATAGCTTATTTGAAATATAACAATATTTGCAGTTTCCGAAAATCAAATCGCATTCAGCTTATGTATCTTATCTGTGATTTTCCTTTTTCAATAAATCCACGAACTCCGCCATTCTGTCCATACCCTTTTGGACCTGCTCCATTGCATAGGCATAACTGATTCTGATGTGGTAGTATCCTGCTTCTCCGAAGGCGTTTCCCGGAGGTACACAAACCTTGAATTCTCTGATTAGCCTTTCGGAAAATTCCTCTCCTCCGATTCCTGTGCTTTCCACGCTCGGGAAAATATAGAACGCTCCTCTCGGCTCAAAGCAATCCAACCCCATTTCAGCTAACTTCTTAACGAGATACTTACGCTTTCTGTCATACTCGGCGCACATATCCTTCACGAAGCCAAAGTCGGTCTTTAAACCCTCTTTCAATAGGGCTATCGCTACATACTGCGCTTGAGTTGGTGCGCACATAATTATGAATTGGTGCAGCTTAAGCATTTGCTCCTCAAGCTCCACAGGTGCGCAGATATAGCCCAATCTCCAACCGGTCATGGCGAATCCCTTGGAAAATCCATTGAAAACAATAGTCCTTTCTCTCATTCCCTCAAAACTTGCGATAGAAATGTGGCGCAAGCCGTCGTAAGTGAGTTCGCTGTAAACCTCGTCGCTCAGCACAAGCAAGTCGTGCTTTATGAAACTCGGCACCAAATCCGCTAATTGCTCTTTAGTCATCACCGCTCCCGTAGGATTATTGGGATAACACATTAGTATTGCCTTGGTTTTTTCCGTAACATTTTCCTCGATCATTTCCTTTGTAAGGATGAAACCGTTCTCTTTCTTACAGTTAATTCTCACAGGAACGCCACCTGCCAACAACACTGCAGGCGCATAGGAAACAAAGCAAGGCTCGGGTAATAAAACCTCGTCGCCGGGATTTAATATAGTCAAAAACGCAACATCAATGCCCTCGCTTACACCGACAGTCGCTATAATCTCGGTTTTTGCGTCGTAAGTCAAGCCATAACGCTCTTTCATATAGACGCTTATCAGTTCACGAAGCTCCATAAGACCGCTGTTACTAGTGTATCTCGTGATTCCATCGTTGATTGACTTAATAGCGGCATCCAAGCCTACTTTGGGCGTCACGAAATTTGGTTCACCGACCCCGAGCGATATGCAGTCAGGCATACTTGCCGCTAAATCGAAGTACTTTCTTATGCCGCTTGGCTTGAGTGCCTTGGCAACCTTGTTAAAATAATTATCGTAATTCATCTTTTTCTCCCATAGTGACGCTAAAGCAACACACGCAAAAACTCACAACGCAACTACCTACGTTGCAATTCCAATCGATTGTATTGAAAGCTAATCCAATTCTACCCGACGCATATAACATCGAGTAATCCTTCAAATAATTGCCGATACACGAATCTATTTGCAGTTTTGCTTTATGTAAAAATTAATCCTCACGATTATAGCACACGCCGAAAAAAGTGTCAATGAAATACACAATTTGCCCTGTGTAATACTCTACAACATTTTATCACTGTCAAGTATTACAGCAAATGGCACACCTATCGAGTATCCACATATATATATTTGCTTGCACTTTTGGCTTCAAATTCCGATGCAATCTAATACAAACCTCGTCAAGTCTTGTTTATTTCGGATTAGACTAAACACATTTTAATCGCCTATATCCGATGTCAAAGTATCATAAACGACCACGAACATTGTAGAAGCAACTTGAGTGTTGCTCGAAGCTTCCGCGCTTCCACTGTAAACACAATAGATTAAACCGTCATCATAAAACGGTTTGGACTTTTTGTAAAGAATCAAGTCGTTGTATGCATTATACTTTATTGAAGCTTCTTCTTCCATCTTTCCGTCCGAATACCGATATACTCTGACTACGCCATCGCTCATAGGGTTTGAAACAAAGTATAATGAATCGTTGGCAAAGCACGGAACAAAACTTTTATCATTGAAAATAGCTATAGATTCTCGATTATACTTGTAATGCTCCAAACAGTCAAAATTGGTGTCATACAGTTTAATACTGTAAGGCTTAATATCTGACGCCGGCAAAGTGAATGGAGTACGACCAGTTGCAGAAATAATGAACAACTCATCGGATCCATAGAAGAATCCCTGTCGGGTAGAACCTTCAATCAACTTGTTTTCGTATTCGATAGCTTTAATTCTTTCCGCGCCATTGTATGAGTACAGATTCGACATTCTGTAGTAAGGGGATTTGCAATACCACAGTTTAGAATTGCATTGTGTCATACAGTACGCATCTTCTTCAAGCCATTTACAGGCGTTAACGTTGATAATACCTTGTTTTTCGCCTTGTGAACAACTCATATAACTTCCATTATTACTTATTCTATATTCGATAAACTGATAATACAATTCATTCTCGAAGTATTCCAACATTGATCCCATGTCGGTGACATTATGTTGCGTATCAACTAAATATTGAGCACCATTCAAGTTGATACATTCAATATTTACGTTCATATTCCTATCTTCAATCCGTGAAGATAGATTGTTAGCTATACAATCGCAAGCAATACATACGTATAGTAAGGTAAAGATCATTTGAATTATTAGTAGAGATTTCGTTAATCTGTTCATTATATCTCCCCCTCTCATTATTCTGCGATGCCAATATTTACGTAATCGTGCCATAATCGTCTTCTGTCGTTTGCTTGATGTATAGTAATACCTATACCATTGTTCTGTGCATGCTTATGTAAAGCTAAATACAGGGATCTTATTGCCGACATACTATTCCATAAGTTGTCAAAAAACTTACTTGGTATATTTGTTGTGCTATTCAGCAAGTATTGTAATACCCCTAAAGATTCTATTCTGTTGCCTTCTACTAATAGTGCATTTCTTACAAGATCCAAGCAACTATTGAACAACAAATAGTAGTTTCCTTCGTTTTCTACGCTGTTTAGCCAATCTAGTCCGGCACTAAAATCACCCTTTACATATAAGTACTCATCCTCATTTTCCCAAGCCGAGTTATAATAAGTTGTTTTCTTTACGTAAGCATCAAAATAGCCAAAAGGCCATTTTATCCCTGGGACATACTCAAACATATACCAAATACCTGGGTTACTTGGATCTTGAACATATATGCCGACATGTCCAATGCCATTTCCGAATGATCTATCTAAGAATACTACAGCATCATTCCCCATCGGATCAACATTCATAACAGGATTGTTTTTGCAGTAGGCGTAAATATTGCAACCCAAAATATCTTTTGGCTTCAAATAATCCAGGTCGTCCGCATTAATGAATCTGCCGACCGCGGGGTCGTAGTAACGGCTTTGCAGGTAATATAGGCTTAGATCGCTGTCCCAATAGTAACCTCTGTAACGATAGGGATTAACTGAAGCAATGCTGCCGACGTTGGTTCCAATTGTGCAGTTTCCCCAAGCATCGTAGGTATAAGAGCCCACAAGAGTATTGCTTGAGTTGTAAATCTCCACTATGTCGCCGAAGCTATTCTTGCGGTAGTAATACGGCGTGCCGTCATATGTGAATCCCGCAATTCCGTCGTTGGCGTATATGTACTTCAATGTATTAACCGTTGTTGTGGTTGTTACGACAGGCGGATCACCGCTTGTTACGTTTACAATTTTTGTGCGTATCTCCTTTACTATGCTTGTCCCATTCAGAATATAATCGGTATTGTAATGCGTTACTCTACCAAGCAACGGCAAAGAAACCTCTTTGTGCTTGTAATACCGAATTCCGTTTGCGTTGTATGACATTTCATAGCCGTTGTATTCGGAAAGCAACCTTCCCCTCGTCCAAGTAAGCGTATTTCCCTTATACTTCGTGGGATTGCCGACATTATCGTAATTGAAGTTGGCTGTACCACTCAAGCCATTCCAGCTTGTCAATTTATCCTTCCATGTCGTATCATATCCGTATGAAATCGTGTTTGTCGGCGTGCCGAGCGTTCCCGTGGTATACGCATATTCGGTTTTGGTGGTTATATTTCCGCCCACGTCGTATGCGTAGGTCCAAGTTTTGTTAAGCGCGCTGTTATTCTCACGCGATAAGCGATTCAAGCCGTCATAGACATAACTAACCGTATTGTTGACGGTGTTTCCTGTTTTGTTTGCGATTTGAGTTATATTTCCCTTTGCATCATAGCTGTATACGTCCTTGCTTACCTCTGTCGCGGTGGATACGCCGGTTTCGTACAAGTTTTTTGCGACAGCAAGGAGAATAAGAGCGAAGCAGGCGTTGGAATAGGGCAATTTGTTATAATAGAAAATTTCTTTTTCCATCTTATTACCTCTCTTTTGTCTAGTTTTCATTGTGGGAAAGCCGAAATGTATCGGCTTTCTCGGTTAGGTTCTGTACTACGTCTAGAATGGTTGATTCCAATTGTTAGCCTTTTTGAGCGCAACAAGGTCGTCATAAAGAGGAGAAAACCATTTTGTATAGTCCTCACAATAATATGTTCCTTCTTGCCCAATATACATAGAGCAATCGATGAAATATGTATCACTGTATGTTCCGTCCGGTTGCTCAAGTACCAAATAACTATAGCTCGCAGATCCTCCATTGGGTGAACGATGGCATATCGCCAGCATTTGGTATACAGTTCTGCCATAGTCGTCAGTGGTAAGAACACTGAAATCTATCATAGAAGAATATTTTAAGTCATCGTGCATATCTGGATTCAATTTATGAAATAGCGTTTCCTGTGCATCTTCCGTAAAATAATTCGGAATATCTTGTTTCTTATTATCAATGCTTTTTTTCGTGCATTTGTCCAAAGCAAGAGGTTTGTTCCAATCATTTGCTTCCTTAATTGCATTGCGATTTTCAGCAATCGCAAAATGGTCACTTGAATATACAATCCTGTCGTCCGATAATTTATTAATACTCTTTATCGTATATACATTTACATCTGGATAATAATACACATATCCGTCCAGACTCAGTTGGCACACCAATATACTAGTCGAAATTTCGAAATAGGCATTATCTATTTCATCATAAGTGAAAAGTATTCTTCCGTAATTATCAGTTTCTAGTACTTCAATTTTAGAACTTCCGTGATTAGTCCAACCAAACGTCCCAATAATGCTATTTACGCTAACGGTAAATAAATCCGGGTAATCGCCTTTATATGTGTAACCCATTAACATAAATAAGCATGATGTCAACATTAAACTTACGGAAAGGAGTAATACAATTACTAATATCTTTCTCACTTTTCTACCTCCTATATAAACAAATAGAATAGCAACGATAATGGTCCAACAACCAATGATACTCCCAAATACCACCAACCAATGGCTTCTTCATCATCTGTTCTATTATGGATTCTTCCTTCTGAAGAAACCCCTCCTAGTATTTCTGCGGTTATTTCCTGTGGATTTGAGAATGAAGACATTGATCCCCACTCGAAATATGAAGGAATACCAATAGATAAAAGGTAATTAATTGGTCCTAGTATAAGTTGCTGTATCCCATGCCCCCATTCGTGGCGAAGAGTATTATTGGTCTTACCATTTTTAAGAAATATGCCCAAAAAACTTCCCGATCTACTATTCGTACGGAATACTGGCATACCTTTATAGAATGATACTTTTCTGGATTCAATGACGGCACTTTCATCTGCGTTGAATGGATTCCACTTTATGCTATTCATATCGGTTCTTATCTCCGAGTCAAAGATAGCACCAATAGCCATTCCGATATAACATAAAATCGATGCTGTAAATTGAAATAGCAAACCCAATAAGCCTTCGCCACGGTTATCGGTATACATAATCGAATTATTTTCGCAATACGCAAATAGATTAAGTCCACTGACACGATTTGGGGTTAAACATTTCACGCTATCCGCATTAATGAATCTGCCGACAGTGGGGTCGTAGTATCTACTTTGCAGGTAATATAGGCTTAGGTCGCTGTCCCAGTAGTAACCTCTGTAACGATAGGGATTAATTGAAGCAATGCTTCCGATATTCGTACCAATCGTGCAGTTTCCCCAAGCATCGTAGGTATAAGAGCCCACAAGAGTATTGCTTGAGTTGTAAATCTCCGCAATGTCGCCAAAGCTATTCTTGCGATAGTAATACGGCGTGCCGTCATATGTGAATCCCGCAATTCCGTCGTTGGCGTATATGTACTTCAATGTATTAACCGTTGTTGTGGTTGTTACGACAGGCGGATCACCGCTTGTTACGTTTACAATTTTTGTGCGTATCTCCTTTACTATGCTTGTCCCATTCAGAATATAATCGGTATTGTAATGCGTTACTCTACCAAGCAACGGCAAAGAAACCTCTTTGTGCTTGTAATACCGAATTCCGTTTGCGTTGTATGACATTTCATAGCCGTTGTATTCGGAAAGCATCCTTCCCCTCGTCCAAGTAAGCGTATTCCCCTTATACTTCGTGGGATTGCCGACATTATCGTAATTGAAGCTGGCTGTGCCGCTTAAGCCGTTCCAGCTTGTCAACTTATCCTTCCATGTCGTATCGTATCCATAAGAAATTGTGTTTGTCGGCGTGCCGAGCGTTCCCGTGGTATACGCGTATTCGGTTTTGACGGTTATATTTCCGCCCACGTCGTATGCGTAGGTCCAAGTTTTGTTATGCGCGCTGTTAT
This sequence comes from Clostridia bacterium, assembly GCA_028703495.1. GTDB lineage: Bacteria > Bacillota > Clostridia > Christensenellales > CAG-314 > JAQVMT01. The sequence goes on along the minus strand of JAQVMT010000022.1, from coordinate 4,777 downwards.
TCTCACGCGATAAGCGATTCAAGCCGTCATAGACATAACTAACAGTATTGTTGACGGTGTTGCCTGTTTTGTTTACGATTTGAGTTATATTTCCCTTTGCGTCATAGCTGTAAACGTCCTTGCTTACCTCTGTCGCGGTGGATCCGCCGATTTCGTACAAGTTTTTTGCGACAGCAAGGAGAATAAGAGCGAAGCAGGCGTTGGAAATGGGCAATTTGTTATAATAGAAAATTTCTTTTTCCATCTTATTACCTCTCTTTTGTTTAGTTTTCATTGTGGGAAAGCCGAAATGTATCGGCTTTCTCATGTTAGTTGCACGCTTTAGTTTGTTGTTACCCTAAATGCTACTTGCGGATTTGCCCCTGTATTTATATCCACTTGATACACCGTGTTGCATCTATCGGATACCTGCTCAACAAAAATAATTTTGTCAGAGATTATAGCAATTCTAGTTAAAGAACTATTCGGAAAATCGGAAGCAAACAAAGCTTTGGTTTCTTTTGTCTGCAGATCCACAGCATAAAGCGTTTCGTAGTTGCAATAGAATAAGCACTTGCCATGGTACATGATATTGTTGGAAACGAATATATTCGGCAGAAGTACTTCAGTAACGGAAATTTTCGATGTCAAAGTATCATAAACGACCACGAACATTGTAGAAGCAACTTGAGTGTTGCTCGAAGCTTCCGCGCTTCCACTGTAAACACAATAGATTAAACCGTTATCATAAAACGGTTTGGACTTTTTGTAAAGAATCAAGTCGTTGTATGCATTATACTTTATTGAAGCTTCTTCTTCCATCTTTCCGTCCGAATACCGATATACTCTGACTACGCCATCGCTCATAGGGTTTGAAACAAAGTATAATGAATCGTTGGCAAAGCACGGAACAAAACTTTTATCATTGAAAATAGCTATAGATTCTCGATTATACTTGTAATGCTCCAAACAGTCAAAATTGGTGTCATACAGTTTAATACTGTAAGGCTTAATATCTGACGCCGGCAAAGTGAATGGAGTACGACCGGTTGCGGAAATAACGAACAACTCATCGGATCCATAGAAGAATCCCTGTCGGGTAGAACCTTCAATCAACTTGTTTTCGTATTCGATTGCTTTAATTCTTTCCGCGCCATTGTATGAGTACAGATTCGACATTCTGTAGTAAGGGGATTTGCAATACCACAGTTTAGAATTGCATTGTGTCATACAGTACGCATCTTCTTCAAACCATTTACAGGCGTTAACTTTGATAATACCTTGTTTTTCGCCTTGTGAACAACTCACATAACTTCCATTATTACTTATCTTATATTCGATAAACTGATAATACAGTTCATTCTCGAAGTATTCCAACATTGATCCCATGTCGGTGACATTATGTTGCGTATCAATTAAATATTGAGCACCATTCAAGTTGATACATTCAATATTTACGTTCATATTCCTATCTTCAATCCGTGAAGATAGATTGTTAGCAGTACAGTCGCAAGCAATACATACGTATAGTAAGGTAAAGATCATTTGAATTGTTAGTAATGATTTCGTTAATCTGTTCATTATATCTCCCCCTCTCATTATTCTGCGATGCCAATATTTACGTGATCGTGCCATAATCGTCTTCTGTCATTTGCTTGATGTATAGTAATACCTATACCATTGTTCTGTGCATACTTCTGTAAAGCTAAATACAGGGATCTCATTGCCGACATACTATTCCATAAGTTGTCAAAAAACTTACTTGGTATATTTGTTGTGCTATTCAGCAAGTATTGTAATACCCCTAAAGATTCTATTCTGTTTCCTTCTACTAATAGTGCATTTCTTACAAGATCCAAGCAACTATTGAACAATAAATAGTAGTTTCCTTCGTTTTCTACGCTGTTTAGCCAATCTAGTCCAGCACTAAAATCACCCTTTACATATAAGTACTCATCCTCATTTTCCCAAGCCGAGTTATAATAAGTTGTTTTCTTTACGTAAGCATCAAAATAGCCAAAAGGCCATTTTATCCCTGGGACATACTCAAACATATACCAAATACCTGGGTTACTTGGATCTTGAACATATATGCCGACATGTCCAATGCCATTTCCGAATGATCTATCTAAGAATACTACAGCATCATTCCCCATCGGATCAACATTCATAACAGGATTGTTTTTGCAGTAGGCGTAAATATTGCAACCCAAAATATCTTTTGGCTTCAAATAATCCAGGTCGTCCGCATTAATGAATCTGCCGACCGCGGGGTCGTAGTAACGGCTTTGCAGGTAATATAGGCTTAGATCGCTGTCCCAATAGTAACCTCTGTAACGATAGGGATTAACTGAAGCAATGCTGCCGACGTTGGTTCCAATTGTGCAGTTTCCCCAAGCATCGTAGGTATAAGAGCCCACAAGAGTATTGCTTGAGTTGTAAATCTCCACTATGTCGCCGAAGCTATTCTTGCGGTAGTAATACGGCGTGCCGTCATATGTGAATCCCGCAATTCCGTCGTTGGCGTATATGTACTTCAATGTATTAACCGTTGTTGTGGTTGTTACGACAGGCGGATCACCGCTTGTTACGTTTACAATTTTTGTGCGTTTCTCCTTTACTATGCTTGTCCCATTCAGAATATAATCGGTATTGTAATGCGTTACTCTACCAAGCAACGGCAAAGAAACCTCTTTGTGTTTGTAATACCGAATTCCGTTTGCGTTGTATGACATTTCATAGCCGTTGTATTCGGAAAGCATCCTTCCCCTCGTCCAAGTAAGAGTATTTCCCTTATACTTCGTGGGATTGCCGACATTATCGTAATTGAAGTTGGCTGTGCCGCTTAAGCCGTTCCAGCTTGTCAACTTATCCTTCCATGTCGTATCGTATCCATAAGAAATTGTGTTTGTCGGCGTGCCGAGCGTTCCCGTGGTATACGCGTATTCGGTTTTGACGGTTATATTTCCGCCCACGTCGTATGCGTAGGTCCAAGTTTTGTTAAGCGCGCTGTTATTCTCACGCGATAAGCGATTCAAGCCGTCATAGACGTAACTAACCGTATTGTTGACGGTGTTGCCTGTTTTGTTTACGATTTGAGTTATATTTCCCTTTGTGTCATAGCTGTATACGTCCTTGCTTACCTCTGTCGCGGTGGATCCGCCGATTTCGTACAAGTTTTTTGCGACAGCAAAGAGAATAAGCGCGAAACAGGCGTTGGAATAGGGCAATTTGTTATAATAGAAAATTTCTTTTTCCATCTTATTACCTCTCTTTTGTTTAGTTTTCATTGTGGGAAAGCCGAAATGTATCGGCTTTCTCGGTTAGGTTCTGTACTACGTCTAGAATGGTTGGTTCCAGTTGTTACGTTGCTTAAGCACTCTGTATTCCGAATAACACTGATCTATATACCCTTGATACTCTTTCGTAGCCAATTTGTATAAGGGATAACTAAAGGAAGTAATATCACTATAGAACATATCTGGATTATAAGTGCCATTGGGCTCAAGTATCATTACATAGCGATGATACTCCCATCCGTATTCTTCGGTATTGCTATTATGACAGTCAACGCTAAGTAAATATGCTGTTCGTCCGTAATCATCGCACGCACAGTACGACAGTGTACAATACCGGACAGTTATATTCGGCGGTTGTTCTCCTTCTATTTTTAGAAACATGTCGATCAGAGTCTCATCGTCAAAAACTTCGGGGATCGCTGGCAATTTCGTTACAATTTTTTTTCTTGCACATTTCTCAATAACTATCGGTTTATTCCAATCGTTTTTATCCTTTAGATTAACCTTTATTGCTTCGCAATCGGAGGGATCACCTGAATAGACAGAAGGAGTAATAGTATAGATGTTCACATCCTCATAGAAGTAAACGTACTCCTTATCACTGTCCTGACAAACAATGTAGCTGTCTACTTGCGTAAACAATCCCATGGCGAGTTCTGTATACATGAATAAAGTACGACCAAAATCATCTGTTTCGATAATTGTAATTACCGAATCCTCTTCCCATTCACCGTGAGAAGCATACCCTACAGAGCCCAATAAACTATTTATCGCAACAGTGTATAAATCGGGATGCTCTCCATCGTATTCATCATCAATAGGCCAAAACAGAAAACAAGCAGAACTCAACAACATCACCGATGTTGTTAAAAGAACACACAAGAATTTACTGAATTTTCTCATTTTCACCTCCTTACACAAATAAATAGAACAACCAAGCTAATGGACCGGTAAAAGTAGATATAGCCAAATACCACCAACCGATTGATTCATCATTAGGGGTTCGAGCATAACTTCCAGACCTAACAGAAACTCCGCCCAATATGTCGGCAGTAACCTCCTGCGGATTTCGGTAATATCCTTTACTTCCCCAGCTAAGTGGTGAGGGTACGCATATTCCAAATAAATAACCGACCAGCCCCATCATCTTTAACTGCTCGTTATGTCCTCTTTCGTGTCTAAGCGTATCTACATCACTTCCCTTTGATAACAAAATTACTCCGAAAGAACCAGACCTTCCATCATCCCTTCTAAAGATAGGAACTCCTTTATAAAACGATACTTTGTTGGAATTCATAGTTGCACTTTCATCTGCGTTGAATGGATTCCACTTTATGCTATTCATATCGGTTCTTATCTCCGAGTCAAAAATAGCACCAATAGCCATTCCGATATAACATATAATTGATGCTTCTAGTTGAAATAGCATACTCAATAAGCCTTCACCACGGTTATCGGTATACATAATCGGATTATTTTCGCAATACGCAAATAGACTA
>JAQVMT010000006.1 GCA_028703495.1 Clostridia bacterium | reverse complement strand
CGAATCTGGAACGGCAGTGGCACAACCCGAAAACCCCACAATGGACGGCTTCAAGTTTACATACTGGTCGACCTCGGTGGGAGCAAGCAAGGCTTACAACTTTGCAACTGTCCTAACCGCAAACACCATGCTTTATGCACACTGGGTAGAATATGTGACGGTTACCGTAACCTTTATGCTTAACGAAAGAGATGTATACAAAACGGTTGAAATCGAATCGGGAACGGCAGTGGCTCGGCCAGAAAATCCCTTTAAGAGCGGATATACCTTCGCATTCTGGGCAACAGAGATAGGACAGGTCAAGCCTTATGACTTTTCAAAGATCGTAAGCGTCAATACGATATTGTACGCGAATTGGACGGAGAGCAATACATTTGTCGTTAGATTTTACGTCGACGATGCGGTATATGCACAATACAACATCGCAAACGGCGGTACTGTAGAAAAGCCCGTAGATCCCGTGAAGGAAGGCTACAACTTTACTTACTGGTCGAAATCCGTGGGTGGTAGAGCGTTCAGCTTCACAACGGCGATAACGGCGGAGACGAATTTATATGCCAACTGGGAGAAGAAGGTACTTTGCACGATAACGTTTACCGTGGATGGTGAATTTTATTGTTCATCGGAAGTTTACACGGGCGACTGCGTAAGCGCGCCGACACCCCCTGTAAAAGAAGGCTTTGTATTCCTGTATTGGTGTAAAGACGGCGAGGCATACAACTTCACCGAAAAAATCACGGGAAGCATGACGTTGACAGCACTGTTTACCGAAGGTGAAGTTACTTATGTGACGGTTACATACTATGTTGACGGCGATGTTTATGCCACACGGGAAGTCATAAAGAATGGATTGGCTCCCCAAATAGAAGCTCCTACCAAGTCGGGTTGGTGGTTTGATTGCTGGATAACTGCGGGCGAAGTCGAATATGATTTCTCCACCCCCGTGACGGCGGATTTGTCGCTGTATGCCAAATTCGGATCGGATTATACGATTGAAAACGGCGAGCTTAAAGCATACAACGGAACCTCCAAGGATTTGATTATCCCTGAAGGCGTAACCTTTATCAACGGCGTTACCACGCACTCGAGCATATTTACGGGTTTGGGAATCAAGTCGATTGTACTGCCTTCGACATTGGTGATTATCGGTGACTACGCTTTCTATGCCTGCATGGATATGGTATCGATAGATATGAGCAAATGTACTAAGCTTACGACCATCGGACATCGTGCTTTCCATTTATGTAAGTTATTGACGAAGATAACGATACCCGCAAGCGTAACCGAGTTCGGAGTAAAGGCGACTGCCTTGGGAGAAACCGACGGAACGGGTATCTTTGGCTTCGTATTCTATGGGTGCGCTGCTTTGCAGTCTTTTGAGATAGAGGCAGGTTCCCAGCTGACCGATCTCGGAAACAAACATTTCTGGAACTGTACTTCGCTTAAAAAGCTTGTATTGCCCGCGAGTATAACTAATATCGGTCAAAAGCTGTTCAACAACTGTATTTTGGAGGAGCTATATATTTATGCAACAAAGCCTCCCGTATTGAGCGAAGTGAAAGATAACAATTCGTTCTCTTCGATGCCGACAACAACAAAAATCTATATACCTAAGGGAAGCTACGATACTTATGCGGAGGACTTATATTGGATGGGCTATTTCGATCAGCTTATCGAAATGGAAGGAGAATCCGGCAACAGCTTCGTGGGAGTGAATCAATACGCCCTTCCCGTTAAAAAAGAGGATTTCTAAGCGGCGAGTACGTCTTGTCCCTTTCCCCCTTTCAAAGAGGGGGAAGGGTAAAGACGAGTTGCGCTATCGAAACGGCGCGAAGGACGCGTCGTTTATCTAGACAAACCAATCGGAGGAATAGAAATGTTCAAAAAATATCTGAATACCGTCTTGCTGGTGCTTGCTTGCGTTTTCATGGTGGTTGCCGTTTTTGCGGCTGTTCCCGAGAATGTGGCAACAAGCCAAGCGCAGACGATTAAGTATACTCAAAGCAACGTGTCCGAGTTGTTTACTACCGAGCAGGCGAATGAACTTGTATCTTCGTTTTATGCGGATGTGACAGCGGACTTCATCGAAGAGATTCCCGAGGATCAGGCTGTTTGGGCTTTTATTCAAACCAAGGGAGTATGCCTTGCGGATTGCTTTATAAGACAGGAGAAATATGGCAGTTTTTCCGAATATGCCCTGTCTTTTGAGGGGATGTGCGCGGAAAGTGCACTTCTCGAGGGGCAATTGAGCGTTGTCGAACAGCTCAAGTCGACAGGTATCGATGCTTATGTCAAGTATTATTACACCTATCTTACAAACAGTATGGGCGTTATGGTGCGTTACGGCGACTTGGATAAGATTGCCGCTCTTAAAAACGTAGAAAACGTATTTCTCGCGCCCGAATACAACGTGCCCGAGGTATCAACGGATGATTATTCGGGTGATGCCAACGTGCAAAGCGGTTATATGCAGTCTACGGGCATTTTGTCAAACTCTACCGATTATCAGGGCGAAGGCATGGTTGTCGGTATTATCGACACGGGATTGGACTACAACCTCTCTGCATTTGCAGTCGAGCCTAAAGTACAAGCCTTACAAAAGGACGATATTGCCACGCTTTTGTCTTCGTTAAAGGGCAAAACCGCCGATGATGTATATGTAAGCGGTAAAATTCCCTATGCTTACGACTACGCAGACAAGGATTACGATGTATGTCCCTCGGACTACTCGGTGCTTAATTACAATAATTCACACGGCACGCACGTTGCGGGTATTGTTGCAGGTAACGATGAGGTGATACAGGGTGTCGTTCCCAATGCGCAGCTGTGCATATTCAAGGTGTTCAGCGACGCCTCAAACGGAGCAAATACGGTCAACATTGTTGCCGCCCTAAACGATGCAATCGTGTTAAACGTTGATGTTATCAATTTGAGCTTGGGAACCTATTCCGGATATTCTACCGAATATGATGCTTCGATGGCATACATAAACACCGTTTATAAGAAGCTGGATGAAATAGGCATTTCGGTTTGCGCATCTTGTGGAAACAACTTTAACACAAGCTACGGCTCTGCGCTTTCGGTTCCTTCGGTTACCAATCCCGATTACGGAATAGTGGGTTCGCCCGGATCGTATTTGACGACTATGGCTACGAGCAGCGCGGACAGCTATACCAAAAGCTACATAACCGTAGGCGACAAGAAGCTGTTTTTCAACGAAGCGGTTAATTCAAACTCCGTTAAATATGATTTTGTGGGCGGAGTGCTTGGTGACAGCGAGGAAATATCTTTGGAAATGGTTTCCGTCGGATATGGTACCGAGCAGGATTATAGCGGTATCGATGTCAAGGGTAAGGTTGCGGTCATGTCCAGAGGCAACGGATCGTTTGCAACCAAGCAGGATATCGCGGCTAAATATGGTGCTGTGGCTTGCATCATCTACAACAACGCCGCAGGCACGATTAATATGCAGATTATCAATTTGCAGATTCCGTGTTGTTCGATTTCGCAGGATGAAGGCGAATGGCTTATGAACAACATTGGAACTGTCAAGATCGCAAAAAATCAAAGACAAAGTCTATTCCTTTCCTCCTTTGCAAGCTGGGGTTGTACACCTGAAATGGATTTAAAACCCGACATAACCGCACCCGGAGGTCAAATTTACTCCACTGTTCCGTCCGCTTACGGTACGAATTATGCTTATATGAGCGGTACGAGTATGTCTTCGCCCAATATGGCAGGTGCCATGGCGGCAATCAGGCAATATGTTAAGGACACCTATCCTTCCTATTCACAGGTGGATATATACAAGCTTGCCACGAAGCTGGCTATGTGTACTGCAATTCAATGCGAGGACACCAACGGTATTTTTGCATCAGTAAGGCATCAGGGAGCGGGACTCGTGAATATAAGCGGTGCGACTTCGACGAAGGCTTATATTGCGGTCGAAAACAGTACTAAAACAAAGCTGGAGCTTGGCGAGGACGTTGACAAAGAGGGCAAGTACACCTTAATCTTCTCTGTTGTAAATACCTCCGATGAGAGTATCGTTTACGATATTTCTGTTGCCGCACTGTGTGATGAGGTTTCATCCGACGGCTTCTCCTTGACACAGTTAAGTCACATGCTTGAAGCCTCGAGCTGTATCAACGCAAGTGTTACAAACGCGGAAATAGACGGGTTAAAAGTTACAATTGCCGCAAATCAGACAGCAAAGATTCGCGTTTCGATATGCTTGTCGGAAGCCGATGTAGGATATCTTGCGCAATTCCCTTACGGAACATTTGTCGAGGGATATTGCCTTTTGACCTCCGAGGAGAACGATTTGAGTGTGCCCTTCTTCGCATTTTACGGCAGTTGGGCGGAAGCTCCGATGTTCGACAACACGGTATACGACGAGGAGGGAGCAACCGTTTACGCCTCGAGAATGTTGGCAGTTTACAATAATTATCAGACACTTTTGACTATGGGAGCATACGTATATGAGTTGCCGGAGGGTCAGGAAGCAGTTCCGACCGAAAGCGACAAATGTGCGCTTTCCTACGACTTATCGGGAAACTTTATGCTATATTCGGTATATATGGGAATGTTCAGAAACGCATCAAACCTCTCGTATACCTTCAGCGATGCCGTAACGGACAGTGTGATATTACAGGGTGACGCCGGCTTAACACGCAAGGCAGGCATTTCGGGAAGCTCTTTTGTTCCCACGGCTCATTTGTTACAGTTTATGCCTTCCGACTTCGGACTTTATAATAACCAAAAAATAAGCTTGACCGTCGAAGCAACCTTCCTTAACGACGAAGACGGTATTAACGCAAGGAATGTCTACGAGTATTGGTTTTACATCGATACCGAGGCTCCGACTCAGTATTCCGCCGATTTCTACACCGAGGGTGAAAGCACATTCTTGGATTTGGGCGTTTACGACAACCATTACCTAATGGATATCCAGCTTTACAGCTATGCCGAGGACGGAGTTACGCTTATCTCGCTTTCAGACTATGCTATACCCGTTATCGACTTTAAAAGGAATGAGAATAATAATATTACTTTGGACTTGACCGAATATGCCGATAAGATTTTCGACAACAAAATAATCGTATATACTCAAGACTACGCGATGAATTTCGTTGCGGTCGAATACACGATAGATGCCGAGGAGAATACCGAGCCGGTCGATGTTAAGCATAACGAAAAGCAGGCAGGGACCGTAGGCGAGGGAATGTACCAAGGAACATACTCCGTCAATGGTGAAGGTGTTACGTTTACCACTACGGAATACAGAATCGACGCTATTGCACCATATTCAACCGATGAATTGAAGGAAACCTCCTCCGAGGTCGACTTTACGATAGTGGACAAAGTTTTGCTTTCGTACAGCGGCTACGCAAAGCATGTTATTATCCCCGAAGGTGTTGTTCGTATTGCCGACGGAATTTTGGATAACTACATCGGAAGCAGTGTTTTCGGCTCCCACAAGGAGATCGAAAAGGTTACCATACCCGACAGTTGTCAGTATATCGGACTTGCGGCGTTTGCGCACTGCACGTCGCTCAAAGAATGTAATCTCCCGTTGGGAGTGTTGACTTTGAAGGAGGCGGCATTTTACGATTGTTCTTCTCTTGAAAGCATCGTAATACCCGAATCTGTGAAGCAGTACGGAAGGGGTGTTTTCTATAAATGCACCTTGTTAAAGAACGTAACGATCAACAGTACGGCAAACATGAATAACGACTATATGTTCGGCTACTGCTTCGGATTGGAAGAGATTACGATACCCGAAGGCGTTACGATTATCGGAAATTACTTCTTTTACGGCGCTATTGCGCTTAAGAGGGTGCATTTCCCCACTACGCTGACGGATATATACTCAAATACCTTCAGATTCTGCGCTATCGAGGAGTTGAATCTATCCGATACCGCGCTAGTGGCATTGAACTTTACTGCCTTCGCTAGCTGCGAACAGTTGACCAAGGTTTCCTTGCCGTCCACGTTGACAACCTTAGGAGAGGGTGTATTTTCGTATTGCGACAGACTTAGCGACATCAATTTGGAGGAATCTAGTGTTAACGTTATCCAAAGAGCTGTGTTTACTAATTGCGTATCGCTAGAAGAAATCAAGCTACCCAATACGTGTACCGAACTATCCACATCTTGCTTTTACGATTGTAAGAGCTTGAAGAAAATAGCGTTGAACAGTCAGCTTCGCAACATCGGCAATTCGGTATTCAAGGGCTGTTTCTCACTATTGTCAATCAATCTAGAGGATACGCGTGTTCAGAATATAAGTGCATACGCCTTTAGCGAGTGTTCATCGCTCAAGAGTGTTATTTTGCCCAGATTCTTAACAGGAAGCATCGATACTTACGCTTTCACGGATACTTCGATAAGCTGTATCACATTGCTCGGTAGCTATCAGCCGACAATCGGCGTAAATGCTTTCGGGCTGACGGACAGTGAGAACAATATTGCAAATAAAACGAATTATGCCATTTATGTAAAGGACGGAATTTACAAGAGCTGCAAAAACGATTGGACGCAGTATTCCAAGTATATCTTTAATCTTGTCGACTACGATTTGAGTACCTCTACATATACGCTTAATTCATACAACGGAAGCGCGAAAAACATTATTATGCCGTCGGCGGTAAAAAATATCGGCGCAGGCGCGTTCGAGGGCAATACAACAATTGAGAGTATCTATATTCCCTACGGGCTGTCAAAGATCGGCGAAAGAGCGTTTAAAAACACAACCGCCTTGCAATCCATCGATATTCCTTCGACTTGTACGGACATCGGAGCACAGGCATTTATGAATTCCTCTGTTTGCGACGTAACAGTAAGGAGCGCGACGCCGCCCGCTTTGGGTGACTCCGCCTTTGCCGAAACGAGCGAAAGCCTTGTTCTGCGTGTTCCCAACGATGCCCTAGAGCTGTATAGAAACGCCGAGGGCTGGTCGGAATTGAGCGATAAAATGAGTGATATTCAACAGTTCGTCATCAAAGACGGCGTTCTTTTCGAGTATGTCGGCGAGAGCTCGAGAGTTGTTATCCCCGACAGCGTAACCTCAATCGCTGCGAAGGCCTTCTACGGTGATTGTATAATATCCGAAGTCGTGGTGGGTGCTAACGTTGTATCAATCGGAGAGCAAGCTTTTGCTAAATGCTCGAATTTAACGAGTGTTATATTTACGGGAACGAAGTTGAAAACGATTGATAGATACGCCTTTTCATATTGCTTCGCTTTGCAGAGCGTTGATCTGCCCGAGGGCTTGGTAAGCTTCGGGTCGAACTGCTTCTACTACTGCACGTCCTTAACCTCATATACGATACCGTCTTCTTGTAAGGCAATTGCCGATCACGCATTCTATTACTGTACCTCGTTGGAGTCGATTTATATTCCGTCGACGGTTAACACGATCGGATTCTACGCCTTTTCCGAGTGCAATTCCGTTACATCGGTTACAATCGATGGTGACATAAAGTCGATATATCAGGCATTTATCGGGCTTGACAATTTGACCGAGCTTACGATAAACGGAGATATAGATTATATAGGTAGCCGCGACAATATGGCGATTGATTTTTCCTCCACTAAATTGCAGAGGGCTGTATTTAACGGAAATGTCGGCGGTATCGGCTACGGAACATTTTGCTGTAACGCCGAAATGACTGATGTTATCTTCAACGGTGATGTCGGTACCATCGACAAATTCGCTTTCAGTATGAACAAAGCCCTAACAAACGTACTGTTTTGCGGCAACTTAGGCTCCATCAACGATAGCACTTTTAATAACTGCTATGTGCTTAGGTCTTATTCGGTAAGTGACGATAATATGTATCTGGTATTGGATGAATACGGCGTTATGTATAACAAGGCGCAGACCATAATTTACCGTCAACCCAGTGCATGGGACTATAACGGCGTGTATGTTATGCCTAACACCGTAACAACGCTTCCCGACTACTGCTTCGGATACGATCAGAACAATTTGGTTTCCACTGACACAAATGGTCCTTTAACTCAGATTGGCGGCAATCTCGATGTGCTTAATTACAGAGAATTGCTTACGGGCGTCGTCCTTTCGAGTAATTTGAAGAACCTGCCTGTCAACTGCTTTATCCGGTTTAGTTCTCTTGAAAGCGTCACCTACGGCGGAGAGAATGTTAAACTAAAGTCTATTGCCGAGCAAGCTTTTTACGAGTGCTCGTCGCTTAAATTCATCAATTTCTGTGAGGGGCTGGTGTCAATCGAAAGGTACGCATTCGCCTACTGTACATCTTTGGAGGAGATTTATTTGCCGGAAAGCCTAAAATCCTTGGGCGAAGCGGCTTTTGGATATTGTACCTCGTTGACGACTGCGGTATTACCCTCGAATTTGATCGACTTCAATTTGGATTTGGTATTCATAGGTTGTACAAGTCTTTCAAACATCATCGTCGATAACGACAATCCCTATTTCACGACCATCAACGGCGTGTTGTTCAGTAAGGATATGACTGTCTTAATCAAATATACGCAGGCTTTATCCAATACTACTTATGTCGTTCCGGAGGGAGTTCTTAAAATAGGTGCCAATGCTTTTGCGGGCAATGCTGTTTTGGAAAGGGTGATACTCCCCACGACTCTGGAGGTTATCGGCGATTGCGCTTTCTATAACACACCGAATTTGAAATACTATGTATTTCTATCCGAAAACGCACCTACGCTCGAGTGCTTGAATGACGATACAACCCGTCTCGATTATCGCAACTTCGGCACGCGAATCGGCGATGCGGTAGGACTGTATGCTTACTTCCCGCAAAACGGAAAGTACTACTATAACTATATCTGGCAGATGTTCTTCGAAAATATTTAGCATTATTTGATTATAAATTAAATATAGAAGGAATCGCTAAATCGAATTATAAAATAAATTATTGAAGCTGCCGTTTTGGTGTAACGCGTGGCAAGAAAAATGAACATAAGCGGCAATCGGGAAAATCCTCGGTTGCCGCGACTTTTTTTCAGAATATTTATTGTCCGAAGGTGTTGATGCTTTGTCAATGCATTATCATAAATTCATAATAAGTAGCTTCCGATATTGCAAATTGCATCGGCTTTTGACTATGAAAATGAATGTGCCTTGAAAAAGTGGAAGTATATCGGGAGTCCTATCAATACTAATAATCTGGAGCAAAATATAATTACAAAATCGAAATAAATCAAGCAGTCCGATTGAGTCGAGTTGTTATGCTGAATTTACGTTTGTATAAAAAATCGACGGCAAAGAAGCAATCCGATTGAGTTGATCTTGCGACTCAATTTCGTTTGAATAAAAAAAGCCGGTATATTAACTCAAATATGAGTACAATAACCGGCTGAAGCATGTCTTTTATTAATTTATTCCTTATGCGGTAGAACGGAATCTTGTTTCGGCTTGATTTTTTTTGCGGTTTCGGTTTCATCGAAAAGCCCCTTGGAAAGGATAACTCGCAAGGTATCGCCCATTTTATCCAAGTCGGCTTGGTCGAAATTGCCGTCCTTGATAGCCTTTAAGCCGAGAAAGTTGCTAATTCCCATCAGTGCGTAAGCGGTAATGGAAAAATCCACGTTTCGAGCTTCCTTGCCTGCTTTCTTAAGTCCCCTGACATAGCTCCTGCTAAAGCCTTCGTAGTAGGAAAAGAATAGATTGCTGTCGATATATAGCGACTCCCAAATAATGTTATAGCACATCGGATTATCGGCGGCGTGCCTGACAAAGGCTTTTATTCCCTCGACCTCTATATCCAGTCTGCTGTCTAAGCCCTCGATGGATTTAGCCAAATACTCCTTCAACTCTGTCTTGTACTTGTTCATCAAAAACGCGTACAAAGCATATTTGCTTTCAAAATAGATATAAAAAGTACCCGTGCTTAAATCCGCGCACTTAACAATGTCGCTTATCGTTGAAGCAAAATAACCTTTTTCCGCAATGACCTGTTCACCCGCGCTTACAAGCTTGTTAAAGCTTTTCAATGCCGTCCGCGATACAGGTAGCTTAATACCGCTTATCTCCATATAGCCCTCCCACAAGGCGCATACAAGTTTTCGTATACCATTTTCAACTGATTTCTCGACCAACAATTCGTGCAACAATATTGCCGAATATAAAAAAACAGCCTCTATCAGCCTCTTACAGTTATTTTATATTATTTTGTCATATAATGCAACAAAAAAATACGTTTTTTTGCGAAAAAAGCATTGACAAAGCAAAAATATGATGATATAATCATTTATGAACAGTGGTTCACTTTTTACCTCGTGTCAATTGACACCCATGGGATAAGGTTTACGATAAGCTGTTGCTAATAAACACAGAAGATAATAATGCCGAAATTAGGCGTTACTATAATATATATTTCGAAATTAGGCGGATTCGCCGTAAAATAAAGTTGATTAAAAACAAAATACGAGATAGTATATAAGAAGTGCAACGGTTTTTGCCGGTTCGTTATACTATTGCAAAATTTACACAAGATAAGTATAACTGCCGAGGCGGATATACCGATATAAATGCACTCGTGGGCGGAGCAGGTTGCGGTTTGGCTGCAAATAAGCACGGGACCGGGTGCACACGCAAATTTTTTAATGAGGTGAGTTTATGAGATTGGAAGGAAAAATCGCCGTAGTAACGGGCGGAGCCAAAGGATTGGGCGGAGAGATGGCGCAGCTGTTTGCATCCGAGGGAGCCAAGGTAATAGCAATCGATATGTTGCCCTTGACATACGAAAACGAGAATGTAGAGTTTTACCAACTCAACATTACCAACAGCGAGGATTGCAAGAGATTTTTCGATTATGCGATTGAAAAGTACGGCAGAATCGATATTTTGGTAAACAATGCGGGCATCACGCGCGACGCTATGACGAGAAAGATGACCGATGATATGTGGAATGCGGTTATTGCCGTAAACCTTACCGGTGTGTTTAATCTAACAAGACTTATAGGACCGCAAATGGAGGCCATCGGTGGCGGTTCAATCATCAGTATTTCCTCTGTTGTGGGACAGTATGGAAACATCGGACAGGCAAATTACGCTGCGACCAAGGCGGGCGTTATCGGATTGACGATGACTTGGGCAAAGGAATTTGCACGTAAGGGTGTACCCGTAAGAGTTAACGCAATTGCTCCGGGCTACATCATGACGGATATGATGAAAACCGTTCCCGAGGATCTTTTGGCACGTTTTGCCGGACAAACTATGCTAGGCAGACTGGGACAGCCCATCGAAATCGCCAAGGCTGCTTTGTTCTTGGCGTCCGACGAAGCCAGCTACGTAACAGGACAGACTATTGCCGTAAACGGCGGAATGAGGCTATAAAGCTCGTATGTCAAAACGGCGGGGGAAGCTTTAGAGCATTTCTTCTTCGGTATACGGCATAATATGGAAGCGATACAGAATCCTATCAACAGGAATTTAAGCAGAATAGAGCTTTCTTAATAGGAATTAAATTTATCGATGATTCGGTAAGCGAGCGTGTGGGAGCCTTGCTTACCGAGATAAATCGGCGCGCTTTCTTGTATTGACATCGGCGTAAACGTCGGTTGCCGTGCAGCGCGAGTATTATTTTTGGAGGTTACAACTAATTATGGAAAAAGTAAATGTCGGAATAGTGGGAATGGGAACATACCTTCCCGAAAAGATTATGACGGCGAAGGAAATATCCGAAGCCACTAAGGGCGTTTGGACAGAAGATGCGGTTATTAACAAGCTTGGAATAAGGCAAAAGTATATACCGGGACCGAACGACGGCACGCAGGAAATGGGAGCCAAGGCGGCGAAGGCTTGTTTGGAAAACTGCAAAATGGATGCTTTGGACATCGATGTAATTTTGTGTATCGGAGAGGAGTGGAAGGAGTATCCCTTGACAACCTCGGCTTGTTACATTCAGCATGCCATTGGTGCGACCAAGGCTTGGGGAATCGATGTACAGAACAGGTGCTGCACCTGTGTATCTGCGATGAAGATTGCCAAGGATATGTTGATTGCCGATGATGACATCGATACGATTATGGTTGTCGGCGGTTACAGAAACGGCGACTTTGTGGATTACACCGATAAAAATATGTCCATGATGTACAATTTGTCGGCAGGCGGCGGAGCCATTATTCTAAAGAAGAATTACGGTAAAAACTTATTGTTGGGCAGTAAGATAATGTCCGACGGATCGTTATCGAGGACAGCCGGCGTGGAGATCGGCGGACAGGCAAATCCCTTTACGCCCGACAACCTTGAAGAAGGCAGAAAATCGCTTAGACTTATGCAGCCGCAGGCGATGAAGGACAGGCTTAACGAAGTGAGTATGCCCAACTGGTTTTTCTGCATCGATGAGAGCCTTCGTCAAGCCAACATGACAAGAGCGGACATCGATTACCTCGATGTTTTGCACATGAAAAGAAGCGGACATTTGGGAATGCTTCGCGATTTGGGCTTGAGAGAGGATCAAAGCATATATTTGGAGGAATACGGTCACGTAGGACAGATCGACCAAATATTGTCTTTGGAATTGGCGTTAAAGAGAGGTATGGTAAAAGACGGCAGCGTGGTTTGCATGATTGCTGCCGGAATCGGCTATGTTTGGTCGGCTAATATAATCAAATGGGGTTAAAATATGTTTGACAGCTTCGTAGGCACAATGCTGGGCACGTTACCATCGATGACGGTGACTGTGTTGGCGACATTGGCGATAACACTCATATTTAAGACGTCGTACACCACGAACTTTGCGCAGGGCGTTATTTCGGCGGTGGGTGCGTACGTCACTATGGAGTTAATGTACTACAACAACATTCCGATTTACGTAGGATTGCTCATCGGAATTGTTGTCGGAACGGCAATCGGTGTTTTCATCGACGTTGCCATTTTCCGCAACGGAAGGAACGTAAACGCCATAGGAAAGCAGATTATTACAATGGGAATGGTTTCCATTATTGTGGGAATTGTACCCATGGTTTTCCGTACGGCGAATCGCGAATCGGTGCAGCTGATACCAATGATTAATCGCGAATTGCGACTTGTGCTGTTTAACGACGTTGCGATACAGTACAATACGTTGCTGTATTTGGGTATAACGATTGTTATTGTCGCGGTTGTGTTTTTGATGCTGTACTTCTCGAAATGGGGATTGGGTGTCCGCTCGACCGCCTCGAACGAGTATGTTGCGGGAATGTTGGGTGTCAATACAAGAGTAATTACCGCAGTATCCTGGGCTATTGCGGGCGCAGTCGGAGCGGTCGCCGCCACGATGTATGCGGGCTTCGTTCAAATGAACTCCAGCTTGTTTTTGACGACCGTTCAGGTTAACGCCTTTCTGGCGGGTATTTTAGGAGGCTTTGCAACCTTCTACGGTCCGGTACTTGCGGCTGTAATTATTTCGGCTATTTCGGGTATTGTCGGATTCGTATGTATCTTGGTTCCCTCCTTATCGACGTGGAAAGAGGTAATTGTCTATGTTATTTTGCTGTTGTTCGTGCTTTGGAAGCCGCAAGGCTTGTTCGGGCCCAAAGCCATAAAGAAGGTGTAGTATGGAGAATAATTTTAATTATATAAGTGAGTATAAGAATTTGAATTATCCTCAAACAATAGAGTGCGCGGCGAAAAGACGTGTAAAGTCGATGGCAAGGAACCCTATGTTTTCCTTTGTTGTGCTTGCGCTGATTTTGGTTGTACTTCAGTTTCTCAATTACCTAGGTGAATACTATCAGATTATTTCCATTTCTTCCAACGCCTTGACGACATTGGGAACAACGGTAATATATTCGATGGTCGCTATCGGTTTTTGTTTGCTTTTGGGATATTCGGGACTGGCGTCCTTGGGAACGGCAGGCTTTATCGGAGTCGGTGCATATACCGCCTTCTTTTGCTTCGAGCAATGGGGAATGCCCTACATCGTTTGTCTTTTGATGACGTTGGCAATTTCCATTATATTGGGTATCGCGGTAGGTTTTGTATCCTTGAGAATCGAGGGCATTTACCTTGCGATCATAACCTTGGGACTGTCAGAGATATTGAGGAATGCCTTGCAGGCTATCAAGGCATCACTTAGTATAGGCTTTTACAACGTGCATTTATTCGGTCAATCCATTCCTAAATCGGTTGTGTTCTACTTGATTGTTGTTGTGTTTACCGTGCTGATATGGATAACGACTAACCTGATAAACAGTCCGACAGGCAGGGCTATGCTTGCCATGAAAAACAGCACTCCCGCCGCTCAGGCTTACGGCATTTCATTGATGAAGTACAGACTGCTTGCATTCGTGCTTTCAACCTGCTACGCTGCAATCGGCGGAGTTATGTATATGATGTACTTCCGCTCGCTCACACCATCCGAATCTGCATTGCTCAAGCTTGCAACCTCGTTGAACATTTTGGGCGCGGTAATAATCGGAGGTGCAAAATCCATTTGGGGAACCATAGTGGGCGTTTTCATCATATACGGAATAGACAAGCTGTTTTTGCAAAACATTAAGTTTTTCAACAACAATCCCGACTTCATTACTCTGTTTGTCGGAGTGTTGATAATTGTTGTCGTAATGTTCTTCCCGGGAGGACTTTCCCAGCTTGCGAAGACCGCCGTATACAAGCTGAAGATGTCAAGGTATAAGAGGAGGCTTCGGAAGTATGGCACAGAAGAATGAGCTTAAGGTAAAAAAGTACGCAAGACGGACCGAACGCTTAAATAGATGCAATAACCGTTATTCCTGCTATAACAACTATTTGACGGAGCATAGCATTGTATTAAACGAAAAACGCAGACAGGCGATCGCGCAAAGGGAAGCCGAGTTGGGCAGAAAATACGCCCAAGCCGAGCTGGAAGCCAACGATCCCGCGTCTATGCTTAATCGGCTGAACCAAAAGGCTGTCGAGGACAAAAAGGTCGAGTTGCGGTTGAAATATCGCGCGAAGAGGGAAAAGACCAAACGCCTTATCGCCAAGGAGCAACGCAAGGATGCCGCGTACAATGCTCAACCGATGTTAGATGAGCTTGCGCGTTACGAGCAGTCGCTCAACGCCGAATTGGAGCGTTACGCGGACGAGAGAACAATGAGCGCGGAAGCCAAGCTTACTACCATCGACCAACCGAGTGCTAAAGTGCTTTACGAGAAGGAGTCCAGACAAAGAGCGGAAGCCTTGGACGCTTATAAGAATAAAATCAATTCGATTTATGACAGAAAAATCGAGAGCTTCGAGAAGAAAACAAAAAAACGAATCGAGCGTTGGTCGGATAAGACTCGCAAGGCGCAGGAGAAGTTAAAGGAAGTTGTCGTCGATAACGAGCATTTGGTGGACGATGACGTTGTTTTGAGTGTCGAAAACCTATCCATGCATTTCGGCGGATTGAAAGCCGTAAGCGAGTTGAGCTTTAAGTGCCACAAGAACGAAATTTTCGGTCTTATCGGTCCCAACGGAGCGGGGAAAACCACGGTTTTCAACTGTATTACGCAGTTTTACAAGTGTACAATGGGAAACATCGTTTTCCGTACCAAAGCCGACACTCTGATACACTTGAACAATTTTGCCGTACACGACATTGTCGTACAGGGAATCGCAAGAACCTTTCAAAATGTCGAGGTAATTCGTGAGTGTACCGTAATGGAAAACCTAATGATTGCCGCAACCCGACAATTTTCGGCTAATCTATTCGAGCAGATGTTCCATTTCCCGATTTTGAAAATCGAGGAGAGCGTTATACGCAACAAGGCATTGAAGGTGTTGCAGTTTATGGGACTTATGCAGTACAAGGATATGATTGCTTTCGGTTTGCCATACGGCGTCTTGAAAAAGATTGAGATTGCAAGGACACTGATGTGCGATCCTCAACTGATAATTATGGATGAGCCCGCCGCAGGTCTTAACGATACCGAAACCGCCGAGCTTGCAAAGCTAATCCGCAAGATAAGGGACGAATACGATTGCGCCATTCTGCTTGTCGAACACGATATGAGCTTGGTTATGGACATTTGCGACAATATCTGCGCCATTTCTTTCGGAAGGTTGTTGGCTTACGGCACTCCCGACGACATTCAGTCAAACAAGCTTGTACAAGAAGCTTACTTGGGCGTCGCGGAGGACGAGTATGAGAAGGAGGAATCGGCATGAGTGATTTTATTCTTCAGGTAAAAGACTTGGTTGTCAGCTACGGTCCGATAACCGCACTAAAAGGTGTTAATATCGATGTTCCGCAGGGGAGCATAGTCGCATTGTTGGGTGCTAACGGAGCGGGAAAAACCACTACCCTAAGAACAATTTCGGGAATAATCAAACCGAAGTCGGGACAAATCTTGTTAAACGGTGTCAATATTGCCAAAAAGCATTCCTTTAAGATTGCAAAGGCAGGCATTATGCAATCGCCCGAGGGCAGACTCATTCTCAACGGTTTGACCGTTGAAGACAATTTAAAAGTCGGAGCATATAACAGCAAGAAAGAACAAACGGCAAAGAACTTCGAGAGGGTTTACACTCTTTTTCCGATATTGAGTGAAAGGAAGAAACAACAAGCGAATACTCTGTCGGGTGGAGAACAGCAAATGCTCGCTATCGGAAGAGCGTTGATGGGAAGCCCGAAGGTGTTACTTCTTGACGAGCCGTCGTTGGGACTTGCGCCGCTGATAATAAAGGATATTTTCCAAACACTTACTCAAATTAAGCAGGAAGGAACGACTATTCTTATTGTAGAGCAAAACGCCCTACAAACCTTGAAGATTGCCGATTATGCCTACGTTTTAGAGTTGGGCGTCATAAGCATGCAGGGAAAAGCTTCGGATTTGATTCATGACGAGCGTTTGGTCGAGGCTTACCTAGGAGGCAAGAAAACGGACAAATAATTGTTTATGGAATTTATCATTTTCTGCGATATGGACTTATGAAAGCTGTTGACCAACTTGCCGAAAAAGGCATTAATTCAGATAAACAGCTTAACAGGTTACGCAATCAATGTGGGAATTTGGCGTAATTAAACGCAAAAACTAAAAACATCGTTCGGATTAAGAAATATAATGCGGAATGCTTTATATAAAGAAAACTATTTTTGGAGGTATAAACTATGAAAAAAGCTATTAGATTAATAGCGACTCTTGTTATGGCTGTCTTACTTGTAATTGCGTTTGCAGGTTGTACGCCCGTAACGGAAAAGGCAGCTCAAGGAGTTGACACTGAGAATCACATTATTTATGTGGGAAACACAGCCGCTACGACGGGAGCATTTGCGTCGGTCGGTGTGCCGTTCAATGAGGGACTTAAGGCTTTCCTATGGTATTACACCGAAGTTGAGGGTGGATATCACGACGCGGAAGGCAATCAGTACACCATTGAATTCTTGCACTATGACGATGGATTTGATGCTGCAAACGGCACAACCTATACCGAGAAATTGGTAGAGGATGACGAAGTATTCGCACTTGTGGGACATTTTGGATCCAACACAGTTGCGGCTACGGTAGATTACATCGAAGCAAAGGGAATTCCTATGGTTTACGGCGTTTGCGGCGTGCCTCAATTGTATAAGACAGAGCGCAACGTAATGACCATTCAACCCATTTACAACACCGAGGGACGTTCTATGTTGGCTACTGCCGTATCTACTGCAGAAGGCAATTTAGGATTGGGCGGAAAAAAGATCGGCGTTATCGCGACTACCGATGAAGCCGGCGGAAGCATCAAAGCGGGTGTTATGGAAGAAGCCACAGCTTTGGGACTTGTTGTAAACACAAACATTTTCTACTATGACGTTGACGTTTCGGCTACGGACTTCTCGGCAGCGGTGGAAGGCTTGAAGGCAAAAGGTTGCGACGTTGTAATTATCGCCGCCAACCAAGCTCCGTTCATTAACATTGCAAACCAGTTCGTTACAAGCAACTATGACAATGTCGACATTTTGACGTCTTATGTTTCTGCAAACTATAATACGATGAGCGGCTTGTTAAAAAGCGGCGTTATTACGGCGACCAGAGAAATTTACGCAGGCGCATGGCTCGTAACGGGTTCGGCTCCTTCGGAGACTAAGGGTTGGGCAGATTTCATGAATTACTGTGAAGTAATGACCAAATACGACAAACACATGGGCAACACACTTTTGACGAAAGATGATACGGCATATGGCACGTATATTTCTTACTGGTTCAACGGATACGAATGGGCATCGGAAGGCGTAAGCGCCTACTTCCTCAACAGCTACGCTATGGCGGGCGCGGTTGCGGGTTACGCATTCACGCAAGGACTTGAAAGAGTCGACGGAAAAGTTCTTTCTTGGAAGTCTTACATCGACGCTATGGAAACAAGCCCCATCGACGTTTTGATGGGAACATCGGTTGACTACGCCAACGGACAAAGAATCGGTATCGACGCTTTGGCTGTGAGCAAGTATACGGTGGCAAACTACGCTGTGGGAGAGGTTTACCGTCAAATAACGGGTCTTGCCGATATCGAAGCAGGTTATAAAAAATAAGAAATACAAGAAAGCAACCGACAGGCTGTTTTCCTAATCGGAGGGGATTTTCCCCTCCGATTAGATTATACCTTGGTATATGTATTCAACACATAGTGCGACATAAAGAAATCGATTGTTCTATTTAAGGGTATCAAATCGTTTATTTATTAATAGGAAATGTTGATTTTTCGATTAATTGTCCAAATACTTGTTATTCGGTCGATGATGTGGTACTATTAATGCAACGGCTGTAAAAAATAGTTTAGGTTTCGATACTGTTTATGCGACGGCTGAAAACAACCGCTGCATAAGTAGTATTCGCAAATGCGCGATGCCGACTTAATAAAGCGAATAAAAAGCATCGGCTCGGGAGAGTCGAGCGTGATGATTATGCTTGCATATCGACTTAACAACGAAGGGTAAATATTCGTCGTCGAGTAGTCGACGCGCAAAATTCAATTCAAAAGGAGTTAGAAATGGCAAAATACATTACTGTCGAAGAGGCTTTGAGTCTTGTAAAAACAAACGATATGATCGTAACCGGTTTGGGTTGCGCCGAGGGAAAGCTGTTTTTGAGCAATCTGCATAAGATTGCAGACAGAGTCAAAAACGTAACTGTTACAAACTGTCTGCCTATGGGTGATTATGAGTTTTTCACGAATGAAGCCTATAAGGAGTCGTTCAATTTAGATGGTTGGTTCTATTCGCCTGCAATGAGAAAGGCTCACGCGCACGGCAATATCTCGTATATTCCCAACCACCTTCACCTCGCCGCGGTCAAAAGGCTGGACTTTGTGAGGACAAATATTTTCTTGGGAAACTGCACACCGCCCGACAAGCACGGATTCATATCGCTTTCGCTTTCCAACACCTACGAAAAACGCATGATGGCGGATTGCGACTATATAATTTTGGAGGTTAACCCTAAGCTGCCGCGCACGTTCGGTGACGTTCAAATGCACGAAAGCGAGGTCGATTTCTTTATAAACGCCGACTACGATATCCCCGAAATACCCGACGTCGCTCCTTCTGAAAAGGATTTGGCGATTGGAAAGCTGATTGCAGAATACATCGAGGACGGCGATTGCTTACAGCTGGGTATCGGCGGAATCCCCAACGCGGTTTGCGCTTCGCTCTACGGAAAAAAGAATTTGGGTATCCACACCGAAATGCTTACTACGGGTATGGCGCAGCTGGCAAAGGCAGGCGTTATTAACGGCAGTAAGAAAACTCTCCTCAATGGTAAAATGGTAGGCGCGTTCGCAATCGGTACGCGTGAGCTGTACGATTACTTGGACGACAACCCCGCGTGCGCCATTATGGACGGCGGTTGGGTCAACGATCCCGCGGTAATTATGAAAAACGACAACCAAATTTCCATTAATACCACTTTGGAGGTGGATTTAACCGGTCAATGCTGTTCGGAGAGCTTAGGCTCGATGCAGTTTAGCGGAAGCGGCGGACAAATCGACACGGCGACCGGTGCGCAAAAGAGCAAGAACGGTAAATCCTTTATAGCGCTTTATTCGACCGCTATGGTCAGGGACAAGGCGACGGGCGAAAAGCACGAGGTCAGCAAGATTGTAGCGCAGCTTAAACAGGGTGCGGCAGTGACCCTATTAAGAAACGATCTCCATTTCCTTGTAACCGAATACGGAGTTGTCAATTTGCGCGGCACGTCTCTCAAAGACAGGGTAAAAAGAATTATTTCGATCGCGCACCCCCAATACAGAGAACAGCTTGAAAAAGAAGCTTATGAGCTGGGTATCGTAAGATAATCGGTACAACGACACCCCCAATGCAGGGAACAGCTTTAAATTGAAGCTTATGAGCCGAGTATCGTAGGATAATTCACTGTAACCTAACATCGGGGAAAGGCTCAAAAGGGACGCCTATGATTTGGGTATCGTAAGATAATCGGCAAGTGGTAATAGGTGGCGGCGTAGCGAGAACATGCCGCAGAGAGCGGCGCAACCCGAACGGGGAGCATAAATGTCATCAAAAAGGCGATAACGAGGGAATAAGGATGTACTTTGATTTTAATGGAAAGAAGATATACTACGAGGAATACGGCGAGGGCAAGCCGATAGTCATACTTAACGGCGTTATGATGAGTACGGCGAGCTGGACTCCCTTTATTCCGACGTTGTCGAGAGCCAATCGACTGATCCTTGTGGACTTTTTCGATCAGGGCAAGAGCGACAGAATGTCCGAGTTTTACTCCCAAAAACTGCAAGCGGAGGTGCTGTTTGGACTTTTGGAGCATTTGCACTTGGAAAAGGCATCGATAATGGGCATTTCCTATGGCGGCGAGGTTGCGATAAAATTTGCCGTGTGTCACGGCGACAAGGTAGACAGATTAATGCTTTTCAACACTACGTCTAAAACCTCCGAGTGGCTAAGAGATATCGGGCGCGGCTGGAATCAAATCGGGGAAACGCTAAACGGTCAGGCTTATTACAATGTTACCATTCCCGTTATTTACTCTTCGAATTACTACCAAAAGCAAATTAAGTGGATGCGAGACAGGGAGAGCAAGCTGGTTCCGCTGTTTAGTTCGGAGGAGTTTCAATCTCGAATGAAGCGTTTGGTGGACAGCGCGGAGGATCACGATGAAAATGCGAACACGCATAAAATAAGCAATCCCACGTTGATTGTAACGTGTACGGAGGATACTCTTGTCCCGAGGGTTGAACAGGATTATCTTGCGGCGACAATTCCCAACGCGCAATATGTGAGTATTATCGGATCAGGCCACGCAAGTATGTACGAAAAGCCTATGCTGTTCGCTTCGCTTATTTTGGGTTTTGTAAATGCCGACGCAAATTACAAAATTTAAACCGCAACGGAATCGAGACGACAGTATTCAGATAAAAAGGAGCAACTATGATACCTTTTGAAAAGAAATATGTAAAACTTTGCAATGGCGAGCGAATCGCCTACATCGAAGGCGGCGAAGGAGACAAAACTTTGCTTTGCATACACGGCAATATGGCAAGTTGTCTTTTCATGTACGAATTCATCAATAATGCCCCCGAGGGCTACCGTGTGATTTGCCCCGATTTAAACGGATTCGGAGATTCTTCTTACCTAAATCCCGTTTCCGAGATGGCGGACCTTGCCGAAAATATCCATGCCTTTATGACAAAGCTGAAGCAAACAAAGTTTGCGGTTTTGGGCTGGAGCTTGGGTGGCGGTGTAGCTATGGAGCTTGCGGCGAATTATCCTGAAAGCGTAACTCATCTGATTATGTGTTCGGGAACGCCGGCAAACGGATTTCCCTTGCTGAAAAAGACTGCCGATGGACTGCAACCATATGCGAGCAAAGATGAAATGAAGTCCGATCCAATGGTTTTTTACAATCTACAGGCACTTGCCGCAAAGGATGCTACTTATTTCAAAAATGCATTCAATATGGTAATATACTCTCTCAAAAAGCCCCCCGAAAACATCTATGACTTTCTTATGACCGAAACCTTGAAGCAAGCGA
Source organism: Clostridia bacterium (assembly GCA_028703495.1). Lineage (GTDB taxonomy): Bacteria > Bacillota > Clostridia > Christensenellales > CAG-314 > JAQVMT01. The sequence continues at coordinate 80,812 of JAQVMT010000006.1, read as the reverse complement.
ATTTAGTTGATGTAGACTGGGCACTTGCAGTGCTTAATATTACCGACGAGCCCAACGCATACGGCGCGGGAACCGGAAAAATTCACAAAATTGCCTGTCCCGTACTAATTACCGCAGGAGCGAACGACCTGATGGTGCCTGCCGCGCTGGTTGCCCGAAATGTGGCGATTTTCGGCGATAGAGCCAAGCTCATAACCTATGCAAACGCAGCTCACGCTCAGTGGGTGGACGATCCCGAACGGTTTTTCGCCGATCTGGCAGACTTTTTGAATGCGTGACATATTCTAAAACCGCAAAGGATAATATTGCCAAGCTTCTTCCTCATCGCAAAAAAAGTGAAATCAACCTGACAGTAATCTGACCAAAATCACTCGGAAAAAATTACGAAAATCCTTATCAAACAGTTGTCAAAAAATCAATTTAATGCTATAATAACCGACGTGATGTGCCGAAGTGATGGAATGGCAGACGTGACGGACTCAAAATCCGTTGGTAGCGATACCGTGCGGGTTCAAGTCCCGCCTTCGGCACCATAGCCAAAGTGAGCTATTTGCTCGTTTTGGCTTTTTTATGCACTTTTTGCACGCATGGCGCGCAGTGCATAACAAAACCAAAAGCATCGCCTTTTTGCTCATGCGGCTACAAAAAGGCGAACAAGCAAAAAGACTTGTTCGCCGAAAATGGTGGGCTATAAGGGACTCGGCGAAGTGAAATGACGTGCAACGGAATGCAACGAAGGAGCGGAGCGAAGTTCAAACGTTTTAAATAAGCTTTCAACTAAGAAGCGGAGCGATACATATTTCGTTCTCCATTACCGCTAACGCAAAGGCGAATAATGTCTATAAGCGCAGTTTGGCTTTCTTGCAGTCGCTTTGCGGCTACAAAAAGGCGAACAAGCAAAAAGACTTGTTCGCCGAAAATGGTGGGCTATAAGGGACTCGAACCCCTGACTTCCTCCATGTGACGGAGGCACTCTACCAGCTGAGTCAATAGCCCTCGGTGACGTTTATATTAGCACTTTTTCATCCTTTTGTAAAGCTTTTTACCCTAACAATTACCGATATCTTTCAGAAATATCGGCAAAGTTAATTAACATAGTTAGTTCCATACTTGAAGTCGATTGAAAAACAACCTTGAACTTAACGAGATATCGGTAAGCGGTTTCAAATACGAGTGCATCAATAGCGATGCAGGAACGCACAAGCAGTGTCGAAGGGTGATTCTGTATATCTCGGGAAAAAGCTCGATTTAAATCAGATCCGTGAGCTAAGTTGCGATAGAAGATATGCACGGGCTTTTTCCGAAGCTTGCGCGCCTGTTGCGCAGGCGGTGACGACCTGTTTAAAACTACCGCTTACGGCATCGCCGCATGCAAAAACGCCTTTTGTGTCGCAAACTGTGTCGCCTGCTAATATGCCGTCAGAGTCGGTCGAAACCAACTTGCTAGCAAGCTTGACGTCGGGGTTCACTCCGTTTGCCACGAAAAAGCCTTCGATTTCGATGTCTTTTTGCGACACGCTTGCAATATCGAAAACGGTCATACTTTGCAACTGCTCTTCGCCGTTAAGCTTTTTAACGACGTGTTGTGTTAGAATTTCAACGTTTTTGGCGGATTTAAGCTTTGAAATAAGGCTCTTTTCCGCCTGCAACTCGCTCAAGGAAACCAAATAGACTTTCTTTGCGATATTCGACAGATATATCGCATCATCTACCGCTGTGTTGCCAGAACCATAAACGGCAACTACAGCGTCGCGGTAGAAAAAGCCGTCGCAAACTGCGCAATAACTCGCACCTTTTCCGATGTAATCCCTTTCGACTCCGTTCCCGATTCTCTTTTTGCCGATTGCCAATATCACCGAAAGTGCGGAAAATTCCGACTTTTGAGTAAAAATGGAAAACCTATATGGACTTCTACCCTTCTTTTCAATTGGCTTAACCGCTTCAACGTTTTCTGTTACCACACGCGTGCGCAATTTTTTGACTTGTGCAGTCATTTTTGCTGCCAACTGCTTGCCTGTTCCCATAAAGCCGGGATAATTTTCAATCCGCTTAAGCTCTGCCAAAGTGCCGCCCAAAACGTTTCCTTCGAACATCACTACGCTTAGATTTGCCCTTCTCGCGTATATTGCCGCCGTTAGCCCCGCAGGACCGCCTCCAATTATCGCAACATCGTATCTTTTCATTTTACTCCGTTCCTATTTATATCCAAACCGTAGCATATCCTTTCTTTACGATCCGATTAAGTGCTTTATTAATGCATAAATTTCTTCACAAACGCTTTGCCTTTACAATTATGCACACGAATGCTTCTAGTTAAATCTTAACCGTTTTATTAAAAATCCAGCAAATCGATATAGGTGTTTTTATCCACGGCATAGAGGAACAAAAACAACCTCGGTCCTGCGGACTTGTTTATAAGCAAACGGTAGATTATCTCGAAAAATCGTGCTTGCTTTTGCTTTTTATCTTCCATATCGATATCGCCGAAAACGTCGGTTACAATGGCGTAAAGCATTGTCTTTAGCTCGTCAAGGGTGTAATCTTCGGCTTTAAGCTTGTCGTGAAGGATTTTTACCTCCCGCTTTTCCTCGTCGGAAAGCGTATCGTAAAAGGTTTGATTCCTTTGCTTTTCAAGCTGAATCAAAAGGTGAGGAGCGCAAAGTAAAAGCCAATTCTTAGCTTTTATTAAGCGTTCGTGAAACTGCTCCTTGGTGAAGTTGTCACCCGTGCGCACAAATAGCTTTTCAAGTGTATCCTCGTCCCAATTAACAACCGGTCCGAAGTTGACTAACGACTGCATCGGAACCAGCTCCAGCTTAGGCTTGCCTGCCAAAAAGACGTCCAAAATATCCTTTTCCACCGAATTAGCTTTGCCGCTGTAGTATTTACCAACAACTTTGTCAAATTCGCTGTACTGCCGCAAAATCTCCTCGTCAAAGCAGAAATCGAAAGCCTTTTGAGGCTCCGTCTTGCTGTATAGCCACATAATGACTTCGGGTTGGTACATCTTCAAAAGCACATCGGGCGTTAAATTTAAGCCCGTGGAACCGCTCATCTTTCCTACGCTTCCTTTGATACCGATAAACTCATATCCTGCAAAGTAAGGCGCATCATAGTCGAAGATTTTCTTGCTTATCTCCTTTCCGACGTCGTAGCTTCCGTTGGGGCTTGCGTGGTCCTTTCCGCCAGGTTCAAAATCCACACCCTCGGCTCTCCACCTCATAGGCCAGTCAACCTTCCACTGTAATTTGCAGTTGTAATCCTTGTGAAAGTCGAAAATACCGTGATGTCCGCAGGTGCAGGTATACTCCGCAACAAAGTTATCATCCAATGAGGTTATTGTGGTGTTGTCCTTTCCGCACTTGTGGCAGTAAATTGATGCCGGATAATAGTTTTCGCGTTCGGCATCGCTCGCATCCTGTGTCTTAAAGCTTTGAATAATATCGTAAATTTCCTTGCGACGACTCAAGGCGTAAATAACATCATCCTTGTATCTACCCGAAAGGTATTGGCTTTTTTGATATATGAACTCCGTCGGAATATCGAACGCGGTATATGAATCCTCGAATTGCTTCTCAAAATGCCGTCCGTAGCTTTCACAGCAACCGAAGGGATCGGGCACCATTGCATAGGGCATTCCCAAGTATTTATCGAAATCGCAAGGAGCCTTTTTGCGCTCGTCTTCCGTCATATTATTCCATTCCACGTCCGAATAAAACAGTTTCTTGACGTTTTGAGGAATTTTTCTAAGTCTGTCGTATTCATCCCAAGAAAATATGAAACGACAACGTTTACCCAACTTCTCCAAAGAACGGCAAACCAAATATCCCGTGGCTAAGTCGCGAAAATTTCCTATATGAACGCTTCCGCTCGGGCTTATTCCCGCCGCGCACGTATATGTTTCCTTATTGGGCTTTTTCCTGATAATCTCCCTTGCTATCTTTTCCGACCAGTGCATAATGTAATTCTACCTCCGTATTTGTAACGCCGCATAAACACGGCAACTCTTCTCAAATATATATTGCTTAATTTTCCTTTGTCCTTACTTCGGTGCAACTCAATCTTTGTTGCTTATTATATTGCTCCGCGAAAGCTTATTTACTCCGTTGTTAAATATTGCTCCGCGCAAGTATATAAATTCCGAATGGATTTATTAGCGCAAGTTTATTTGCTCCGAATGGCTTTTTGACACAAGCTTGTATTTTGCTTAAGCTTTGCAATTAAACTATATCGCTGTTTGTTCTTTTGTAAGTAATAATTTTTTATATCAAAGCTTTCTTTAATATATCACTTTTCGTCTATTTCGTCGATTGTTGCTCCGTTTGAAGGCTTGTCGCCGCTTTCTTCCGCGATATTTTTACCGTCATCGGGTACAAACACCTCGGCGGATTCTCTGTCCACGTTCGGAGGAACATTGTTTTCTGTTTTCTTTATGGTATTCATTGCGTCAATTCTTATCGGATTGCCTTCGATGGATGCGGCATTTTCGTCTGCTTTTTTTTCACCATCTACCATTACTTTCGATACACAAGCCACACCGATAAGCAAAAAAGGCAATAGCATTTGAATTGAGCCTATTTTGACTGTAAAGCCGTTTCCCAGCGTTTGCGATATTCCCAAGCCTGAAAACCAACTTACGGTGAGGGCAATTCCCAAGCTTATCAAGCAAATAAAGCCCGTAACGAGTAATTCCCAAAAGAATCGAATCGGCTTGTTTAGGGCAAGCTTGACCGCGCACACGACTATGTCGGCAAGAAGCACGATAAGCGCAAGCAATGTAGGGTATGCAAGCACGACCATTACAAAGGGGAAGGGTTGGTTGTAATCCTTGCCCGAGTTGAATATATCGATGTCAAGCGTGCGCACGACGGAATACAGTCCGTTGTAAGAATATTCGGTTTCCGCAGAAGCTACCCTACCCGACGGCAAAAAGAGCGTTAGAATAAGAATGACCGCCAATACGATTAGCCCAAACCCGTAATTGCGCCTGTTTGTGCCGATTCTTTTAATATAATCTTTAATCCTGTCTAACACGGCAGCTCCCTTATTCAACACGTATAATATCCCAAACGCCGTAAGAGCAAGACAATTTGGGTCTTGTATATAACGGCGTGCGTATGCTTAATTTACCCGAATAACGCCTCAAAAAGTATACTGAAAGCGTTGTGCAGCGTCATTTCGAATGCTTCTCGTATCCCTTATTTAATGCACTTCTCAATAACGCCTACTTTTTCTTGTTGAAGCTGTCTTTAAGCGGTACTATCTCGTTATACACGGGAAGCTCGCGCGTTGAAGTGTTGTCTGCTGCGAAGTAGCCTATGCGCATAAACTGAAAGCGTTCGCCGCATTCGGCGTTCTCCAACAGCTTCTCACCCAAGGCATCCACCTCGATTAGGCTGTCGGGATTAAGTCTGTCGATAAAATCGCCATCGCCGGGTACCAACAAGCTCTGCAGCTTCTTCAACTTGATTTTTACGCAGTTGTTAGCATCCACCCATTGAATAACGCCCTTGACCTTCAAGCCGCTGGTGTCGTTTCCGCTCTTGCTGTTGGGAACGATCGAGCAGAACAGCTTTGTCGCTCCGTTTTCGGTTTCCACACGATCGCAATGAATAATATACGCGCCCTTGAGCCTTACATATCCGCCCTCTTGTAATCTGTGATACTTTGGCGGAGGATTAATACTGAAATCGTCGCCGTCGATGAAGATTCTGTTCGAGAAGGTCATTTCTCTTTCGCCCATAGTCGGATCCGCGGGGTGATTTTCGGTAATCAGAGTTTCACTTGCTGCATCTGCAATTATAACCTCAATCGGATTTGTAACCGCCATAGCCCGTTTTGCGTGGGCGTTCAAATAATCGCGAACACAGCTTTCGAGGTATTCTTGGTCAACCTCGCTGTTGGCTTTGCTTACTCCGATGCGTTTGCAAAAGTCCACGATAGCCTCGGGCGGATAGCCGCGCCTTCTTAAGCCGCTCAAGGTCGGCATTCTGGGATCGTCCCAGCCGTCCACGACCTTGTCGTCGACCAAACGCTTCAAAAATCGTTTGCTCATAATCGTATCGGTGATATTGAGGCGTGCAAATTCGATTTGTTGAGGAAGCGGATGCGGAAAGTCGCAATTTTCCACTACCCAATCGTAAAGCGGGCGGTGATCCTCAAACTCCAATGTGCAAATGGAGTGAGTTATGCCCTCTATCGCATCCTCGATCGGATGTGCAAAGTCATACATAGGGTAAACGCACCAACGATTGCCCGTGTTCTGATGTGAAGCGTGTAAAACGCGGTAAATAACGGGATCTCTCATATTAATATTGGGCGACGACATATCGATTTTCGCTCTCAAACACTTTTGACCGTCTGCAAACTCGCCTTCTTTCATTCTTTTAAACAGGTCGAGATTTTCCTCAATCGAGCGGTTTCTGTAAGGACTTTCCTTACCGCCCTCGATGAGGTTTCCTCTGCTTTGCTTGATTTCCTCGGCGGTCAGGTCGCAAACATATGCCAACCCCTTTTCAATAAGCGTCAAAGCGCAATCGTACATCTTTGCGAAATAGTCCGATGCATAATACAATCCGTCCCACTCGCAACCTAGCCACGCAATGTCCCTTTTGATGCTTTCGACGTACTCCTCATCCTCCTTTAAAGGATTTGTATCGTCGAAACGAACGTTGAATTTTCCGTTGTACTTTTGCTTGATTCCGTAATTAATGCACAGACTTTTTGCATGTCCAATGTGCAAATAACCGTTGGGTTCGGGCGGAAAACGGGTAACAACCTCGTTTATTTTTCCGCTTTTTATGTCGCCGTCAATTATATCCTCGATAAAATTCTCGGGATTCGGCAAATTTTCTTTATATATTTTCATTTTAATTCCTCCGTATTTTTAATCGGACGATTACCTTGTGAGTAAAAAAACATTATCGCTCACGTCGACTGTTACTAACTCAATAGTCAAGCTCTCACTCGCCGTTTTATTCCTCCGAACGACTACCTTGTGAGTAAACAAGCATTTTCGCTCACGTTGACTATTGCTAATCAATAGTCAAGCTCTCCATCCTCGTCCTCTTTCTTAGCGGCTTTTTTGCGCCGTTCTTTCATTTGCTTGGATAATTCCTTCAATTCGGCGGAAATTCCTTGCTGTCGAAAGTCCAAACCTTCGTGAAGCTCGCCGTTGGAGGTTGAATCATCCTCTGGAGGATTCCCGTAAAAGTCATCTTGCGGCAAAGGCTCTGACGTATCGGACGGATTGCCGTAATACTCGGGCGGGGGCAATGATTCAGCCGTTTCGGTGGCGTTTCCGTAATACTCCGGTGGCGGCAAGGGCTCCGCATTTTCGGGCGGCACGTCTTTTGATAGGTTGTCATATACCACTCTGTTAGGCAAGTCCAAATCGTTCGGCACGCTTTCAGGCGAGCCTGCGGCGGCTTCTTCCGATTGCTGTTCCTTGTCGCCCTTAGCCATCTTCTGCGACTGCTTGATAAAGTCAAAGTCCGCTCCCGTCATATTCTGGAAGCGCACGTATTCGCCTATCCATTTAAGGGGAATATCGCACAACTCTCCGTTTCTGTGCTTTGCAACGCTTAGAATCCTTTTTTGTGCGTTGCCCGACAAAACGGTTTCGGTTTTGTCCTTATATATAAACATAACTATGTCTGCATCCTGCTCGATTGCTCCCGATTCCCTCAAGTCCGAAAGCTGGGGAACGCTGTCCTTCCTCGATTCGATCTGACGCGACATTTGGGAAAGAGCGATGATCGGAACGTCCAACTCCTTGGCGTATATCTTAAGATTTCGGGTTATGGTGGAAACGTCCTGCTGTCTGTTTTCCACCTTCTTATCGCCCGAGCTCATAAGCTGAATATAATCAACCAAAATCAAGTCCAATCCGACGGTGTTTTTCAGTCGACGCGACTTGCTTAACAGCTCGGCAGGCGTATTCATGGAGCTGTCATCGATGTGAATTTTAAGCTTTTCCAACGTCCGAATAGTGCTAAAAAGGTCGGTCCACTGACTGTCGGTGATGTCGGCGGTTTGCGCTTTGGTCAAGTTAATTCCCGCGCACGAGCAAAGCAGTCTTTGCGCAATCTGTATTTTGGGCATTTCCAAAGAAAACACCGCGCAGCTTTTGCCGTCTTTTGCCGCTCTTTCCACAATGTTCATTCCCAACGACGATTTTCCTTCGCCGGGACGCGCGGCAAGCACGATAAGCTCGCCTCCGTGCAGTCCGTTTGTAATCTCATCGAGCTTCCAAAAGCCCGTTTGGATTCCTCTAAAAGCATTCTTGTCCTTTTTCAACAAATCGAAACGCTTCAATACCTCGCCCATGCTTTGGCTTATCGGCGTCAGCTCTCCGCGCATATCCTCTTGCGACAGGTCGTAAATACGCTTTTCGGCATCGGCAAGCGCAAATTGATAGTCCTCTTGGGAGTAAGCGTCGCCGATAACCTCCGAGCAAACAGAAATAAGCTTCCTCAATTTGTAGTTTCGGCGCACAATCTCGATATAGTCCTTTATGTTCGCGCTTGAAGGCACGGCGTTGTTAAGCGATGTTAAGTAGCTGATACCGCCGACCTTGTCAAAGCTGTTTTCCCTCATCAAGCTGTCGGAAACGGTAACGACGTCTACAGAAACGCCGCTTTTTGCCAAATTTACGATCGCGTCATAAATCAGCCGATGCGCTTCCACATAAAAGGCATCTGCTCCGATAGCCGCAACAACATCGCCGACAATCGATCCGTTAACCAATATACAGCCGATTAAGCTCTTTTCGGCTTCCACGCTGAACGGCAGTTGTTTGATTCCGCTTGCTTTTTTAGCCTTATCCGCCATTTCTCCTCCCTTTTCGATACAAAAGCCCGATTGAAGCATGCTCCGCGTAAATCACAATCGGGAGCAGTCAAGCTTGACCTTCGATAATCGCGACAAGCAATACTCCGACCGATAATGTATCATAATACCCTAGTTTATTATGTTACCATAATCACATTTTTTTGGCAAGTAATAAAGCGCGAAAAAACTCACCGCCGCAAAAGTTTGTGTGTAAGTGCGCATGTGGTGGAACAATTTCTACTTCAAATGCCGCTTATGTCGATGTATTTATGCCTTTTTTGCGGTCAAATGCAATTAAATATGGCAAAGGATGCAAAAATAATATGAAAATACTTGCCAAAGGCGGGGATTTTTGTTATACTTTTTGTTGAGCGCATTATACAATGCAGGCGTTGTGTACGTTTTTATGCAGATATGCAAGCTTATTACGTTCATACTTTATTGAAGGGGTTTTATATATGGCAGAATTTTTAGCAAATAACATCAGAAACATTGCGTTGATCGGACACGGCGGCGAGGGCAAAACCACTCTGGCAGAGGCTATTCTTTTCAATGCAAAGGTAATCGACAGGCAGGGCAAGGTCGATGACGGCAATACCGTAATGGACTATGACGCGGAAGAAATTGCAAGAAAAATATCCATATCTTTGGCTATTGCAAATTGTAAGTATAAAGACGTTAAGTTCAATATAATCGACGTTCCCGGATTCTTCGATTTCGAGGGTGAATTGGTGCAGGCTTTGACGGTCGCGGGAAGCGCGTTGATTGTTGCCGGCGCAAACGGTTCGCTTACGGTCGGCACCGAAAAGGCAGTTAATTACTGCACGGCACACGGCGTTCCGGCAATGATTTTTATCAACGGAATGGACAAGGAGAACGTCAGCTTCGCCGATACAATCGAGGCAATTAAGGCAAAATATGGTACAAAAATCGTTCCCTTGATGCTCCCCGTCCTCAACGGCGGAAAGCTTGCGGGATACGTTAACGTCATCGAAGCTAAGGCTTACGATTTGACCGATACGGAAATTGCGATTCCCGCCGATGTTAAGGCGCAAGCCGAAGAAATTAAGGCGGCTATTGTGGAGAGTGCGGCTGAAAACGATGAAGAGCTTATGATGAAGTACTTCGAGGGAGAGCCTCTCACTACCGAGGAAATTGCTAAGGGCTTGAAATTGGGCATTTCCGGTTGTACCACTATCCCCGTGTTCTTGGGAGCCGCTTTGAGCAATAAATGCATCTTCAATTTGATGGAGCAGTTGATTCAACACGCTCCGAGCGCTGCCGAGGAAAAGCCCGTAAAGGACGTAAGCGGAGAGGTCGAGTTGAGCTGCAACGACGAAGGTCCTATGGTCGTTAGAATTTTCAAAACCGTTATCGACAGATTCGGAAAGTCCAGCTATTTCAAGGTGGTTAGCGGCGTACTTAAATCCGGTCAAACCTATTACAACAGCACGAAAGAGCTTGAGGAAAAGGTCAGCTCGGTGGCTTTCACCGTTGGTAAAAAGCAGGAAACCGTGGATTGCGTGCACGCCGGTGACATCGGCGTTATGCCAAAGCTTAGCAACACCCAAACGGGCGATACGCTATGCGAAAGCGGCAAAAACATCATCCTTTCCAAGCCTGAGCTTCCGAGCGCGGTTCTTTCCTTTGCGGTTTACGCAAACAAGAAGGGCGACGAGGACAAGATTTTTGGCGGATTGGGACAGCTGCAAAACGAGGATCCCAGCTTTTGCGTTACAAAGAACATCGAAACGAGTGAAATGCTCATTTCCGGCGTAGGTGAAACGCAACTTAATATTTTGTGCAATAAGCTGAAAGCAAAATCGGGCGTCGAAGCTGTTTTGAAGGAGCCTAGAATTGCGTACAGAGAAACCGTCAAGAAGACCGCCGAAGCCGAAGGAAAGCACAAGAAGCAATCGGGCGGTGCCGGACAGTTCGGACAATGCTCGGTCAGATTCGAGCCAAACTATGACAGCGATTTCGAATTCGTGGACGCTGTTGTCGGCGGAGCTGTACCCAAACAGTTTATTCCTGCCGTTGAAAAGGGCTTGAGAGAAGCAATCAAAAAAGGCGTTTTGGCGGGCTATCCTATGGTAAGCTTGCGTTGCACTCTGTTCGACGGAAAATATCACCCCGTTGACAGTAAGGAAATCGCTTTCGTAACGGCGGCAAAGCTTGCGTACGCCGACGGCTGTATGAAAGCAGGTCCGGTTATTTTGGAGCCTATTTATTCAATGAAAATCACCGTTCCCACCGATTTTATGGGCGATGTTTACGGCGATATGAATAAGCGCAGAGGCAGAATCATGGGCTCGGAAACTGTTGGAGATAACAGTGTCATTTCGGCGGAAGCTCCTTTGGGCGAGATTATGAAGTACGCAATCGATTTGCGTTCGATGACTCAGGGCAGAGGCGCCTATTCCATCGAGTTTGCACGTTACGAGGAAGTACCTGCTATGCTGACACCCAAAATAATCGAGGATGCCAAGAAGATGGCGGAAGAAAAGAAAGACAATTAGAAGACAATTTATTTTTGGATAAAAGGGAGTTTTTACTCCCTTTTTTTGGAGGAAAATATGAATTCGAAAAGAGCATTTAAATTATTGAAGGAAATAGGCTTTACCCGTTTCGGAGGAAGCGCGGAAGAATTGGAAGCCGCGAAGATTCTTGTGAGAGAGTGTGAATCGGTCGGTATCAAGGCGGAAATCGAGGAGTTTTCGGTTAATTCCGAGGCTATTGCCAATGCCGAGCTTATCGCCGATGGTGTAAGCTATAAGGTAGAGGGCTATGGCAACAGCGGAAATACCCCGGACGAGGGCTTGACCGCACCCTTTTACTATCTGGAAAACGGCGAGGACGTTCATAAGCAACGCGCAAACGGAAAAATCGTGTTGGTTAACGGTTATGTCGGTTTGGTAATATACAAAAAAATCGTTGAAAGCGGTGCCGTCGGTTTTATATCCTTTGCAGGAAACGTTATCGATACCGAAAGGAACAGCGATCTCGAAAGAAAAGAGTTAAGACAGCCGCTTAAGGACATTAAGATACTTCCCGGTGTGAATCTGCGTGCCGTAGACGCTATGCGTTTGGTAAAGCAAAATCCTAAAGAGGTTACAATTAAGCTTAAGCAAGAGGAGTTCACCGTCAACAGTAGGAATGTTGTCGCTAAAATTCCCGGCGAAATCGACGAAGCCGTCGTTTTTACCGCTCACTACGACTCGGTGCATTTTTCCAAAGGCGTTTACGACAATGGCGCGGGAAGCGTGATAAATATGGAGGTTCTTAAGTACTTTGCTGCGAATAAGCCGAGAAGGAACCTAATATTCATCTGGTGCGGAAGCGAGGAAAGAGGACTTTTAGGCTCCAAGGCATATTGCAATGCGCACAAGGAGGAGCTTGAAAAGATCAAGCTTTGCATAAACGTGGATGTTGCGGCTCCCGTTTTGGGAAAAGAGTTAATTATGGTAACTGCGGACGAAAGCTTGAAGCACGCCGTAGAATATATGGCAAAGGAAGTCGGCTACGCGACTAACGTAACGTGGGATATATACTCTTCGGACTCCATACCCTTTGCCGATAATGGTGTTCCCGGCATCAATATCGCGCGTTTCGGCGTACCCGGTACTTCGCACATTCATACGCGCAACGACACGATGTTTTTCCTTAGCGAACCTGCTTTGAAAATAACTGCCGATTTCGTCGAGCAATTTGCGATTAGGTACGTTAACAGCTTTACTTTCCCCGTTCCCAGAACCATTCCTAAGGAGATAAAGGAAAAAGTCGATAAATATCTGGGCAGAGAGGTCAATAAGGCGTAACAGAAACGCAAGAACGGATAATTTAATAAATACAAGCTGTGCAGCATAAGAAGAGGCAAAAGAATTTAAGTTCGGTCGGTTTTAAACTTTTGCATAAGCTTTCCGATAGGTGGGTTTTCCGGAAATAAGTTGTTATCTTCCATTAATCCTCCTTATGAGCAAAAAAATAATGCGTAAGCCCGTTGATTCGGACTTACGCATTTAGCTACTCGACCTAATTATATACAATAAATATAAGAAAAAGTCAATTGACAATTTCCAAAAAACACGGCGCAAGCTGCATTTCTTCATACAGTATTATTCTTATCCGAAGTTTCCGTCCGCACTTATTTTGCTGTTGTAACAATAGCTACGCCATACCTATTGAGGAAAAACACGCAAACACCGAAGAATACGTCAGACTTACTGTAATATTCGGGGTAGGACGACATAGCAACGTTCTCAATAAATGCACACGCGCATAGAGTGCGGTAATAATTATATGGATATCGCAGCGGGAAGGGATATGGCTTCATTAAATTAAACAACCTAATTATCGTGTATTAACCGAAATGCAATTTTATCCGATTGACAAATCGTCGGAAATATGATAACATTGTTATGTATATTTGGTATCAACGCTATAGACTTTGGGGGCTTGCCTTCCTTTTTTGTGAAACATCGGTCAGAACAGAAATATTATGACGATATAATTGTCGCAAATCTTTTTGTTGTTTCTTCGGCAGTTTTTGCGACTTTATAGACGTATTAATTGTTATAAGGTAAAACATGAAAAAAAACGCAGTTGTGATTTTGACTTTCGCTGTCGTGCTTGCTATTTGTGCTGTGAGCATAGGTATCGTGGCGGCAGACGATTACTTTTCTATTGGGTTTGAGTCCGATAGCGACGGAGCCATATTTACGATAAGTCGCGAGTCTGCCGTATCGGAATCTATAGTCTATTACCGCACAGAGGACGGCTCTGCTGTCCAAGACGTCAATTATTCCGCTGTAAACGGCTACTTAAAATTCGACGTCGGCGAAACGGAGAAAACCGTGTATGTTTGGGAATCGAGACTTGCTACGGATATAAACCTATCTACCAAAGCGGACGATATCGCTCCGTTTATCTGTACGGACGATTCGGAACGCTGTTACTTTTTCCGCATTTGGAACGATTCTTCATCTAGCATAATGAAACGTCAATCTCGACCACCTCGTTTTCCGCGAAGTATTTCACCGAGGACTACGTGGACGGCGGATACCCCGCTACTGTTACCGATGGGGACTGGGTACAATTCGGCAATAAGGGTTACTATAGTATTGCAACGCAGTATTTAATGGGCTATATGGGAATGACAAATTCCACCGTGCAATACTTTGCAGGCAACAGCTGTTACAGCTTGGGCGTGCAAGCCAACCTCAAGCTGAATGAGGTAGACGACGGATACCAGCATATACAGTTTGCCATGACAAATCACGCGGTAAACATTACCGAATCGGAGGCAATGGCGGAAAACACCTATGTGGATTCGGCGTATTACGACGGGATCGCGACGGGCAACGGAACCAATCTCAGCTATTATCCCTCTCTTGACAGCGCCGGCTATTATGCGAAGTTTTCGCACTACGAATCGGGCAAAAACACCAACACACAGTCCTATCGTTTTCCCGTGGCTGACGTTAATTACACCTCGGCGCAGAGTAAAGGGGCGGCTTGGTCGTCGCTGGGAAATACTGTCGGCGATTTGATATATCAAAGGGCGCAAACGAATTCACAAGACTTTCGCGGTTATTACACGGGCGGCGATTATTTTAGGTTCTCTATTACTCCGCAGTGGTTTAGGACTTTGAAATACGCAAACGACTCCTCAAAATATCACAACTACAATTTCACGATGACCTTAAATGCCAGCGGAAGCAACGATGACGATTGGTATTTGAGCGAGAGAAAATTAATTACCGCTTCATCGACACCACCGCACTAAGCGTAACGAAAATCTATGCACCCTTTTTTTCTGTAAGGAAGGATGAGCCGATTACCGTTGCGGTCAAGATGAACGGTATTGTCGCTCAAGGCGATTACTCAAATGCATATATCGTAACAAATCTAGGAACCTTCGAATACGCAGGAGGCGCGGGAACTGACGTACTGTACTTTTCGGGCGTAGCCGATGCCTGCAATACCTCATCTTACAAGGTAACCAAGCATGTAGGCGGCTTCACAAATCTTTCAGGTGAGGGCAGGGATAATTTCAAGGACGGCGAATTAGCTGTAGATATGTCTGAACGCAGCTATGTTTCACTAACCTCCGATACGCCGATGACTAACGTTCCGATATACGTTAAGTACGATAATTATAACGATGATATAAAAATTCAGTGGTATAGCAGCAAAAAGATCTATGAGAACGACGGCGAAGCTATTGAGGGCGCGGATTCAATATCCTTTACGCCCACCGAGGATCTTGTCGGCAAGTATTTGTATGTCGAGCTAACGGATAGCGATGGGTGTTTTACCGGTTCTGTTTGCCCGTATAATCCCGTGGCTCAATTTAACGTAAGCAGTTTACCGATAATAAATATAAGCAGCAACCCGTTACTGCTTAAGTGTGACGACGTTATTCCCTGCTACAGTAGGGATAGTATAAATTGGTACGATTACGGAATTCCGTTTATAGTCACGGGTTCTACCGACATAAACTGTATTTCAATTATAAGCGGAAACTTTGATCTATATTTTGATGGTTTATCCATAACTAATTCGACATCTGCTCCTGTGGCGATTGCGACGCAAGCAACGTTAAAGCCATATCTTTTCGGAGATAATATACTAACGTCTATGCAAACAGAGCGTCCCGCGCTATGGTGTCCGAATAGCGCAGCTCTGTTTATTGATGATGCAACCTCAGACGATTCGACAACGTTATCTACTTCAAGCAGTGGCTCTGCAGCAAGCATCGGCGGAATAAAGAAACAAAGTGCCGGGAATATTACGATAAATGGCGGTACAATCAACACAATTAGTCAATTCGGCGCAGGTATTGGCGGAGGTGTTAACGGAGGCGCCGGAAACATTACTATCAATGGTGGCACGGTTAACGTAAAAGACAACGGTATACTAGGTGCCGGCTACTATAGTGTCATGGGCGGTACGGTAACAGTAAACGGTGGTACCGTTACAGCCGGCGGTATTGGAAGCGGAATTTTGGGAGTGAACACCGACGTTACAATTAACGGAGGATTTGTCACGGCGTATCAATGTGGTATTGCCTGCGGGTCGGGCGGCACTCTGACTATTACCGGAGGTACGGTATTATCCACCTCCTCTATCTCCGCATTAGGGGGAAATATGCAAAAAGGAAATTGCACGATTTTAATTAGCGGTGGTACCGTTACAGCAACGAGTAAAGCTGAGGGTGCGGCAATAGGCGGCGGTGAAAATGGTATTGCTACCGTAAAAATCAGTGGCGGTACGGTAACGGCGATTAGTAATGCCGTGGGCGCGGCTATTGGTAGCGGATACTTTAAGGATTTAAGTAGCAATACAGTGCTCTCTACAGTAGAGATAAGCGGAGGTGTTGTAAATGCATTATCTAATTCCCGCGGTGCGGCTATAGGCGGTAGCTATACTAATATTGGCGCAAACGTAACCATTACGGGCGGTACGGTTGCGGCTGTGTCCAAGTACGGTATGGCAATCGGCGGAGGAGAAGATGATTCCGCTCATTCCGGTACGCTTGTTATGACGGGCGGCAGTTTGAACGCTAGTAGCTTCGACAATACGCCGACCGATGAGTACGGCAAAAAGCTCTCCCTTGTCACCGTTACAGCAGATGACGGAGCGAATGCAAAAATCGTTGTTTTCGTTGGGCTGCCCGATTACTACGGCACGGAGGATATTTACGGCGATGCAGATGGTACAATCTACCTTTACCTGCCCGATGGCTACACGGCGGACGATATCGCCGTATACTCCGAAAACGCGATACTCTATACCGTGATTTGGAATAATTACGATGGTACGACTCTAGAAACAGACGAAAATGTCAAATACGGCACGATGCCAGAATACAACGGAGTCGCTCCCGAGAAAGAGGCGGACGTGACTTATTACTACGTTTTCGACGGCTGGGATAAGGAAATCACGGTGGCAAGCGAAAACATTACCTATACCGCTACTTTTAAGGCGGTAATGATCGATTATACCGTGACCTTTATCGGTTTAAACGGAAGAGTAATAAAAACCATAAACTGTCACTACGGCGACGAGGTGATCGCCCCCGAAGCACCCGATGAGGGCGGCTTTGATTTTACAGGCTGGGACAGCGACATTTCCGCATTATGCACAGGCAACGCAACCTATACCGCACGATATTCCGAGAAAGAGAGATATACGGTAACCGTCACGGGCGGCACGCAAGCCGACACAGATAATACCGAGGTTACGGTTTATAAGGGCGACTCGATAACCGTTAAGGCAAATTCGGCGGAGAGTGGTATGGAATTTGAGGGGTGGTACTGTGACGGTGTACTGCTATCTTCAGAACACAGCTTTACCTTTACTCCCGAAACTAACTGCGAACTGACCGCAAAATTCATCGAAAGCAAAGGCGGCGATGTCGGTTGCGCTTGCGGTGCGACGACTATATCGGGTAGCAATATCATAGGCTTATTGCTTTTGTGCATGGTGGCGTTACTTGCGGTATATCGCAGAAAAAAGAACTTCGACAATAAAGAAAATAAAGACAATTATCGCTAAAGCGCAGACGATATTCGATACTGCCATCCTTGGCGAATGCTTTTTGCCGATAATATAAAAGATTTAAACGAATTGTTTAATATGTAATGAAGGTCTAATTTAAGCAATTAAAATAAGGGGTGCGGACGTAATCTGAACAGCTTTGTTTGTCAGATTAGTCCTACCCCCTCTTCTATTTGTTAACTTCAACATAATATATACTGTCGCCAAAAGGTTTGATTTAGAAGCTAATAAGTGAACGAATTCTTTTTTATTTATGCCAATCTCCATCGTATAATTTTTGTGCAGCTGTTTCTTTATTTAGATGTATATCAAGCTCATTAAGCTTTATAAGAGCAATTGCCTTGTCGATTTCTTCGGGCATTACGTATACCTTTTGTTCGAGCTTGTTATTCACCAAATACTCAACGCCAAGTACAATCGCCGAGAATGTCAAGTCCATAATAGCCGCGGGATTACCTCCTCCGCCTACTATATTTGTTACTCTGCCGTCTGTCAAAACTCTTACGGTTTTTCGATTCGGAAGAGTATAACTTGTCATATGTGCATTGATGACTTCCGATGAAAGTGCGCATTCTTTAATCCCTTTGACGTCAACTTCCGATTGACCGCTTCCGCAATTTGACAACACAGCTCCGTTTTTCATTTGCAAAATTATTTCCAGCGGAATAATATTACTTGAACCCGTTGCGGTAACAAAAATAGAACCTGTTTTCACAGCTTCTGCCAAACTCATAACTCTAAATCCGTTTAGATATGCGTCTAATGCCCTTATTTCATCTCGCTCGCATACAATGACGTGTGCTCCCATACCCTGCATACGAAGTGCAATACCTCTTCCGACATTTCCGTATCCGACAACGACTACCACCTCCGTGGCGGCAAGTACATTTGCAATTGAAAGAATCGAAGTCACGCTTGTTTGACCGACGCCTATGTTATTATCAAACAAGTACTTGATCTTACTGGAATTAATTGCAATTACAGGATGCTTAAGCATACCCGCTTTTTCCATGTTTTTTACTTTGACAACTCCCGACGAAGTCTGTTCTGTTGTACCTAACAGTCTTTTCGTCAGTTCGGGATACTTTTCGTATATCAGAGGGAGAACCTCGGCGCCATCGTCCAACAATAAATCAGGCTGAAATTCGACAATCTTCTCCTTAAACTCCACCCACTCTCGATCTGTTTGTTGTGATTTTCCATAAACGGAAATACCGTACCCCTCTACCAATGCCGCTGCTATATCATCCTGCGTTGAGCGTGGATTGGATGAAGATATTAATACATCTGCGCCGCTGTTTTTGAGGCAAATACACGCTACCGCTGTTTCCTTTGTTATGTGAGAGCATACGGCGATCTTTTTCCCTGCTAACGCTTGCTGATAGCCCATCCGATCGGAAATCGTCACTAAAACAGGCATGTCAATCATTGCCGCATCGATTCTCTTTAAGCCTGCAGATGCAAGTCCGATGTCTTTAATACTAAAATCATTATCGCGCATACACATATTATCTTTTTCCATTCTAAATTCCTCGGATTCGATATGAGATACATTACGCTTGAATAGATGCGCTCCGAATTAAATCACGCCAGTACTAAACGATGTCATGATCGACCTTGAAGTGCGTTGCGGTTCAAGCGGACAAGCTTTCGCCAAGCCTCATACGTAGTAGAGCAACAAAACACCAAGGCAAGGCGATGTATTCTTTATAAATACACTCTGCAAAGTTAACGTGGCAGCAACCATATAAAATATTATAAACCAACATTGACTAAAAATCAAGTAAAAAGTACTATTTTCGATGCTTTCTTGCACGCACAATTGCGGTTTATACTAGATAATTAAATTGTAGTTTAAACAGTTGATTGCCAATAGTATCACAATGGAAATACGTAGAGTAAGTCAGTGAGTGTATTTACGTTGTTAATCTGGAGAGTGAAAATGAAATAATATCGGGCAGAATGAAAAAACACGAGCAGGGCGCAAAGCCGGTGTCGTGTTTTTGAAAGTGGTCGAGGTGACAAGACTTGAACTTGCGACCTCTTGGTCCCGAACCAAGCGCGCTACCAAACTGCGCTACACCTCGCAAGCTTGGATATTATAGCACAAGAGACGCCGATTTGCAATTGTTTTTAGGTACAAAAACTTAAATGATTTGTTGTTAATTTTCGAAGCAAGGTTCATTGTGAGTATCTGAAGTGAAGATTGTATGGCAATTAACGAATGAAATATAGCAATCCCAAAAAAGTTCTTGCTTTTTTGAGCATTTTCATCGGTTTTTTTCAATCAGTACAATTATACAGGTGGAGAGTGGAGGTATTGCTCAAAAAATCGAAAATGTAGAAAACCGACCTAGAAACCCTTGCTTATAAATAATAATTTATGATATGATTATATAAATACTCTTGAGGTTAAATCGAAACTATTTATAACTCAACTGCACGGCTGAGGATTGTAACTAATATGCTTAACGGTTCTTTTTCGCGTTTTTGAGTAGCTACCACGACAAAGACTTAAAAGCCAACCGAACCTACCAATATATCTTCATCTTCTTTGCCGTTTATTAACAAAACAACATCAGACTTGCCGAATCAAATGGAGTGGATTATGAAATATAAAAATACAGTTCTAGTCATGTTTTTTGTACTTGTTGCGATGGTATGCTTTGTGTTTATCGGGTGCAGTCAGGAAAATGCGGGCAGCACCGACATAGGCGACGGCATACGGGTGATGAGCTACAATATTAATGTTAACGATCCCGAACATAAATGGACGGACAGGCGCGAATTTGTGCTTAAGACAATAACGGAAACTCAGCCCGACATCGTCGGGTTTCAAGAGGTTAGTCCCATACAGTACCAGTGGCTTAAAACTAAGCTCAGAGGTTATACGTCGGTCATTACATACCGTGACGACAGAACCGTTAGCGAGGCGTGTCCTGTGTTTTTCAGCAAATCGAAGTTTGCACTTGTTGACAGCGGAACGTTTTGGCTAAGCGAAACGCCCGATGTTATGAGTACCGATTGGGGTGCCGAATACTACCGTATTTGTACATATGTCACGCTGGAACGCCTTAGTGACAAAGCGAGGTTTGCATTTTACAATACTCACCTCGATAATTCTTCCGTGGAGGCAAGAGAAAAAGGTATCCAAGTAGTCTTGGGCAGAATCGAAGGTAACGGCGGCTTGCCCTCAGTAGTAACAGGCGACTTCAATGCTAACGCCAGAAGCCAAACCTATAAAATCACAACCGACACGCTAACAGACACAAAGACAGCCGCAAAGGAGTCCGACGACGGAGCAACATACCAAAACTGGGGACAAAGACTCGACATGCCAAGAATAGACTACATTTTCGTTTCGAGCGATTTTTCGGTCGATAAGTTCAAAATAGTAGACAACACCTATAACGGAAAGTATGCAAGCGACCACTTTGCGATATATGCGGAGCTTTACTTAGAATCGGATACGGATTAGTACGCAAGCGCAATGGGTAAAAATTCTTTAAGAAGTTTTTTCAAAAGGCGTTTGCAACTAGAATGCAAAGTGGCGCTTATTGCGGTTATTCCCGCACGACACGTGCTGACGAAGGTGGTTATATGCTGATAATAACCGAGTTTTTACCGACTGTTTAAACGATAAATGGCACAGCCAATATGGCGTTTATGCTCTTATTTGCCAACAGTTTTCAACTGTGGTGCATATATGGCAATCCATTACGCCATATAGAATAATTTTTTGAGGTAGATTATGAAAAGAACAACAACACTAATAATGGCAATGCTAATGGTGATGACGTCGTATTTTGCGCTGTCGGGATGTAGCGGTAATCCGTTATCTATGGGAGACGAGAAAGGCATTTGGCGGTGTCAATATATTGATGAAACAAAGACATCATGCGCGATAGGGCGTCCGGTGTGGATATATGTCGCCGATGGCGAATCGTATTACGTTGCAGGCGAGGATGTGTTCAAAGGTGGCGAATATGCATTTTTACCCTCGCATATCAACGGGATTTCCGTAGTTCAGTATGGTTTTGACAACCATGGTTGGATGGATGAAAGAATAGTTTATCAGAAGTTGTATATGCCTTATACAATTGAATGGATGTATATCAATGATTCTAGTGGAAAAAGACTTGTGGCAGGCAAAGACATGAAAGGTATGTTATCGGATAGTTATGAACAAGAAGGGGCTCATATCAGCATATTTATTGCCAACGCGTACAAAGAACACTATGCCTCCTTATACCCGTACGTAATATTTACTACCGGCAACGAATTTACACACGCAGTCTATCCGGATAAAACAGTATTTTATCTCGCTAACGTTTCCTACGACATTAACTACCCAAACGACGATTACAAATTTCACGCCGTAGACGACTATGATTACGGATCTTTAATTACTTATACACCGCCTGCACCGATTAGAGAAGGCTACACCTTTATGGGGTGGTACACAGAACCCGAGTGTATTACTCTCTGGGACTTTGAAACGGATACTTTGCCGGATGAATTAATAGATGAAACAAATGGTAAAATCGTGTACCAAGAAACCAAACTGTTCGCAGGGTGGGAGGCTAATCAATAAATCAAAAACACTAATCCACTTCTAATTTCATGATTTTCTGCGGTGCCTTTTTGGCCTTATATTCCCAAAAGTGCTCGAACGTAGTTCTGCTACGCTCTGCACTTTGATATAGATTATATCCGAAAAGTAATCGTACGTAGCTTATGCTAAGCCCTGCGCTTTATGAATACTATGTTTGCATAAGTCTGCTTGCCATATCTTCGATATTAGAAGCTTTTAGTTTTACTTTGGCAATTAACTTACTAAAAAGCTACGCAATTAATGGCTTTCGAGTTGTCTAATTTTGTTGACACAACGGGATTTGAAAGCTATAATAGAATATAGAGGGGATTTTTATACAAGGGAGGATTATAGGCTGTCGTCGTGAAGATAAAGATAAGCTATATTTTCTGTGCTATTTTTTTGCTGTGTATATTGACGGTTACTTCGACCGCCGTATCCTTTCTTGCTGTTTTTGCTTATGATGGCTACTCGGATCAACCGATGTTGAGTTCACTTGCGGGAGAGGGAAGCGCATCGAGCCCCTATTTGATTTCCGATTACGATGATTTAATACAGTTTGCCGATTATATAAACAATTCCGCAACAAATACCGCATATGCGGAAAAATACTATACTTTAACTTCGGATATCGATTTAGGCGGTAAGCTTATCGACGGCAAGTGGAGCGGAACGAGCTTTATGCCGATCGGAAGCTCCTCCAACAGATTTAGGGGTGTATTTAACGGTAACGGATGCACGATCAAAAATTTATACATAAAAAGTACATCGGCAACGGTCGGTTTATTCGGATACTGCGAGGGGGCAACATTGCTTAACGTTGCTATATCGAGCGGGTATGTGGAGGGCGGAAACAACTATGTCGGTGCGCTCTGCGGAATAATGAAAGAGTGTGTAATCAAAAATGCCTTTTCGCTCGTGGATGTGGTCGGAATGAGCAATCTCGGAGGAATTGTTGGATATGCGGACAATTCCGATATGTCCAATATGGTTTTCGGCGGTACCGTATATGCGAGCTTGGGCAGTTATTCGGGCGGACTTGTCGGCAACAACAATAAGGGAAAGCTTTTCAACAGCTTTTGCGTGGGAAAGGTAACGGGATACAGTATTTCGGGCGTAATTGCCGGTGTAAATTCAGGAACGGTATCCGCCTGTTTTTACGATACGCTAAAAAACGGAAGCGGTGGCTTTACCGCGACTTCTGCGATATCTCAAGATAACGGCACGGCGATAAACTGCAAAGGCTTAACAACATCCAATATGGTAACCTTGGAGGGACACGATACTCCCTTGATGATGACGGGATTCGATTTTTCCGAATGGACGTGCAACGCTCCTTCCGCTAAGGACGGAACCCTTATACACTATTACCCGAAGGTGACGGCATTAACCCATGTGGAGCCGATTGAACTGACGGAAGTAGTACTGGGCGTTTTTTCGGTTAAATTTATGAATAACTACGGTAACGGAGGAGTTTATACCGAGGTAGAGGTTATCGAGGGTGATGCTTTGACACCGCCCAAATCCCCGGAAAGGTCGGGATATACCTTTTCCTATTGGTCGCTGACGGCGGCAGGGACGAGTGAATACGACTTTTCCAGATCGGTATCCGAAGCGTTCACTTTGTACGCTGTTTGGACCTTTGATAATCCCGTAGTTTCTGTTCATTGCAGTACTAGTACAGAATGGACGTATAATCCGCAAAAGCCTGTGAACGTTTGGGTGGAGGTCGGACACGGATCGAAGAATATCGAATATCTGTGGCTTTGCAACAACAAGTCGGTAAACGTTACGACATCCTCTATAAAGCTTTACAGCGTGAACGAGTCGGGCGCGTATCAATGTCGCGTTAAGGTTTATGGTGAGGGAACGGACAACAAAACTGTTTTTTCGGATATTGTCAACGTTACGATTAAAAAAGCCGTACCACAATACACAAAGCCCGACGATGTTGTTTTAAGCTACGGCGAGCATAAAATACTAAGCGATATCGCACTTCCTCAAGGCTTTGCATGGATGTATCCGTCTACAAAGCTTAGTGTGACGGGAAGCGTCGGAGTTAATCATTCCGCACTGTTTATACCCGAAGATACAGTCAATTATGAACGGGTATATTTGACCGTAAACGTCATTGTAAACAAAGCCGATTACTTTGACATAACGCACGCCGCTATTTCGATTGTTTTTTTCGAGGGGGCGGTTTTAGGAGATACATCGCTCGGAAGCGGATTTTATTGGGTGAATCCCGAGGTTGAGCTACACGCCGATAACGGGATAAATCAATTTTTCGCTGCCTATTATAACATTGACGAACAGAATTATAACGATTATCCGTTGGAAATTCAGGTTATCGTAAAAAAAGCCACTCCCGTCGTGTCGGTTTACAGAGAGGGGAATTTATACGAAAATACTCCTACCTCGGAGGTATTATTGAGTCTTTCGCAGGGTTCGACCTCGGGCGTCGCCCTATTGGTTGAGGGGCAGAATGTAAAAGTCGGCGAATACAGCTCTTATGCTTGGTGCTTCACGCCCGAAAATACCCGAGATTACACCTTGGCGTACGGTTCGATCGAGCTAATATTTTTGAAGATTATTGTAGCCGACATTGATGTTGCTTTTAATGCAGGCGAAAAGGTATTCAGGGCTTACGATGATATTTCCACTCTTTCGTCCAATGGGTTATCGGTATCGGAGGTTTACAATAACGGCGATAAGGTAACGTTGAGTTCAGCAAAATATGTGTTAAGCTGCTCAACCGGAACGAATTATTTGCTTTATAAATACACTGTCACGCAATATGTTAACGGTGAAAGTAAAAAAATAATCGTAACCGGCAGCTGTGATATAACTGTAAAATATACTTATTCGGGTGATACCTTTACAAAGGTTTTTACGATCGGGGTTGAAAAAGCTATTTACGATGATGCCTACTGCGCTCACCCCGATGTTAACATCGAGTATGTCAAAAACCGCACAAACGATTTGCTCCAATCCTATTTGCTGCCCAAATACACTTTGATCATCGACAGCGTTGAGCTTGTGTGCGCGGGAAGCCGAGTGTATAGGGCTAAATTCAACGATGATTACGACAACCATTACGATAAAATCGTAAGCATTACCTTTAATGTCGCCAAAGCCGTGTATAAGTCCACCGAGGTTCAACCACATAAGGACTTGACAGTGACATATGTAAAGGGCGTAACAACGGGGGCGATCGAGCTTTCGCCCAAGTACTACTGGGTTAATACCGATACCGAGTTGAGAGCGGGAAGCTATTCAATTAATATCTACTATAACGCCGACACACAGAATTTCGAAAATTACAACCTAAAGGTAAACATTGTTGTAAACAAGGCAAAGATAACGCTAGAGCTCATGATGCAGATGCGCACCTTCGAGTACGACGGACAAAGAAAGACTTTGGAAATAACCAAGGTACTCCCCGAGGGCGTTTACGTATCATATACGACCGTTTACAAGGTGAACGGCGAGAATGTGAGTTACGAGGGCAATTCGGCTTACAAAGCAGGCTTGTATTACGTATACGCACATTTTTATGTGGATATGAAGTGGGACGACCCCGAAAACTATGAGCCTATTAACAGCCAATGGGAAGTCCTCCTTATCAATAAAAGAAGTGTTACCGTCAATTTCCCCGATTTAGATTCGGTTTTGAGCGGTGAAAAAATCGAGTTGACCACCCGAGTCGAGGGTGTCGTAACGGGTGAAACCTTGACTGTGAGTATGAAAATCGTCAGCCGAGAGAACAACTCCATGGTGATTGCCGAAGGTAAGGATTGTATGAATTTTGTTTTGGAGCCCGGTTATTATGTTTTGGTTGCATCAATTCAGTCGGATAATTATCTGATCGACGGAGTATCCTCAAGCTATTACAAAAATTTCGTGGTTTTGGGCGATTCGGTCGAGGGCGAAAACGGCGAAATAAAAGTTACCGTCAAAGCTGACGAAGGGATTTTACCTGATGCGACCTTGAATGTGAGTGAGATTACGGGCGGTTTCTCCTATTACAGCGAAATAATATCTCAAACCTTGGGAAATTACGACATAAAAAGACTATTTGATATCAAGCTTTCATCATCGGGATTTTTGGGTGAGGTAAGGGTTAGTATGACCATTCCCGACGAGTTGACGGGAGAGGACATAACCTTGGTTCACATCGACGATAACGGCTTGGTAATGGTTGTGGATACGACCTTGTCCGGTAATAATCTTTTCTTTTCGGTCAGTAGCTTTTCCAAATTCGCCTTTGTTGCTCAAAGTGCGGCTGTTGTGCCGCCCGACGGCGGAAACGATAGCGAAAAAGCCAAAGCGCCGTCTGCGTTTTTGCTGTTCATCATAATATTAGGTGTATTTTTGTGCTGCGTGTTGGGAACGTATTATATGGTTTTCCGCAAAAAATAAAGAAAGTAGTGCTGTACGATAAAATTAGGCGCAAGTAATTGCGGAACGGAGGGATAACGTGTTTATTACAATAGCAGGTGCGTTGGGTAGCGGAAAAAGCACTGTATGCAGAATTTTGAACGAAAAATACGGATACGCTGTGTTTACAACGGGCAGTATATTACGCAAGCTGGCTAACGACAAGGGTATGACTGCTTTGGAGTTTAACAAATACATTACCGACAGGGACAACAATGTGGACAGCCTTATCGACGGGGAAACCAAGAGGATCGCTCGAGAGAAGGCGGGAGCAAAGGTCGTCTTTGACTCGCGCTTGGCGTGGTACTTCGTGGATAAGTCGCTAAAGGTCTATCTTACGGTATTGCCCGAGGTAGCAGCCGAACGGGTTGTTTACGGACGAAAGCTTACCGAGGAGCATTATTCTTCGGTAGAAGAGGCTACTCTGCAACTGCAAATGCGACAAAAAGTGGAGAACGAGCGTTTTCAAAGGCTATATAGCGTCGATTGCTCGGATAGGTCTAATTACGATTTGGTTATCGATACGACCGACCTCACGCCGTTGGAAGTTGCGGAAAAAATCATCTCGAATATGCAGAAGTCGGAGTTGTAAATATGTGAATATGTGTTGACATTCGCATTATCATAACTATTCATCTTGCGCGTTACTTTGTATAGCCACGCAAACGCATGCGCAGCGATGAATGTTATATTGGCTAAGTCAACTTAACTTACAATATGTATATGCATTAATACAGGCTAGCAATTTTTCCAACTTTGCATACAAAACGCAAACGTGCATTTTAACAAACATATTAAGAATATCCAACCGCCTCCGATGATTTGATTCGGGGACGTTTTTCGTTATAAAACTATTACGGATTTACATATGTGATTATCCCACGTCAAATTTATTATACAGTCGGTAACCTTTTTGCATTAAACAATCCGCTTATATTCTAAGTTTAATATCCGCTTTTTATTTTGAACATGAATAATTCTCGTAAATACTAATATTAGAAGCCGCTTAGTATAAGCTTTCTGCTTTATTGTCCGTAGACTTGTTTCTTACTTCATTTAAGTAGCTTTACTTACTGATTATTACTGATATTTGCTTTCATAAAGTCAAGCTTTGAAGCACATCGAACGAATTTATGGACAAAAAACAATTTTATGTTCATCTAATTTCTTGACACGCGTATTGCGCTTATGTTATAATGCGCTAAATCGGAGCGAGAAAAACTGATATTCGCAGGGGCTGCTTCAAAGCCGATCGGCAAGCCGAAACAGAATCCTACGATTCGGAGGGTGAAATATGAGTAAATTGAGAGTAAATCTTCAAACCGAGCCCAACTACTATTGCGAAGCCGTAATGTGTTTATACGAAAGCAAGTGGAATCAGGTTGAGGAGGTTGAAAAGGCGGACAAACGCTACGGGCAGAGCAAGGAAAAGCTCGCCGAATGTATCGGAAGGATAAAGGAATACAGGGATAAGGTTATCGGAGAGATTTTTCAAGGGAGAAGCTTTGGCTATTTGATGAAGTTTGTCGACAGTGACGTCAGTAAATTTCCATATTTGTTGAGCTTGTATTTTTACTGTGCCAAGCAATTCGATTCGGTTACGAACGAGAGCGACATCGATAAACTAATCGGGGGCTTTGTACTTGAAAGAATAGGTGAGGTTGTAGAGTTAGGCGGGATAACGGAATTGAGGTCCATCGATCAGGTATTCAATCTTATCAATTCGCCATTGTTCGACGACAACGAAATGATGCTTATTCTCGATACATACGGCAACAGGCATAAGTTGTACAATTGCATGAAGGAATACTTTGAAATTACGATTCCGATACTAAAGAACAACTTTTATATTGTGGAGAGGGATTTCAACAAAAGCATTGCCGTCATGTCGAAAATAAAGGAATGGGACAGCTTTTACTCGTATTACAGCACGAAATTCGATGACGATGTAAGTTTGCTTAACGTGAATTGCGGAATAATGTTGTTCAACAAGATTCGGTCGTTTACGAATAAGGATAAGGGTGATTATTCGATGGTAGGAATGAAATACGAGGAATTAAAGACTTGGGAGCGCGATGCGATTATCAACAACGGCGTTCTGTTAGAGTATATGAAAGCATTGGCGGACGGAACGCGGCTAAAGATACTGAACGTTTTGCGTAACAAAAGTATGAGAGTTAAGGATATGGCGAGTGCGTTAAACTTAACGGCTCCGACAATTTCTCATCATATGTATATACTCTTAAGGTTGGGAATCGTAGAGATGAGATTGGGACATTCGGGTGACACTGTTTTGAACGAATATACCATAAGCGACGAAAGAGTTGAAGAAATCTGCGATCTAATCCGTTCGATAACAAGTAACGGATAAGAAACTCGACAACGGTGGCACGTCGGGAACAGTAATACGAAAAGCCCGAGTATTGATTAACTCATAAGGAATATATTGACGGCGGCACGTTGGACACTCAAATTCTAATGGTCCCAATACATATAAACTCATAGGGAATTCGATAACGGCGGTACGATGGGATTCGTATATTTTGACTTCCGATGTGCGAAGAAAGAGTGATTATTTGTCATAAAGTTGAAATATTAATCCACTTCTAATTATGAAATCAGACGCGGATAAGTATAAATATAATGGAGGATAATATGAAAAAAACAGGAAGAATTATGTTTGTAATCGGAATGATGTTGTTAACGTTTGCGATTTTCGCCGCGTGCAGCACCTTAACCGAACAGACAGCTTCGGAGTGGACAAGCGGAGTAACGCTTGCGGATAATTTTCAATTGAATTCGGTTTCGATTGAGAATTTTTATACCGATGCTTTGAATGGCTTTACGTTTAGTGACGGCGTGAAAGTTTTGGACAATGATAATGAGGTCACCGCGCTTATTGCTTTGGACGGCGTAAGTCTTGTAGAGCAATATCTTACGGAAGGTTATGCGGGAAGCGTTGCCGACTATGCTCTTTCACAAAGCGGTATGGAGCTTGTGGAAAAGCTTGAATCGATACAAAGAAGCGTGTTTGCGCAAATTGAAGAAGCGCAGATCGAGGTTAAATTCGAGGATACATACACGACCTTGTTTAACGGCTTCGCTGTAAGAGGAAAAATCGGCGAAATTAGGAAAGTCGCGGCTTTGGAGAATGTAGTATGCTACGAGGTTTGCGAGGAGTACAAGGCTCCCGAAGTCAGCGAGGAAGAAGATTCGCTGATTACCGAAAACGGAATCTTTATCAACAACACGAAATATCAGGGCGAAGGAATGTTGGTTGCGGTTTTGGACACCGGTTTGAGTTATACTCATTCGGCGTTTTCCAATATGCTTTCTAACGGAGCCTTGACCGAAGACGAGGTAAACCTACTTTCGGTTCAAAGCGGATTGAGCGGAGTTTATATGAACTCCAAAATCGGATATGTATATGACTATGCGGACAACGATACCAACGTATCTCCCATAGATACGCACGGAACGCACGTTGCGGGAATTATCGCCGGTGACGATGACGTCATTACGGGAGTTTCGCCCAATGCTCAGCTTGCTATTTGCAAGGTGTTCTCAGATGGCGGTTCGGCTTATACAAGCTCGATTATCAGCGCGGTAAGCGATATGGTACTTTTGGGCGTAGATGCGATGAACATGTCCTTGGGCGCGGGTGCCGGTTTTGCCAGAGAAGCCACCGGTGACATAACCAACACCGTATACGATATGGTATCTGCCGTAGGAATCACGCTTTGCGCATCCGCAGGCAATAACTATTACAGAGGACTGCTTGGAGAGTATTCGGGAAGTATGTTAACGTCGCCCGACTACGGCGTAGTGGGTTCGCCCGGATCGTACGATGCTTCCTTTACGGTTGCGAGTAAGGACGCTCTCGGTCAGATATATATGCTGGGCGGAAACGGTGAAAAGTACGTTGTCAACGACAGCGTGGACGTAAACAGCACATATAACTTCTTTTATGAGAGAATTCTTGCCAATGCCGATCCTGTAACTTTGGAATACGTTGTTGTTCCCAACGGCGGAGCGGAAAGCGAGTACGAAAATTTGGACGTAGAGGGTAAGGCTGTTTTGATTCAAAGAGGCTTCGGCTTGAGCTTTGATCAAAAACAGACTATCGCCGCCGCGCACGGAGCGGTAGTATGTGTGATATATAACAACGCCGAAGGTGCTATAAGAATGCAGGTGCCCAATTTGGTCATACCCACGGCTTCGATAACCTTAGAGGAAGGACTAGAGCTGGTAAATGCCGAGGTCAAGACCTTCAATTTCAGCAATGAAAACAGATATCCCGCTATTATGTCCGAGTTCTCAAGCTGGGGACCCTTGGCAGGACTGACGCTTAAGCCCGAGATTACGGGTTACGGCGGCGGCATATATTCTTCGATTATCGGTGGTTACGCGTATATGAGCGGAACAAGTATGTCCTCGCCCAACGTTGCAGGCACGGTTATCGCGGTGAAGCAGTACTTAAAACAAAGCTATCCCGAATTATCCAAGACACAGTTGAACGCGATGGTTTATCAGCTGTTAATGAGTACCGCGGATATCGTTGAGGGTCAAAACGGCAACCCCGTATCTCCCAGAAGTCAGGGAGCAGGACTTGTCAACCTTGAAGAAGCCGTAAATACGCAAGCATACTTGACGGTAACGGGAACAAACAGAACCAAGCTCGAATTGGGCGACGATCCCGAAAAATCGGGTATTTACAGCCTTAACTTTAATTTGGTTAACCTTTCCGACGAGGCATTGAGCTACGACGTATCGGCTTCGGTATTGACCGAAGGCGTTGACGGAGTCATTCTTTCAAGAACGGCTTATATGCTGGACGGAGCAGAGATCGTGGTTTACGCAAACAACGTTTTGTGCGAGAGCGGAAAAGTCACGGTAGAAGCAAATCAAACCTTAAGAATCAAGGTTAAGATAACTTTGGGAGAAACGGATAGGGAGTATCTCGAGAAGAACTTTGCTGACGGAATGTACGTCGAGGGTTGGGCTGTATTGACGTCATGCAACGATGACGGAATCGACCTATCGGTGCCTTATTTGTCATTCTACGGCGATTGGTCGGCGGTTAACGTGTTCGACAAGACGATTTTCGACGACGAGATTGCGGAGATCTACCAAACCACTCCTTTGGCGGTTATGGGACAGTATCTGTATCCTCTGGGCAGGTATATTTATAATGTACCCGAGGGAATGGAAGCCATCGATGCCGACGAGAAGTACATCGCTGTTTCCGACACCGGATTACAAGGAATCTATACGGTCTATATGGGACTGTTAAGAAACTGTAAGAAAATCGAATACTTTGTTACCACAGAAGACGGAGCTGTTATTTGGAGCTATGAAGCACTTAATGTCAGAAAGGCATATTACAATACAAACAGCGGACTTATTCCCGGCTATACCTACTTCAACTACAATGTCGACGAAAAAATCGTCCCCAACAATGCTAAGCTCACATTTACAGTGAGAGCAACTCCCGACTATTACACGAATGAATATCAGGATTGGTCGTTTACGTTTACATTCGACACCGAGGCTCCTGTAATCACCGAGAAAGAGGATTCGTTTAAACTCACCACAGAGGGCGAGAAGACGTATATGACGTTGGAGGTTTACGACAACCACTATGTTTCGGATATTCAGTTATACGACTACTTGACCTTAGAGCCGATTATCGACTTACCTTTACCTGTTTACGGATTTGTCGCAGATGCCGATAACACAATCAAAATCGACATCACAGACTATTTGCCGAGATTGACGGGTGACAAAGCGGTCATATTGATCGAAGACTACGCCTTCAATCAGAGCCAGTATTTGGTTAGCTTGGTCGATCCGTATAAAGACTACGAAATGGACGGTTCGGTAATCACCGGATATAAAGGCGAAGGCGGAGTTATCACCATACCCAAGGCGCAGGCGATTGCCGACGGCGCGTTCAAGGGCAACACCAATATCACAAGCGTCAGATTCGAAGAGGGTCTTGTGAGCATAGGCAAAAACGCGTTCGAGGGTTGTACCGTACTTGAGAGTGTAGCTCTGCCCGAATCTATTCTGGAAATCGGCAGCAACGCGTTCACGGGCTGCAAATTATTGACAAGTGTAACCGCTTTGTCCTTGACTCCGTGTGAGCTGGGCGAAAGCGTATTTGATGAGAAGGTTAATATATATGTAAATAAAGAAGTCGTAGCGTTATACAAAGACGCTTGGGCGGCTTATGCAAATCGAATTTATGAGATAGTTAACGTTGCTTCGGCGGATGACTTCAAGGTTACCGACGGTGTACTAACTATGTACTACGGAGCTGGCGGCGATGTGATTATTCCGGATAATATCGGAATTGTATCTGTTGCGTCGACTGCGTTTGCGCAAAATAAGAAAATAACCTCAATTGAATTTCCCGAGGGAATGACCTATGCGGAAGCGGCATCGTTCTCGGGTTGTGCTAACCTAAAGAGTGTCACTTTCCCGACGACGTTTGCTACCTTCTATTCGGGAATGTTCACGGCGTGCTCGAATTTCGTTGCGATTAACTTTATGTCGGCGAATACTCCTGCAACCAACGGACCTCCCGTATCCTTGTGGTCGCAATATTTCAACGTTACGCCGTATTTTAGAGTTTTCGTACCCGACGAGGCAGTGGATGGATACAAGGCTCACGCTTTGTTTGGAAAGATTTCGACCTACATCTTCGGCTACGGCGATGAGATTGAAGACTTTGTAATTACCGACGGCGCGTTGACCAAGTATTGGGGACTCGAGAAAAGTATTACCTTGCCCGACGAGGTAACAAGCGTTGCTGCAAACGTATTCAAGGGCTTTGCCAACGTGGGTTATATCAAGCTGAACAACGGTTTGACATCAATCGGAGATAGTGCATTTGCATCGATGACCTCCTTGAAGGCGATTGAGCTGGGCGAAAGCATTACAAGTATTGGCGCAAAGGCCTTTGCCGACGGAGCGTTGGAGGTTGTGACCGTTAAGAGCAACACGCCTTGTCAAATAGGCGACAATGCATTCGGAGCCGGAATAAAGGCGATTTACGTTCCCAACGGAACGGTTGAGGCTTACAAAGCGGCTTGGACGGCATATGCCGATTACATCTTCGACATCTCGGTGTTTACGATTACGGACAACACAATCACGGGCTATACGGGAACGGCAAAAGAGGTTTATGTTCCCAATGAGTATAATATCGGAGCAAACGCTTTTGCGGAAAAAGCTGTGGAAACGGTTTACACCTACAACGGATTGACTTCTGTCGGAAGCGGAGCATTCTCGAGCATTGCCAAGCTTACGTTCTTCGGAGCGTCCACACTCAAGAATATCGGCGACAGAGCATTTGGCGGAACGGTTGCCGACGTAAGACTTACCGAAGTATATTCGGTACCTTCTTTGGGCGAAAATGTTTTCGAGAAGGAGAACGGCACAAAGATATACGTTGCTTACGGATACCTTGACACATATAAGAAGCTTTGGAGCGATTACGCTTCCATACTGTTCGACACAACGTCGTTGGTTGAGGAGTTTGTTATCCAAGAAGGCGTTTTGATTGAATACAACGGCTTGGGTGGCAATGTAATAATACCCGAAGGCATTACGTCGATTGCAGGCAGAGTATTCTACGGTAACGACTCTGTAACGAGCATAGTATTCCCCGAAGGCTTCGAATCGATCGGTGAATATGCCTTTTACAACAACACTGCTTTAAAGAGCATAACATTCCCCACTACATTCACGGGCTTGGGAGAAAGAGCCTTCAGCGGTTGCGGACTTTTGGAAAAAGTTAATCTCGAAGACACGAGCATAGTTGAAACCGGAAAAAATGCGTTCTACGGCTGTGTTTCATTGACGAAGGTCGTTCTTCCCTCCACGTTAAAGACGATTGGAGAAGGATTGTTCTATATGGCTAAGAGCCTTGACGATGTTACTCTTAACGAGGGACTGATTTCGATCAACAGGAATGCGTTTAGCAACTGTGCAATTAAAGAGATTGAGATACCTTCGACAGTTGTTGACTTGATGCCTTACAGCTTTTACAGATGTAAATTGGAATATGTGTTCCTTCCCAAGAGCGTAACGCTAAACGCATTCAAATCTACCAATGCGTTGATATTCGGCGATAACTACTTCTTGCACACTGTTGAGTTCGAGGAAGGCTTTACGCAGATCGGAACGCAGATGTTCTCGGGTTGCTACGCTTTGGAAAACTTGATTTTACCTAAGAGCCTTAACGGAGTGGGCTTCAGTGCTTTTGTATCTTGTACCGCGTTGGAAACAGTCGATTTGTCACACACGCAGGTAACTCAGATTCAAAGTTCAACCTTTACCGGCTGTACAAAGCTTAGCAAAATTTATCTGCCGGACGGCATTACTACCATTGCGGCAACCGCGTTTAGAAACTGCGTATCGTTGAAGAAGATAGATTTAGGACCCAATGTGGCATCTATCGCTTCGCAAGCATTTTACGGTTGCACGTCGCTTGAAACGATTAATTTAGAGGAAACAGTAGTTAAGACCATTGCTGCGAATGCTTTCTACGGTTGCTCGAATTTAAAGCAAATCGCATTACCCGATACTCTGACATCGATCGGAGCATCTGCTTTCAAGGCATCGGCTTTGACGCTTGTAACTCTATCATCAGAGAACGTAGCTCTCGGAGCGGGCGCATTCGACGGAACAACACCGATAATCTATGTACCCTCCAAGACGGGTGAAGCTTACAGGGCTGCTAGTAACTGGAGCGTGTACAGTGCGTTAATCATTGACATTGGCGACCTGTTTGAAACCAACGGAAGCACGATCACTCGTTACATCGGAAAGCTTACGAGCGTTACTTTACCTCACGGCTTTACCGAAATTGCAAATGGTGCATTTAAGTCGAGCGCGATCGAATACATCGGAATGACCGACGTAGTAACGGTTGGCGAAAGCGCGTTCGAAGGTGCAAAGAGCTTGGTTAAGGCTGAAATGTACGCCGACATCTCCAAGATTGGAGCAAAAGCATTCTACAACTGCACATCGTTGAAGGAAGTTGTGATTTATTCGGATAACGTACCCGAAATTGCCGCAGATACCTTTGAGGGAACTCCTTCGGATTTGATTGTTTACATCTCCGAGGGAACGATAAACGAATACCTTAACGTTGAAGACTGGAAGGGTCATACCTTCTCTGAAATGGGCTTCGTCATTGAAAAGGGCGAGCTTCTCAGCTACATCGGAAAGGGCGGCAATGTCGTCGTACCCGATGGAGTTACGGTTATCAAGGAAGGCGCGTTTGCCAATAATCAAGACATTATATCGGTAACGCTTCCCGACAGTGTAATAACCATTGGTGCCAATGCGTTCTCCTATTGCGAGAGTCTTGAAAGCTTCGTGTTAGGTGAGAATGTGCGCTATGTCGGTGCCAGCTTGTTTAAGGGCTGTATAAGCCTTTCATATCTGTATTTGGGACATTCTTTGCTCGGTATGCCTGATATGATGCTATATGACTGTCAAAGCCTGCAACACATCGAAATACCCGCATCCGTAAGAACGATAGGCGCGAACGTTACTCAATACAGCGGACTTGTCGAGCTTACTGTGCCGGCGACGGTGCAAGAAATTGCATATGAGGCATTTTACGGTTCATACGAATTAGTTAAGCTTTATTGCTATGCGAACATCGAATACTCGCGAAACATTTTTGCAAATCTGACGTCTTTGGAAGAAGCTTACTTCTACGGCAACATCGGAACCATTCAGGGTTGGGACTTCGGTTCCTCCACGAAGCTAAAGGTTGTCGAATTCCACGGCGATGTAGACAGTATCGGCTTGTGGTCGGAATCGCTTTCGGACATAATGCTTAGTATAGCTAATTTCTCTTTCATATTTGCAAAGAACGATTCTCTCGAAAGAGTTGAGTTCTTCGGAAATGTCGGAATTATCGGCGGATATGCCTTCAACGGCTGTCCCGCATTGACCGAGGTTATCTTCCATAAGGGACTCGACGGAATCGACGGATTCGCATTCGGCGATTGCCAGAACCTTACAAAATGGACGATTGCAGAAGGCAATACGCAGCTTGCAATCGACGAATACGGCATTATGTACAACGCAGACAAGACGCGTATGTACCGCCAGCCTCACGCTTTCGACTATGACGGAGAGATCGTCCTTCCCGAAACCTTGGAAGAGATCGATGCTTTCGCCTTTAGTCATCAAACACACTATCTCAGTGAGCTTACCTTGACTATGAACGGTTGGTCGCAAAAGTCCACCCAGTTCACCGAATTCACAATAAAGACTACTAAAATAGTACTGCCTGCTAATCTGCAATCGATAGGCGATCACGCTTTCTACGCAATGCCTTATCTTGCCGAAGTAGCAACAGTCGACGGCAAGTTCGCCAATGAATTAATAATCGATGAATACGCCTTTGCTAACTGCTCGTACTTATCGAATCTGACAATACCCGCGAACACGGTTGCTATTAAATCGGGTGCATTTGCAAATTGCGCAATCGAAAACATTCAGATTCCGGGCTCGGTTAAGTCATTCTCGTTTGCTTCGGTGTTTGCAGGCAACGAAAACATCAAGTCGATAAGTGTTGACGAATCCAATCAATCCTATGTGGTTGTCGACGGCGTGCTGTTCGACAGGGCAATGACGATATTGTACTTCTATTCGCCGCTTCTGACAGGTACTGCATATGTGGTTCCCGAAGGAGTCGAAAGAATCGAAGCCAACGCATTCATCAATAACGGAGTTTTGGAGCAGGTTACCTTGCCCACAACCCTAAGGGTAATAGGCGACAAAGCGTTCTTTGCAACGGCTAACCTAAAAACCTATATATTCTTGGGAACGGTCGCGCCTATTTTGGAAGGCTATATATCAAATGAGCATGAATACAGCTACGCGAACTTCATGACCCATGCAGGCGAGGGCGACGTCGAGCTTACGTTGTACTGCCCCGAGGGATCGAATTTCGACAACTTCCTTTGGAGATTGTTCTTCAAAAATATCAAATACATGAGCGAGGACAAATAAAGCGCAAATGTTTTCGGTAGTTAACCGAGGATTGTAAGCGCAAGGCTGGGTAAGAGTAGCTCGATTCGAGCTTAAATACTTTGGAGTAAGCAAGATCAATAATGAGTACAAGATATATACTTCAAGGTTAGACCAATACAAAAACGGGGCGGCATTTATTGCCGCCCCTGCTATTCTCTAAAATAAATATGCACCCCCAATAGTATTTCACTTTTGGAGGTGCATTTCATTTTGAGCCAATGTTTATTTTTTGACGTTGAATAATCGACTAGAGTCGATTAGTATTTGTCGTTTAATTCGGATATTGTTTTGAAGCGATCCTTTTCGTTGGAATTTGCTAAAGGGTTAATTAATCCTGTATGCGAAATTTGTTCGGAAATAGTGCATATGCATTTCAAAATCTCCGCCTCGTTCAGGCTGTAAAGTGTCTTTTTTCCGTCAACGCTCACATCGACCAGCATATAGGAACTTAGATCGTTCATGTGGTGAGAGATGGTTGCGGGGGTAAGCCCTGTCAACTCAACCAATTCCTGTCCGCATTTTCTACCGCTTTTGAGAGCGCAAAGAATATTATAACGAGTCGAATCACCGATAGATTTAAACTGTTTTTTTGCGAACTCGATGCCGTTCTTGCTATTGCGCATAAGTCGGCGGATCTCATCGAAAAGTACTCCATAGTGAACGGCGTGAATACAGTCTTTGACGGCATGGTGTTCTGCCGAAATAATCAACGGATTCATTACACTCACGTAAAGAGTAAAATCATCGTCATTGATGGTAAGTCCCGCATTTTTCAGCCAATTGCATATTCCGCCCGCCATATCGCATTCTTTACCAAACTCCTCGGCGGCTTTATCGGCAATACGCTCCAACTCCCGCTTTTTTTCATTGAAAAGCGTTATGGCTTCTTCCACAATAGCATTCATTTTGACGCTATATTCCTTAATACAAAGCAAATAATCCATCAAGCGAAGACGTGTTTTGTCCGAAATATCCATATCCTCGGCGTTGATTGCCTCGGAGAACTCACGCAGTCCCGAAGCGTTGAAGTTGTCCTTTTTCAGATCCTCTGCAATAAGGTTACAAAGGATTTGGATTTTCATACTGAAACGCTCCCGCAAATCCTCAATGCCCAAGCTGTCGGCGTAACGGACGTACATATGAATAATGCCGATTGAAAGGTCCAAAGACTCAAGCTTGCCGAAGTATAGGTCTATTTGATCCTTAGGTGCGGTCAAATTGTCCCTTATGTAATCGAACACCTCCAGCATCGGATCGTAGTATCGTTCAAAGACGTCATCGCATAGACCATAGAACTTGGAAAGAGTATCTCTTATTTCATGCGGATCGCTCCACATCATGGAACTGTCGGGTGCCTTCTTTGCAATTTTTCCCAAAGCAGACAAAACCTCGTAATCGGTATCCAATCCTTTGATATTCATATTAACCCCCTTTAAGTTCGCAATAAATTCGCAAATACTTGTGACGGTTGGCAGATTGTCGATATATCTATACTGAAAGCCCCGTCATTAGCAGTTTGTTACGTTCTAATTCCTTGTAATAATCCCTTACTCGAATTTACGAGAATTTCTCTTATTCCACCAAAGGGTTACTCATCACGCAGTTTATCTGCTTTGGCGTTTAGCTCTTCCAGCCGTCCCTTATAGGTTTTCAAAAAGGCTACCGTATTTTGCGCCAAAGAGATGGCTTTTTCATATAGCTCCAAGCTTTTAGCGATGTCAGATTCGTTCTCAATCGAATCGGCGAGAGAGCGAAGCTCATTCAAATTGTTTTCCAAATTAGGTTTTTTATCCATCTTTATCCCTTCTTTAAATATAACCGTTATTTCGACCGAGCAGCGCAAAAAACGCAATCGCCGTTTAGATCTGTCTTACTTAATTACAACCCCACTCTTTATATCGTAAATGGTGGAAAGCACCTCTCCGTCCGACAACCGAGCGGAAACGCGATCGCCGATTTTGACGTCTTTGACGCTTTTGACCGAGGCTCCGTTGACGGAAAGGCTTGCAAAGCCTCTTTGGAGCACACGTGCAGGGCTTGCCCCCTCGACCCTCGAGAGGTACAGCTCAAGATCCGCTTGATTTTTTGCCAATCGTCTTTCGGCAGCTTGCTTTATCGCATAAAGGCTAGCTTCCGCTTGATACTGACTTTGCATAATCAACTTGCCGCAGCTTTTGTCTAAGGCGGAAACGCACCTTTTGCATTCGCTCATACTTTGTTCGATTCGGTCGTTAGCCATATTTTGCATATATGTTACGAATCCTAATAGTGCCGATTGATATTCAACGATGTCTATCGTTGCCAATTCGGCAGCTACCGAAGGGGTAGCGGCTCTCAAATCGGCGGCGAAATCGCAAAGAGTAAAGTCGTTTTCGTGTCCGACCGCTGAAATAATCGGCGTTTTGCATTCGGCAATTGCTCGAACGAGTTCTTCGGAATTAAAGCAAGACAACTCCTCCGCAGAACCGCCGCCTCTGCCGATAATTATCGTATCCGCCGAGCCGTCCAAGCATTTCAAGCCCCAAACGAGTTGAGAGGGGGCTTCCGCACCCTGAACAAGGCTATCAGATAAAACAATATCGACTGTAGGATTGCGTCTTGCGACTACTCTTTCAATATCGCGAATAACCGCGCCGTTTCGACTGGTAACGACTCCTATTTTTGAAGCGAACCTATTGATGGGTTTTTTACGGTCAGCATCAAAAAAGCCTTCTGCGCCCAGTTTTTCCTTGAGTAACAAAAATTTTTTATACAGATCGCCCAAGCCGTCCTTTTTGGCAACGGATTTTGCAACAAGTCGTAGCTTGCCGCTTTTGGCATAATATGTGACCTTTCCGCAGACCACGACCTTATCGCCGTCGGCGACCTCAATATCGAAACCCAGACAATCCACCTGCGAAAACTCGTCCTTGAGTATAAAAAAACAAGTGCCGTGCGAATACTTCACTCCGTTTGCTTCACCCTCGACACAGATATTATTTAGTATTGGCTCGCTGTCAAACATTCCTACCAAGAAATTGCACAGCTGTGTAACCGAAATCGTCAAATTGACGGTGTTTTTGTCCATTTATACTCCGTATTTCAGACGGTCGAGCGTCCGCATATACCGTAATATATTATTCCGACGGCATTGCATAATTGTCGTAATGTAATACCGACGGCATTTGCTTGATTATTGTATTGTAATGCCGACGGCATTTGCGTATGGAACAAATATTATGCCGACGGTGTATGCGCTTTTTTATCGGGTTTATAGCAAGGCTTTGGTTCTTGCGATAGCTCCCTTGAGAGCATTATCCAGCAGCATGCAAACCGTCATCGGTCCGCAACCGTTCGGTACGGGAGTAATGACCGAGCATTTGTCCGCAACGTTTTTAAAATCGACGTCACCGCAGATTTTTCCGTTGGAGAAGTTTACGCCGACAT
Organism: Clostridia bacterium; assembly: GCA_028703495.1. Lineage (GTDB taxonomy): Bacteria > Bacillota > Clostridia > Christensenellales > CAG-314 > JAQVMT01. Next base: position 39,894 of record JAQVMT010000006.1, on the reverse strand, counting down.
CCATAACAATCGCGCCTTCCTTTATCATATCGGCAGTAACAAATTCGGCTTTTCCGATTGCGCTGACAACAATGTCATTTTCCCTGACAACCTCGGCGATATTACGAGTTTTACTGTGGCAAACGGTAACCGTTGCATTTGCCTTCATCAAAAGCTGTGCCATAGGCTTTCCCACGATATTGCTTCTTCCCAACACAACGGCGCGTTTTCCGCCGATTTCGACATTGCACATTTCCAACAGCTTCATCACTCCCATAGGAGTTCCCGGGTAAAAGGCGGTCTCATTGCCCAAAAACAGATTGCCCGCGTTGAGCGTAGTCAAGCCATCGATATCCTTTGTCACGCATATTGTTTCCACAGCGCGTTTTTCTATACGAGGAGGAAGCGGAAGATGCACGATAATGCCGTCGATTTTACTATCCAAATTGAGCTTCTCTATCTCGCACATAAGCTGTTCTGTATCGTTTACAAAGCTCAAATCGCAGGTATAAATGTCGACGTCAGCTTTTGCCGCCGTAGTCATCAGGCGTTTAAGATAGGACACGGAGGACGCATCGGGTTCTACCTGAACAACGGCGATTCCGATTTTACGTTTAAAATAATCGCGATATTCGGAGTATCGTACTCCAAACTCTTGCATGAATTTTTCGGCATACATTTTTCCGTCAATAACCATATTACCCTCCGTTTGCGCAAAGTTCGAAATAAAGAATTCAATACGATTAAAAACACCGACATGCGATGTTTAAAATCAATTCTATCCGTTTGCGCAGTTATCTATCGAATTTTTTATGAAAATGCTCGACAAAACACCGTTGATATAGGAAACGCTTTTGTCGGTGCCATATCTCTTATAATTGTTCGGTTCCAAATCCTATATTTTGTTTAACGTAGTTTGACAAAACGCCGTTGATATAGGAAACGCTTTTGTCGGTTCCAAATATCTTTTTTGTTTGACGTAGTTTGACAAAACTTTGTTAATAATGGAAATGCTTTTCATCGAGCCAAATCCATTATTTTTGTTTGACGTAGTTTGACAAAACGCCGTTGATATAGGAAACGCTTTTGTCGGTGCTGAATCTTCTTGCCAGCGTTAACGTCTCGTTAATGACGACGGCGACGGGTGCTTGTTTGCTGTCAAGCTCACACATAGCCATTACAAGCAAAGCCAAATCGATCTTAAAAACTCTATCCAGCGAAAAATCGCGTGACAAGTCCGAGATACCTTGTCGGTAGCTCTCGATATTATCCATACAGTCGTTGACGAGTGTCGAAGCATATATTTTATCATCGTCATCCAATTTGGTTTGGTCGAAAAGGTTATAATCCAAATCCCCTTTCTCGTTGCACATTATGTCGCGATAAACCCAACTGAAAGCGACTTCTCTTGCGTAAGTTCTCATTAATTCTCCTCACGGTGGGAGTCTTCATCCTCATCGCCGTCGGGAATTGTGAGCTTTAAGCCTATATCCACCTTAGGGTGTTTATTGGGCAAAAATTCCACATCGACGATATGGACGTTTATATCCTTAACCTTAAACTCTGTCATCGATTCAACGGTATTCTTAATCGATTCCTGAACGGAATGAGAAACGTCTTTGACTTTGACATTATCAAAAACCCTTACGTAAACATCAATATAAATGAAATCGCCGACGGTTTCGATTTTCGTGCCTTGAGAATTGCGTTTTCCGGATTTGCTTTCGCTCCCGTAGGGTACGACGCCCTTGACCTCGTCCGTCGCATAACGCACAATCGAACTAAGTATGGCAGTGGAATAAACCACTTTTCCGTTTTTGTCGGTTTTTGCAACAACCTTCATCGATAAAACCTCCACAAAATGAAATATACAAACTTCACCTTTCACAGTAATTATACCACAACCGAGTGCAAATATCAATTATTGCAAGGCGGTATTTTGTAAAAAAAGCTCTATTATGAGATGAAGTTAGTACCCAAAGTCAGCATTACAGTGAATGCCTGTTGCAAAACCGAATATGACAAGAAACGCAACTAAGTGTATTTAGACATTACTTAGGCGCGATCGTAAAATCCCAAGCTATGCATTGCCATGTATAAGGGTTGTCGGCGTAATGCTACTTTATGCAATACGCTAAAGGCGATGAAGAATGTACATTGCCAGTTGCATAAACGTATTTCGAAAAAAGCATACCGAAAGAGCGATTAAAAACGCGCATTGCTTGTTGCATAAACGTAATTCGTATATATTTCTATGTCGGGCAAGCATAGAAAGCGATGCTTGGCGGGTTATGTAGAGAGAATCAGGCAAGAAGTTTTGGAAAAAGGTAAAAAAAAATTTAAAACACGGAAAAATCACTTGCTAAATACCGAACAATTGAGTATAATACATAGGCAAGTTTGCGGGAATGGCTCAGTGGTAGAGCGTTGCCTTGCCAAGGCAAATGTCGCGAGTTCGAATCTCGTTTCCCGCTCCACATCATGGCACCATAGCCAAGCGGTAAGGCAGAGGTCTGCAAAATCTCCATCCCCAGTTCAATTCTGGGTGGTGCCTCCAGCCGATGTGGCGGAATAGGCAGACGCAAGGGACTTAAAATCCCTCGATGGCAACATCGTGCCGGTTCGAGTCCGGCCATCGGCACCAAACAACCGATACGGGCTTGTATGCTTGTGTCGATTTTTTGTTATCAAAATTTCATTTCGATTACAAAAACCAACCCGTCGCTTTTCGCCCGATCGGTTTGTACTTTTGTAGGCAGGATAGTCCGAAATGTGTGACGCTCGAAAAAGGTTTAACCTTATTCGGGTGTTTTTTTATGAGTGGAAACAGAAGTAACCGTTTCTCGTTAAACCGTCGCATACGCTCCTTACGAGTCCGGCCATCGGCAAACAACCGATACGGGCTTGTATGCTTGTGTCGATTTATTGTATTATCGAATTAAATTAAGTTGCTTCCGTTTTGCTAGCTTGCGAGTGGATTTTCGAGGACAGTGTTTTCAAAATCGCAGAGCGTAGCGGTGGTTCAGTGTCTTTTCCGTCATGTATTAATGTGTGTATTTGCTTTTATGTAGCAATAAATATTGCAAATTTTGAATATTATGGTTTGATTCGCTTGACAAATTTTACTGTTTCGGATATTATATTGGCACGTTTAATGCGATGTACGTTCTATTTGCACACATGTTATGTGGGGCACGCCATTTTGCGTGAATTTATGACGGGATGCGGTTGATTATGAGGAAAATATTGATTTGTGAGATACATAATGGCACTACGGAAGCATTTTTGACCGCGTTTTTTTGTTGAACGATAATTAATCGGTTTTTCGGCTTCCGTAAGGAAGCTTTTTTTATGGCATTTTCGTGTTTTATTCACCATCGATCGTTTTTGTCTTGTGTGTTGAGAGTTGTCAACGAATCAACCGTTCCAAGTCGAATAAACGAACGAGTCGTGTTTTTTGGATTAAAACCTGTCTTAAAGCGCAAGGCTAGTGCTTTTTGAGCAACACAAGGTGTACACGGAACAACCAAATCGAAAATATATAAAAGAAGCCGATCTCGTCCATATTTGGGACGAGATAAAAATGCGGAATAATTATCGGGAGAAAACTACAATAGAAATAGAATTATTTACTTGGGGATTGGACCTGTTGACGGCGGAAGCCGCAAAGGGCGAGAGCGGAAGGTTGTGCCGAGTGATTGCGCGCAACAAGGGAGCGTACGACCTAACCGACGGACAAAGGGAGTTTTCGGGCAGGCTGTCGGGTAAAATGCTTTACGGCATCGAGAGTGCGGAGGAATACCCGACCGTCGGCGATTACGTTATTTACGAGAACGGAGTTATCCAAAAAATTATTGCAAGGCATAGCGTCTTTATGCGAAAAGTCGCGGGAACGCGTCGGGATGCGCAGCTCATTGCCGCAAATATAGATGTTATTTTTATCTGTGTGTCGCTCGAAAGAGAAAGCAGTCAAGCCGCGATAGAGAGGTATTTGGCTGCTGCTTACGAAAGCGGAGCAAAGCCCGTAGTGGTATTTACTAAGGGCGATTTAATGGCGAACGCCAAGGATAAGGCGGTGCAGCTCGGTGGCAGAGTTCAAACAGACGCTGTTGCGGTGTCCGTAAAGGACGGAGATATTGCAGCAGTGACCGAGCTCATCGGAAGAGGCGTAACGGCGGCTTTTGTCGGCGCGTCAGGTGTGGGGAAGTCCTCTTTGGTGAACGCGGTAACGGGAGCGAACGCACTTAAAACGGGGCAAACTCGGTCGGACGGAAAGGGTAGACACGTCAGTACGAGATCCGAGCTTTTCTGCGTGCCTTCGGGCGGAGTTGTAATAGACACAGCCGGAATGCGAGAATTCGGTTTGATTGACATCGATACTGAAAATGCCTTTTCGGATATAGAGGAGCTTGCCAAGCGATGCAAATATGCCGACTGCCGCCACGAGAACGAGCCGTTTTGCGCTGTTAAGGAAGCGGTGGAAAGAGGTGAGCTATCCAAAGAACGCTACAGGAGCTACATCAAGCTGTGTGCGGAAGCGCAGAAGCGAAGGAAGCCTCGCTAATTGCGCGCTTGATAATTGCATAGATATGATTTTATCAGGAATTCCGTTAATATAGGGTATTTTCCGAAAAAAACAGCGGCAAAACGATTGACGGTTGTTGTCTTGTGTGGTAAAATACTCCTTGCGTGGTATTCTGCGTACTTTTTTGTTGCCTTTTTCAAGGCGGTTGTATACAAGCCTCGGGGCAATTATGCTTCGGGTTTATATAAATAAATAAAGGAGGAATAATATGCCGACTATCAATCAGTTGATTAGACAAGGTCGAGAACGCGAGATTGTTAAAAGTAAATCTCCGTTGCTTGAAAATTGTCCGCAAAGGAGAGGCGTTTGCTTGAATGTTACCACAACGTCACCCAAAAAGCCCAACTCTGCGCTTAGAAAGATTGCGAGAATTCGTCGTACCAATGGTATGGAAGGAACTGTTTACATTCCGGGTGAGAGCCACAATCTGCAAGAGCATAGCGTAGTTTTGATTCGTGGCGGAAGGGTAAGAGATCTTCCCGGTGTCCGTTATCACGTTATCCGCGGACATTTGGACGCAATTGGCGTTGCAAAACGTCGTCAGGCTCGTAGTAAGTACGGTACAAAGCGTCCGAAGAAATAATGTGTAATCAGGCTAACAGTGATTGGTGCGGAATTTGAGTTTGTTTTCCGTTTCAATGATGGGCAGTATTTTTGCTTAGGCAAAGAGAAGTTTCTCCGGCTTACGCCGTCGTAGTTAGCAAATCCGATTACAAAAGGACAAAAAATTCAAATTTTACAAGGAGGTAAATTATGCCGAGAAGAAGCGGCGTTCCAAAGAGGGACGTGTTACCCGATCCGATTTATAACAGCAAGGTTGTGACAAAGGTTATCAACCAGGTTATGGAGGACGGAAAAAAGGGTGTTGCGCAAAAGATCGTGTACGACGCATTATTGTATGCTGCGGACAAATTAAAGCAAGAGCCCTTCGATGTCTTCAATCAGGCTTTGAACAACGTAATGCCTATGCTTGAGGTAAAAGCAAGGCGCGTCGGCGGTTCCAACTACCAAGTTCCTATGGAAGTTAGACCGGAAAGACGTCAAACGTTGGCAATTCGCTGGATTGTTGCAAGTGCGCAAAAGCGCAGTGAAAGAAATATGTATTTAAGGCTTGCCGGTGAGTTTATGGACGCGTTCAACTCCACAGGCGGTGCGTTTAAGAAAAAGGAAGACGTACACCGTATGGCGGAGGCGAACAAGGCGTTTGCTCACTATCGCTGGTAAAGGAAAGAGCTATGCCGAGAGATTATCCGCTTGACAGCGTGCGCAACATCGGAATAATGGCGCACATAGATGCGGGCAAAACGACGACCACCGAGAGAATTCTGTTCTACACGGGAAAGACTCGCAAAATGGGGGAAGTACACGACGGAAACGCCGTTATGGACTCTATGAAGCAGGAACAAGAGCGCGGGATCACGATTATGTCTGCCGCTACGACGGTATACTGGTATAACGCCCCCAAACACTTCCGAATCAATATTATTGACACTCCCGGCCATGTGGATTTTATGGTCGAGGTTGAGAGGAGCTTGAGGGTATTGGACGGTGCCGTTGCGGTTTTCTGCGCCAAAGGCGGAGTAGAGCCGCAAAGCGAAACCGTGTGGCATCAGTCGAGCAAGTACAGCGTTCCGAGGATTGCTTTTGTCAACAAAATGGACATTAACGGCGCTAATTTCTTTAACGTGGTGGAGAAGATGAAATCGCGTTTGAAGACTAACGCTATGCCCATACAGTTGCCGATAGGTGCAGCGGATACGTTTTGCGGGATAATCGATTTAATAACACAAAAGGCATATTATTACAACGACTCCGACATCCACGTGGTGGAGGAGCGCGAAATTCCGCAGGATATGAAAGAGCTTGCGGATAAATACAGAGCCGAGCTTGTCGAGTTTGTAGCCGGACTTGACGACGGGCTTATGGAAAAACTCTTCGCAGGTGAGGAAATAAGTGAAGAGGAGATAAGGCGCGTATTACGCACGGCGGTTATTTCTCTTAAGGTCACGCCCGTTCTTTGTGGAACGGCGTATAGGAATAAGGGAATACAAAAGCTGTTGGATGCAATAACCGACTATTTGCCTTCTCCTTTGGACATTCCGCCTGCTATCGGTTACAATGTAAAAGATAAAACCAAAACCGTTCCCATCGAATCCGACGACGACAAGCCGTTTTGCGCATTGTGCTTTAAGATACTTTCCGATGCATATGTGGGTAAATTGGCTTATGTCAGGGTATACAGCGGGACCTTAGACGTAGGAAAGAGCGTTCTTAACGCCAACAAGGACAAGCGCGAAAGGATAAGCAAGATATTGCAGCTCCATTCGGCTCAACGAGAGGAAATCAACACCGTATATGCCGGTGAGATTGTCGGCATCGTCGGTTTAAGATTTACTCAAACAGGGGATACTCTTTGTGCGGACAAAACGCCCGTTTTATTGGAAAGCATCGACTTTCCCGAGCCGGTTATTAAGGTTGCCATTGAACCCAAAACCAAACAGGGACAGGAGAAGATGGCATTGGCTTTGGAAAAGCTTTCGGATGAAGACCCGACCTTCAAAAGCTATATCGACGCCGAGACGGGGCAAACTATTATCGCCGGAATGGGCGAGTTGCACCTCGATATCATCGTGGATAGACTACTAAGAGAGTTTAGGGTAGAAGCCAACGTAGGCAAGCCGCAGGTCAGTTACAGGGAATCCGTTACCGATTGTGCGACCGAAGCTTACGTATACGAAAGGCAAATGGGAAACAAGAACATTTTCGGAGGTTGTACGCTTTCTGTGGAGCCGAACGTGGGCAAGGGCTGTGCTTTTGAAAGCTTGGCGGATGCAAGCGTTCCGACGCTATTCGTTGATGCGATAAGAAGCGGTGTTATGGAATGCCTACGAAGCGGAATTGTCGCCGGTTTTGAGGTTATGGACGTAAAGGTTACTTTGAAGGAAGTGGCTCTGCACGAAACCGACTCAAACGAAACGGCGTACAAGATTGCCGCGAGTATGGCTCTTCGAAAGGCGTTAAACAACGCAAATCCCATAATATTGGAACCGCTTATGAAGGTGGAAATCACTGCGCCCGAGGAGTATACGGGCGAGATTATGGGAAGCATCGTGAGCAAGCGTGGCAATATTTTGGGAAGCGAGATAATCAACGGAGTTCAGGTTATTTCAACCTCGGTTCCGCTTGTGGAGATGTTCGGCTATGCGACCGCTCTAAGAAGCCTTACCCAAGGCAGGGGCACGTTCTCTATGGAATTCCAAAGCTATACCGAGGTACCCAAAGCTGTCCATGACAGGCTTACGGGGCTTTCGTTCGGCTAAGCAGAATCGGGAAAACACCCGACAATCAAATGTGTAAAACTGCATTTTGCGGTTTTAATATAATCGCCCGTCCGTCAAAAGAATAAAAATATATTAAGAGTTTACTATTAATCAGTAGGCAAAAAACGCAAAATGATATATAATCAGTAACGGGACAGGCAAACTAAAAAATAATTAATTTAAATTAGGAGGAAAACTAATAATGGCAAAAGCTAAATTTGACAGAAGTAAACCGCACGTAAATATCGGTACTATCGGACACGTTGACCACGGTAAGACCACATTGACCGCCGCAATCACGATGGTAATGGCTATGCAGGGCAAAGCTTATGTTATGAGATATGATGAAATAGATAAAGCTCCCGAAGAAAAGGCCAGAGGAATAACGATCAACACCGCACACGTTGAGTATCAGACAGATACACGTCACTATGCGCACGTTGACTGCCCCGGACACGCCGACTATGTAAAGAACATGATCACGGGTGCCGCTCAAATGGACGGAGCGATCTTGGTTGTATCGGCTGCCGACGGTCCCATGCCTCAAACTCGTGAGCACATTCTGCTTGCGCGTCAGGTTGGTGTTCCCTATATCGTTGTATTTATGAATAAGACAGACCTTGTTGACGATCCCGAGTTGCTCGAGCTTGTCGAAATGGAAGTTAGAGATTTGTTGAGCAAGTATGAGTTCCCCGGCGACACGATCCCCATTGTTAAGGGTTCGGCAAAGGTTGCTATGGACGCTGCTATTGCGGGCGCGGGAATCGACGATCCCAGATTCGATTGCATTAAGGAATTGATGACTGTTGTCGACGAATATATACCCACACCTCAAAGAGCTACCGATAAGCCCTTCTTGATGCCCGTAGAAGACGTATTCACGATCACAGGTCGTGGAACGGTTGCAACCGGCAGAGTAGAGCGTGGCGAAGTAAAGAACCTTGACCCCGTTGAAATTGTTGGACTTGAAGAAGAAATCAAAAAGAGTGTTGTAACCGGTGTTGAGATGTTCAGAAAGATTTTGGATTATGCACAGGCAGGCGACAATATCGGCGCACTTCTTCGTGGTATTCAAAGAACGGAAATCGAGCGTGGACAGGTTTTGGCTAAGCCTGGTTCGATTAAGCCTCACAAGAACTTCGAATCTCAGGTTTATGTATTGACCAAGGACGAAGGCGGACGTCACAGCCCCTTCTTCAACGGATATCGTCCTCAATTCTATTTCAGAACTACCGACGTTACCGGTTCGATCGAACTCGAGAAAGGCACGGAAATGATAATGCCCGGCGATAACACAAGAATCACCGTAAGACTTATCACCCCCATTGCTATCGAGGAAGGACTTCGTTTCGCTATCCGTGAGGGCGGCAGAACAGTAGGTTCAGGCGTTGTATCCAAGATTTTGGCTGACTAATCGTTCGGCTGACTTTTGAATTTAGAGCGTTAGCCCGTTTTGGCAGCTTTGCGACGTTGCAAGACCTCGCTTAATTGTCCTTTTCGGGTGGATTGTCGAGTGCGTTGAGAGGCTTTCGTATATGAAAGTTCGCTCGCTTCGATGCTTACGCTTTGTTTATATGCGCTTTGCGCAAAAATAACCGAGTCGTTATCGTTCTTTTGGGCGTTATCGGCTCGGTTTTTTGTTGTTTATTCGGTTAGGGGGTGAACTCTTGCTTCTTGCACAGTTAACAAGGTATCGGCTCGGGTTTTATAGCTTTTCGTTTGGGTGCATAGCCCTTGCTTGTTGCGCATTTAACGCAATATCGTTATCGATATAAGATCTCTTTTGTATTAACATTATTCGGTGCCTCTTTTCATCGATATCGAGATATTCACCTTTACCGATTAAGAAATTGAATATGTCGAATTAGTACCTTCAAAACGTTTTAATACCCGAAAAAGTCCTTGAGGCGTTCGCGGAATGGCTTTTTGGGTTGTGCTTCCTCTTTCTTGTCGTTCTCATTATCGTTATTGTCCTCGCCGTTTTCCTCGTCCTTATTCTTTTCATGCGGTGGAGTTTGCCGAATATCGTTGCTTGGGTCGGTTTTAGTATCATTCGTCGAAGGCAGGGTTTTTTGCTTTTTGGGACGGTTTGCGGCTCGGAAAAGTCCGAGAATTGCGTTTGAATCCAACGGATCGACTTCAAAAAGGCGTAAATTCTCCATCAATTCCACTTTGTCTACGCAAACGGAAAGCACTGAATCGGGCTTTATAAAATTCGAAGGGGTGTGTTTTTCGTAAAGCGTGTTATAAAAAACGCTTGCCATACGCACGGGCAGAGTGCCGCCGGTTATGCTATTCGACATGATTCGGTCCTCGGCAAAGCACCAAAAACAGGAGGTGCTTTCGGAGGTATAAGAAACAAAAATGGCATCTGTGTTGCCATCGGAAGCGGCGCCGACCGTACCCGTTTTGCCTGCGACGTCGAAATTGGCTTTTAGTTGCTTTGCGGTGCCGTTCCTAACTGCATCTGCGAGCATATCCGTGAGGATATAAGAGGTGTCCTCGGAAAACACCCTTTTTGCAGCCGCGTTATTTTTGTAAACGCAAATGCCGCTTTTTGTATAGATGCTTCGAATAAAGCTTGACGGCAGGAAGGTACCGCCTCTTGCAAAAGTGGAGTAAGCCTGCGTAAGCTCGACAGGCGTAACGCCTTCTGTCAGCCCTCCGAGAGCAAGGGCAAGGGAGTTGTCGCTTTTTGTAAGAGGAATGCCGTTTCTAGTGAGGTATTCTCCTGCTATTTGCGGCGTAAGCTGATTCAGAGCGCGCACCGCAACGCTGTTAAGGCTTAGTGATAACGCTTTTTTGGCGGTAACCGTTCCGTAATAAGCATCGTTGTAATTTTTGGGTGAATAGCCGCCGATGGTAACGGGTTCGTCCTCGAAGGGAGTAAGCTGTGTTATATGGTTTTCCTCGATAAGCGGCGCATAGACGGCGATCGGTTTTGCCGTCGAGCCGATCATTCTTCGCACCGTCAAAGGGTTGGCACGGCACCTTGCGTACATTCCGCGTATACCGCCGTCGGAGTTTGCCACCGACAGCGCAATAGTTGAGTACTCGTCGGTCATAATGCTGCTTACCGCCTCACATAACGCGCGTTGCGCCTCGGAGTCGAAATAGGTAAAGACCTTATACTCCCCGAGTGTCGAGCGTTTTTCGGAAAGGATACTATATGCGGCTTCCGCGGCAGTGTCGGTATAGATGCGGTTGGGAGTTTTTTGTGCAAAGTCGAAGTCGTATTCAACCTCAACAGCCGTTTGGAATTGTTCTTGGGTAATGTAGCTTTCTGATAGCATTTCCCTCAAGACCGTATTGCGACGTCCGATACACCTTTCGATATCGGTAGTTGGCGCGTATGAAGAAGGCGCCTTGACAAGTCCCGCCAGCAATGCGCACTCGTCCAAGGTAAGCTTAGCCACGCTTTTATCGAAGTAACGGGAGGCGGCATTTCCTACGCCGTACGCTCCGCCTCCGAAGTAGATGCAGTTGAGATAGTACTCCATTATTTGCGGTTTGGATAGATTTTTTTCAAGATTGACCGCGTAGGCAAGTTCCTTGAGCTTACGCTTAAAGGTCTTTTCCGAGGACAGATAGACGTTTTTGACAAGCTGTTGAGTTATGGTCGAGCCGCCCTCGTAAAGCCCTCCTCGTTTGAGGTTATTAAGCGTTGCTCTTGCGATTGCGGTCAAACTGAAGCCGTTGTGCGTAAAATACCTTTTGTCCTCGATGGAGATGAATGCATCGATAAGAGAGTGCGGAAGTTTGTCAAACTCGGTGTAAGCGGCATTTGTAAGCGGCAATGCGTTGTCGGCGAGATCGTAAAATTCATATAAAGCACCCTCGTCCGAAAGCTTGGAATAGTCGATTTGCTTGGTCAATGCATCCGAACGAGAATATGCAAAAAAGCTTATGACAAAAAGCAACGGCAATAGAACTATTACCGTAACACAGAGCCAAATTATGCGTATTCTTTTTTGCTTGGTTTTATTGGTCATCATTTTTTAATTACTGTTACCTAGATGTCTGTTTGCGACTTAGTCGTTTTCGGTATGTCTTTGTTGTGTAAAAGAGAGGTTTTTTGCCTGTTTGTTATATTCTTCTATTTTAGTTTGAGCGCAACACAAGTTTTTATAAATAGTCTTGGGAAAAAACTTGAGATAATTCTCATTATGGTTTATAATATTCCGTACGACAATAAACGAGGATTATATGAAAAAGTACTTAATTCACACATACGGATGTCAGATGAACGTCCACGAATCGGAAAAAATAGCAGGAATTCTAGAAAGCAAGGGTTATACGGAAACTTCGGACGAGAAGGAAGCGGACGTTATTATGTTCAATACTTGTTGTATTCGAGAAACCGCCGAGTCCAAGATTATGGGACACATAGGCGAAACAAAGCGTTTGAAGGCGCGAAAGCCCTCCTTGATTGTGGGCGTTTGCGGCTGTATGTCGCAGCAAAAGGAAGTCGCCGAAAAGCTCAAGAAACGATATCCGTTTTTGGACGTTATCATCGGCACAAGCAATTTGAGCGAGCTTGGCGAAATGATTGACCGAGCGAATGTCGGCAAGCACTGTTATGAGATTGGCGATCGTTTTTGCGTGGACGAAAACGTTCCTGTATTTAGGACGAGCGGCACTAACGCTTGGGTTAACATAATATATGGTTGCAACAACTTTTGCACCTACTGCATCGTTCCCTATGTGAGGGGACGAGAGAGGAGCCGTTCAAAGGATGTAATATTAAGCGAGGTCAAACAGCTTGTAGCCGAGGGATACAAGGAGATAACCTTACTAGGACAGAACGTGGATTCCTATGGCAAGGATTTGGATAAGCCCTGCACCTTTGCAGAGCTGCTTTATGCAATTGCCGAAATCGACGGCAAATTCCGTCTTCGCTTCGTGTCCTCTCACCCAAAGGACATGAGTGATGAGTGTATTGCTGCTATCGCAGCCTCGCCCAAGATATGCAACAACATACATCTGCCCGTTCAGGCGGGAAGCAACAGCGTTCTTGCGCGAATGAACAGGAAGTACACGAGAGAGCAGTATTTAGATTTGGTTGACAGAATACGTGCCAAGATTCCCGATGTCGGAATCACCTCGGACATCATGGTAGGCTTTGCGGGCGAAACCGAGGAGGACTTCCTGCAAACCTTGGATTTGGTTGAAAAGGCGCGTTTTTCGAGTTTGTTCAGCTTCGTATATTCGCGCAGAAAGGGTACGGTCGGTTATTCAATGGAAAATCAGATCGACAGGGCAACAAAGCGCGACAGGATAACAAGACTTATTGCCTGTCAAAACAAGATAACAAAGGAAATCTCCGACACCTACACGGGCAAGGTAATGGAAATTTTGGTTGAGGATACAAATCCCAAGTATGCGGGCGACGTGTATTGCGGCAGAACCGATTGCGGACGGCTGGTAAACTTCAAATACACCGAAAACGTCGTGGGAAGCTTTGCCGACGTAAAGATTAAGGAACATCGTTCGGCAACGCTTTGGGGCGACGTGGTGAAATTGAAGTAGGGCGACAACATAGACGGAAGCTTTGCCGACGTAAAGATTAAGGAACATCGTTCGGCAACGCTTTGGGGCGACGTGGTGAAATTGAAGTAGGGCGACAACATAGACGGAAGCTTTGCCGACGTTATGATTATGGAACATTCGAAAACGCTTGAGTATGTAGTATGTAAGTAAGATAGCAAGAGCTAATTAATGAAATCAGCTACAATGTTTATCTAAGTCGCAAACGAGGTTGGCGGTACTTGACAAGATTAATTCGAATCCGACCGAATATATACCGACTAACAATGGAGGAATTATGGCTTTATCACCGATGATGCAACAATATATGAAGACTAAGGAGCAGTACAACGATTGCATACTTATGTACAGACTTGGCGATTTTTACGAGATGTTTTTCGAAGATGCTATCGAAGCCGGCAGGATATTGGATTTGGTGCTTACAGGCAGGGATTGCGGTTTGGATAAGCGTGCTCCTATGTGTGGAATTCCCTATCACGCGGTGGATAACTATGTTGCAAAGCTGGTCAAGGCGGGCAGAAAGGTTGCCATTTGCGAACAGCTTACGCAGCCGGGCAAGGTGTTGGTCGAGCGTGATGTAGTAAGAGTAATTACCGCCGGAACGGTAATGGAAGACAGTATATTGGACGAAAAGAGCAATAATTACCTCGGCTGTCTGTATGCGACAGCGGATGGTTGTGCATTTTCGTGGTGCGACATTACGACGGGAGAAATTAACGTCGCACGTTATGTCGGTGAAAAGTTCGTCAAACGGCTTCAGGAGTGCTTGGTGGCGGTCAACCCTTCGGAGATTATATGTAACGCCAAGGGCATAGAGCTAGAAGCCGAGATACCATTCGTCAAAACGGGCGGAATCGTGAAATTCTCGCAGTTTTACGAGAAGTTTTTCGCTCTTTCGCAAGCCGAATCGCAGATAAAGGAGCAGTATAAGGTGCATAGCGTGAGCGTGTACGAATTTGCCGCCTTTCCCGAGTGCGTGTGCGGGGTGGGCGCGTTACTAAGCTTTGTCGCGCAAACGCAAAAGCGGTTTTTGGCGCACATCGAGACGGTGAAGTTTATATGCGACGATTCGTATATGTCTTTGGACTACAACACGAGGCGCAATTTGGAGCTGACCGAGAACAGCAGAGACAGAAAGCGCAGAGGCAGTTTATTATGGCTATTGGACAAAACGGCTACGGGAAGCGGCGGAAGAATGTTGAGAAACTGGATTTCCCATCCGTTAAGGGATATCGGTGAGATAAATAGGCGGCTGGACGCGGTGGAAAACCTTGTGGACGACTTCTTGCTTAGGGAAGGCTTGTTCGAAGCGGTTTCTAGGGAAAAGGACGTCGAGAGGTTGACGGGAAAGCTGTCATATAATATGTTTACGCCTTACGACTGCAACCTATTGAGGGTTTCTGTCGGCGCAATTCCTAAAATCAAAGAGGCTTTGGGCTTTGCTAAATCCGCATATTTAAAGGATTTGAATATAAACATCGAGGAAATGAGCGAGCTGCTTGAGCTTATTTCGGCTTCAATTAAATTCGATGCAAAAAAGCAGGTTAACGAGAACGATTTCATTAAAGAAGGCTTCAATGCCGAGTTGGATAAGCTACGCGATTTGGCATTCAACGGCAAAAAGCTGTTGCGTGAGTTGGAGATTAGGGAAAGAGAAAGCACGGGAATCAAGACCTTGAAGGTCGGCTTCAACAAGGTTTTCGGCTATTTTATCGAGGTAACCAATTCGTTTAGGGATAAAGTCCCCGAAAGCTATATCAGAAAGCAAACCTTAGTTAATTGTGAGAGGTACGTTACAGAGGAGCTGAAAAAGCTCGAGGAGGATATACTTACGGCGGAGGAGAAATTCAACGCCTTGGAAAAGAGCCTTTTCGAGGAGCTGAAGAAGCGATTGCTCGTCTATATTTCGCCCTTGCAAAAGACAGCGAACGCCATTGCTCAGGTGGATGCGTTGGCTAGTCTTGCTAAGGTTGCCGTAGACAACGGCTATTGCAAACCTGTTATGACCGAGGACGCCGCGTTGCGCATCAAGAACGGCAGGCACCCTGTTGTGGAGGAGTTTATCCGAAACGAGAACTACATATCCAACGATACGATAATGGACTGCGGCGACAACAGAACGTGCATACTCACCGGTCCGAATATGGCAGGCAAAAGTACCTATATGAGGCAGGTTGCTCTTATCGTGCTTATGGCGCACCTCGGAAGCTTTGTGCCGGCGTCAGCGGCTTTTGTACCGCTCACCGACAAGATTTTCACCCGAGTTGGCGCAAGCGATGACCTAACCTTTAATCAAAGCACCTTTATGGTGGAAATGCTTGAAGCCGCGTATATTCTCAATAACGCAACCAAAAGCAGTTTGATTATCCTCGACGAGTTGGGCAGAGGAACGTCTACCTCGGACGGTTTAAGCATTGCGCAGGCGGTGATTGAGTACATCAATTCGACTATCGGAGCAAAGGTAATTTTTGCAACGCACTTTCATGAGCTTAACGCGCTGGAAAGTCGCGTAGAGGGAATCAAGAATTACCGAATCGCAGTCAAGGAAATAGGCGACCAAATCGTATTTTTGAGAAAAATCGAAAGAGGAGCCGCCAATAAGAGCTTTGGCATCGAGGTTGCCGAACTAGCCGGCGTAAACAAAGCAGTAATTATTAGAGCCAAGGAGCTTGCAAAGAGCATAAAGTAATTAGCGTAAGAATTATACAGTCTAAGGGCAGAAAAGCGATATTTGCAAATGTCAGGTAAATCGGTTGAGTTAAATATAACTTAATAGGGGCATAAACTAAAGAATTGAAAAACGTCAAGTCGCCGCCGAGTATTATAAGCAGGAGTAACGATAAAAAGCTTTAATTTGCAAAGCAAGGAAATCAATGGGAAAAATCAGAGTATTACCAGAAAATGTGCATAATAAAATCGCGGCGGGAGAGGTGGTCGAAAGACCTGCGTCCGTGGTTAAGGAGCTTGCCGAAAACGCAGTCGATTCGGGAGCTTCGTGTGTCACGGTGAGCATAACCGAGGGCGGCGCGAAGGAAATTACGGTATGCGACAATGGTTGCGGAATGGAACCCGAGGACATTTCCGTGGCTTTTTTGCGCCACGCGACGAGTAAGCTACAAACGGCGGACGAGCTGTTTTCGATAAAAACCTTGGGATTTAGGGGCGAGGCTCTTGCCGGAATCGCTTCGGTAAGCCGCGTAAAGGTTGTATCGAAAAGGGCTGACGGAGAAGCTTACGGCTTGGAGATCGAGGGCGGAAACATAGGTAAATTGCACACCGATGTCGGCAACGACGGAACGACGATTACCGTGAGCGACTTGTTTTACAATACTCCCGCAAGGAAGAAGTTTCTTAAGACCGTGAGGGGCGAAACGGCGGAGATTACCAACCTTATGTCGCGTTTGATGATGGCTAATCCGAACGTTGCGTTTCGCTACCTTATTGACGGAAAGCAGGTATTAAGGACGGACGGCAACGGTTTGGATTCCGCTTTGTATTCGGTATATGGTAAAAATACGCTTGCAAGCTGTATGAGCGTGGAAAGCGTTTATAAAAGCTATGTGATAAAGGGCTTTATCGGAAAACCCGAAATCAGTCGGGGTAACGGAACCTATCAAACGCTGATTATCAACGGACGATACGTCGTTAACAACACAGTGTCGTCGGCGGTCAAGGCGGCTTATGCTCCCTATCTATTGAAAAGGCAATATCCTTTTTATGTGCTTCACCTGACAATGCCGTGTGAGGAACTGGACGTCAACGTTCACCCGAACAAGCTCGATGTTCGATTTGCCGACAGGAAGAGCATTTTTTCTTGCTTTTATGTTACAGTCGGCAAGCTGCTCGAAGAAGAGCGCAACAGAGTGAAGTCGGTCGTTCATAATTCAGTTAACGCGCAACAATCCATTCCGATGTATGAAGGTGACGGAAAGACGGAAGGCGACATTTGTATCGATGCTTTCAATCGGTCCGCACAAGCGGGGCAATGCGTCGATAAAGGCGAAGGAGAATCTCTCGATCGTTCAAAGGAATACAATTGCGGCGCAAATGCAAAGGTAAACATTCAAACGGGCGAAGTATTTTTCGACAATCCGACTGAATCCGATACTTTTGGTGTGCTGCGGAACCCGACCGAATCCGATACTTTTGGTGCGTTGATGAGTCCGTTAGATAACGAAGTGCCTTTTACGAAAACGACAGACATAACCGAGTCTAGAGTGGATTATATAAAATCATCGAATTCATACCAGCCGACGGATTTACCTTTTGCGACAAAATCGCCGAGCGGCAGACCGAGCGGACTATATGCAAGCGTTTCGGATATTCTAACCTATAGATATGCACTTTCGCAGAGCGAGGTTGACGAAAAAAGAGAGCTTGCCGATGCAAAATCCAACGCTTTTGTGCAGGAGAGCTTTCTTCCGACCGCGTTGAAATACGGCGGAACGGTATTTGAAACCTACTTGCTATTGAGCGATATTGCAAACAGCACGATGTACTTTGTGGATCAGCACGCCGCGCACGAAAGGATTCTTTTCGATGAATTCAAAAAGCAGATCGAGGCGAAAAATGTTGCAACGCAGCCTATGCTTTTCCCCTATATATTTGATGTTAACGCACAGGAGGAGCAGTTTGTTACGGACAACCTTCCGTATTTAAGAGAGTGCGGCTTTGACATAAGCGCATCGGGCGAGCATTCCTTCCGAATCGACGGCGTTCCCGCGTTGCTTACGGGAATCAATCTCGAAAAGTACGTCAAGCAGTATTTGACCGATGTTAATGTCGAGGGCGAAGTACGCGATGTAATCGTGGATAAAATCGCCAAAACCGCTTGTGTAAACGCAATAAAGGCGGGCGATACTCTCAATCAAAGCCAAATCGACGAGATTATGAGTAGGTTGCAGTCGGATATCAATCTCAAATGTCCTCACGGCAGACCGCTTGTGGTCAAGGTATCGCGCAAGGAAATCGAAAAGTGGTTTTTGAGGATTAATTAATCTTAAATAACGCGTAAGAGGCAGTAAGTGACGGATATGCGAGAAAATCGTAAAGCGATTTAAAGGAATTAAGTATTAAACGGAGTAATTGTTTGGTGTTTAGGTAATAACCTCAAACAGGAAAATATACGGAGATGAGAGTGCAAGACTTAGTGCAAAACGGAGTGATTATCGGAATTTTGGGCGCGACCGCTGTGGGAAAGAGCGGTTTTGCTTTCCATCTTGCAAAAAAGCTGGGAACGGACATTGTGTCGGCGGATTCTATGCAGATATACAAGGGCTTTGATATCGGGACTGCCAAGCCGACGGCAAGAGAGCAAGCCGAGGTGCGCCATCATCTGATAGATATTGCCGAACCCGACGACTATTTTTCGGGAATGGACTATGCAACCGCCTTTGACAAGGTATATTATTATCTTCGCGAAAACTATAAAGCCATTCTTATGGTTGGCGGCACGGGCTTTTACTTCGATTCTGTTTTAAAAAAGTTCGATTTCGACAACAGCGTTTCTCCTCAAATTAGGGAGGAGCTTAACTCGATTTACCTAAGCGAAGGGGCGGTCGGATTGCATAACCGTTTGAGAGCGGTTGACGAGGAGAGCGCGGCGCAAATTCACCCGAACAACGTCAAGCGGGTTATGCGCGCCTTGGAAATATATCAAACAACGGGAATTAAAAGGTCGCAGGGCGCGATGGAGCAGTCGCAAGACCGTTATCAAAGCGTGTTGTTCGAGCTTGCAACCGACAGAGAGGAGCTGTACCGCCGCATTAACCGCCGAGTGGATGCAATGCTAAATAACGGCTTACTCGATGAGGTAAGGGAGCTTAAAAGCCGCGTAAATCCCCAATCGCAGAGTATGCAGGGAATCGGCTATAAAGAGTTGGTTTGTTATTTGGACGGCGAATGCACGTTGGAAGAAGCCGTCGAGAAGCTCAAGCAGAACACACGAAACTATGCAAAACGCCAGATAACATATTTTAAACGAATGAATACCGTCAAGCTTGACGCGTCAAAAAGCGCGGACGAGCTTTATACCGAGGTTGTTTCCGTGTTGGAGAATAAGAGCTTTCTATAACGAAACGGACTACCCAAAAAGTGTCATTCTTTGAACACAAATAAATTAAACGGCATATGCTACGCCGCGTTGGAGAATAAGAGCTTTCTATAACGGACAGCTCCAAAAGTATCGGCGAGCAAGTATTTTGTCTGCAATGAAAAAAATAATGGTATGCGCGTTTGCGCACAATCGGAGAAAAATCGATGAAGGGAAAGGATATAATCGAAAAGAGCGAAAAGGCACTTGCCGCAAGGTTTTACGAGGCGGAGCAGATTGCATTATATAACCAAAGGAAGGTTTTGAAGGCGTTTAGAGATAACTGTATTTCGCAAACGCACCTCGTAGGAAGCACGGGATACGGCTATGGCGACAGGGGCAGAGAAAAGCTCAACGCGCTTTACGCAAGCGTTTTTAACTGCGAGGACGCGTATGTCGGCACGGGAATCTATTCGGGAACGCAAGCCTTGACGATTGCTCTTTTCGGCGTGCTGCGCCCTAACGACATTATACTTTCGGTCAGCGGTGTTCCGTACGACACGATACATCCAGTGCTTTGGGGGCATGACATAGGAAGTCTTGCCGATTTCGGTGTTACCTGTGATTGTATCGAGCCCGTAAACAACGATTTCGATTACGATAAAATACGCGATTACTTACAAAGCCGCAGGGTAAGGGCTATTTATATACAGCGTTCGAGAGGCTATTTATGGAGAAACGCCTTTACGATAAAGCAAATCGAACAAGTAATTGCGTTTGCAAAGAGTAATTGTCCCAGTGTTTTGGCGATCGTGGATAACTGCTACGGCGAATTTGTGGAAACGCTTGAGCCAACCGACGTAGGCGCAGACCTTGCCGCCGGATCGCTAATCAAGAATATGGGCGGCGGCTTAGCTCCGACCGGCGGATATATCGTAGGCAAAGCCGACTTGGTGAAGCAGTGCGCGGGACGGGCAACTACGCCTGCTACCAACGCGGAAACGGGATCTTACGACTGCGGCTACCGCAACTATTTCCAAGGAGTTTTCGTTGCGCCGCACGTGGTTTTACAGGCGGTCAAGGGCGCGTTGCTGTTTGCGGAATGCGCACGCTGTTTGGGACTAAAGGCTATTCCCGATGCCGCAGCCGAGATTAGCGATATTGTTTGCACGATCGAGTTTGAGAACGCCGCGCAGGTCGTTGGCTTTTGTCAAGCTATACAAGCCAATTCGCCTATTGAAGGCTTTGTGAGTGTGGAGCCGGCGTATATGCCGGGCTATGAGGACGATGTGGTAATGGCGGCAGGCTGTTTTGTGCAAGGCGCGTCAATAGAGCTTAGCTGTGATTCGCCGATTCGTTCGCCGTATATTGCCTATTTGCAGGGTGGCTTGACCTATGAGCACGTCAAAATCGCTTGCGAAGCGGCAATCGAAAGTTTACTCAAGTGAAAACAATCTCACAAATCCACTTGCCAAGCGCGAAAGCAGAGGTTACTTGTTACAGCATATTTGCGGCAAAAAGGTAGGAAGAGGCATGAAAGCAGACAAAGTCCGAAAACCAATCGGGAAAAATTCAATAAAAATCCTTATCTTTTAGTGCTTCTTTGAGCTTGCTAAGGGCTTTGCTTTCGATTCTAGAGATATAGCTTCGGCTTATTCCCAGCCTCTGCGAGGTTTGCAGTTGAGTGAGAACGGGTGCGTTTTGCAGTCCGAAGCGATATTTAATTATTGTATACTCCCTTTCGGTAAGTGTTTCGCGCAAAATTTCGTCGAGTTTTTCGGCTATTATGGAGTTTTCCACCTGAACGAAAAGTGTTTCGTCCTTTTGTGATAGTGTATCCATAAGCGTATACTCGTTGCCTTCAGAGTCTATTCCGACGGGCTCGTAGAGGTAGACGGTGTTCTTGTATCGCTTTGTTTGGCGTAGTACCATCAATATTTCATTTTCAATACATCGCGCCAAATAGGTGGAAAGAGCCGTGCTTTTGGTCATCTCGTACGATGAAATGCCCTTAACCAAGCCTATTGCACCTATACAAATCAAGTCATCGATTTCGTTGTTTGCCGCGAATTTCTTTGCTATATGAGCTACCAGCCGCATATTATGACGGACGAGCTTTTCTTTGGCTTTCTCATCTCCCGCCTTGTATGCGGTCAGCAGCTCTTTTTCTTCTTCAGCCGAAAGCGGTTGCGCGAATGCGTTTTTGGATATGAACGCCGACGTAAAGAATTTAAGCTTACTCAATAATGACAGAATGTTTTGAAGCATAGAGCCCCCCTCATCTTAATGGTTTTTTAACTGCTGTTTATATCGCATTATCTGTTTATCGCATAGAATTCCCCATTATCTTAATTCTTATATAATTAAGGCAGGCTCAAGCCGATTGTCTCATTCTAATGCTTCAACTATCAAAGGCAGACCTGCACGCCATATTCCACAATGCTTCTACTTTTAGTGGCAGGCTCAAATCGATTGTCTCATTCTAATTGCTTCTACTTTTAAAGGCAGGCTCAAATCGATCGCTAAATGATGGTATTTGGCGTTAATTAGTTTAACTTATATTTCGCGGTTCGATGCTGCGTGGACAACACATTAAATAATATGCATTGAAGGTCAAATGAATTACGGGCAATCTAAATTTGTTAGCCGGACGTTATCAGTAGTAAAGCCGTGCTAACCGAGAAAAACATACAAATATGCTCAAATATACAAAACTGGAACCTATTTGGCTTAAACACTTGCAAATCAAGAGGGATTGTGGTATCATACATACGTAAAGGAATATTCGGGCGTGTGTTTTCGATTACGGAACGAATAAGGTCGGTAAACGACTTCACTTATGTGGATTCGATTACAAATGAATAAGAACAGTTAATCGACTTTTCTTGTGTATACACGTTTCGAATTGCGATTATTGTGGCGAATCACAGATCGCACGCGTTAATAAAGTGCATTTTATGTGCGGGAGGACATTATGGGATTATTTGATAAAATAAAGAATCAGTTACTGAAAGTAGTACACTGGGAGGACGATACCAACGATACGTTGGTTTACAGATTCCCGATGGAAGACAGAGCAATTATGACGGGCTCCAAGCTGACCGTAAGACCTTCGCAGGTGGCAATATTCGTTCACAGAGGTCAAATTGCCGATATTTTCGGCCCGGGCGAGTACAAGCTCGAAACCCGAAATTTACCCTTCCTGACGGCGATCGGCAACGTCTTTTATCAGGGCGACACCCGATTTAAGGCGGAGGTTTACTTTGTCAGCACCAAGCAATTTACAGGCTTGAAGTGGGGTACCAAAAATCCCGTTACAATGCGCGATAAGGAATTTGACATGATAAGAATACGCGCATTCGGTGTTTACGC
This sequence comes from Clostridia bacterium, assembly GCA_028703495.1. Lineage (GTDB taxonomy): Bacteria > Bacillota > Clostridia > Christensenellales > CAG-314 > JAQVMT01. The sequence goes on along the minus strand of JAQVMT010000006.1, from coordinate 17,060 downwards.
ATTCAAGGTTGGCGATCCCAAAAAGCTTTTGGAGGAGCTGTTCGGTACTAATTCCTCCTTTGAGGTTGCCGATATACAGGAGCATATCACCTCTCACCTGATAACTACATTTTCCGACGTTGTCGCTTCGAGCAAGGTTTCGGCATTGGATATGGCGATCAATTTGCGCGAATTCAACGAGATGTGTGAAAAGGAGGTTCAGGTTGACTTCGATTCCTTGGGCTTGGAGCTTACCAACTTCAATATCGAGAATATCAGTTTTCCCGAGAATGTCGAGCAGGCTATCGACGAAAGGTCGAGTCTGGGCATTTTGAGCGGTAAAATGGGAACATATACCCAAAAGAAGGCAGCGGATGCTATGGCTGACGCCGCAAAAAACACGGGTTCTGCTGGGATGTTTATGGGCCTGGGCGTAGGAGCCAATGCCGGCGGATACGTCGGACAGACTATGGGAAACGCGGTCAATACAGCCAAGGACGAAACGAGCGGCGGCAACAAGTATTGCCCCTCATGCGGTACGGCTAATCCCAAGTCGGCGAAGTTCTGTTCGGATTGCGGCAATCCTCTTGCGGTTGCCGGTGTGTGCCCGAAATGCGGAGCTAATATCGAACCGGGCGCAAAGTTCTGTGCCAACTGCGGTGAGAAGCTATAGTCGGCGGTGTCGGTATCTATATCTAGGTGCATAAAACACGGAACGTTTTGGCGTGGCTTGTTCTATGCTAAAAAACGCATTAAACCGCATAGCGTTTGATTAAGGCGCACTGTATGTGGTACAGGTTGGTATGAGCAAAAAAATAGATCAAACATTTGATGCCTCGGATGTGTCGGCGGGCAATCGCAAAATCGAAAGCTTTAAATGCAGCGGTTGCGGAGCCAATATGGTATTCGATCCTGCCACGCAGAAGCTGCGTTGTCCCTACTGCGGAATCGAACAGACCGTGGATGCAAGCAAGGACGTAAAGGAACGCGACTTCGAGGAATTCGAGGGGCTGGAAACATGGACGGGCGAAATAAAAAGAGTCCGTTGTGAAAACTGCGGAGCCGAGGAGGTTTTTGCTAGTGATGAAACAGCCAAAAAATGTAGCTTCTGCGGAAGTCCAAAGGTTATCACTCTAGACGATGTCGGCGGTGTAAAACCCAATGTTATCGTACCTTTTAGGGTGGACAAAAAACAGGCGAGCTCTATCTGCGCAAAATGGGTTAGGCGCAGAATTTTTGCTCCGCATAAATTTAAAAAGAGTTTGAGCTTTGACGGTGTCCATGGTACATATTTTCCGCTGTGGACATTCGACAGCGCAACCGAAACGTTTTATAACGGAACGCTGGGCAAAACGGTTACGCGGACGGTAAGGCAAAACGGCAAAACCGTTACTGTCACAGAAACTCACTGGTTTCCCGTGTCGGGTTCAATTAAATTGCTGTTTGACGACGTTATCGTCGAAGGCAGCCAAAGGATTCCTCAAAAATACTTCTCGTCGGTGAGAAATTTCTCGCCCTCCGACTACGTTGAATACAACAACGGCTTTTTGGCGGGCTTTTCTGCCGTAAGCTACAGTGTTTCTCCAAAGGAAGCCTTCGACATTGCCAAGGATAAGATGAGAGCACGAATCAAAAGAGCGATTATGGAGCAATATCACGCCGATAAGGTCGGTACCCTGAATATGGACACTTCCTTTGATGGTAAAAGCTTTAAATATTTGATGGTTCCGATTTACGTGACTGCCGTAAGCTACAAGGATAAGTTGTATAACCAATTTGTCAACGGAATAACGGGAAAAACCAAGGGCAAAACGCCCGTGTCCGCGATTAGGGTTATTATCGCCGTTCTGTTGGGCTTGGGGCTTATCGCCCTTGCGATCTGGGGGTTGGGATATCTGCCCGAAACCGACAATATTACCGATTATACCGATCTGATACGGCTTTTGCCGATGATTTAGCAATTTATTACCGCTATTGCCGATGCTCGGCGGATTTGCGTGCTATTTGACAGCGGTTGTCGGAAACTGACGATTAGAAAATGCGCGACTTTGTTTTGATTTGCCACGGGGCTGCCCGTTTGCATACGGCAAAGCAATAGGCCACGTCCGTCGACAAATCGTAAACACCGAATCAGGCATTATTTTGTGTGATTTTGTTACGAGATTGGCTGTTCGTGCGACGAAGTGCTACAGCTCGTGCAATTTCAACCAAAATTTGCATTTTTGTCGCAAATCAGCTTATAATAGGAACGCATACATTTTAGTAATGTATTTGTTTTATGAATCAAACGGATGCCATACGTTTTGTGGTGATAACGAGAGTTGTCCGTTTATTCGAAATTAAAGACATTCATGATAACTAAAAATACAACAGGAGGTAATGTGATAAATGATAACGAAGGACACCTTGATTGTTGATGCTATCCGCATCAAGAAGGAAACGATCCCCGTATTTGGGGCATTCGGCTTAGGCTGTGTGCATTGTTTAGCTGCCAATACCGAGACCATCGAGCAAGCCGCGATGACTCACGGATTGGATTTGGACGAGTTTTTGGATGCTTTAAACAAGGCATAGGCATAACTTGCAAAGCCGCTCGGTAGATGCTATTTATCCGAGCGGCTTTAGCCGATACCGCATATCCGAAGTGGTACGTTTGGCGATAATAGGATGGGGTTAAATATCGCGAAGCGACACCCTTTATGCGCTTTTATTGCCTAGGTTGATATAGATTGAGCGTTTTTGTCGGTTGCGGGAGCTTTTTTGGTTGCATCGAATTACTAAGCGGTGAGGACGATTGTGCCTCATGCGTATGAACTTCTGCTCATATAGATACTATATCTTTTCCAAAATGTTTTTTGTAAAAATGCCGTTAAATTCTTGCTATTATTTCTAGATTAGTATATAATGTTAAACGAGTATAATGCTCTGAATATGTTTTTGGGGGATTAACGAAAGTAATGTACGATTTTTCTATGGGGGAATCGGCAAAAAGCGGTATGAAGGAGGAAAAAGAATGAAAAATAAGACTATTATTGCGATGCTGTTGATTCTGGCGTTGGCTGTGGCTATGTTCACGGTTGTCGGATGTCAGGAAGCCGCGCAACTGGTTTTGGGGAATGACGGTATTGTTGCTGTTGAAAAGAATGCGACCGTTTCGTTGGGTGTAAGCCACACGGGCGAGTTGAAGAGCGGACAGGAAATTACATACGGCGTTATTTTCGGTGCGGAGTTTGTTACACTCGAGGGAGGATCTGTAAAGGGTGTTAACGAAGGTTCCGCGTTGGTTAGCGTTACGCTTGACGATCAAAAGCTGTACGTACAGGTTAACGTAAACGACACGGCTTTGGACGAGGCAAGAAAAGGCGCGGTTACATCGGTTGAGTCCTTGGGATTCACGACATCCGCACAGGTTAATGCTTTGGACGATGAATATTTGAATCAAATGAAGGCGGAGTACGCCGGTATGCTTTTGTTCTACTCTCAAGCTGTCGAGTCTTGCAAGAGTGAAGCCGACATCGAGAAGACGTTGGATATGGCGGAAGCCGGATTAAACGCTTTGAGTCAGAAGTACGAGGCGCAGGCTCAAATGATTGGAAACATCGAAGGCACTACGCTTGCCGTTACGGATTTCGTACTGCCGGGAACCGAGGACGTTTACACGGCGTTGGTTAACGAGTATATAAATGTTTACGGTTTGGCTGTTAAGAAGGCGGCTTACATAAGCGAGGTTTTGAGTGCTTCCACGGCTGCCGATGCAATAATCAAATACAACAGCTTCACTGCATCTGTCGATGGATTGAAGGCTACTGTTAACGAGCGTTTGCTTATCAAGAAGACTCAGATCGAGTATGAGGCATTGGTTGAAAAGCTCAACGTTGCCGAAGCCGATTATGCTTCCTTGTGGCAGGATTATAACAATGCCGTTGCGGGTGGCAATTACGACCTTATTGAGAATTTAAAGGAGCAGGTTGAGGCGCAGAGCGCGTTGCTCAACAGCTTAAGACAGGCATATGCTTTGGTAAGTCAGCAGCTTGCGGGTTACACGACGTTTGACGGCGTAAACATTGTTTTTGCATCCAAGACTGTTTATTATAATGATAATAAATTCAGTTGCGATACAAACGGTAATTTGGTTGCTATGAACTATCAGGTTGAGCCTGTTATTCAATGTGGCGCAGGTGTTGCTTGCACATACACCGTATCTGTATTGGTGGGCGGTAATTGGATTGCCGTTTGCGAAGACGGAGTATGGACTTGGGATGCTACTACAACCGCTGCTATATGCAATGCGGGCTTCTACAATTTCAGACTTAATTTCACATTGTCGGGCAAAGACGACGAGGGCAACGATGTTACATCGGTAGGAACCTACGACGCGACCTTGACGATTTTGAAGGCTACGTTTGCAACCCCCATTTGGCCGGAATTGGAATACACCTCCTACGGTGTTTACACAAAGTTAAAGACCATCAATTTTGCGGACGGAACGGGACTTGCCGGTGAAGGCGAAAATTTGTTCGGTACATTCAGATGGTACGATGATGAACGTTATATTGCTCCTATCAACTACGGCTATGCTGTTGAGCTGTTGCCTCTCGATAAATACATTGGTAACTTCAACATTGTCCGTCAGATTGTAAGAGTGCCTACCGCAAAGATTTACTTCTCGTTGAAGGTTGGCAACGGCAGCAAGGACTATGACGGTGCGACAATTGACACCGACACCTTGACATGGACGCTTTTGGGCGGATATTACAACACTACAGACAGAAACGGCAACCCTGTAAAGGTTACCATCTCGACTGAGGCTTTCGAGGAATCGAGAGATTTATACGAGGCTTTCTTGAAAGAACACGAGAGTGATATTTCATTCGTAGTGGGCGCGTGCGACAACAACTTCCATGGTGAGCTTAATGTCGGCAACAAGGACGGCATCGATTACGGCGATTACGAAGTTACCGTTAATCCCGCCATCACTAGCACATATTTCGCAGTTGATGTGAGTGAGTGTGTTTCGGGCGTTTATACTATCGAAAGAGTTACTATCAGAGAAGTCTTGGTTCAAGACTCCAAGGTATATGATGCTACGGCAGATCAAAGCGATTTTACGCTTTACCAACTGAGCAACAATGACCAATACTTCGCTACGTTTACTACATTGAAGGAAATCACCGATGCTTCCGGCAATGTTGTCGGCTATGAAGAAGAAGACGTTGTTTTGGTTCCTCAATTCAAGCTTTACGGACCTATAGCGAAGGGAATCGTGGACAACATCGATAACGATACTATATTTATCACGACAACGGGCGGCAGACTTGACTATCCGAGCAAGAATGTGGGAAGCTATGTGTACGAGGCTGATGACGATACGGGCTTTATCTCGGCGAAGATCACCGACGTAAACGGCGTTGACAGAACCGCGAATTACATTTGCAACTACGATAATAACAATGCGAATACGAGATTGATATTTAACGCCGACATCACTCCTCGTGGAGTTTATGTAACCGGTACAGTATTCGACAGAGAGTACGACGGAACGGCTAACGTATACGCAACAGGCTTGACACAGACCGAGCTTGACAGAGGACAAACACAGGTATTGAGCATTTTGAACGATGACAACACTTTGGCTTTGGACGATGCTGCTTTGGGAGCTATGCTTGCAGAAAAGGCGCATATCGCTGTTGATATCAATTACAATGATGTAAGCGGAAAGAATATTTACGTTAACGGTAAATATTGCGGAGCTACTCCTACGGATAACGGAAAGAATGCAGGTGTGAACAAATCTGTTTTGTTCGAGAACACCGACACGATAAGCTGGACGTTGGCTTTGGATGATTCCATCAATAAGGACGTTGACGGCACTTACTACAACAACTATGAATACAACGGAGATCCTGCCTACGCAACCGATACCAACAACAATAAGAAGGTATATTATGTAGGTAGCATTGACAAGGCTCTTGCAAAGACGTACATCGATGTAACGGATATGTTGGCGGAAAGAGTTTATGATGCTTCTACCGTTGTTTACGGCGGAAACCTTATCAGCGATGGTAGTGGTTTGATTTACAAGGTTGCCAACTCGTTGGTTGCCGACGATATCATCGACGTTTACTACAACGGAGCGATTAACACCAATGTCGGAGCAGCCACGGATAAGAACAAGACTTTGCTCTATGGCGAATCGGTAACTAACGTTCTCGACAATGCTACGGAGCTTCAGAATTACATCGACAACAAGTCGCACTCGATGACTGTTCCTTTCGATGATACGGTATTCAGTTTGCAGGGCGATTCAATCAACTATGATTGGACAGGCTTTGAATTCGACGGATATATGTTCATCGTTCAGGCTAAATTGACATTCAGCGGACTTGAGTTTAACCAGAGAGTTTACGATGCAACGAACATTGCATACGTTGACCTCGGTTACGGCAATAAGGGACTTAAGGGAATTAACTTAACCACAGGCGAAATCGAAACCGCAGTTACCATTTACGTTGAAGGAAAGGCAACCGAAGGCTTGTATGAGGACGTAGGCGGTGTTGTAAATGCAACAGTCGTTATTGGTATGAATCCCGATACGGGCAAACTGTATAACGCATACTTCAATACGAAGGATGTTGCTTACGATGAGTTCGGTGCTTACACCAACAAGAATGCTTACTGGCAAGACGGTCAATGGAGCATTACCCTTAAGACGGGTGCGGTTATTTCCGAAGAGGAGCTTTCCAATTACTCCATCGGAGGAGCCGACTTGGAAGCAAAGGGAATGATTACTCCTTACAGCTTGTCCTTGGTTGAGTTCTATATGGGCGAAAGACTTTACGACAGAACGGACGTTGCTTACATCGACAACGTGAACGATTTGAATACCGCTTCGGCTGAGTGGGGTTACATCGACACCGCTACGGGCGAATGGGTTAAACTCGATAATATCGGCGACGTGGCTCCCGGTGGAATGACAGCAGGTTATATGTTGAATCAACGTCAGAGCTTCAAGTTCAGAACGGGCGTCAACGCAAATCACTACGCTGTAAGAGATCAGTTTGAGCATATCGTTGATACTGCCACAGGCGACAAGCTTCCCGATGAGATTTACTTCGTTGTATATCAAGACGGTATCTACAAGAATTGCGACGCAGGTGAAAAAGAGGCGACCTATACCAACTACGAAAAGTTCGGTAAGGATGCGAACAACTACATCTTGGCTTCGAACTTCATTGTTAAATCTTGGAACTACATCAACGCTGCTCCTATCACTGAGGTTTCGGGCTTTATCGTAAATAAGGTTCAAAACTATCAGACGAGCGATGCAAACATCACTTTGGACTTTGTTTTGGATAACCTTGACGGTACCGTTAATTACACGATTATCGGATTGCTCGCGGGTGACCAACTTGCGCTCGATACTAAGAAGCTCGGAAGCTGTGAGTATTTAGCTTACGATGCAGATGGCAACCTTGTATCCGCGCACACGGTTAACGTTGAATGGGATGCTGTTGCGAATAAGTGGAAGTTGATCGACGGAATGGACGCGTATATCGTACGTTTCAATACCGTTGGATTCAGCGAGGTCTACGACTCTTTGGGCAACATAATCACAAAGCGTGAGAACTACGACGTCGGCGGTGCTACAATCTTCGGTGTGGGATATATTTACCCCGCAGGTGAAGACCTCGGCACAATGGGCGATGACATTAAAGCTAGATAAGTTTTATCTTCTTTAAGAAGCAAAGGGGGTTGCGCGGTTGCGTAACCCCCTTTATAGTTATAAAATGTCACAGAGGCCTTGGGAACAGTAATTCCGATGCTGCGCCTATGAGGCACAAAACAACTCGTGATAATTACTATACATAAGTCGTTATATGATGAACGAGTAGGTAGCGGTACATCTGCGCAGAGAGTCGGAGAATTGTTGGCAAAACACAGAGGTGAATAAATGACGGATTACAAGCAACACGCAAAATATTGGCGTTGGGACGAATTCGATAACAGCGAAGAATATGAGTTTTGGGCATCTTTGGCGGCAAAATACGGCAAGAATGTGTTAAATGCGATGTGCGCCGTGGGCGAAAGCGGGGCATATTTGGCACATAAAGGATTTCGCGTTACTGCCCTTGATTTCGAAACAGAGATGATTGCGGAAGGTAAGAGACTTTACGGAGCTATTCCAAATCTAAGCTATATGCAGGGGGACTTGCGCGATTTAAAGCTTGACAGCAAGGTCGATTTTACTTACATTGCATCGATGGATATTCATTTGCTGGATAGCGGAGACGTTACGAAGGCTTTGCGTTGCATAAATCGAAACACGAAAGTAGGCGGTGGACTTGCGTTGGAGGTATGGATTGCGCCGCATGAAAGCTTTTCTTCTCCGCAAAGGATCTTTCACCCGAGAGTGCCGCCGACAAGCGGTGTTTACGTTTGGAAGGAGAGTAAAAGCGAGTACGACGCGATAACCAAAGTTCAAAGCATACATCAAATTGTGCACGTTGAAGCACCCGAAAAAACAGTTTTTCCACACGAGGTACGCTTGCAATTGTACGATTTTAACGAAATGATCGATTTTGCGCGGGAGAGTGGCTTTGCTTTGTGCCGTTGCTATTCGTCCGAAAAGGTCGAAACTGCCGATGAAAGTCAGGTAACATATGTTGAATTTGTCAAAACGCTTGACATTGAAGATATTTGAGTGTAGAATGTATGCGTTGAGAGGAATTATTCCGCCAACGTGACCAAGATATAAATTGCTTGAACAATCCTGCAAATACGATTTTACGGTGTATTTGAGGAGCGTTTTGTACGAATTCACGTATAATTAAATATAATCGTGGGTGCCGAACGGCTGAGATTGCTCGAAAGAGCGGACCATTTGACCTGATGCGGATAATGCCGCCGTAGGAAGATGTTATTGCTGTCGAGCCCGATAAAGGCTCGATTTTTTTATCGAAAAACTGCGTTTATTCAGGTTGAGTTGAGTCGGATTAAGCAGCCTTGATACTAAACAGAGCCTTATTATTTGAATTATACGCAGAATAGTATAAGATACTAATATGCATTTTGAATTAGCATATTGTTATCGACAGTATGCGATGGGAGGTGTGCTATCGAAGAACGGACACGACTAAAGGGGAAAAAAGTGTGGCAAAAGCTGATTCCGCTTATATTTTTGGCTTTGTTCATACTGATTTGGGAGGCAATTTGTTTATTTGGCGGAGTGCCGAGAAATATGTTGCCCTCACCGTGGGATGCGGTAAGCGCATTCGTTGACGACTTTTCCATACTTATGAAGCATACCTTAACGACGGTCGCGGAGGCTTTGATCGGGTTGGCTGTGGGAATTGTCGTTGGCTTTGCGATGGCAATAATAATGGATCGATTCAATCTGTTTTACTTCGGATTTCGACCTCTGTTAATTGTAACGCAGACGGTACCAACGATTGCAATTGCTCCGCTGTTCGCACTTTGGCTGGGGTATGGTATTGCTCCAAAGATCCTTTTGGTATCACTGACTACCTTTTTCCCGATAGCGGTCGGATTAGTGGATGGTTACCGATCGGTGGACTCGGATATGGTGGATTTGATGCGGTCTATGGGCGCGAACGAGTGGAAGCTATTTCGCTTTGTGAAGTTTCCGAGCGCGTTGCCAAACTTCTTCTCCGCGTTGAAAATATCTGTAACTTATTCCGTAGTCGGCGCTGTAATATCCGAATGGGTAGGCGGTGTAAATGGCTTGGGAGTTTATATGATTCGCGTAAAAAACTCCTATTCCTACGACAAAATGTTTGCGGCGATAATATTAGTTGTGGCGGTTAGCCTTATTTTTATGGCGGTAGTAAATATTCTAAGACGTTACATCGTCTTTTGGAAGGCTGAAATCAAATAAAGCGAAATTTGCATACTTTGAGCGCGAGTCGGTTTATCGACATATAAGCGCGAAATGACCTAAGAGGAGAATACTCAATATGAAAAAGACAATAGTTATTATTTTGGCTACTTTGGTATGCGCGGGACTGCTTATATATTCGGGTTGCGGAAGCAATTCGGACGAAATAGTTTTTCTGTTGGACTGGACTCCGAACACAAACCATACGGGCGTATACGTTGCGTTGGAGATGGGCTACTACGAGGAAGAAGGGCTGAGCGTAAGCGTACAGCAACCGGGCGACACAGGTACATCTATGTTGGTAAGCGCGGGACTGGCGCAATTAGGCGTGGATTTTCAGGATCAGATGGCGTACAACTATGAAAAGGACATCAATGTGACTGCGGTCGCTGCTGTAATTCAGCACAACACTTCGGGCATTGTATCGCTTAAATCGCAGGGTATTACTTCGCCTTCGAAGATGATGGATAAGACCTACGCCTCTTGGGAATTGGACATTGAAAAGGCGATTATCAAAGAGATTATGGAAAACGACGGCGGCGATTTTTCGAAATTGAAGTTCGTTCCAAACACCGTATACGACGTGGCGAGCGCGCTTCAAACCGATGTTGACTGCGTGTGGGTATTCGAGGGCTGGGACAAGCTCAATGTCGAGCTTCAGGGAGTAAACATTAATTACTTCTCCTTCAAGGATTTTGCCGACGAGTTGGACTATTACACTCCGGTAATTATCGCCAACAACGACTATTTACGTGACAACCCAGAGCAGGCAAAGGCGTTTTTGAGAGCGACTGAAAAGGGCTATAGGTACGCGATCGAAAACCCCGAGGAAGCGGCGCGGATTCTATGCAAGCACGTCCCCGAGTTGGATGAGAGGTTGATCAAAGCCAGCCAAATCTGGCTTGCCGATCAGTATATCGCAGATGCGCAAAGGTGGGGAGTAATCGAGGGCGAACGCTGGGATGCATTCTTTGCATGGCTGTATGAGAAAGGGATTCTAACCGAAAGAACGCCGGACGGGTATGGTTTTTCCAACGATTTTTTGACTGATTCAAGCAAATAAGGGTAGAATTATGGCAATTTTCGAAGCAAGGAATATAACGCAGAGCTATGAGGGAGTGCCTATTATCGAGGATATCTGCTTAGCATTAAATCACGGCGAAGTGGTATGTCTTATCGGGGCAAGCGGCGTTGGTAAAAGCACGCTTTTTCAAGTGCTTTCGGGTATGAAGAAGCCGGATAGCGGTGGCGTGTTTTTAAACGGCGAGGACATAACGGGAAAGACGGGAATGGTGAGCTATATGCTTCAAAAGGATATGCTTTTACCATTCATGAATGTCATTGACAACGTTGCGTTGCCCTATCGTCTCAAGGGCTTCAAAAAGAAGGAAGCGCGAGAAAAGGTGAGGTCATATTTCGGGCAATTCGGCTTGGAGGGTGCGCAGGATAAGCTACCCGATCAGCTTTCGGGAGGTATGAGGCAGAGGGCGGCGTTTATGCGTACGTATTTTTTCGGGCGCGAGGTGGTGCTTTTGGACGAGCCGTTTTCTGCTTTGGATGAGCTGACGAAAGCCGACTTGTACGAGTGGTACCTAAATATCGGCGGTGAGTTAGGGCTTGCGACTCTGTTCATTTCGCACAGCTTGGAGGAGGCGGTGAGCCTATCCAACAGAGTATATGTAATGTCGGGCGTTCCCGGTCGAATCGAAGCAGAAGTTGCAATAAAAAGGCGAGGCTCTTTGAGAGAGTTTTGTTCGACATCAGAGTTTTCCGAGTACAAAAATCGATTGAGAGATTTGCTTTGACAATTAATAAGGGCAATTATTGCACTTACGTTTAGGCAGGTTTTAATCAATACGGCACTGCCGAGAAATATCTTCCCATCTCTTATACTTTAATTTGAATAATGATTTATGAAGAAATAAATAAGGGCAAATCACATTTGCCCTTAAAAAATAAAGTAATAAACCTATCTTGTATACCGCTCGAACGAAATGTTCGGAGCAAACGCTGCTATGCGTTTTTGAGATTTTCGATTTCTTTTTCCAGATAAGGCAAAATCGCCTTTGCATCACCTACGATACCGAGGTGAGCCACGTTGAAAATGGTTGCGTCCTTGTCCTTATTGACTGCAATAAGGTATTCGCTGTCACTCATACCCGCAAGGTGTTGAACTGCGCCCGAAATACCCAAAGCCAAATAGCAGAGGGGACGGACGGTTTTGCCCGTTTGTCCGACCTGTCTGTCTTGTGGCAGAACGCCGCCATCGACAACCGCTCTAGAGCAACTCAAGGTTGCGTTCAAGCACTTTGCTAAATGTCGTGCCTCGTCGATTTGTGTCTGCATTCCGCGGCCGACCGAAACAAGAATCTTTGCGTTTTCGATGTTGTCCTCGCTTGCTTTTTCCTTTATTTCTTCCACAAGCTCGACATTGAATTTGCTTTCATCGAAGGTAACATTGACATTGATAATTTCTCCTTTGCGATTATCGTCCTTTTGCTTCATTTGCATAACGCCCGGTCTAACGGTCGACATTTGCGGTCTATGGTCGGGGCATATGATGGTGGCAAACAGGTTGCCGCCGAAAGCGGGACGCGTCATAAACAAGTTGCCGTCGGCATCTACTTCGAGCTTAGTGCAGTCAGCGGTAAGTCCGGTTCTTAATCTTGCCGAAAGTCTGGGAGCAAGGTCGCGGCCGATGCTTGTGGCGGGGAAGAGCACAATATTGGGCTTAAAATCACGAATAATATTCCCGGTTGCTTGCGCATAGGGTTCGGTGAGGTAGTGTGCCAATCTTTTGTCATCGCAAACGTACACCGAGTCCGCTCCGTATTGAATCAACTCCTCGGGCAGTCCCTTGAGGTTACTGCCGATAAGCATAGCGCATACCTTTTGGTCGGATTGTGATGCAAGCTCACTAGCAACGCCCAAGAGCTCGAAGCTAACCTTACTCAAAACGCCGTCGCGCTGCTCACAATATACGAAAATCGTTTTTTTACAACCGCATTCGCATTTAGCGGTCATTTCATCGTTGTTATTCATATTCCTCCTCCCTTAGATAAGATGCTGTGCTTTCAGATGCTCGGCGATTATCTTAGCCGCCTCTTGAGGCGTGGTTTCAATCAAGTCTTTTTCGGTGTTGAACTGCTTAGTAAAGGTGGTCTTAACCTTTGTGGGTGAACCCGCAAGACCGATAGTCGCTTTATCGCAAAGTAGGTCATCGTAGGTTATAACGTTGATGGCTTTGCTTTCCTGTTTTACAATATCTTTCACGTTCATATATCTGGCTTTCACGCTACCCGACAGCACCGTAAGTAATACTTTTCCCTTAACCTTAAGGGTTTGTACTCTGTCTTCGGATTGGCGTTTAAGCGTGAATTCGTTCTTTTCTTCGTCAAACTTGACATCAGCGCAGTAAGTAACCTGTGGCAGTCCCAATATCTCTGCGATCTGCGGTCCGACCTGAGCGGTGTCACCGTCGATAGCCTGACGTCCTGCAATGATGGCATCGAAGCCTATTTTATTCAACGCAGCCGACAGGATTGTGGAGGTTGCCAAAGTATCGCTACCTGCAAAGGCGCGATCGCTAATTAAATAGGCGTTATCCGCACCCATTGCCAACGTTTCGCGAAGAGCGTTTTCCGCCTGCGCAGGTCCCATACAAACGACGTTGATTTCTGCACCCGTTTCTTCTTTTATGCGAAGCGCGAACTCCAAAGCCGCTTTGTCGTCGGGATTAACTATACTGGGAACGCCGTCACGAATCAAGGTGTTGGTGACGGGATCTATTTTTATGTCCGTTGTTTTCGGAACCTGTTTCATACATACCGATATTCTCATTTATTCTATTCCTCCTATGTGCCGAAGCACAAAGCTCATTGCCGCTATTTAAGCAACGCGCCCGAAATGACCATTCTCTGAACCTCGCTGGTTCCCTCGTAGATCTCGGTGATTTTCGCGTCTCTCATCATTCTCTCGACCGGATACTCTCTCGTGTAGCCGTAGCCGCCGTGCAATTGTACCGCCTTTGTCGTAACTTCCATTGCCGTTTCCGAACAAAACAGCTTCGCCATTGCCGCATCCACTGCCAAAGTCTTGGACTTTGTTTGCTTGGCTTGAGTGGCTCTTTGCAAGAGTCCTCTGCCCGCTTCTATCTTAGTAGACAAATCGGCAAGCACGAACTGCGTGTTTTGGAAGGCAGAAATACTGCGCTTGAACTGTTTTCTCTCTTTGGTGTAAGAGATAGTCTCTCTTAACGCGCCCTCTGCGATACCCAAAGCTTGAGCGGCGATTCCCACTCTGCCTCCGTCCAAGGTCTTGAGTGCAAGCTTATAGCCTTCGCCCTCTTTTCCGAGTTGATTGTCCTTGCTTACCTTACAGTTTTGGAAAATCAATTCACAGGTACTGCTTCCGCGGATACCCATTTTCAATTCCTTCTTACCTATCGAAAAGCCCTCGAAGCCCTTCTCCACGATAAAAGCTGTGCAGTTGACGCCCTTGGGATTCCTCGAGGTAACCGCGATAACAACGTAAACGCTCGCAGGTCCCGAGTTGGTGATAAAGATTTTGCTTCCGTTAAGTATAAAGTTCTCTCCCTTTTCATCGAGCATTGCCGTAGTCGTTTGATTGTTGGCGTCCGTTCCCGCGTTGGGCTCGGTAAGTCCGAATGCGCCGATATATTCGCCGCTTGCCAACTTGGGAAGATACTTCTTCTTCTGTTCCTCGGTGCCGTACTCAAAAATCGGAGCGACGCAAAGAGATGTGTGCGCCGAAAGAATAACGCCCGTAGTGGCGCAAACCTTGCTCAGCTCCTCGACGGCTTTGATGTACATATAGTAATCGCCGCCCATTCCGCCGTACTCCTCGGGAATAACGATGCCGAAAAGTCCCAATTTTGCCATCTTTTCGACGGTCATATAGGGAAACATTTCTTTCTCGTCAACCTCCTGCGCGAAAGGCTTAACTTCGTTGATTGCAAATTCTTCAATCATCTTGTTAAACAAGTCATATTTGTATTCCATTACATTTTCCTCCATAAACGGCTTCTGCCGTTTGATTATAAATCGCAAAGTCATAATAGCTAGCACGGCTCGGAGACTCCCGACGACTATGTCGAGAGTCGCTCAAGCACTGCGCTTGGCAACACGCTTTGCAGATAAATTCGCACAGACAAAAGAGTGCTTGGTCAATATGAGTGCGAATGTGTTGTCTTAATGCTATGCACTTTTAAATCCACGCCTGACTCCGAAATAGAGTCGGCGATTGCTCATTAGCTTAGTTTATTCTAAGCACGATTTACTGGAACTTAACGGTGGAAACGCCCGTAATTACGGCTTTTCCGTCCTGATTCGTGCATGTGGACGAAAGCTTCACAATGTGCTTGTCCTCTCTGATTTCTATAATCTCCAACTCGGCTGTTACCGTATCGCCCAAGAAAACGGGAGCGGTAAACCTAACCTCCTGTCCCAAGTAAATGGTTCCCGGTCCGGGGAGTTTGTTTGCAAGCACGGCGGAAATAAGTCCGCAGGTGCAAATTCCGTGAACGATTCTTCTGCCAAATACAGTCGTCTTGGCAAATTCCTCATCGAGATGCAAAGGGTTGGTATCGCAGCTTATTTTTGCAAAAGCCCGAACGTCCTCATCGGTGAATGTCTTTGTAATGCTCGCCTTTTGTCCGATTTTTAAATCGCCGAACGTCATAATAATTCCTCCTATTTAAATATGCTATCCATATTGTGTACGGTTTAAGCATAAAAATGTAGTATTGTTGTGTATTGCCTTGCAATAGCTTTTTCCTCGCTCTTCCCGAGTCCTGCTGCGCAATTGTATATAGCAGACACCGCAAGAGTTGACAAAGCCCTATGCAATACCCTTGCCGAGTGAAGCCACGCAATTATATGGAACAGACACCGCAGGTTGTACACAAGAGTCCGTGCCTTTGGTTGCGAGTGTGCTTTTCTCCTCGGCATTCAATCGAACGAGTCGCCTATAATGACTATTGCCGATTTTCATCGCTATTATATATCAATCGCATACGAATGTAAACCATTTTACCCTAAAAATATGAATTATTCCTCATTTTTCTGATAGCTTGCGTTTGTCGTATAGCGTAATAACATACAAAAGCGATAATAACAAAGAAAATACAAAAAAATACGTCGTAGATATATATAAAATGCGGATTGGTATATACATCCGAGAATAATACTTGTATTTCGTATTGCATAACAAAAGGCGCAACGAATACCGAAAAGGAAAATGTCTTCATATCGCGTCGTTGAATAAAGCAACAGGTAAAATACTTCGACAGATTCGCAGTGGTGGGTTTCGGATATGGTGTATTGCAACACTGTCGGGCATCGATGACGACAACACAAAAAACAGAGCCGCGGTTGCAACTCTGCCCATGGAGATACGATGTAAAGCAAGCTGTTATAGTGTGATACCTTGTATAAAGATTAACATCAGGAACCTAATTAATGCTTCATTCAATCGAATACAATTCAAATCTATCAATTACTATCGCAGCATTCGCTGTCTTAATCTTGATTATCGGTTTTTCCGTCGACATCACGCCGATTGTCGATTCAAAAGCTATCTGCTTAGCGTAACAAAAATGTATAATGAAGCGAATCGACGAAGATATTCGGTTATTTACTATCGAATTTATCGATAACGCGACGCATTGTCAAGAGCGCATCGTAGAACGCCTCGGCATCCTCTTCGGATACAAAAGACAGCAGAAACCCGAGATTTTTGGTTAGGTAACTATGAACCGCATCTTCGATGTCTTGACCATTTTTCGTGATTGAGACATAGACGGTTTTTTGGTTGTTCGCACTCTTGGTTTTTTCGACCAAGCCCTTTGCAATCAGCCCGGCGAGGGGGCGGGTTAAGCGTTGGTTGGACGTACACAAATATCTTGCGAGGTCGGTCGGGCACAGCTTGCCGCTTGCGCTCAATGCCGTAAGAATATTGCACTGCAACGCGCTAAGGTTGCCGTACACCGAATAAGATTTTTCAAAGAAATTCCTCTGTAGAGGCGCGACGATGTTTCTCAACTCGTCCGCGATTATCATTACTTTTTCACGTTCCATACGGGTATTGTAACCTAAAAAAAATATTATGTCAATCGTTTATCAAAAACATTTTGTACAAATTTTTGTAAAAAATGTTTAAAATCCAT
>JAQVMT010000005.1 GCA_028703495.1 Clostridia bacterium | reverse complement strand
GGCAACAAATCTGTTCTCCTTCGTTCCGCTACGCTCCACTTCGGAGAACAGATTCAACTCTCTAACTTAACAACAATTTCAGATTTAGGGTGTTTTCCGACTGAACATTTCTTGACAATTCCACATCGATTTTCATACTTTTTTAAGTTTTTTTTGAAAATCTTTTCTGCTATTACTTTTGTCTATATACTAGACTCGAGTTTTTCGCTTTTTGGGACATCGAATTCAAATTATTTTCGCTTTTTCATTATCTAATCGGCAAGAAATTTCGCCTACGTAGCTTTGTCGATTTTGAGCATTTGGTTTCGCGTAGATTTCTTACTCGCTTATAGCACTAAAATCCGGTGCTTTATTAATTAGAATTAATTCGATAAATAATTGATTTTATACCCCTAAAACAATTGTGTTTTTACGGCTTCGGTGTTACAATCCTACTTGTCGTTTAAGAGGGTTGTATGGTAGGAGCTTTAGTCGTTTGCTTGGTCACTTGCGCATTGATAATCGTATCGGTTTTGGTGCTGCCCGATATTAGAATCGGAAAAATACGTGTCGGTACGTATTGGATAGTAGCTCTTGTCGGAGCTGCTACATTGCTTATTTGCGATTTTTTGCCGATCGGAGAATTCCTTAGCTGTTTGGCAACGAATAACGCAGTGAACCCTATAAAGATCCTCGTTTTGTTTATATCTATGACGATTATGTCTATTTTTTTGGACGAAATTGGCTTTTTCCGTGCGGTAGCATCTTACACGTTGGCTCACTCGGGGAAGAGCCAAAAAAAATTATTCTTATTCCTATACTTAACGGTTTCCCTTCTTACCGTTTTTACAAGCAATGATGTAATTATTCTTACATTTACACCGTTTATATGCTATTTCGCTAAAAATGCAAGGATTAATCCCTTACCCTTTCTGACCTGCGAATTTGTGGCTGCCAACACGTGGAGCATGGCTCTTATTATCGGAAACCCCACAAACATTTATCTTGCCTCTGCTTACGGCATATCTTTTTTGCGTTACTTCTGCGTAATGGCTTTGCCTACCGTATTATGCGGCTTTGTATCCTTCGCAATCCTATTTTTACTTTTCAGAAAATCGTTGACAATACCGATTACGGGTTCTAATATCATAGAAAAAGTTCAGGATAAGGGTTTACTCATCATCGGGTTAATCCATCTCGGACTTTGTACGGCGTTGCTCACTATTTCGGGATACATAGGTATGGAAATGTGGATAATAACGCTATGCTTTGCAATAAGCCTTATAGTGGTATCATCGGTGTACTGTCTAATAAAAAAAGGAAAAAGCCATCATCAGTTCAAGTCCTTAGCCCGAGCGCCATGGGAACTGATCCCTTTCGTTTTGTCTATGTTCGTTTTGGTGCTGTCGTTATCGTATAACGGCGTTACAGAAAAACTGACGTCTGTGTTATTGGCAAGCAATGAGGTGTTCCCTTACGGGATCTCATCCTTCATAACCGCGAACCTAGTAAACAATATACCTATGTCGGTGTTTTACACTCAAATAATTTCCGGCGTTCCGTCATCGCTTGTCGAGGAAGCCGTATTCGCATCGATTGCGGGAAGCAACCTGTGCGCACTCGCCACTCCGATAGGCGCACTGGCAGGAATAATGTGGGAGAGTCTTCTACAGAAAAACAGTATCAAGTACAACTTCCTTTCGTTCGCTAAAAACGGCTTAATTGTATCACTGCCGGCACTCGGAGTGACATTGCTTGCCCTGAGGCTAGTCCTTTTGTTTGGAATATAGACGAATATGGTCTTTGGCTGTAATGAATTACCATTTTTAATATTTGCTTTTACCAAATTGATTTTTTCGAAATTGAACGCAAAAACCGTCTCGACCTGTTGCTTTCAACGATAAGGTTAAGTAGAATTAAATTATTTATATTGCCGACATATGTATACCGAAGCAATGCTCCCCCTACTGG
Organism: Clostridia bacterium; assembly: GCA_028703495.1. Classification (GTDB taxonomy): domain Bacteria; phylum Bacillota; class Clostridia; order Christensenellales; family CAG-314; genus JAQVMT01. The sequence continues at coordinate 105,649 of JAQVMT010000005.1, read as the reverse complement.
AGTTCTACTTTTTCCCGCAAGTATCTTGGACTTTTTTACCGTCCTTAGACTTATACAGTTTTGTCTACTATTGTAAATACCCTTAGTTTTTTTCTTGTGTTTTCCCAAAAATAATCGAATTATTTTACTAGTAAATGTTGAGGCTTAGTATATTATCTCGGTTATTTTTCTCTTGAATACATGAATTTGAATTGTTTTTAATATTGTCGTAACATAAGAAAAATCCTTGCCTTTATTGAAAATATAGTTTATAATGAGCATCGGTAGGTTATGAATGCATTTGTGGAACATATGCCTTTGTACCTAAATAAATAAACGGAGATTGATAATGAGTATTCTTTTTATAGATTCAGACGGCGAATTATGGTACGATAAAATAGAAGAAATCAAAGCGCATTTAATTTTAATGCCTTATACGATTAACGGCGAGGAACATTTCGATGACAACGGATTAACATCCGACTATAAGGATTTTTTCGATAAGCTTAGAAACAACGGATCGGCTACTACCGCCGCGTTGAACGTTGCGGACTACATAACCTATTTTGAACCGTATTTCGAAGCGGGGGAAGATATTTTGTATATTTCCTTTTCGCATAAAATGAGCGCAACATTCACATTTTTAGATCAAGCCGTTGCGGAATTGAAAGCTAAGTACCCGAAAGCTACCTTTACCCGTTTTGACACATTGTCGATAAGTATGGGCGCAGGTTATCAATTCTATTACGGCGGCAAAATGTTCAATAAAACCAATGGCGATATCGCTAAGACAATAGATTATTTGACGGAGCTAAGTAAGCATACCGCTTGTTGCTTCGTTGTCGATGATCTTTATCATCTCAAAAAGGGCGGTAGGATTTCCTCCGCAACTGCTGCGGTAGGAAGCTTGCTTGGAATAAAACCTGTCTTGAAAATCGTAGACGATGGGTCAATTCAAAACGTTGACAAGGTCAAGGGCAGTAAAAAAGTAATAAGCTATCTCTTTGATCAGATCAATAATAACATCGATGACTTGTCTTATGATATTTGGATAATGCACGGCGACTCGATAGAACCAGCACAGCACCTGAAAGATTTAATTAACGAGAAGTATCCCGATACCAAGGTTCACCTTCAGCTCGTTGGTCCTGTTATAGGAACACATTGCGGACCGGGTACGCTTGCCGTTATCTATCACGGTAAAACTCGATAAATTTGAAGTGCTTTCGTTAGTATGTCTTGAATATTATGATAATTTAAAGAAAAGCCGACGGGGATTGTTTTCCTCTGTCGGCTCTTTAGTTTTACTTTAAATCTTTGCGCAAATTTGTTGCCGTAAATTGTTATGCATTCTTCGCATAATTTCGTATGCTTAATTTGCGTCGATGTTTGGCAATTATTCTCTAAATTGATATTGATAGAGGTTGGCGTAAACTCCGTTTAGCACGATCAACTCGTCGTGAGTACCCCTTTCTTCGATTCCATCCCGTCCGAGCACGATTATCTCGTCGGCGTTCTTTACGGTTGAAAGTCTATGAGCCACAACTATAGTGGTTCTGCCAATGCTAAGCTTTTCTAAGGAGGCTTGAATCTGCATTTCGGTAACGTTATCCAACGCACTAGTAGCTTCGTCCAAAATAAGGATCGGAGGATTCTTTAAGAAGGCTCTTGCTATGGATATACGCTGTTTTTGTCCGCCGCTAAGCTTGACGCCTCTTTCTCCGACCTCGGTATCGTAGCCATTTGGCAAGCTCATAGCAAATTCGTGAATGTTCGCTTTCTTCGCGGCATCGATGATCTCCTCGTCGGTAGCATCTAAATTACCGTAAGCAATGTTGTCCTTGATAGAACCACCGAAAAGAAAGACCTCTTGGGCAACCATTCCGATCTGCTTTCTCAAGGTATACTTGGTATAATCTCGAGTATCCACACCGTCGATTTTAATTGAGCCCGCGGATATTTCGTAGAAGCGCGGAATAAGGTGGCAAACAGTGGTTTTTCCTCCTCCCGACGCACCGACTAATGCGATGGTCTCGCCCTTCTTCACTTTAAAACTAAGGTCATGAAGAACTTCCTTCTTGCTTTCTTCGTTTGAATACGAAAAGCATACATTGTCAAACTCGATGCTGTCGTTTATTCCATTGAACTCCTTGGCGTTAACGCTCTCGGGTTCTTCGGGCGTATCCATAATATGCAGGTATCTTTCAAAGCCGCTCATACCGTTTTGTACCTGCTCGAAAAATCCGGTAAGCGTGCGTATGGGGTTGATTACAATGGCTACGCAGGAAAGGACGGTTGCTATCTGCGCTCCTGTCATTCCGTCAATACCGTAAATGCAGAAGAGTCCTGCAAAAAACACCATAAGCCAGTACATAAAGTCGGTGAAAAAGGTCATGCCCGCGAAGAATTTACCCATTTGCTTGAACGCGAAGGTTCTTACCTTTACATAACCGTCGTTTACTTTGCGGAATTTATCCATTTCGTGATCCGCCGCAGTATATGCTTTGGATACGCGGATTCCCGAAATACAGCTTTCCACAATGCTGTTGAGCCTGCCCGTTTCCTCACGTGTCCTCCTGAAAGCCTTCATCATACTTATACGCATAATGGCGGCAAAAACTACGATTAAAGGCACGACCGCAAGAACGATAACCATAAGCCAAACGCTTACCTTAGCCGCCATGAATACACACGCGCCGATTAACGTTACTATCGATACGAATAAATCTTCAGGTCCGTGGTGAGCAAGCTCGCTGATCTCGAAAAGATCGTTGATGATTCTTGACATTATGGTACCGACCTTGTTATCGTCAAAGAATTTAAAGGGTAGTCTTTGCAAATGCTTGAACATGGCGTTCCTCATGTCCATCTGCATTCTTACTCCCACAACATGTCCCCAATACTGTATAAAAAAGTTCAAGAAAGCTTTCAGCACATATAAGCCCAAAAGTACCGAACACCCGATAATCAGCGCCTTCGGTTCGCTCCGTAGCGCGTAATCGGTTGTAACCAAATTTACTATTACAGGTAGTCCCAAACTGCATCCGGCAACCGCTACAGCGCAGATCATATCCAATATAAATAACTTTAAATGCGGTTTGTAATAAGCAGCAAATTTCCTAATCATACTAATCCAAATATCCTTCTAGTCTTGTGTTTTATTTTGCACCGCAGTGCGCAGTCGAACAATGCCTTTTTATAGCACTTGCGGTCTCGTCGTGAATGTTCATTCGTTTTTACAGTTTGCCGAATCTTCGCACTTTTGCTCGCCCTGAATAAGCCTGAATTTTTCGATAAATCCCACTGCGTTGTTACTCATTTTTGCAAGCGTTTCCACCGCGTTCCTCTTCTCCGCATCGGTAAAGCCATTAAGAACGGTCTCTCTCCATTGATGGCGGATTTCTTTGGTTTCGGCAATGACGGGCATAGCAGCTTCGGTCACAAACAAGTTTTTTACACGTTTATCATCCTCACCCGGTACAACCCTTATATAGCCGAGCGATTCCAATTTGATTACCGCCCTCGTAGCAGATGCATTATCGAAATTGCCCGTTTGCGCTAATTCAATTATGGTGATACTTGGTCGCTCATTGATTTTAAGCAAGAAATACTCCTGCCCGCACCCGATTCCGTATTTCTTCAAGCACTCATTATAATACACTCTGGCAGATCGATACAGCATAGAAACGTGCTTCATTGTACCGAAACCCGGTACGTCAATCGGCATTCGTGAATCAGCTTGAACCCCTTGCGCAACAGCACTTTCTGTATTGAATTCATCAACCTTGGGCTCCTCTCCGACCGACAAACTACAGCTTCCACCGCTGTTGATGTCGGAGTTGTTGTCAAACGCGGTTATGAAGTCTTCATAATCGCAACAACTGTAATCAAGTGTCATAATCTCCTCCTTTAGCGAACGACAACGTTTGGCTTCTTCGCTTCAGCTAAAGCATTCTAGCACATAATACTTGATTAAGCAAGTAATTTATGGGCAATTTACTTGATTAATCAAGTTTTTTATTTTTTTGGTCATTTTAACCTGCATCGATAATAATACATAAAAGAAAAAATCATCCTTGACAATGAATGGAATATAGTATATAATCAAGAAAATGACTTATGGAGGTGCATAATGAAAAAATCATTTTCTTTATTGATATGTATATTACTGGTTATATCTGCGTGTTGTGTATTCCAAGCTTGCGGAAATAACGACCAAATATTATACTCCACCGATTTAATGAAAGAAGTCTATGCCAACGAAATCAACGACATCGATATAAGCAAGGAATTTATTGCAGGTTACGTCGATTTTGCATTTGAGCTTTTCCGTGAACAAAAAATCGAGGGTAATTCGCTTATTTCGCCGCTTTCGATTATGCTTGCGCTGGCTATGACCGCTAATGGTGCAGTTGGAGATACTCAAACGGAAATGCTTGAGGTTTTGTCAGATGGTATGAGTATGCAACAGCTGAACGATTGCCTGTATTCGTATGTAAACTCTTTGCCGAGCAACGATTCGGATAAGCTCAGCATTGCCAATTCCATATGGTTTAGAAAAGACGGCATTTACGTGCTTAAAAGCTTTTTGCAAACCAACGCCGACTATTACGGAGCTCAAGCATACGCGGCTGATTTCGATCGGAAAACCGTTGATGATATTAATGCGTGGGTAAATAAGAAAACTGATGGAATGGTCGGTAAAATCATCGAGGATATAGATTCTTCCACCGTTATGTTTTTGATAAACGCACTTTTGTTTGACGCGGAATGGGAAACAAAATACACGAAAGGCAGTACCGTGTCCGACACCTTTTATAATCAAAACGGCTCGGAGGTCACAACCGACTTTTTGTGTTCATCCGAAAAAATAGCCTATACCAAAACCTGTGTACGCCTCACAAAGATGTATAAGAACGGCAATTACAGTTATGTTGCTCTTATGCCGAACCAGAATGTGGGGCTTGATGAGTTTATGCAATCAATCGATTACGAATACTATTGCACGATAATGAATTCGGTGGGCTGTGAAGCCACCGTCAGAATTCCAAAGTATGAAAACGAGTATGATACAAGTCTTAAAGATTGCTTGTATAATATGGGTATGGTTAGATCCTTCGGTGCTTGTGCGGACTTCACGGGAATGAGCGCGGAAGGAGGTCTGTTTATAAGCGACGTCATCCATAAAACACATATCGTATTCGACGAAGCAGGCACTAAAGCAGGCGCCGTAACCGCGGTTATTATGTCAAAGACCTCGATGCCATCTGAAAAACCTGTCTATTTTAACCGTCCCTTCGTGTATTTCATCGTTGACAATACTACAAAACTTCCGATCTTCGTCGGAACGTTGGAAAATTTTTAGTTACGCATTAATATCTAGTCGATGAAATACTTTTGCGTTCCTTTTTAATAAAACCCTGTCGATTGCACTTTGTCCGCTATCGACAGGGTTTTATACTTATCCACACGCCAAAATCTCATATTTGGCGTTACTAAGTATTATACTTTTTATACCAATACAAATCTGCGTTTAATCTAGAGATTAGAAGCTATTTTGTATCGGGTACATATTTCTCTAAAATAATGATTATTCTTGTGCTTTAGCCTTTTTCTTTTTTAATGCATAGATTCCGATCAAGGCACCTATCGCACCGCCTATTATTAATGCAAGCGGTAGTAGAATCCAGCCGGCAGCTCCTACAAATATTGTTCCGCTTGTCGGGGCTAATTTGGGAGTTGTCTTTCCGTACACTGCACCGCATGCATCGCAGGTTCCCATTTCATATCCCTCGCTTGTTTCCGTTGCTTCTATAAGCGTTATCGTATTGGAGCTGTAATGCTCCTCATGTACTGTTTCTCCACACTTATTGCATACAAATTCATGCTCGGTGGATGTTGTGGTAAAGGATGTACCTCTGTGATCGCAATAATATCCATAGCTTATGTAACAGCCCTTCGATGTAGTTAATACACCGGAGTTAGTGCTTCCCGACTTATTCTCACCGAAGAAGCTTACTCCCCTCATATTATTATCAACACCCGAGCCACCCTTTATCTGAATGTTCGTATTTATCGGGTCTCCCGCGTATTCACTGGTTGAGGTGTACAAGGCGTTCCACGTAGGAGCTCCTCCGCCGTTCAAATCTGCCGACTTCTTACTGTCTATATTCGCTCCGTTTACAAGCGTGTACTTTACCAGATGCGGGTTCCCTTCGTAATATACTTCATCGTATACAATATTGGGCATATCGTCATAATTCGGTAATTCATTCTTGTAATATTGAACAAGACTGTAAACCAATAATACTACCATAGCGACAACAGCTACAACGATAACAACTTTTCCGACAACACTTAATACCTTTGCGACATTAGAAACGCGAGTAGCTGTTTTCAACATAACCGATGCCTTTTCCGCAGATGCGACGGCATTCTTGTATAGCAGTGAACCACCACCGTTTTTCATCGTAAATGCTCCCCTTAACGCATCATCCAATGAAGTTTGTGCAAGCGTTGTTGCCTTTGTCGTTAATGATTTTGAAACAAAATATGTAATTGACATTACGGTTAGTGTAACAGCTATCAATGCGCCTAGCGAGCTTTGAACAATAATATCTGTTTTCCAAAAATCTCTACCTGCAACTGCATCTCGCTGTTGCTTTTTAGCGGCAGCTGCGGTAAGGGAAATTTCTTTTGTATACATATCTCTGTCGGAATATGCCCAAAAGTTATAATTACCTTCAAAATCGGAATACTCTAGAGCTAACTTTGAAACATCGTCAACCGTTGCGTTTAGCAATGTAATAACAGGATTTGCAACCAATAAAAGCTCAAGCTCATACTTATTCAATGTCTTAATTACAGCTTTTACTTCGTCCTCGTTATGAGCGGCTTGCATAAAGAATTCTCTTAAGGTTGCATCGCCGTAGCTGTATGTAGCTAACTCATCGCAAATGGCACCAAACAAATAGAAAGCCGAGTTTTCCATACAAAACTGAGAAATCATATCAAACCATGTAACAAATACACTTGCATACGCATTCCATTCCTCGTCGGTTATATTGTTGCTTGCAATAACTCCTTTAGACATTTTTGTAAGAAAGCTGTCTTCATTAATCGAGCGTTGTCCTACCAATAACACTTCATACAAGCCTGAGGACATCTCGCCGCCACATTCGGTAAATATAGGTAACAAGTCATACCATTGGTACGTTCCGTTAATCAAATAATCGCCCAACAATACCTTTTCCCCTTCCGTTGTCGGCTGATACACAATATCATTTATACACATTGTATTCAATATCTCGTATGCAGATTTCGCAAACGGACTGTTACCAATATAGTTTGCTTTGAAGTTATTCACAGCATCTAATATCCATTTAGCAACATCCTCAAGATCTGAAAACGCTCCCGGATCGCCGTTTTCATATTTATAGGGTATAACTTTATTGTTTGCCGCATCTTCTTCCGACAATTGTTCATATGCTTCCAACGAGTTTTCTCTTATATACATCACCGTATTGCTGACGGTTGCATACTTACTTGTATACACTCCATTGGTTGACGATAAAAGCTTAATACTGTGAATCGCATCCGCGCGTTCCGAAGTCGATTTGTAACCTAGATACACAAAATCCTTGCCGGTATTTGCGTTTAGATCACCATCCACCACGCTATATCCGTTGTTCGATAAATAGTCCGATGCTCCGCTTGAGCTTCCGCTTGAGGAAACACGTAGCTCTTTTACATACTTCATGCTTTCTTCTGCATAAACTCTTCTACTTGTAGTACTGTAAAGATTCAGTACCAAGCTTACCACCGTCAATAAGCATACAAATAACACCATTGCTATAAGTTTGTCTTTTGATTTAATCATAATTACTCCTTTTTTTCTCTTTATATTTTTAAACCGTTAATCGGCTTTTTTTCTTTTTGACAACTACAATATATACACATACCGCAACACTTGTTGTTGTAAACAACAAAATTGCAACATAGCTTCCGTCTGCAAATATGCTCGCATAATGCTCGGCATGTGTAGCATCTATATAGTAATAGCTTTCCTCCAGCCATGCACCATGCAAATGATATGTCGTTCCGTCTAGCTCCACCCACGCAACGCACCATGCGTCGCTCCCCGCATTATGCAGCTCGATTCCCTCAATCTCTCCGTAATCCTGTGACCAAAACGAATATGTATCGCAATCATCTCTTTCAAAATCATCATTTCCGCTTATGTCTAATACACGCCAAGAAGTATTTCCGTTCTTACAATGGATTGCAACCGATATTTCCGAATCGGTTCCTGCCCACCAACAGTCCGCTGTTTGAATTCTTATGCTGTATTCTCTTGCTTTGCTTTGTATTACATCTCCTCTTTGAACGAACATAAATACATCCGGAAGTCCTGTCCCTTTGTTCAACTCAGCATAATCGCCGTCCTCCGTCAGGACAATTTCATATCCGTCTCGGTCGAAATCATAATAATTGCCGAAATGGACTGCAGTTATCGGAGCGCCGGCATTTCTGTTGTAGGTACAATAAATAAACATATCGACACCACCTACACCTTTATTTGCATCTCCGACAAGGTACGTTACCTTACCTTCGCCGTACCAATCTTCTTCCATCAATTCAACTGAACGATATATATAACCGTTTTCATCAATATACTGTTCACCGTGGTTGACCAAAGAGACAAAAATATTTGTTATACATGGTCTCGAATTCGTTCGATACCCCATCAAAATCGTATATCCCGCTCTACAATCTCGATTTAAATTGTATAAAATCGGCGTAAAATTAAACGATGCTCCACTGTTTTCCACGGCATTGTCAACACATGTATCCCAAGTATTTGGGCCGAACATCTTAAGCCCATCTAAATATATCCATGTTCTTTCCTCCTCTATGTGTCCGCAGTATTTACAGATGTGATTGGTAATACCGCAATAACCGTAACTTGGCTCGGATACTACCTCACTTTTGCTGTGGTCGTGCTCGCCGTATTCTTCATATAAATGAATACCGTCAAAGTAGAAACAATCCGTACATACATCGATATACGAGCCCTTTTCGGTACAGCTGTGCTTCATAACATCGGAATGTAAAAAGTTATGCTCATTGAAATGCGATTCTTTACAACGTGTACAATTTGTGGTGTGTCCGCTTGCGCCGCCGGAAACGTGCTTCCAATTGTGTCCTAAGGCTAGAACTTCTCTTTTGCAGGTATAACCGCAATGAGTGCACTTAACACGTTCCATTCCGTTTTCCAAACATGTCGGCTGTTTTATAACTTCGCTGACTTCAAAAGTATGAACTTGCTTGTTAAAATAGCGACCGCATTTGTCACAGTTCTCCCAACAATAATAATCATTATTAAAGATCGTACCCGACTCATTAACGTGCCTACACCCCTTCTTTATTGCAAGATAAGACGATCCATGCTCTGAATTTCTTGTGTTTGCCAAATTTCCGTCTTGATTTTTTACCGTTATCCAGTCCTCATCCGAATAGCTTCCGCCATAAAGTAAAAAATCATCCGTCAACGGGTCGCCTGCAGCAGGATCGAACGTGTAAAGCAACGCAGCATTATAATCGTCATCGAATGTAGAGTTATCCGAATATCCGTATGACGTTACAATGTCGTTATCCTTAAATCTGTAAACCTCTGCCGCTATATACGTCATATTATTTATGATATAAAGAGTGGAATTCGGAAAGCTTAATTGACGTCCTTGTTGAGTCTTGAGCACAACACCTCTGATTGCTTTATTTGGATTGTTTGTAGTATTATATCCTACATAAACTACATATTCACCGTTACCTCCGCACAAATCAGATTCAAAGGTATAAAATCCTTGCCACGACAACGCAAACATTGCCCATCTGGGATTTCTCAATTCGTTTTGAAAAGAAGCTACGCTCATACTTGTATATCCTATAGCCAGCTCGCAAATGTATGTACCGAATGTGGAAGGCGTTGTATTCTGCTGAATGTATATATAAACGGGTGTATTTGTTTCAAGAGTACAATTGAGGTTTGCATACTCATCGCCGTTAAACCATTCAACCTTAGTCCATGTGCTGTCATATTTGCTGTCGTAGCTTGTGTTTTCGATGCCGAGATCGGTTATAGGATTGCCTGCTTTGGGGTCATTTGAAGCATATAAAACTATAAAACGTTGATACTCCCTCATCAAATTACCTATTTGCTCAATACCCATCATAGCTATCGATGTGGGAAACACAGCAAAATCCCACACGCATAATGTCATAACCTCCTTCCACCAGTACGGTTGATCTTCAGTGCCTGTTTGCTCGGTAAACCACTCCGTAAACAGCGATCTTGAGGTCTCGGGAATCGTTAAAGGAGAAGCATATTGCGAATATGAATTTGATTCGGATACAACGACCGGCACGCTCCAATGCTGCGCTCCGTTATTTAAAAACATATTTGACCGTGCCAATGCATCTTCTTTCGACATTTCCAATGCCGAAAGACTTCTAAGTGCATAGTCGATATTCGTTGTCCGATTGTAGCCGATTACCGCCGCTCCGCCTCCAAGCTTCCGCGGCATATCATAGTCCATCAATTCATTAATTATTCCAACGACAGCGCTTAGTTGACTCGGTAAATTCGTGGTTATTCCGCCACGCAAATCACTTGTGCAATAATTGAATCTTGACAATGCAAGGGTGCTTGCTTCAAGATAGTTTTCTCCAATAAAAAGCGTGATATCCTCTCGAATATAGCTGGTTTGACCATCGGTGACAAGTATAGTTCTTTCTTCGTCGGCAAATACATTTATTTCCTTCGAAGCCAATATTATCGATAAGCATATTGCCAGCATGAAAATAACCACAACAGCTTTTCTATAAAACGTAAAACTATTTTTCATCTGAACCTCCTTGTATCAATTCTTATTTTCTCTTAATGTACAACACTGTAAACATCGTAACCAAAGCGGCAAACAGCAACACTACGACAAATGCCAGTGTTTCGCTCGATATAAATATCGAACCTGTTTCCGTACTTGAGGGTATCGAAGTAATACCGCTCAATTTGCCCACCACAAATAGAAGCACACATACAATTGCCGAACAGATGTATTCTAAAGACAGATACATTGTCTTCCTTACCTTTTTTCTTTGGCGAGTGACATCCTCTTTCAGCCGCGTTGTGTATTCCTCGGTCGGAACAACCGTATTAAAATATTCTTCTAATTCTTTTCTCATTTCACTAATAATACCCTAATAATTGTCATCAGGTTTCAAGATTATCGCTAATTTTTCTCTGGCTCTGAATAATTTTGTTTTAACTGTATTTTCATTAATCGATAGTGCCTTACTTATCTGCTTAACTGTCAGATCCTCATAATAGAATAAGTATACTATGCTCCTTGAAGTCTCATCAAGCTTGCTTAAGCACATATGAATATCAGTCTTGTCTATAAACCACTCTTCCGTATCGCTCCTCAATGCTTCAGCATCAATCTCGCTTAAGCCGACATAGGCACTGTTACTCTTTATGTTATCCTTTGAGCAATTTATCGTTACCTTTATAAGCCATGCTTTTGTGTGCTCGTTATTCACAAAGAAACGAGGACGCCTGAAATAGCGTAAAAAAACTTCGCTGGTTACGTCTTCGGCATCATACTTATTTTTGACATACCCGTATGCAATTCTATACACCATACCGGAATAATTCTCTACTATTTCATTATCCATTGCATCGCCCTCCTCTTTTAGTTTTACATATTTATTGCATTTTTCATATAGGTATAACTCGCTATCGATAAATAAATTCCATCATTTATGCGCTTTAGCCGTAATTTACCCACAGTAAAACATACTCATAGCAGTGTCAAACTCATCCTTTGCAAACACAATAAAGCGAGAAGCACAATATAGCCTTTTGCACATGGTAAAAAATAAATAATAAACGCTTTCCCGCTACAATTAATTCCGATTTTTTTAATAGAGAAGCCGACCAAGGAAGTAATGCACGCAGGAATTCGTGCTGTTTGAATAAGACTCATATCTTACCTCCTTAAAAGCAACGGACCATCACATAGTGGTCACTATATAGTAACACATTTTTAGTCCGATTGCAACTATTCAAAACAAATAAATATGATACACCCAAGAAAAACTTTACAGCTTTCTTGTCTTATGCTATAATACAATTAGTACTAATTTCCTCATATTTGAGTAATTGCGTGGGACTCTCTTTAGACAGACAATCCAAAACCACTCGACAAAATGCTCATATAAGAAGTCACTTGGTATAAGGGTGGGTATTGACAAATGGCTTATAGAAAACTAACTAACATTGATGAGAAGATGATTAGGGCTGCAATCACGATATGCAGAAACAACGGCTTCAGAGCGGTAACGGCACAGAGCGTTGCAAAAATGTGTAATGTTTCGGACTTTACCTTATTCAATTATTTTAAGACAAAAAGAAACTTTTTGGATGAGGTTGCTAAGTATTACGACAATTCATTAATGAAAATTGTATTTGATGAGATTCAAAAAAGAAAAGCCACTGCTTCTATGCTGTGGGACTTTATGCTGGAAAAAACACTTGCCGAGCCTGACGGAGCTTTATATTACATTGCATACACCTACGAATTTGGTTACGATCCGATCGTTAACAACCCACGCGCCAGTGATTTTTTGCCTTGCGCCAAAGCTATTTTTTCGACCGGCAGATTCCTTAGTGACAATCACTATTTAATTCTTTGGGATTATCTAACCTCGATGTTATTCTATTATTTTGAGAAGATTTACCGTGGATATATTGAAAACACACAGGCAAACAAGCTGTTTATAAAGGATATTGTATTCAAAGGCCTCGACACCGAGGTTTACCGCTCCTTAATTGAGTAACTTACTTATTAAGCGTTATATTCGCCGTCATTGTTGCAGAATTTGAAGTGACGATCACAAACGGACGTTTGAGTGCGTAAGTGCCGTTAAGCACCGTTTCCGCGCTTGCCGCTATTCCGTTGACCGATACCGCCTTGACGGTGTTGCTCAATGAACCAAGTGAAATATAGCCGATTGCGGTTTTTGTAGACGATACCTTTGTTATGACATCGCCCGTCTTACTCAATATTTCTGCGGATTTAACAAGGGGGCTTGAAGTATATGCGTTTCCGCTTGCATCTTTCTTCAAGCTTGCGCCCGCCTCGTTTAGAATAAGTCCGTCGAAAGCGTCGCGCGTTCCGCTACCGTCCTCACGCGATATAACCAAAATATTCTTTTCGCCGCCGTTGCATGCTGTCAAGCCAACAACCATTGAGCATATCAACGTAAAACATAATACTTTTGTAATAATTCTTAGTCCTTTCATATTTTTATTTTCTTATTCCTCCATGTTTTTCTTCGCAGTAATTATACAATAGTATGCAAATACGTACTCGCATCTTTTGGTAATGCTTTTGAAAAACTTTTGTAAAGTTAAAAGCTCAGTATTGGGATTGGGATCATTAGATATTAACTTCTTTAAGCTTACGTGTAACTACTTTGCTAATTGCTTAAAATAGCTAAAAGAGATTAAGAACGTCTGCATTTACCATCTACGGTTAAATTATTTTCATCTAGGTAGCTTAATGACGAGTTCGGTACTAAATAATAGGAATTCGCGATAAAAATGACGTTATCACGTCGCGATAACCGCCGTCACCTCGCAATTGCCCGATCGATGGTTTGTTTTCGTTCGGGTTTGATTTGTATCATACCCCTTCAACATTTTTTAGTGCAGGTGATGACTTATCCGTAAGCTCAAGGTTTGATTTGCATCATACCTCCTTCTAGACTTTTTTAGTGCCGATGATGACTTAACCGTAAACTCATGGCTTGATTTGTATCAAACACCTTCTAAACTTTCAAAAATGTAATTATCTTGCATCGGTGGTTCGCCCGATACAACGAAGGCGGTAGTCTGCATTGATTCTACCGATTAGCCATGCTCTTGCCCAAAAGCAACTCCTTATTTAATCAGAGTTTTCTCACGAAACCGATAAGCAATAACCTTATCTAGAGCATTTGATTAACATTGCTTTTACGCGACAGATTAGCTTAGCTTTCCTCCTACGGCATAAACATTCGATAATCTAGTAGCTTCGACGAAGACAATGCATTTGCCAATGCTTAATTTTTGTTTTTAACTGTACGTTAATTAACTTGCTATACAATGTAGGGTATTAATTAAACTGCGACTGTTAAAGGATGTTGATTATGCTGGAATTAAGTAATATTACTAAAGACTATCGGGTACAGAATAACGTCACTCACGCCCTCAAAAACGTTAGCTTGAACTTTAGAAAAAGTGAGTTTGTAGCTATACTCGGTCACTCGGGCTGCGGAAAAACAACGTTACTCAATATAATCGGCGGACTCGATAGATATACAAGCGGCGATATCAAAATAAACGGAAAAAGCACCAAGGAGTATAAGGACAAGGATTGGGACTCTTACCGTAATCATTCGATCGGCTTCGTTTTTCAAAATTACAATCTGATTCCTCACCAAACCATTATTGGAAATGTCGAGCTTTCGCTCGCGCTTTCGGGCGTTAAGCGTGCGGATAAGCGGAAAAGAGCGATCGACGCGCTTACCAAAGTGGGTTTGGGCGACCAACTTTACAAAAAGCCCAATCAGCTTTCGGGCGGACAGATGCAACGTGTCGCTATTGCGCGGGCGTTGGTAAATAATCCCGAAATTGTTCTAGCCGACGAGCCCACGGGTGCGCTCGACACCGAAACAGGCATCGCAATTATGGACACGCTCAAAGAAATAAGCAAGGAAAAACTAGTGATTGTGGTTACTCACAATCCTCAACTTGCAGATAAATACGCAACTCGAATCGTTAACCTTTCAGACGGCGTAATAATAAGCGATAGCAATCCATATGAAACGACAAAGGAAATATCCGCACCACCCAAACAGAAAAGAACCTCAATGGCAATAACAACTGCCTTTGGACTTAGCTTGAAAAACCTGTTAAGCAAAAAGGGAAGAAGCATTTTGACTTCGTTCGCAGGCAGCATAGGAATCATCGGAATTGCTCTTATCCTTTCTATTAGCAACGGACTTCAGCTTTACATCAACAACATACAAAGGGATACCTTGAGCGATTATCCCATAACTATAATGCGCTCCTCCGCCGATATGAACGGCATTATGTCCTCGTTTGTCGCGGCAAACGGTGGAGTGGAGGACTTAACCGAATATCCAGACAGTACAACGGTTACGACCGACAATACTTTCATGAAGCTGGCGGATTCTCTGGGCAACGGAGTGGTGCAAAACGATATGAGCGCGTTCAAAGCCTATATGGAAGCCAATATCGACATGAGCAAAATCAGCGCGGTCAAATATTCTTATGATTACTCAATGAACTTGTACAGGAACGGCAAAAAGTTTTATCCTATGAGCCTGCCCGAACAGTTACAGAGCTTCGAGAGTACTATCTCGTCCTATCTGTATTACTATCCTACGTGGTCGGAGATTATGGATAATCCCGGTGTTATTTACGAGCAATACGACCTTTTGGACGGCTCTTGGCCTTCTTCAGCCAACGATATCGTTATCGTTGTGGATAAATATAACCGTGTGAACGACATCACGCTATGTGCTTTGGGCTTAAAGGATTACAACGAATTGGTATATCAAATGATTAAGTCCTATCTTATGACGATGTACCCCAACTACAACGAGGAAACCATAAAGCTTATGCTGGCGACAATATTCGGGGACATTAACTACGATATATCCTCGCCCACATTCACCTTTGACGAGCTGTTGGGACTGGAATATAAGTTATTGCTCAATTCCCAGTATTACGCAAATGTAGAGGGTGTTTGGACGAGCTTATCCACGGACTCCGATTTTGTGAGTAGTCAACTCGAATCGGCAATCGACCTGAAGGTGTCCGGCATCGTGAGATTGAAGAGCACGTCAACCAGCGGAGGAATCAGCGGGTCTATCGGCTATTCCAAACAGTTAAGCAAGTTAATGATCTCGACCACCGCCGCACAACCTATCGTCATTGAACAGGTGAATAATCCCGAAATTAATGTCTTTACGGGTGAACCCTTCGACGTTTTGACCACTTACGAAACTATATGCTCTTATCTTTGTATTATTCGTGAGGACGATCCGAACTCCATTTACATTTATCCCACGGATTTCGAGAATAAAACCTACGTTACCGAATTTATTAAGCAATACAACGCGAGCGTAGATGAGGAAAAAAAGATTGTATATACCGACATTATGGAATTGGTGATTTCTTCGGTTACTACTATCGTTAATTCGGTATCCTATGTGCTTATAGCCTTTGTCTCCATTTCTTTGGTAGTCAGCTCGATAATGATCGGGATAATAACCTATGTTTCGGTTCTCGAACGCACAAAGGAAATAGGAATTTTGCGTTCGGTAGGCGCACGAAAACGAGATATAAGTCGCGTTTTCAACGCAGAAACCTTTCTTATCGGACTGGTTGCAGGCTTACTCGGCATTTTACTGACTATTATCATCAACACCGCAATTCTCAGCCCGATTATATTCTCCATTACGGGAATTAATGGTATTGCTTCGTTGCCGCCGCTTGCTGCCCTGATATTAATCGCAATCAGCATCTTTTTGACGGTCGTTTCGGGCTTGATTCCCGCATCGATTGCATCGAACCGCGATCCTGTCGTCGCATTGAGAACGGAATAAACGCATTTTATATGAGGTGTATAATGAAAAAAATAATTATTACGGCTTTTGCTCCGTTTAACGGGCGCGAGGAAAACGCCTCTTTCATAGGCGTTAACGGCGCAAGCTTTGACTGCAAAAGTGTCGAGGCGGTTAAGTTGCTCTTGCCTGTCGAATACAACACTTGCTTTGATCTGCTCAAGTCCGCCATAGATAGTCAAAAGCCGGACGGCGTGATTTGCTTCGGCGAGGCTCCGCGCAAAGAAATAACTCCCGAATTCTTTGCACTCAACGTTATGAATGCAACCATTGGCGATAACAAGGGCGTTATTATGTCCAATATGCCAATTAATCCAAACGGCGAGTCGTCTTATAAGACCAAACTGCCCGCGGATAGGATTGTCGCCGCTCTAATTCAAAGCAAACTGCCTGCTGCGCCTTCCTTTCATGCCGGCACCTATGTTTGCAACAATTTATTCTATTTGTTGATGCAGTATGTCGCGAACGAGCAGCTTCCTTGCGGCTTTATTCACGTTCCTCTGCTTAAGGACGGCAAAACCGGAATGAAACGGGAAAAGATTATTAAGAGCGTGCAAGTCTGCGTAACTGCTCTTGCCGATTACCTCGGTTGAGAAGTCAACATAACCTTATGTTTGCAGTGCGTACCCTGTTGCCGATAGCAGTTTAATGGATCGGAAGCAATCATTTTAGGGTGTAAAATAATGGAAAACATAATCGAAATCAATAAACTAGACAAAAAATACGGAAAGTCAGACCTCGCTCTCGACTCATTCTCCATAACGGTAAAAAAGGGCGATATCTACGGCTTTGTCGGAGAAAACGGCGCGGGTAAAACCACCTTAATTCGCATACTTACTGGTATGGCTTTTCCCACTGCGTACGAGAAAGCCGAGATGTTCGGGATTGACTTGAGGACTTCTGCGGCGACCGAGTTGATACGCATTAGCGCGCTTATCGAAAGCCCGGCGCTCTACCGCAACCTCAACGCCTATTCCAATATGCTTGTTCGGTGCAAGCTTTTAGGATATGGCAAGGAAAGAATCAAGGCGATTTTGGATCGATTAAACCTACCGACCTCGGACAAGGACGGTAAAAAAGCGCGAAGCTATTCTTTGGGAATGAAACAAAGACTTGCTATCGCCTTGGCTCTTCTGCCCGAGGCAGATCTTTATCTGTTGGACGAGCCTATCAATGCTCTGGATCCCGAAGGCATTTTGCTTGTCAGAAACATAATTTCGGAACTGCGCCTAAACGGAAAAACCATACTTATTTCCAGCCATATTTTGGGGGAATTGAGTAAGATCGCTACCTGCTACGGCTTTATTCACAGGGGCAAGATGCTAGAACAAATCGATGCAAACACGATCAATTCCAAGCTATTGAAGAACACGGCTTTTTCGCTTAGTGGCACTCAAGCTGTCATCGATAGCATGAGAAATGCCGGCATCACGAATTGCGAGCTTCGGGGAAACGACCTTGTATTCTACGGTAACCTATCACTTTCCTCCGTAATTCATGTCCTCGACAATATCGGAGTAGAGGTGTACGGCGTTAATACCTCGTCGCCCGATTTGGAGAGCTATTATTTCGACCTCGTTCGGAAAAATGCGGGAGGTGCGATGTGAAAAACCTAAATGCTGTTATATTGAGCCTTTTGGGGGAATCTGTACGCAACAATGTGGGAGGTGCGATGTGAAAAACCTATTGGGAGCGGATTTACTGGAACTGCGAAAGAACCTTTTAGCAAAAATTATGCTTATCGCACTGGTTGTACTCGCACTGTTTTCGGTCGTTTTGTACTTTTTTATTCCTAAATTGCTAAACACTACCGATTCATTGGGCGATTTCGAGCTTCCGCAGTACAATGGCGAGCTCGTTACCTTCGCCGCATTGAGCACGGGAAACAACGCAGGACTTTTGATTCCGATCGCCGTTTTGATATTTGTTGCCGCTTGCTTTTCCAATAACACCATCCGTTACAAAATCGCAAGCGGTCGTTCTCGCATAAAGGTCTTTTATGGCACAATAATTACAGCTTCGATTTACGGAACCGTTTTACTTGTCGCGTTTTATATTGCGACTTTTGCCCTAAGCATCATCGTTTTGGGTTACGGAAGCGCACTTAACGCACAAGCCATAGGACGGCTATTTCTTGCTTTGCTTATCGGAGTTTTACTCTTTATTCAAAACATAGCTCTCGGAACTGCGTTGTGTATGGTATGCCATAAATTGGTTTTACCGCTGATTATCACCATTGTTTATTCTATGGGAATCGGACTGGTTGGCTCCGCGCTATATGCATCAACCAACGCTACGCTAATTAACACCATGGAATACGTTTCGGGGTATGCATCGGCAAAGCTTGTTTTGGGTGATTTTGATGCCGCACTGCTACTTAAAACCGCAATCTCCACCATAGTATTCGTCGCAATTGTCACAATTCCTTGCGCCTTGGCGTTTAGAAAACAGGATATAGTTTAGCGTTCGACTGTGTTGCTTAATGGCTGCTTCGATCGGCAAGCGGAGTGAGACACATGTGCATAAATTACGTGCAAATAACGATGATTGGTCAATATGCCGAAAAAGGGAATCGACGGATCTACCGAAGTTTCCCTTTAATTTATTTTTCTTTCTACTTGATCAAAGAAGGGAATCGAAGAGGTGATCGAAGATTCCCTTTTTCCATTTTCTCTTTCTACTTAATCTAAAAAGGGAATCGAAGAGGTGATCGAAGATTCCCTATTAATTGTATTTTCTTTTATTTTATGCGCAGTTCGTACTATACTAATAGTCTATGTCGGGTTATATGGGTAAAATTAAAACAATTCTGCCTCATTAGCCGCAATTATTACCTTTTATCGCCGATAAAGAATATCGCAATCGTTCCGGGGCCGCTGTGGATTCCCACAACCGGGTCAACGTAGTTAACTACCCACTCCTTGACCTTGATTTTGGCTTCGATTTTTGCTTTGAGATTTTCGACGTCCGCAATGCAGTCACCGTGCGAAATGCATACGGTTTGGCTTTCGGGATTGATAATATTCTTTACGACCATATCCGCAATTGTCTGTATTGACTTACGTCTGCCGATAACCTTGCCCGTTGCAACAAGTTTACCGTTGTCGTCCATATGCATTATGGGCTTAATATTGACCATATTTGCAATCAAATACGCAGACTTGGATACCCTGCCGCCCAAAAACAGATACTCTAAATTATCAACCGTGAAAAAATGGCAAATGTGCAGTTTGTTATTCTCCACCCAATTGCCGACCTCGTCTATGCTCATGCCGCTTTGCTTCATTTCAGCGGCCTTGATTACCATCAGCCCTTGTCCCAAGGATGCTCCCAAAGTATCCACCGTCACTATCTTTCTTTCGGGGTATTCCTTTTCAAGAATACTCTTTGCGTTTATCGCAGCAGCATAGGTTCCGCTTAATGCCGAGGAAAAGCCAAGATAAAGGACATCCTTGCCCTCCTTCAATGCGCCCTCGAAAGCATTACAAAACTGCGCTTGGTTGACGCTTGTCGTAGTGAAACGTTTCTTGTGCCTTAGCATATCGTAAAATGCGGACAAATCGTTGTCTGCATTCTTTTCGTAACTCAAATACTCTTTGCCCTCGCTCACGAAAATCAAAGGAACTATTTCGATACCATATCTATCTATTATTTCATTCGTCAAATTCGACGAAGTATCGGTAATAATTACGTATTCTCTCAAATCTCTTCCTCCGTAGGCAACCGCCCGATTATAATAATATTTACATCCGTGCAATCCCAACTACAGTGACTTTGCTTATCCTGGCACTTGACAATGCACGACAACTCATTACTTCTATACTTATATTTATCAGCAAAGTGGGCGTGCTGAAAACACCTATCCCACACTTTGCACAATTCAATGATATAGGATTATTCAGAAAAATACAACCTACTTGCATAAAAAATGACTCCACCACTAAAAAACTGCCGAGTAGAGTCGTAAAATGTTAACTCTACTCACAATAGAATACGATAATTGCTTGACTTCTCGGGTTGTATCGACTATAATGTTTAAGGAGGTAGGTCAATGGACGAAGTTTTGATAAAACAAGCTATAGCGGAAAATCTGGTTTATTACAGACGTAAAAACGGATTGACGCAATTGGAATTAGCGGAAAAACTTAATTATTCCGACAAATCCGTATCAAAGTGGGAACGCGCGGAAGGTATGCCGGATTTTCTGACCATGTGTAGAATCGCCGAATTGTACGGCATCGGCGTTGACGACCTTATTAATACCGAAACAAGCAAAAGACAGCCCTCGTGGGTGATTAACCATACAGTCCTTTCGTGGCTCATTACCGTAGGAATATGGCTGATTGCCACTCTCGTTTTCAGCCTTTTGAGTTGGCTTGCTCCGGACCTAAGTCGGACTTGGCTATGCTTTATTTACGCGATTCCCGCTTCGAGCATCGTGCATATTGTGTTTGGCTCTATCGGCTCGAAGAAATGGCAGCTCTGTATTTATATCTCGATTTTGGTTTGGGGATTATTGCTTTCGGTTTATCTTTCGCTGCTCGAAAAATCGCCGGCTACGTTGTTTATTGTGGGTTGCCCTGCACAAGTCATAATCGTATTGGCTATGTTTTTAAGACGCCCCGTTTTCAAAAAACTGAAGGATATCGGTTTCAATAAACGGAACATCAAAAGCAATGAAGTAACCGATGAAAACCCCGATGAGCAGAAGTAAAATCAAATTCATATTTTAAGGAATTATTTGAAACGGGCGACTCTATGCCGCCCGTTTTGTATTCCCATTTATTTTATTTCTATCGTGTATCAAAATGAAAAACTTTGTGCTTTAAACTTTTGTCCAATTGAATTTGCTTATGGTAATTCTACACGCAAAATGCGATGCAATCATTCCTTGATGCGGATTTTGGATCCGATACAAGCATTACAGCCGAAATTTTTGCATAGCCACGTCTCTACATGACTTTCGATGCTTCCGTTATTGAAGCGAGGGTAGATTCGCATAGAAGAAGTCCAAGCTTTCGGGGTTAATCAAAGCGTCTCTGTTGGTAACCTTTCTGCCGTTGACGATATTGGTTACCGCGCTTTCCACCTTTTTGCCGTTAAGCGTTTTGGGAATGTCCGGAACCTCGATAATTAGGGCAGGAACGTGTCGCGGCGATGCGTTGACCTTCAACACATGCTTAATCTCCTTAATGATATCGTCGGTGAGCTTGCCGTATTTCATTTGCACGAACAAAATAATGCGTTGATCGTTGTTGTACTGCTGTCCGATAGCCAAGCTATCCAAAACGCAGTCGATTTTTCTGACCTGATTGTAAATCTCCGCCGTGCCGATTCTGATGCCCGACGGCTTCAAAACGCTGTCGCTTCTGCCATAAAAGGTGATCCCACCGGTAAAAGAGTCAAAAACGACGTAATCTCCGTGATTCCAAACGTTGCCGAACATACCGAAGTAAGCCGCCTTATATCTTTCGTTGTCGGGATCGTTCCAAAAATACAGAGGCATCGACGGCGTGGGTTGTTCACAAACCAGCTCGCCCTGTACATCGCGAACGGGCTTTCCGTCCTCGTTAAAGCAGTTAATCTTCATACCCAAACCCGGTGCCTGCAGCTCGTTGGAGTATACCGGTGACATGGGATTGCCGCTTGCAAAGCACCCGTTGATGTCCGTGCCGCCCGCAATAGAGTTGAAATGCAAATCGCTCTTTATCTCTCTGTAAACGTACTTGAAGCCCTCGTCGGACAGTGCAGAGCCTGTTTGGGATATGCACCTTAAGCAAGGTAAGGTAAGTCCCAAGTCCTTTGGGCTGAACTCCGACTTTAAAAGCGAGTGAATATAGCTTGCCGAAAGTCCGAAAACCGTAACCTTTTCTTCCTCGAGAATACGCCAAATAGCATCGGTTTGAGGATAGGACGGGTTGCCGTCATAAAGAACAACCGTCGAACCCGCACCGAGAGCCGCCGCCTGCCAATTCCACATCATCCACGAGCAAGTCGTGATATAAAGCATTATGTCGTTCGGCTTCATATCGTGATGCAAAACCAACTCCTTAAGCTGGTTGATGAGAAGTCCGCCCACCGATTGAACCATACACTTAGGCTTACCCGTCGTTCCCGAGCTGAACATAACCACAACAGGAGCGGTTGCCTCCACCTGCTCGAAGCTGAAGCCACTCTCGTCTGTCTTTTGCACCTCATCATAAGACAGAGCGTTTGGAATACAGTCAATCGCCATATCGCCGGCATAGTGCGCAACGATAACCGCCTGCACGGAGGGTATACCCTTGACGATTTCCTTGGCGTTGTCCAATACATTAAACGCCTTTCCCTTATAATAATAACCGTCGGCGGTAAACATAACCTTTGGAGCAACCTGACCGAGCCTGTCGATTGCGGCAAGCTGACCTATGTCGGTGGCGCAAGAGCACCAAACCGCGCCGACAGTTCCCGTTGCAAGCATAGCAATTATGGTTTCGGGAAGGTTGGGCATATACCCGCATACGAAGTCGCCCTTTTTAACGCCGAGCTCTTTGAGCTTGCATGCCGTCCTCTTGACCTGCGAAGTCAATTCCCTGTATGTAATAACTCTCCTTACGGAGTTTTCGCCCCTGAAAACAATGGCGATACGGTCGCTGTCTCCGAACTTAAGCAGATTCTCTGCGTAATTCATCTTCGCGCCCAAAAACCACCTTGTCGTAATAAATTCGTTTATATTGCTTACTACCTTGTCGTACGGTGTGGATATCACGCCCAAATACTTCCAAAGTAAATCCCAAAACACCTCCGGTTGACCTACAGAAAACTCGTACAATTCACGGTAATTCTTCATTTTTTGTCCCGTAATTTTGTTCGCAGTCTGCATAAAGTCGTACATATTCGTACTTTCGATGTATTCCTTAGTGGGTTGCCATAACAACGTTTTCATTTTTCCCTCCGTTTCTCGTTTGTTCACTCGACGAGCGATTGGAGCCAAGCATTCGCTCATCAATAATTATGCGTAACCGATCGGTCGGCTTGTATTACTCGAACAACTCCTTTAATCTCAATGAAGCGTCGTAAATATCTCTTTTCTTCAGCTCTTTTTCACGTGCGTTGAGTAGCTTTACCGCGGCGGTAAGCGTTTGACCTTCTTTCGCCATGATGTCTGTGAGCATGGATTCGATCGACTGTTGCTCCCGATCGGGGTTTGGCTTGCTATTCTTGCGGATAACCGCGACGTATTCGCCCTTACCGCTCTTTTCATTGGCATCAAGCTCGGCAATCACATTATCGATGTCGCCTCTATACACGCGCTCGAATTTCTTCGTCATATCGTTGCATACGACGGCTTGAGCATCGGGAAATACCTGTGCAACAATTCGCAGAGTATCGATAACTCTTATCGGCGATTCGTATATCACAAACAGCGGAACGGCTGATGTCTTCTCTGCTTCCAGTCTTCTTGTAATGTCGCCTTTATTCCTACCCAAAAATCCCAAAAAGGAGAATTCGTTCTCGTTGAAGCCGCACACGCTCAAAGCCGCGGTAACCGCACTTGCGCCCGGAACGGGAATAATATCCACTCCGTTATTTGCCAAGAATCCCACAAGCACTGCACCGGGATCGCTTATCGATGGCGTTCCTGCATCTGTTGCATAAGCCAACGAAAAGCCCTGCTCCAACAACGATAGGATTTCATCGGCTTTCTGATGCTCGCTGAACTTGTGGCAGGAAATCAGCTTTTTGTTTATCTCGAAGCACCTTAAAAGCTGTCCGGTAACGCGCGTGTCCTCTGCAACAACATAATCCACGGACTTAAAAACCTCCAACGCCCTTTTGGTTATGTCGCCCAAGTTGCCTATCGGCGTTGCCACCACATAAAAATCACCCATACTTTCCTTTCCTGCCGTATCGCCTTTTGCTTTCCTAAGCCTTTGAGGTTAAAACCGATGTCTGGTTGTTGCTAAATAGTACCTTCTTTACCTTTTGCTTCCCTTAATCCTTCGAAATCAAAACCGATGTCGGGTTGCTGCTTATGAGTTTCTCCTTATCTTTTGCTTCCCTTAAGCCTTTGCGTATAACCCGAGCTTTGACTGTTTCTGCGGTTTAACGTGAAGCTCTGCCTATTTGCAAAGCAATAAAGTTATGCGTTATGCGTTATTTCTCTTATCCAAAAGCACTTCAAGAACCTGATCCTCGGAAAAGTCGGCGATTTTAAGGTAATCTCTTGCTTTTGCGATTATATCGTGCTTGGACAATTCCTTGATTTCGTCCGCGCTCTTTCCCTCGCACATTAACACGTATTCCGCACAAGCATACAATGCATCATAGGGAACAAGACCGATAATTTCACTTTCCACAATGTGAGCACCGTAGCGTTTGCTTTCCATTCCGATCAGCTCGTACGAAAAATACAGCGGCGTTTTAGTGTAGTCTGTCATATTCATTGAAACCTGCATAAGACCTCTGTGGCTTAAATCCACGCCCATAGCCTTGCAAAAATGCAAGCCGCCGCCGATATGTCTTATCTTCTTTGCCGTAGCGGTGGTTTCTTCCAAGCTCTTGCTGTCCAAATTGACGTTAAAGGCAACCAAGGGCATTCTGCAGCCTACGGCGACTACGCCCGCACTGGGGTGAGGAGCATCGTATCCGAAATCGGCGTGCCAATCCTCGCTCTTCATCTTTTCCGCCATTCCCTCGAACTCACCCTTTCTGATTTTAGCAAGATTTTCACGCTCGGGACGAGTAGCAGACTTTTCGTACAAAAATACAGGGATTCCGACCTCTTCCCAAATACGCTTTCCGACCTCCTTGCTTACCTCAATGGCATCCTCGGCGGTTACATTCTTGATAGGAATAAAGGGAATTACGTCCACTGCGCCCATTCTGGGGTGCTGTCCCCTCTGTATGCGTAGGTCAATTATTTCCTTCGCCTTCGTTGCGGCGCAAACCACGGCTTCCTTGAGCGGTTCGACCTCGCCTGCTACCGTAACAACCGTTCTGTTGTGATCACTGTCCGAGCTGTAATCCAAAAGAATTACGCCCTCTCTGTTCCTGAAGCAATCCACGATAGCTTCGATCTTTGCCTTATCCCTTCCTTCGCTGAAGTTGGGTACACATTCCATTATCTGCTTTAACATCTTTCTATCCTCTTTATTTTTATCCTATCTATAATTTAATTGTCTTTCTATATATTAATATGTTCTTTCTATTTCTTGAACGCCTCGACGATTGCGTTTCTGTCGGCGAGGTGGGGCATTGTAATACAGCTCCTTCCGTGTTTGGAATTGAATTCCTCGGCAGTTTCGACAGCGTTGGGGTTACGCGCCCAGCTTCTTCTTGCCACACCTGCCATAACGTCCCAAGTCATACTGACCTTGAGAATTTCGTCCACTCTCTCGCTTCCGTCCAAAACCATACCGAATCCACCGTTTATGGCGTTTCCTATACCCGTTCCGCCGCCGTTATGCAGCGCGACAAGGCTCATTCCTCGAGCGGCATTGCCTGCAAAAACCTGCGTAGCCATATCCGCCATTATGTTGGAGCCGTCCTTGATGTTGCTCGTCTCTCTAAACGGTGAGTCCGTCCCGCCGCAATCATGATGATCTCTGCCAAGCATAATCGCACCGACCTTTCCTTCCCTCACAAGCTCGTTAAACCTAAGAGCGATTTTGAGTCTGCCCTCGGCATCGGAGTAGAGTATTCTTGCCTGCGTTCCCACGACAAGCTTGTTTTTCTTTGCTTCCTTAATCCAAACATAGTTGTCGTAATCTTGAAAACGTCTATCCTTATCGATACATTCGGCAGCGGCTTCGTCCGTCCTGTCAAGATCGCTCTCCTTGCCCGACAAGCATACCCACCTGAACGGTCCGTAACCATAGTCGAAGCAAACCGGCCCCAAAATGTCCTCGACATAACTGGGGAAAATAAAGCCGTCAATCGTGTCTTTACCATTTCTGCATATTTCCGTAATGCCCGCATCGGAAACCGCCTTCATAAAGCTGTTGCCATAGTCGAAAAAGTACGTTCCGCGTTCCACAAGCGACTTAACGGCGTTAAAGTGTCTCCTCAACGATATGTCCACAAGCTGTCTGAATTTATGCTCGTCGCTTCTTATAAGCTCTGTCCTTTGCTCGAAGCTCAAGCCCTGCGGACAGTAGCCTCCGTCGTATGCGGCGTGACAGCTTGTTTGATCGCTTAATAAATCAATGTGAAGATCTTCGGCAATCGCGTACTCCAACAAATCCACAATATTGCCGCAAAAGGCAATCGCCGTGGTTTCTTTGTTCTTGATCGCCTTTGTTGCAAGCGCGAAGGCTTCCTCGGGTGAATACGCGATACAGCTTACCCAGCCCTGCTCGTATCTGGTTATTATGCGCGAAATGTCCACCTCGGCAATAATTCCCACGCCCTTTGCAATCGTTACGGCTTTTCCCTGCGCTCCGCTCATACCTCCTAGACCGCTGCTGACAAAGAGCTTGCCTTCAAGGCTCTCCCCCTTCTTAATCCCGAGCTTCAGTCTTCCCGCATTGAGTATGGTATTGTATGTTCCGTGTACGATTCCCTGCGGTCCGATGTACATCCAACCGCCTGCAGTCATCTGTCCGTAATTCGCCACTCCGATAGCGGCGGCTCGCTTCCAGCTTTCCTGATCGTCGAAAAGCCCGACCATTAGCGAATTGGTAATAATTACTCTGGGACTCTTTTTATTGCTTTCAAAGAGTCCTAAGGGGTGTCCGCTCATAACCACAAGAGTCTGCGTGTCGGTCAACTCCTCCAAGTACTTTTTTATCAATACGTATTGCATCCAGTTTTGGCACACCTGTCCTGTTTCGCCGTAGGTCACAAGCTCATACGGATAAAGTGCAATTTCAAAGTCCAAATTGTTGTCGATCATCACCTGAAAAGCCTTGCCCTCGATACATTTGCCCTTGTATTCGTCAATGCTCTTTCCGTATATTCTTCCCTCGGGACGGAATCTGTAACCGTAAACCCTTCCGCGTGTGTTCAATTCCTCAACAAACTCGGGTATTAACTCCTCGTGCCACTCTTTCGGACAGTAACGCAATGCGTTCAGTATGGCAAGCACCTTGTCGTCCTCACTCAAAGCGGCATCCCGCTTGGGAGCCCTCCTGTACTTCGCGTCAAACGCCTTTTTGCTTGGCAACTCATTAAGCGTCAATTCTCTCATATTTATACACATGACCTCCGTCACAAAAACTACTTGAAAGGATAGGGTGGTGTAGATTGGTTCTTACAGCCGAGCTTTGAGTGTGCCAAGAGCGTACATTAACGTACGTAACTTCGCACGAGTAAACCACGCAGTCCGAAACTGTGGCACTTTATTCTTTCAACTTTTACCGTCCCTTTTCTATCCTAAATCCTATAATATTCTATTCCTACTCAAGCTTGCTCAATTTCAACAACGCCTTTTTGGATTCTTTATTTTAACACAACCACTCGCCTAATCAACAAAACCGAAGGCACTTAGTCTAAGCAATTTTCCGTAAAAAGCTTCTTGAGCAAGTTGTTCCGTAAAAAGCTACTCGAACAGCTCTTCAATGGATGTATCTTGAGCAAGTTGTTCCGTAAAAAGCTTCTAAAGCAATTGCTCCGTAATTATTTGCTCGCACTTTTCGATAAGCGGTGCAAGATATACGTCCTCTGCAACGTACGGCACGAATTTTCTTACCGTGTGCCAGCTCTTCGCGTTGATGTCGGACAGCTTGTCTTGCTTTTTGGCAAGCTCGATTGCTTGACATGCGGTCATAAGCTCTATTCCCAAAACGTTTTGCACATTCTTGATGACCTCTCGCGCCTTTCTTGCGGCGGTCATACCCATACTGACGTGGTCCTCCTGATTTGCGCTACTGGTAATGGAATCCACAACAGCCGGGTGGCAAAGCACCTTGTTCTCCGAAACAAGCGCGGCAGCAACGTACTGCGGAATCATGAAGCCGTTGTTAAGTCCGCCCTTTTCCACTAAAAACGCCGGTAAGCCATAGTTTAATTGCGGATTAACCATACGCTCGGTGCGCCTTTCACTGATGTTGGCAAGCTCGGCAACGGCAATCGCAAGATAATCCATAGCCATACTCAAATACTGCCCGTGAAAGTTTCCGCCGCTTATCGCCTCTCCCGTAGGAATTATTACGGGATTATCCGTAACCGCGTTGATTTCGTTGGAAACAATCCCTTCAATATAGCTAATGGCATCGTAGCTTGCACCGTGAACCTGCGGAATACACCTAAGCGTATACGCGTCCTGAACACGCTCGTCACCCTGCTTTCTTATATTCGCGCTTCCACGTAGGTTTTCGCGAAGCTGACGCGCAATTTCGATCTGCCCCTTTTGAAGCCTTATTTGATGCACTCTGTCATCGTAAGCATCGATTATTCCGCCTAAAGCCTCTATCGTCAAGCCTGCAACCTTAGTGCTGATTTCCATTAAATACCGGCTGTCATAAACCGCAAGCACGGCGATTGCATTCATGGCTTGCGTACCGTTTATTAACGCAAGTCCCTCCTTTTCGCCGAGAGTAACCTTGCTTAATCCGCACTTGGCAAACGCTTCTTCCGTGTCCATAAGCTTGTTTCTGTAATAGCACCTGCCCTTTCCGATCAAGCATAACGCAACGTGCGACAGAGGAGCCAGATCACCGCTGGCACCCAAGCTTCCCTTAGACGGGACGTAAGGTATCACGTCCTTGTTGAGTAGTTCCACTAGCAACTCAACCGTGTCGAGCTTCACTCCGCTGTAACCGACCGACAAAGCGTTTACTCGCAACAGCATCATTCCGCGCACTATCTCCTTACAAAACGGCTCGCCGACACCGCAAGCATGACTCATAATTAGGTTTTCCTGTAAACGAACGGCATCGCCGCGGCTTATTGCAACATCGCTGAATTTTCCGAATCCCGTGTTGACGCCATAAACTGCTTCCCCGCCTTCCACGATATTATCAATCAATGCTCTGCTCCGCGCAATCCTGTCCTTCGCCCTTTCGCTAAGCCTAACCTTCGCCCCAAAACGCGCCACAGCAACCACTTGTTCAATCCCAAGCCCTTTATCGATTATTACCGTCCTTATCATATGCCCTCCTTGTATGCCGATTTATCTTTTGTTTTCTTGCATTTGCAAACTCCTCGGATAAAGTCCCATTCGTTGCAAACATTTAATTAGCCGCCTTCTTTATTCTTTCCCTCCGCTTCCGCAATTTTCTTATTCAAAACCGAAGCAGTATAATTTTACAACCAAACACACAAAAAAAGCAATCGTATCCATAAAAAAAGTGTATAAAACAGCTTTACTTAATTAGTATAATAGCAGTGTATTAGACAATAACAAGCATTTTTTAAACAAAACCACTCAAAAAAGCCTCCGAAACCGCACTTTTGGATAAATAATAATTATTAATAATATGTATATAAATGCACAATTTGCAACCGCTTCCGTTCTTGGACTGTTCGGTTATACTCCAAGAGCCGCACATATCATATACCGCCTACTTCGATATAAGCAAAGCGTCGGTTATCATGCGCAAGCTAGTAAATCTGAAGGAAGGTTAAACGATAACGGCGGGGTTACTTAACAGGGTAACTCTTTCAAGCGGAGAGTAGACGTATTTGCCCGAGGAGTTATCACTTAAAAACAACGTGAGTGTTTGTGCCGATTGCGGGCGGTTGTAGATAGCGATATTTTTCTTGATCTCGTTGAAGTTTTGAGTATGAGTTGCTTGGCGCAAAAGAGTAATATGCGGCTTGAAGGGGCGATCCTCCAGTGTAAAGCCTTCGTTTTTAAGTAAGATATCCAAAGCGTTTTTCAGGCTTGAGAGAGCTTGATTGAGCTTAATCTCCTGAACAACGACACCTTTTCCGTAAAGCATGAGCCTACCGAGCGATATATCGCAAGCATAGCAGGAAAACGACACCGAGCGGATGATTTCCATCGCTTTTTGACACATTTTGGGGGTAATCTCGCCCAAAAAAT
Source organism: Clostridia bacterium (assembly GCA_028703495.1). Lineage (GTDB taxonomy): Bacteria > Bacillota > Clostridia > Christensenellales > CAG-314 > JAQVMT01. The sequence continues at coordinate 74,946 of JAQVMT010000005.1, read as the reverse complement.
CCACCGTTATGTGCATATTAGCCGAATAAACGAAGTTTCCCTCGATATAACGGCTCAGCTCCTCTTGCGTGCGATCGACGTAATCCAATGTCTTGTCGGGCAATTCCAATGCAATAAATGTTCTCATCGAATAATCTCCTCAAATATCCACTCGACAAATATACAAAATCGGAAGCAATATAGTATATTATTGTACATATATGTTAACACGGATCACGAAAAAATGCAAGCATTATCCCAAGCAAACCCTTTTTATCTATTTTCATTCCGACAATATACCGTCGGGATTGAACAAAGTCGTCTATGATGAATCTCTTAGCCAAACGCGACATAGCAGGCGGATGCGAGAAGTATAACGCCGAAGATATAGCCGATTTTTTCGTCGTTGAGGTTGTTGAGCAAATATGCTCCGACGACTCCGCCTATTGCGACACCCAAGGTTGCAGGCAAAGCCACTGCCACATCGATTCGGTTTGTAAATAGATAGATGATCGCCGATATCGCGCACAACGGGAAAATAATATAGATAGCGGTTGCGTGCGCCTTCTTCGCGGGGTATTTTAAAACGTACAGCAATAATAAGACGGCAAATATTCCGCCGCCACCGCCATTGAAACCGGTAATAAACCCTATTGCCAAAGCCAGTAACGGCACTATAATCTTTTTCATATCTTATCCAACCTCATACTTGCGTGTTGCGCAAAAAGCTTTTCGCTATTATTTTGTCTTTTTCGGAAAAAAATACAATAAATATATCAAATGTAATTGATTTTCTTTGTGTTTTGTATTAGAATACAAAGACGGGCTTAAAAAGTCCCGTTGTCTTGCGCGATTAAATTTATGCAAGTTGGCTTGTGTGGCTTGTTGATGACTATCGTGCGCGCAATATGGAATAACGCTTTTAACAAATATTTAACTTATTTGGAATATACTTGTCAGGTGCTTTTGGATAGAGGCTGCGACGGCTCGTTGTATGAATCTTCACTGCCACCCTCACCCGAAACAAGGCACAAATTGTTAACGGACAAATGCCGATTCATCTATCTACGCAATTAATCGTGCGTTTTGCGCATGGTTATTATATAAACTATACACATTAGGTGGTATTAAGATGGGAAAAAAGACAAACAGTTACATTAAGGGAGATGCTCCCGCCGCTACCGCGCAACCAAAGAATATTCTTATTCAAAAGCTTATTGTTTTGGTTGTGTTGCTTTTGCTTCTTGCGTTCTTCTTGGTTGCTACGATAAAGTACATCAACTTTGAAGCGACGACTCACTCTGAAGTCAGCAACACGACGACAACTGTCCAAAAAAGCGCGAACAAGATTGTTAACGGTGGTTTTGATTACTCAATTGACTATGATCAATTGACCTATCCGCGTATGGCGCACTACTGGACGATCTCCCAAGACGACAACGACAAGATTTTGAGCGGAGTTGTCGGAACGACAGAAGAAGAATGGGCTAAGGCGGGCACGAACATCAACGGTGTTTTGACCTCCAAGGAAGCCGGCTACACCGTGAGCAATCCTTACACGCCCTCGACGGATCTATCCTTGACCGAGGAAGAACGCGAGGAAGCGGCAAAATTGCTTGGTGAGGACAAGGATTTAAATGAAGATACCGACACGTCGAGAGTCTTTATGGTTTCGTCCTATAAAGAAAGCTACGCAAGATTTACTTCTTCGAGTTTTTCGGTTGCATCCGAGAGCTTTTATAAAATCAGTTTTTGGGTAAAAACCGTGGGCGTTCAATCCGGCAACGGACTTTCGGTCGTGTTGAAGACTACTTCTTCCGCCTCGGACAGCTCGGACGATTTGGTTGACGGCTTGTCTTTCAAGAGTATCGAGACAGGCGGAGCTTGGAAACTATACCAATACTACATCAGAGGAAACGAAAGCTCCAGCAAAACTATGTATTTCGAGTTTGGCTTGGGACTTAACAATTTGATTTTGGCTACCGGAACGGCGTTTATCGATAATATCGTATGCTCCGAAGTTACCGCGGGCGACTACGGCTCGGCTTTGAGAGAGAAGGATACCACGCCTCAAACGAAGGTCTACTCCTACTACTCGATTAAAGACGATACCGAAAATATCGCAAATTTGTACACCACGGCGCAGGTTGACGAGCTGAAGGCTTTGTCCGAAAATCCCGACTTCATCTATTCGGGAAACAGTAAGGTTGAAGATTGGATCAGTGTTATTTCGGTTGATGACTATCTCAACTCCGAGGCTGCAACTTATAAAAATACAATATATTTCCCGTTTATCTCTGACGAAACGGGTACGGTGGACGATTTGTTAATCTATAAGATTACAAATACCGCAGGAACTAGCGGCGTCGGCGGTATCATCCTTTCTAAGCTTATCGAGGACGGCACTCAAAGCGATTTCACCGTGAACAAGTACTCCTATAACGACTATTACGTCGTAAGCATGTACGTAAGAATGGTAGGAATGAATCCCAATACGGGCGCAAATATCTATCTCAACGATGCAAGCGGAAAGTATTCGAGTAGCTTTACTTCAATTACCACTCCTTCGGATATCTCCGAGGACAAGATGAACGGTTGGGTTAAGTATAGCTTCTATGTTATGCCTAGTCAGACCGAAGATGTAACACTTTGGTTGGAAGCATATGTCGGATCACGTGCACAAGCATCGGACAGCAACCTCAACCAAAAGGGAATTCTTTACATCACCGAATTGGAAGTAAACAAAATCACAAAGAAGGATTACAGCGACTCAACCAGCGGCACTTATATTAAGAAGTTGCAGCTCTCGTCGACCTTAGGTACTTCCACCCTGACAAACGGCTTGTTTGATGATTACGCATCCAACGAGCTTCTGGGCTCCTACCCCTACGCTCCCTCCGGTTGGACGGGTATGTTCGGAACGGGAATCAACTACTCATTCGTGGACGATGACGGTAACCTTATTGTAGATGACCAAGGTGATGTGGTCTATCCCGTGAACTTCGGCGTGTTAAACTCCACCGAAGTCGATAAAAACCTAGCACTTGGCATTACCGCCGCCGACTTTATCTCGGATGGCTACAATAATATGCTTTGGATGACCAACAACGTCGAAACGTCGTTCGGTTTAAAGAGCAGCACTGTTTCCCTCACAGCAAGCACCTATTACCGTTTCTCGATTGTTGCGAAGGAATTGGACGGCGCATTGAATATCTATATCAGCGGTGACATCAACTTGCACCTCAACGCCGCAGAAGCTACGGCAAACGCCGACAGAGTATTGAAGCGCACATCCGTTGATTTAGGCAACGGCTTCACCGAATACGTTTTCTATCTTGCCACGGGCGAGGTCGCAAGAACCGTTACCATTGAGATTTGGAACGGCTTGAAGGACGGCACCGGTACGACTACGGGTTCTATTCTGGTGGATATGGCTGATTATACCACTCTTGAAAAGGCAGCTTTCCAAGAGGAAGTCGAAAAGCTAGGCTATGTGTTCCCCGAAGAAACCGAAGATAAAAAGGAAGAAGAAGAGGAAACAGTTGTTCCCGATCCTATTCTTTTCAACGGCACAAGCGAAGGCGCAAACTTTGATAATGCAATCTTCTACGACTTCAGCCTTTCCGACTTAGCTGATGAACGTTTAGACGACAACGAGGAAGAAGAGGAAGAGGAAGAAGAGGAAGAAAGCAATTCCTCAGGAAAAACGTCCTCTCTTGGTTGGGAAGTCATCGGTACGATATGCTTAGTCGGTGCGTTGGTCATCGTTATTATCGTAGTTATTGTGAGAAAACGTAAGCAGGCACATAAACTTAACGCTTGGAAGAAAGACGAAAAGCGTTTGGGTAAATAAAGGACTCATGATAATCTGCATCTAATAAATTTGTTAGAAGCTAGTTAGTATCGAAGTGTTGATATAATTTATGATATCACGGGGTTGTCGAGTTGTCGACAGCCCCTTTTTTAATGCAGTGGAAATCCGAGCAATACAAGAAAGAGTTAAGAATATGCAAATTAATGCAATGTGTTACGGAATAAGGAACAAAGCCTCATGTTGTAAACACTGCGAAATATAACAAATAAGATGCTATTGTTAATCTAGTTTGATTAACATTATTCATCGGCGACTTGAGTTGAAGCCCAGTGCATTTTTATGTAGTTCCGTTACGGATCGCGTTAAATAATTCAAGCATCAAAAACACATTCTTCGAAAAAAACTGAAGCATGATTAACGATTATTGTATTTTATTCGAATAGAAAATCGTAACACATTTGAGAGGGCAATATGGATATATCTGCAGATAAATACGACGAAAACCTAAGTGACGCCGTGGACTTGTACGGCGATACGCTTTTTCGGATTGCCTTTTTTTACACAAAAGATCGATGCGATGCGGAGGATATTGTCCAAGACGCATTCATCAAATACGTAACAGTGAACAAGCCGCAATTCGAAAGCGCGCTTCACCTTAAGAATTGGCTGATAAAAGTCGTCGTCAATAAGTGCAAGGATTTGAAAAAGTCCGCATCTAAGAAGCGGAACGTTTCATTGGACGAGGCGGAGGAGATTCCGATGCAAGAGGCAGAGCAAGAGGACGGATTGGCCGCCTTGATTAAACGACTTCCGCCGATGCAATCTACGGCAATTCTAATGTACTACTATGAGGACTATTCCATTAATGAAATCGCCGAGTTGTTGAATAGGAATAAAATCACAGTCGGACAGTGGCTCAGACGTGGGCGCATTCGATTAAAACAATATATAGAGGACGATGATGAATCAGGCTTTTATAGGAAAAGGGAATAGGAGTTTGCAGGTTATTTAAGGGCAACACGGATTGAGATAGACTTCGAGAATCATTATCACGCCGATTGAAAATCAATTGTGCGAAGGTTTTCGACAGAGTAAGATTCTGACAATTAACAGGATACGGGAATTGATAACATGAATAATGAGTTTAAGAAATATGTGGATTCTATAAAGCTCGGAAAGGACTTCAAATTGAAGCTCCAAAGAAAGCTTGCACAGACTTCGGGCACTGCAGAGCGACAACCGCGTAGATTTATCGGAAAGGCGATAGCCATTTCGTTTGCCGTTGTGCTTATTGCTGCTTTGATCGGAATATTCTTTCCTTCTACAACCACGTCGCAAATAACGTGGGTACAGGCTTCGGACAGCAATTCCGCAACGCTTAACTCTATGGGGTACACGTCAAAGTTAAGTCAATTCGGCAATATCACTTACAGCGTTATTGCCTTTAGCCGAGATAATCCCGTCGCATGGATCGAAACCTATGAAATCGTCGGCGACGAAAGCAGCACCATTACCGTAAAGGCGTTTGAGAACAAGGACAACGATGAATACAAACGTGCTAATTCGCATTATTTTGAAACTACAAAGGTAATAAACGGATGCACCGTAGAGTACAGTCTTTCCCGTTCGGGTAATTGCGTTTTACTCAACAGCAGACACATTCAAGACGGATTGACCGTTTTCATTACGATAAACAGCACCTCTATCGAGGATGTGTTTATATATCTTAATATCATTGTGACCGGCGAGGTCTAGCGGGATTTGCTTAGCTGTGGGGACTGCGGCAGATTCAAGGTAAGTCTAATCAAGAGTATAAAAGAGCGAGTTTCTGTTATTATTTCCCTCAAGGCAAATATTTAATGGCATAGTAGAGCTGTGTTTACATTAAAACGATACGACGGGAAAATGAAATTATTCTTTTTGCTTCTTGGATAGACAGAGCCTAGCTAACTTGAAGTCGAAAGGAGGATGATTATGAAGCATAAGAAAAACAAGAAAGCGTTTACGCTTATCGAACTAATGATAGTAATTGTGATTATCGGAATTCTTGCTGCTATACTAATTCCGACCATATCCAATTCGATTACAAAAGCCAGAATCACCGAGGGAAAATCCAATGCAAGAAGCATCAATACGATGATACTAGTGGAGGCGATTTTCAGCGACGTGGGTTACTTCACTCCCGAGGAGGTTGAGGTTCTCATGAATGCAAAGGGCGTTGATTTGGAATCCAATTTGGAGGGTTACGCCTATTTCTATGACTGCAACACCAATAACGTTCAGTTTTTAAACATCGGTGACGTTATAGATGGCAGCATCGAGCTGTCATACAGCGGTTTTAGAACTGCTTATGCCGACAGCGACAATAACTACACAGGAATCGAGGCGTTTGCCTCCGCATATCCTAGTCTTTGCTACATTAACCACTCAAATAACCCGATAACCAACCTAATCGCAACCGCAAGAACCCTTGCAACCGACAACCTAGGAAACACGACAAATATGGCGACGAGCTTTAACAACGCGCTTGCCGCATTGACAGACGACAACATCAAAAATTTGTCGGACGAGCAACAACAGGCTATTTCGGACGCGTTGGAAGAATACTCTCTCGATAACGCTCTGTATATCGATGACAACGGAATGTATTTCACCGACTACAGCGCAACAATAAAGCACATCGTGTTCACAAAAGGAATCACCACCGTTCCTGCCGCACCCAACGAGGTAACGCTCACCATCAGAGAAGACGTTACGATATTACTACCGACAAGCGTGGTTTTCGTACAAAAGGGGGCATTCGACAGCATAAACGTTGTGAACTCCGAAAACGCTGCCTCAAGCTCTGTTATAAAACTAAAGGCATCCGAATCGGTTAGCTTTGAGGAAAACAGTTTGGGCGAATCGGTTAACAAGGTAGTAGCGCAAATGGGCAAAATTCAGTATGAAACCATTGCTTTGGGTTCGTCAACCTTCGGCGTCGATTATACTCAAGTAGAGACACGCTATATGGACGGAACGGTCGCGCGTGCAACGAGCAACGTCAGCGAGGCAATCGTCGATAGCAAATCCGTACTTTCGTCCTATTTGATCCCCACTGCCGAGCTTAGCAAGAGCCTTTTGGTTGAATATACGAGCTTGAGCTTGCGCGTGCTTCAGGGCACAAACTGCATAAGAGTTGTCGGCGTTGCGGTAAACAGCGGTCTGCAGGGCTATAAACTCGCGGGTATCGGCTGTATAACCCACGCGGATGCATTCACCAAAGACGTAATGCCCACAGGCTACGCTCCAAACATCGAAACGGTCGATCCCACAAACAAGACGGCAAATCTAACGGTTGAACTTCCCGATGCGGTAAAAGACTTCGTTAATTACCACGGATTGACGTTAAAGGTTACTTACAAGGCAACCTATACCGGCTATTCCTTCAATTATTTGACAGGCTACGGCTCCAAAACATGGAATGCGGATGCAACCGTCATGGATAGCACGAATCGCACATACACATGGACAATAGGTTCGAGCACAAACAAATACACCGCAACAAACATCGTAAGCGGCTATACGTTTAATAACAACGAAACGACAGTTACTGCAAATGGGCTTAAGGTCGCAAAGATCGAAATCGTGGACGGCACCGGAAAGGTATACTTCGTGCGTTATTTCCAATAGCCTTGATTAGACCCTCACCCGATTGGCATTACACAACGCTTAAGACGTCAGAGTGGTATCGGACAATATTCCTGACACTTAAGGGCGATTCAACAATAATACATATTGCATACGCAATTGTAAATACACATAAATTTGGAGAAAAATTATGAAAAAAATATCAATTTTGTTAATTTGTTTACTCAGCTTGCTTCTGCTTTGCAGTTGCAACATCTTCACGGATAGTGATGTTACTGCAATAAGGATAAGTTCCCTGCCAAAGTCTACGTTTACACGGGGCGAATCTGTCGACTTGTTAAGTACAATCGGGCTTCAGTATGAGAAGAATGGCGCATGGGCAGACATCGACAACGCTACGTACGAAAGCAATATCACAATCACAAATTTCAGCACGGCTTTTGAACCGGGCATATACACGGCGATCGTATCTTACACCGAAGCCGGCGTAACCGTATCGGCAACCTTCCAGTACACAATCACAGCAGCAAGTGCGTTTGCCGGCGGACAAGGAACCGAAAACGATCCTTACCTTATTTCCACTCCCGAGCAGTGGCACTTGATGAATGATAGCAACGGAGAAGTTGACGAAACAAAGCAGTTTTATAAGCTTGTCAACGATATCGATTTTGGGGAAACGGGAAATACCTGCATCAGTAAGCAGAACATCGACCTAAACGGAAACAATTATTCAATTAATAATGTTACCCGCGCGTTGTTTAGGACTACGTTAAGTGTTGCAATATATGACGTTAATATCTTCTTCAATAATACTACAGACTTTGCGGGAATTATTGCTTTCAGTTGCGCTCCTAATAATGCTCAGCTTAGCTACGAAACAGATAATACCTATAGGTATACAAACGAATATTCAATTACGAATGTAAATACCTATGGCTCCTTCGTTACGAGTTACGGTTCTGGAGCAATTTATTCTTCGCATTTATATTATGATAATTACCACGATAAATTAGCTTATATGAGTTGCACATTAAGTATATCAAATTGCAATAACTATGCAAGTGCGCTATCGACATCGGAGTTGGGCGGGTTCTGTTATATGACCAACACTCAATCCTATATTACATTCAGTAACTGCGCAAATTATGGTACGTTACAAGGTAATACAGTAAGCGGATTTGTCGACAACGTTACATCAGGTCACAGTGCATATATTGGAACAAACAAGAATCTTGGTACAATAGTATGCTTTTCCAAAGCCAACGAGTTCGACAGCTCTGTTACAAATTCATCCGACTTTGTCAATAACAACATAAAGAAAGTATCGAAAATAACGATCACGGCTCCTTCTAAGGGTTCTACTGTAAAATACACTTCGTTGACTGCTCCCACAGGAAAAACTTACACATATACCGCTACTCTTGCACTTAGATATAGGCTTATTGACGGTCTAGGCGGATACCCCGACAGTTATAAAGTCAACGTAACAACTGCAGGCGATACAGGCATTTTTTACTATGATCTGTTCGATAATATCAGCGACACTAATAACTACATAACGGAGTGTAGTGGATATAAGTCCATTTCTGATTTGTCCATTTATTCTCAGTTAACCAGAATGCTTTATCTTTCTAATGAAGGATTTTATCTTTTCAACCTAGATGGTTGTCAAGTACAAAGCAAAGGCTATACTATTATAGTTATGGCGTTTGATGTTGAAGCTCTTGTAGGCTACGGCTCGGTGTTCTGCTCCTTAGCATAATCATTATACGCTCCTCGTTTTCATCTCCCTAAGCGTAAGCGAAATCCGTCGCTCACCCCACACACTTAGGTAAACCAAAGTGGGCTACATCAGTAGCCCACTTTTTTGGCTGTTCCTCTTTACTATGTAAACGGATTAGCGATATATTTACGGGCGAACACATGGGTTCGCCCCTACGATATATCAGGGTCAGTAAGAGCCAAAGCAAAGTAGCGCGTCAGCCGCATTTAACGCAGCTTTGCCGTTCGCCCCTACGAAATAGCAAGATTAGTAGGAACCAAAGCATAGTTGTGCGTCAGAATTAAAAGCAGCTTTGCCGTTCGCCCCTACAATATAGCAAGGGTATTTGGAATCTTTAACCGCCTTCAATTCCCTGTTGCGTTTGTGATAGACGGCAGAAATAAACGCGGCTTTGCTGTCAGCTGTCGCGCTTTGCAAAATAGTCCAAAACGCTTTGGGCAAGCTTTTCGGAAAGTCCCACTTCAATCAGCTGTTCCGCTGTCGCTTTTTTGATTCCGTTTATCGATTTGAAAAGCCGAATGAGCGCGGCGGCTCGCTTTTCGCCTATGCCGTCGATTGCCGTTAGCTCGGATTTGATCGTGCTTTTGGCGTGTAAGCCGCGTTGATAGGTGATTGCGAATCTGTGTGCCTCGTCCCTTATGTTAACAAGCAGATTGTATGCGAAGCTGTTTTTGACAAGCTCCACAGGCTCGCTTTCATCTGGAAGATACACAAGCTCGAAACGCTTGGCAAGGCTGATAATTTCAACATTTTGCCCGCTTTCCTCCCTTGCCTCAAGTGCGTAGGTAAGCTGTCCCTTGCCGCCGTCTACCACTATCAAATCGGGGACCGCTCCGAAGCGCAGGTCACCCTCGTTCAGCTTCTCGAACCGCCGCAAAAGCACCTCCTTCATGCAGGCAAAGTCGTTGTTGCCCTCGACCGTCTTTATCTTGTAATGCCGATAAGCCTTGCTGTCCTTCTGCCCATCGGTGAATACAGTCATGCTCGCGACCATATCCGTTCCGCTTAGGTGGCTTATGTCATAGCACTCGATTCTTCGCGGCAGCTTACTCAAACCCAAATCGTTTTTCAGCTGCGTTATCGCGCCGACAGTCGTGTTAAACAGCTTGTCTTCCGCGCTCTGCCGCTTGTCGAGATACTCGGTCGCATTCTTCTCCGCCATATCGACCAACTGCCTTTTTATACCCTTCTGGGCGCATTTAACCGCTATATTCACACCCTTAAGCCCGCTCAAATACTTTGCAACCGCTTCGCCGTCGTCTAGCTTAACGTTAGTAATCAAATTCCTTTCGTCGCCCTCAGAGCTCTCGATATACGCGCGGATAAAAGACGACAAGCTCTCCTCTGTGTCTATCGCGGCATCGTCGATTAGATAATTGTCGGCGAAAATAATTCTGCCCCTCCTCACACATAGTACTGATACGGCATTGTTGATACCGTTGGTTACTATCGCAAATATGTCGCAGTCGATCAGCTTGCCTGTATTCACAACTCGCTTATCCTTGAGATTGTCCAACGCTTGGAGCATATTCCGATACTCGATAGCCGCCTCGTATTGCATAGCTAGGCTGGCTTCGGTCATTTTTTGCGTGATTACTCCTCTTGCATAGCTGTCATCGCCCTCTAGCGTTTCCACCGCCCTGTCTATGATCTCCCTGTAAGCTTCCTTGCTTATCAGACCGGCGCACGGAGCCGCGCACGTCCCCAAATCCTTCTTCAAACAAGGTCTAAAGCCCTTGGGTAAACGTTGGTAATCCACGTTGCAGGTCACAGTCGGGAATATTCCGCCCAAAAGCTCCAACAAAGCCCTCACTCCCGACACCAGCGGACCGAAATACTTCGCGCCGTCACGCACCACCTTCCTAGTCATCAGTATTTTGGGAAAGTCGCTCTTGACATCAATCTTGATGTATGCGTACTCCTTGCCGTCCTTCAGCAGAATGTTGTACGGCGGATTGTACTTTTTTATTAGATTGTTTTCCAAACTGAAGGCATCGGTTTCACTCTCGGTCACAATATAGCGAAAATCGTCCACCTTCGACACCATCGCCCGAACCTTGCGCGGCTTTTTCGTAGCTTGAAAATACTGCCTTACTCGGTTTTTAAGTACCTTAGCTTTGCCGACGTACAGTATCCGCCCCTCATTATTCAGCATAATATAAACGCCGCTTTGAGACGGCAACTTGGCAAGCTTATCCTTGATGTTATCTTTAACCTTCATAGTCCCTTCGATTTCCTTTATCTATAAAGCCCTATATGCATTTTCATTGAAATATGAAACCAGGTAGCTTCCTGAATTATTTATAAGAACTAGCATATCTATTGGTTTAGATAACCAAAAGCGCATAGCATAGCAGCACTGGGCATCGACAATTTGGATAATCCAAACCAATAAACGCCGAAGATTATTTGCAATCAAGAAGCGTTTTAGTATAACATATTGTAAGCCTTAATGCAAGCGTATTCGCACTTTCGGCGTATACCTAGCTTTCCACGCACTTAATGCAGCTTAAAGCCATATCATAATGGTCCATTTGCCACACGTATTCGCACTTTCGGCGTATACCTAGCTTTCCACGCACTTGAAACAGCTTAGCCATATCATAATGGTCCATTTGTCACACATATTCGCGCTTTCGGCGCACAAACCGAGCAAATCGCGCATATCCTATATTGACAGGAGGGTTAATTATGAGCCTTACCAACAATTTGCTTTACTTATTCTTATTATACGCTGTTCTAGACAAGGACAATAAGCTTTCACTCAATATCGCGATTATTGTGGCTCTGGCAATAATGGCTTTCGGACTTTGTTGCAACCCGAAAATCGTCTGCTGCAATACGCAGAACTGTTCGTCGGGTACGAGTAGTATTTCAAATGCGTTCTTCACCGCTAACGGATTGTAACCCAACATTAACAGAGTTCCTAGTCTTGCTTCTTGCGGCGCACCATGCCAATGCTATGTGCGCATTTTCTTTTTTGTCAAAAAAAGTTGCGATCTTCGCAACTTCTTTTTTAGCACTCGCTATCCGCAAAAAGCAACCGAGTTAAACTATTAATCCGATTGAAAACGGCAGAATGTATTATAACTTTTCAAAAACCATTGATGTTCCGCCATTAGAAATGGTTAAAACGCCCTTCTCCAAGGTCGCGGTAACAGCAGTTCCGTCTTCATTAGTAAATACTATATTGCCGTCTACCTTCTCCCACGTTCCGACACTAGTATCCGAGATATTTGATCCTAATAAAGAAAACGTATAGGTCATCGTATAGGTTTTATCGGAATTAATCTTGACCGATCCCGTAATCGACTCACTTGAAATCGTCGTTGAGCCATAGCTCACCGATACAAGCTTATACTCACCCGAGGGACCGCAAGCAACCAACGAGAGCAACATCATCGCCGCAATCAGTGCGACAAGAACCTTAGAAAACTTTTTCATTGTTAAATCCTCCTGTTTTGAAATATTTACCTCATAATTATAACGCCAAAGCTTTGCCAAGTCAAGCAAATCGCTTCATTTCGAAAAACGCAACGAGATAGCCCTTTGAACGGCTAAACCGATGAACTATCTCTTGGCAACATTGGCTTTGAACTTAGCCTAAATCTATTCGCCGTCACCGCGCTTAGTCACTACACAAGTAAGTTTCATTACTACTTGGCAACGTTGTCATTGAACTTAGCCTAAATCTATTCGCCGCCACCGCACCCAGTCCACACGAACAGTGCGAAAGACCAATTTTTCATTGGCGGCGTTGGTTTTGACCTTAGCAGAGAGCTTTTCGCTGTCGCAATACATAAACTAACCAGTAAAGCACGACAAGCGCGCTGGTGCAATTACTCCTTGGCGGCGTTGGTTTTGACCTTTGCAGATAGCTTCTCGCTGTCGCCGTGCTTTACGAACAGCATCGTAACGAATGCGATTGCCGCAAAAAACGCACCATAAGGGAACAGTATTTTCATTCCAAGCGCAGTGTCCATAATAATACCGCTTAAAATCGGCGTGACGATTTGCGCCGCCATACTAGCCGTGTAGTAATAACCTGTGTATTTTCCGACGTTGGCGCCCGTACTCATTTCCACAACCATCGGGAAGGAGTTGACGTTTATTGTAGCCCAAGCGATTCCGGCTAGTATAAACGATAGGTAAACGACGAGGTCGCTAGTTTCCGCAGTGAAAAACGAGCCTATAACAAAAGCCGCCGTCAACATCAAAACACCGCCCAAAATCGTCTTTTTTCTGCCCCATTTGGTTGCGACCATACCTACGGGCAAATATGCGGCAATTGCTGCTCCCTGCGCGATTAACAGCGATAAATTGTAATCCTTATCCAAAATATTGGTTGCGTAAACCGAATATTTGGTTGTGATTGCGTTGAACGCAAAAAACCAAAGTGCGACCGATGCCAACAAAAACAACAACGATCTTCTTTGAGGCTTGGTCAGCTTTGTCGCAGTCCCGTTAGAGGTTTCGTCGCTGGTTTGCTCATCTATCCCGAATTGCTTCGCCTCTGACTGCATATGCGTAACAAGCTTGGGTTCTTTGACCTTCCACATAAATATCGCAAGCGCGATAAGCATAATGCCACCCACGCAGGCAATATACGGAACATAATTCATAAGTGCATTTTCTGCACTCGTCGTGGCAAAAGCAATTCCCAAAGCCAATACAATTAAGCCGCCTGCCGTTCCCATAAGATTGATCACGGCATTTGCCTTGCTCCTTAGGGGTTTAAGCGTTACATCGGGCATTAACGCGACTGCGGGAGAACGAAACGTCGCCATCGCAATCAGCACAAATAGTAGTATTACAATAAATATCACGATTAAATAGGGGTTTGCGACAGTCCTTTCCCAAGCGTAACCGCTTCTTGCGGTTGCGATAAACTCCGAATATGCGGTGTTAAGGGATGCACTTGCTCCGACTGCAGATATACTTTCGGTAGTTGCCGACAACGCCTTCTGCTCGTCATTCAGCTCCGCTCCCGCCAAGCTCTTGGAGGGAATTTTCATCGGAATTTTTACATAGCTCGCCTCGTCCGTTGCCGTAAAAAAGCCGTATACCGTTGCATCCAGCCCATTTAAATAGGCTGTTGCAGCATCCGCATCACCGCCTTTTGCCAAAGCTGTCAGCTCGTTCTTGACGTTGTAGTACTCCTGCCACTCTCCAATCGTTGCCGTTATGTCAAAAACTCCGTAAAACATCAACGGATTGACAGCGGATTCTCCGTTTAGGAAGGCTTTCATATTACTTTGGTATTTCTCCGTTTGATTTGCTATTCTACCCTCATCGGTCAACCAGTCATTCAGCTCCTTCCGCGTTTTGGAGGAAAACAATCTGTCGAAAAAAGCATCGTCCTCGCCTGCATCGGATATGGAAATAGTGGGATTGCTGTCATATAGCAACTGCGCCTCGGCTTGCGTTCCGACCTCCACTCCCGAATAATTGAGGTTGTTTTTCAGCTGGGCATAGTCCACAAAGCTCAATCCGACAAATAACACCACCGAGCAAAGCGTTCCGATAAGTATGTATGGCGTTCTCTTGCCGAGCTTCGTCCTCGTCTTGTCGGACAAAGCTCCAAATAACGGCAACATAAATAAGGCAAGTATGTTGTCCAAAGCCATAATCACACCCGACCAAGTTTGATTCAATCCGAACTTGTTGATGAGCATAATCGGCACCAACGCCTCGTATGCCTGCCAAAACGCGCATATGAGAAAGAAAGCAAATCCGACGTATATCGTCTTTTTGTAGTTTAGCTTCATTTGGGCTTGGTTGTTCTCCATTTTTTCCTCCGATGTTTACGGCACATTTTACCGAATTCTTCTATCCGATCCCAATGCAGGCGTGTAGATAAATGATTCGGCAATAAGCTTCATAAGTATCATAGTTTATCCTTTGCGCATTATTTTCAGGGCTTTGTACTGCGGATTCTTTGTGTAGCTCGTGTAACTCTTTCTGCCGACCAATACCCGCATATACGCATAATTGTCGGATATCGCCTTTTCCGCAAGCTTAGGCGGCTCGGCTGCGTTGATGGTAATCCTCACCAACTCGCCGCAGCCGTGAATGGCATCGGTTTCCAACTCCTTGATCCTTTCACCTAAAACCAGCTCGGTCAGCTTCTTACAGTTGTATACGGCTTTACTTTCCACACGCGACAAACGGCTTCCCTTGTCAAACTCCAAATTATCCAATTGGATGCAGTTATCAAACGCGCCCCTCTTGAGTGTCTCGATTCCCTTGGGAATTATTACTTCCAACAGCGCCGAGCATTCGGCAAAGGTTTCACACTCTATATTCCTTAGCGGGCTGTATTCATTGAAAACGACGTTGGTCAGATCCTTGCACCCAAAGAACGCCCTCGCGCCCAAATATGCCACGTCCACAGGCACACAGAAATACTCCAACCCTGACTTGGCAAATGCCTCGTCCCCGATATATTTAAGCTTGCTCAACCACCCGAAATTCGCCCGTTTAAGGCTCTTACAGCCGTAAAAGGCACTTGCACCGACAACGGTCAAACTACGCGGAAAAACCATTTTCATTAGGCTTTCGCAGGCGTAAAATGCACCTGCCTGCAGCTCAACCAGCCTTTCGTGAAGCTCCACCTCTCTTAATGCCGAGCAATTGGCAAATGCTCCTCTGTATATGGTTCGAACGCTCGATGGAACGATGACCTTAAGAAGCTTACTTTTGTTGGCAAAGCCGTTTTTAAGTATGGCAGTTACGGCGATGCCCTCGTGTATGGCGGGTATTTCCGCGACCTCGTCGTCTGAATCCTGCATAACGCCGTACGTCCCGTTTTCCAGCAATAAAAAACCAAAGCCGTCGGAAGCACACTTGATTTCGCACAAATCCACTTCGCCGTCCTCTTGAAATTCCCCTTTCGGAATCCTATCGACGTTCTTTTCGTCGTCTTTCATTTTTATAAACTTGACCTCCGTCACAAAAACTCCTTGAAAGGATAGGCTGGTGCAGGTTCTTACTGCCGAGGCTTGAGTGCAACCGCAGCGTACATATACGTATGTGACTTCTTACTCCGGTTCGACATCCTCTTCGTATATGACCTTTGCACCGCCTTCCCATTTGCGTGTCCAACCCGAGGGAGTATTCTTCTCGGAAAAGTCCACAATTACGGTAACGCCCTTTGCAAAGACTTCTGTTCCTATTTTACTCAACGTTTGCATACTCAAACTCACAATGCCCAAAGAAGTACAGCCATAAAAAGCTTTCTCTCCTATCGAGGTCAGCTTCGATATACTCGAAAGGCGTTCAAACAACGTACAGCCCTCGAAGGCGTTGCTTCCAACCTTTAATAAAGCTACGTCATTGGTCAACGTAACCAGCTTTACGCATCCGTAGAAGCAATAGTCGGCGATCTCGGTTACATAGGTGCCCAGCTTAACACTCTTCAGCTCCACGCAATCAAAAAAGGCGGAGTTGGTAAGCTTGACAATGCCATTACCCAATGTAACAGAAGTCAATAGCTTGTTGCTTTGAAAAACTCGAATACCCAAGCTTGTTACGCTGTCGGGAATAGTCAACGAGGTAAATGAATTCCCGTAAAATGCCGAGGATTTGATAATCTTTATAACACCGTTAAACACGATCTCGGACAAGCCGCAATTTTCGAAGGCGTATACTCCTATTTGCGAAATGTTTTTACCCAAAACAAGCTTGCTGTAACCAGTAATGCCCTGAAAGGCATAATCGGCGATTCCTACTACGTCAAATCCGTTGTAGGTATCGGGAATCACGATACTGTCACTTGAGCTAAGCATGGAGAAATTCTCGCCGGCGGATATGTAATAGCCGCCCGAATCATATTTATAGCCGAAAATTTTGTCACTCTCGGTAAGCTCGATATAATACGCACAGTCCTCGGTCGCAATAACCGTACCGACAACCGACGCCTTTTCACCGTCGACATAGTAGAACCAAAAACCAGTAGCATAATCGCCTTTCATAAATTCGTTGATTTCGATTGCCGTGGGAAATTCTACGACAGAACCGTAACTAAAGCTCTTCTTCAAGCTCTCTAAAAGAATGGACTGCTCATTCAAAACGGCGTAAAAGCTTACAATCGGCTTTTGATTTTCAGTGAAGCTTTCATAGCTCGACCCGTAACGAATTGTACCTCCGCCGTTCCAATCCAAAGTCCAGCCTTCCTGCCGTTCGGTCGCTTCAACGTAAAACAACGCCGATTTGCCGCCGTATACGGGGGAGAACGCTCCTTCTCCGATTGAAATCGCGGACATAGGTATAAACACCTTTTCAAAGCCCGTATGCATAAATGCATATTCATCGATCGAAACAACAGCCGTCAAGTCGCATACAGTCAGCTTGCCGCAATCTGAGAAGGCATTCGAGCCGATCGTTGTCAGCTTCTCCGTCCCCGTAACCTCTATAAGCGCGTTACATCCGTCGAACGCATTGGCATCTATCTCCGAAGCTCCGTTTAAATCCACTCTTTCCAAAGCCGAATTGCAAAAAGCCCTTTCCAAAACGGTCTCCGTTCCATCCAAAAGCGTATATGATGTCACCGACTTATCATAGCAGGTAATAAGCGTCTTTCCGTCCTTGGAATACAGGCAAACACCGTCAATAATGAATTTTTCGGCTTCCTTGACAACACCGTTATCGCCGAAACAAAGCTCAATCTTGCTCGTACCGGAGCCCAAAAAATTGATGCCTATGCTCTCCAGCTTGGACGGTAGCATAATCGATGTCAATGCAGTATCGGCAAAAGCATCGTTTCCGATAACTCTCAATGTTTCTGGCAACGATAGCTCTGTCAACCCCGAGCAGCCGCAAAATGCGTTTTCATATATCTCCACCACTCCGTACGGAATATTGACCTTTTCAATCTGCGACTCCTCTGTTTGCACACGGATCGCACTCCTTCCCTTTCCTCCTTGAATCACGTAGTATCCCACCGCATTAATATTCCTTTCGTACTTCTCCACAAAGTAAGGGAAGGTGAGATACCTGATTCCCTTGCCGTTCCACGCCGCACAGTATTCGTTTACGATACCATAATCGGTTTTGTTGTATTCGGACAAACGCCAGCTGCTTTCGCTGTTATCACTGTCAAAAACCTGTCCGTATATCGCCTTTAGCGTGACATCCGAAGTTATATTGCGATAATCCCCGTTCCAACGCAAAAAAACCAAATCCTCGATTTGCTTGACCTCGGGAGCCACCGCATTACCGCCATTACTCACCTTTTGAGTATCAATGACCTGATCATAGTAATCCAAAAATATAACCGTGTGAGCTTGCGCCCCGTCGCGCGTAAAATACACCGCCAGACCGACACCCAAAGCCACCAGCACAAAGACCAATATTACAATGAAAACCTTGTTTTTCATTTTAGCTCCTTTTAAAGCAAAAATCGCCCGAATTCTTTTACCCTTTCGTCAACTTCATATAAGAACATAAGCGTAATAGTTCAAAATTTCGCAACAAACACGGTTACGCTATAACGCATTACCGAGCACGTCACGATACAACAACACACGCTTTTGCATAGTCTATTAATACAGCCTTCACTCCGCCAAGCAAACCGCCATGCAGCCTATTCCCTCGCCGTTGCCGATTATGCCCATTCCCTCGGTAGTTGTTGCGGATATGCTCACGCAAGACAGAGGAACCCCGACAACGCTACTTAAGCAGGCGCACATCTGCGGAATATACTCGCTAAGCTTGGGCTTTTCACACACGATTACAGCGGAAACCGATTTAACGCTTCTGCCTTTTGCTTGCACCGTTTTCATTACCTTTCTAAGCAAAGCCAAGCTCGAAATATCCTTGTATTGCGGATCTGTGTCGGGAAATAAAACACCTATGTCCCTTTCGCCAACTGCCGACAAAATCGCATCCATTACGGCGTGAACCAAAACATCCGCATCGCTATGTCCCAATAAGCCCAATTCGTACGGGATCTTTACACCGCCTAAAATCAGATCTCTGCCCGCAACAAGCCTGTGTGAATCCACTCCGTTGCCGATTCTGATAGACTTTACGTCCGAAGGATAGGTAACCTTAACGTTGTTGGGATCTCCCTCGACAAAGTCCAGCTTGCCATACTCGCTCCTGTAAACCTGACTATCGTCAGTGTAACTCGCCCTCATTGCGTTGTAATATGCAATACAAAGCTTTTGATAGTCGAAACACTGCGGCGTTTGAACACGCATAAGGCTTTCCCTTTCGACGACATTCGCCCCGTCCGCGCTCTCCATATATATCGTATCTACAGGATAAACATAGGGTATTGCGCATCCGCTGCCACTCTTTATGGCAACATCAAGAACCCTTTTAAGCAAAGCCTGTGTAACATAAGGACGCGCACCGTCGTGAATCACAACAAAATCGCACCTTCTATTTACCAAACGCAGTCCCGCGTTCACCGACTCTACCCTGTTCTCGCCGCCCAACGTAATAAAAACCTTGGGCTCGTCACTAAACAGCTCCTCAATCCTTTGCTTATTATTTGTATTTACAACAACAATTATTTCATGAATGGCGTCGCACCCGATAAATGCCTGCAATGTCCTATAAATCAACGGATAACCGTCAATGTCCACAAGCATTTTATCCTGTCCGAACCTGCTCGCCTTTCCGGCTGCAACCACTATCGCAGAATTCATAACACCTCCGAATACGGCGCGAACTAAAGAGAACCTCCTAAGTTTACCGTAAACCGCACATTATAAAGATTATACACGAAAACCGCCTGCATTTCAACTTAATTCAAGCGGTTTTAACAAAAAACAGAATAACTATCGTATAATTCACATATGCCGCACACTGTCGCGCATCACTTTTGAAGTACAAGAAACCACACTTTTGAACGCAAGCATCGAATTCGAATTTCCACTGTTGCACCTACCATACTCACAGCCCGAAAATAATCGCTGTGCGTAGCGTTCGTACAATATCATTCGGTCGAAGCCTCAAGTAAGCGCGTTACGTTTGCTCAATCTACTAACCGCTTATAACCTCGTACAAGCTTTCGGCTTCGTCCTTTTTTACCGTTTCTTTCAAGTCCAAAACCTTGAAAATCAACTTGCCTCCCGCATACGAAATGCAGACGACATCACCCACGTTGAGCTTAGTTGCGGGCTTAGCCGCTCTACCGTTCACCTCAACCTTGCCGCTTGAGCAAACCTCGTTTGCTACAGTCCTGCGCTTTAGTATTCTGGAAACCTTTAAAAACTTATCCAACCTCATTTTCTTTACCCGCTAAATAGCTATTCCTCCCGATATAACAATAAACCGCAATCAAAGATTGCGGTCATCGATTCAAACATTCAAACTTTCATTACTTCCTTCTCGTAAAGTCGAACGACGGATTGTCGCAGCATCACTCGGAAATCAGTTAACTGCCTTTTTAAGCAGTTTGCCCGCCTTGAAAGTAGGAACATTGCTAGCTTCGATATGAATCTTTTCCTTCGTGGAAGGATTAACGCCCATATGCGCCTGTCTTTGCTTAACCTCGAAACTGCCAAAACCGACAAATGTAATTTTATTGCCCTCGCTCAATGTTTGGGTTATCCCGTTCAAGGTTTCATCGATAACTAATCCGATATCCTTTTGAGTTAAGCCGGTTTTTTCTGCTACAATTCTAACTAATTCCTGTTTGTTCATTTTAACCTCCGTATACTTTTAGCGCGTACCCCGTTATCCCGACAGCAAAATCCCCTAAACTAAGGGGAATACAATCGAAATAAGCACCTATTTGCACAAAATTTTACCAAAATCGATGAGGTTTGTCAAGCATATCCGTATGTTTAATCATAAAACATTAAAAAAAACGAAATATCGCCTCACAATATCCCCCTTTCTCAGGCTTTTTGGCCTTATTCCTTCACTCTTTTCCTTGCAGTCGTCATATACATCGGTTAAGTTCCCATACCATCGCTTCAAACAAAACACTCTTTACCTTTTCCTTGTTAAAGACTTAAACAAAAATTAATAATAAGTACATATTCATTATATAAACTCTGTAGGAATGACACAGAAGTTGTGTTCTTCATTTTATTACTCCCTTCTCATTTGGAATGCGATTTACAATATCGCATTCTTTTTGCACTTTTTTAGGGCTTTTAGTGTTCTTTAAGCCTTTTTACATGAACATACATAGCCGATAACGCTTTAATATCGGTGCGTTCGGCTCGATAATCGGTTGGAAACAGGCGCGAAGCAAGCGCGAAAAAAACTTCCTCTCCGAAACATTTTGACTTATTCTACTTTTTTAAACAAATTTCCAAGTTGTTTTACCGTATTCGACAGTCAATATAATATAAACTCAAGGAAACGGCAAATAACGTTGCTGCTCGATGTTTTTACATAATTTCTTTTACCGAAGATTCGATTTCTTTACTAATGCTAAAAAACTTAATTTACCTATACAAATACTAATAGATTCCGGTTTTGTAAATTTGGCGAGCAGATTTTTAAAGACGAAATGTCTAAAAGTGCAATCGGTAGCAATGCTACGTTTGAGCTTTTTTGGAAAATATGCATCGGAAGAACGCCAAAAAATTTTACATAACCAGACGCGGATTAGTATCATATATTTTTTGCTTTCGGGTACATAGTGCTACCAAAGGGGGGAGTATGATTGAAGCAAAAACCGCGCCGCTTTCGATAAGGGATATATTGCGTGCGCTTGTTTCCTTCGCTGCATTTGTTATGCTTAGGCTGAATAGCTTGGGGTATGGCATTCTTTTCGCATTCGCACTGTATGCGGTAATAGTAATATATTGCGAAATACCGTATTTCTATGCGATAGCCTTCGTCTTAAGCGCACTCGTTAAGGAATCGGGGCTTTTACTTTCTGCGGGAATGGCGTTGCCCTTGCTTATTTTCAAAAGTATCATTCACATCAAGAGATTCAATCCAAGGATTCTCTTTTTCTATCTTATTGAGGGACTTTCGCTTTGCTTATACATAGGTATTGGGTTAACTTCGGTCGATATCCTGCTTGAAAGGTTGCTGGGTGTGGCGATTTGCGCTGTTTTCACTCTTATTTGCAGTTTAAGCATAAAGGTTTACAACAAGCGCAAAAAAAGGTTTCGTATTCCCGTAGAGCAATCCATCGCAGTTTGCCTTTTCTTTTTCTGCCTTATGAGAGGAGTGTGCGCGATCACACTTTGGGGATTCAGCTTGATAAGATTTACCGCACCTGTTGTTATCCTTTGTGCGACCTACATTTTCGGCGGACAGGGCGGATTAATTTGCGCCGTGATCGCAGGAGCCGGCTGTATCACGGAATTCGGACTCAACTACATCTCGGTCTTTTGCCTTTGGGCGTTGATTGTGCTTCCCTTTATGCGAATCAACCGCTATATCGCGGCATTGGCTTTGATAGTCTCAGACGCCCTTCTGCTTTTGATCACGCAAGCAGATGTAACCGTTCAAAATGTCACAGCCTGCGTACTCGGCTCTCTGTGCTTTATGGTTATTCCCACAAGCCTTTTAAACTCCCTCAAAAACAGGTATAAAAAACAAGAGCAATACTCCTCGCGACATATCATCAACCGACTCCGAAACAACACCGCAGATAAGCTTTTCAAGTTAAGCGAGATTTTCTTTTCGATGGAATTGTCCTTTAAGTCCATGGTTAAGGGCGTTCTGCCCGTGGAAAGAGCGCAACACGAGCTGCTCAAGGAGGTTGACGAACAAGTATGTATTTCCTGCCCCGAGCGAATGAAATGCCAACGTCTGCACGCGGAGGATACTCAAGACAGCCTGCTTTCGCTTATCCAAACGGCTCTTAGCCGAGGCAAAGCAACAATTCTCGACGTGGACGGCTATTTGAGTAGCCGCTGCGGACGACTTAACGCGGTTATCGCCTGCATAAATCATCAGGCGGCAAACTACAAGCATTATCACGAAATGACAACCACCGCCGACAACAGCAAGCTTTTGATAGGCGAACAGCTTGGAGGCGTGAGCAAGCTCCTGCAAAGTCTTTCCAAGGAGTCGAAATGCGCCCTTTCCTTCGACGGTAAAAAGGAAAGGCACTTGATTGAGGAACTCGGTATACGGAATATTTTGGTCAAGGAAGCCGTATGCTACGGCGAAAACGGAAATATGAACTTAACGCTTGTAATAGACATAAACGACAGCAACCACCCGCAGCTGATGGACATAGTGAGTGACGTCCTGCAAGCACCCTATATGATCGACAAGGCAGAGTACACCGACAACAACGAGTGGCGCGTGCTCCATATAAAGCCGCAACCTCGTTTCGATGTGCTTTTCGGCTTCCAAGCGGTCAAAAAATATCAAAGCAACGTGAGCGGCGACTCACACTCCTTCCTAAAAATCGCCAACGATAAGTTTATGCTCGCAATTTGCGACGGGATGGGAAGCGGCGAAAAAGCCGAAAGAGTCAGCAACCGCGCCATTTCTTTGGTGGAAAACTTCTATAAGGCGGGCTTCGACAACGAAATCATCTTAAACTGCGTTAATAAACTGCTTGTCGTAAACAATGACGAAACGTTCTCTGCGATGGACATCTGCATAATAAATTTAGCAAACGGGCTTTGCGATCTCATAAAAATCGGCGCACCCTCGAGCATCATCCGCATCAACGGTGAATACGACGTGGTAGAGGGCGGCTCACTCCCTTTGGGCGTTTTGGAGAATATTTCCCCTTCAATATCCAAGACCGCACTCAACGTAAACGACCTTATCGTCCTTTTTAGCGACGGACTGCTCGAAGCCTTCAACAGAAACAGCTTGCTCCGATTTGTTTCCTGCCAACCCGAACACGATCCGCAAGCCTTGGCAAACGCCATAATCAAACAGGCTCTAAACCTTACTCCTCAACCCAACGACGACATCACCGTAATAGTCGCAAAGATTTGTTAGCCGTCACTGCAAGCAAAGAGTTTTTAAATTACCACTGCAAGCAAAGATTTGATAGAAAAACCAATGCAAACAAAGAGTTTGTCTTCTAAATCGCAAAACTGTATGAAATAGAACGATTATCGTTTAGCTAATATAGTCCGAAATCGTGACTGACGATAATACTATCTCATATATGAATACTATAATGAAAGGCAAAAAAGCGGTTGCGTATAAGCAACCGCTTTCTATTTACACCGACCAACCGCTTTAAAACGCTGTTGTCGGCAGATATGTAATAGTATCTTATAGAATATCCAAATTCTTTTTAAAGATCCTTCGGAAATCCACGGCGGCATGCGCTGCCTCTCTTATTTCAAGGCTGGCATCGCCGTTAACCTCGATTTTCATTATTACGCTGTCACCCAAGACATCACAGTTAATTTCGGTGATGGCACCGCTCATACTCTTATCGAAGGCGACCGCAAGCTTGAAAATAACCGCAAGCTTCTTGGCAATCTCCATATCCTCGTCATTGATTATGTCGCCGAATCGCTCCCAATCCTTTTGAAGCACATCGCCCGTAGGATACATTTCGGTAATCAACGCGCTCATAACCAAATCATGGTGTGTCACGCCGAATATGTTACTGTTGAGTATCATATAAGCCGCGTGCTTTTGATTCTGATAGAATTTGAAACGTTTTCCGGCGTTAACCATAAAGCTTGCAATTCTCAAAATCTTTATATATCCTCTGGGGAATTTATGTAAAACCCTTAGCTGTTTAAATAACTGTACACAAAGGAAAAACACCTGCTCACAGTGTTTTTGATCCTGTTCAAGCGTCTTAACATAGGTCATCAACGAATGACCCAAAACATCCGAAATAGGCTTTTCAATTGTCTGCGGAACGGCGTAATTGAACATGAAGCCCTCTCTCAATCCGCAGCTTCCCGTAACGATTCTGTTAAGTCCGACATACTCCACAAAAGCCTTGATCGCCGTAAGCGCATAGGGAAAGACGTCGGCGCGAACCGATGAAATACCCTTGATTCTCATCTTCTTGTCAAAATCCAAGCCCTTAAGCTTGTTGTGGATATTGATAATGTCCGCCTTCGATATAGGATAATTGTGCAACATATCCAACGGATAACCCGTTACCCGACGGATAATGCGGGCGAGATTCCTGAAGCTGCCACCAACTCCGATAAGCTGGGTATCAGGATCCAATTCCTTCAACCAACCTAACGTATCAAGCCTCTCCTTTACATATACCTCAATCTTGTCGGCAATGTCCACAGACTTTGTCTCGCCGTCGTTGAACATTTCCATTAACGTAACCGCACCAAACGGGAAGGACGCAACCTGAAGTATGTTCCTCCTGTTGTAATATACAAGCTTGGTACTTCCACCGCCAATTTCCATAATCAAACCCTTTGGTATGTCCATAGAGTTGATTACGCCCTGATATACATAGGTCGCTTCTTCGGTTTCCGACAGTTCTCTTACCTTTATTCCCGTTATGTTGTATATCTCATTCAAAAAAGTGCGCTTGTTCCTCGCCCTTCTTACGGCAGCCGTTGCCATAGCCACAATCCTGTCGACATTGTATACAGCGCATACCTTCTTGAAGGTCTTTAGCGTGTTGATAGCCTGCATTGCACGCGTAGCCTTCAAGGAACCGTCTTTTTCGGTCTCTCCCAAGCGTACGGCTTCCCGCATCTCCTCAACCAAAGTGAAATATCCTCCGTCCAATACATCGAATATTACCAACCTCGCGGTATTCGAACCAATGTCAATCAATCCAATTCTTTCCATTTCACATTCCTTTTCGTAATTATTACAACCGCGGCTTCATCAACCTCACAAAGTAAATGCATACACATCGATAAACAACGGTATGCATGCACCACGCTCAACCTCAAACCCAACCTAACGTATTTTGGTTAATCGTAAGCCAAAGCGATTTGTGCGATTATCCGCCGAATTAACGGAATATCCGCGGTAATAACCACATTTTCCGCATTATTCTTAACTCCGATATACTATATCACACTTTTTCGGTTCTGTGAAGTACCTTTACCAATAAAAAGTTATTATTTTGGGCTTTCATTTTTAATCTTGCATAAGAAAAGATCGGAAATAAAGCGGGCGAATACATAGGTTCGCCCCTACAATTAAACAATAAAGAAATCGGTCGCGTCATTCGATAACGTTTTGATGTCGCGAGTCATATGCATGATGAAAATAATCGCTAAATTCCGAAGTCCGAATACACAGCTTCACTGATGAATACACTCGTAATAACCCAAAGCCTATAAGCACAGCTTCGCTGTCTGAAAATACAGTGCGCTGTCGGGCAAGCAACAAAGTCCGTAAGCATAGCTTCGCTGTTTGTTACTTCAACTCTCTGATGACGTGACGGGGGCATTTTGCCATACATTCCTTACAGCCGATGCATTTGGAATAGTCAATGACGGGAACGTTATTTTGCAGGTGTATTGCATCGTGTTTACAGGTTCTTTGGCAGATTCCGCAGCCTATACAGCCGGATTTGCACATTAGTGTAACGTCCTTGCCCTTACAGCGTGACGAACAGCCGATATATATCTTTGCCGACTTGGGAATCCTTTCGATTATTTTTTTAGGACAGGCAAGAATACAGTTTCCGCAGCTTACGCAAAGGCTTTGGTCGACGACGGCAACGCCCTCTTTGACCTCGACGGCGTAGTAGGGACAGGCATCGACGCAGCTTCCTACGCCCATGCAACCGACCTCGCACATCTTGCGACCGCCTGACATAATGCTTTGGCTTTTGCAATCTCCGTAGCCGTTATACTCATATTTGTCCTCGCATTTGATGCCGCCCGTGCAATGAACGACCGCGATGGTTTCTTCTCCGCCCTCAAAGCTTACACCCATAATATTGGCGATTTTGATACGATTCGCCTTAACGCATTGTGCGCAGGCATCGATAGGAGCCTTGCCGTCCACAATGGCTTGTGCAAGTCCCGCACAGCCCGGATAGCCGCAACCGCCACAATTGGCGTTTGGCAACAACGACGTAATCTCCTCCACTCTCGTGTCGGTTTTTACGGCAAAAACCTTGCTGATAACCGTAATCAGCAGGGCGAACACAATGCTTACGCCGAACATTATCGCCAAAGCAATCCAAACGGTAGTCCAATTAACACTGCTTGCAAGTAAAAAGCAATTCATAGTATCTCCTTTTATGCGAACACGGCAAAAGCCATAGCCATAAGGCTTGCGGTGATAAGAGTAATCGGAAAGCCCTTAAGCACCTTGGGCAAAGGAAGGCTGTCAACCTTTTGGCGAAGGCCGCTCATCAAAAACAGAGCCAAAGTAAAGCCGACACCAGCAAAGAGTCCGTAAAGCACAGCTTCGAACAAATTGTTTATCATAACTCCGTAAACTTCGCCCGTAACCAAAAGCAACGCCACACCCAAAATTGCACAGTTGGTTGTAATTAAGGGAAGATACACTCCCAACGCGTTGTACAAGGTCGGCGATATCTTTTTGATTATCATCTCCACAATCTGCACAAGCGCGGCAATTACAAAGATAAACACGATGGTTTGCAGAAACTCCAATCCGTACGCGCTCAACAACCATTTATCCAAAACATAAGTTATCAGCGATGCCAAGGTCATTACGAAAATTACCGCAACTCCCATTCCCAAAGCCGAGTCGGTTTTTTTGGACACGCCCAAAAAGGGACAAATGCCCAAAAATTTAACCAAAATGAAGTTGTTTACAAATACAGCTCCGATTATTATGGTAAATATGTTCATGCTTGCACCTCCTCGGTCGAGATATCTGCGTATTTTTCTTTCATATAATCGCCGTAAAGCTTTTTCTTTCTTGCCTTAACCACCGCATTATAAATCACGTTAAACGCACAAAGCAACAGTCCGTAGGTCAAAAACGCGCCTGCAGACTTGGAGAAAAAGGGGATACTAAAATCCCAAAGTTTGATTCCCAAAAAACTGCCCGCGCCCAAAATCTCTCTAACCGTACACATCAAAACAAGTGCAAGAGTATAACCGCAACCCATAAACAGTCCGTCGAATATTGCCGCCACAGGCTTATTGCTGCTGGCGAAGCTTTCGGCTCTGCCCAAAATTATACAGTTAACCACGATTAACGGCAGATACACTCCCAACGACGAGTAGAGATCGGGAAGATACTTCGCCACCGTCATATCCACAATGGTAACAAAGGTCGCGATTACCATGATAAACGCGGGGATTCTCACCTTGTCGGGAATAACCGACCTAAGCAAAGATATAATTAAGTTGGAAAACACCAAAACGAATATTACCGCAACTCCCATTCCTATCCCGTTCAGTACGGCAGTAGATAATGCAAGCGTAGGACAGGTTCCCAATATCAGTCTGAACACAGGGTTCTGCCTTGCCAATCCGTCCAACGCTATATTTTTAAACTCGTTCTTTTTCATAGCCAACCCTCCTCGAAGCTTTTAACGTCGGGATACACGTTTTTGATGTAATAGACTGCACTGTTGACGGCGTTCATAACGGCTGTTTCGGTGTAGGATGCGCCACTGGAAAAGGCAATTTCACCGACAGCCGCGCTTCCGCCCGAATATTCGATTACGATACCGCTCCAATCCAAAGTACCCGAACCCGAATTTTCGCTCAATTTAAACATCTCAATGTCATATAGGTTGATCTCGCCGTAATTCTTACTTAATATCGCCTCGGTTACGTTTCCGACGAAGGATTGATTGTTGTTATCCACGATAGCAACCTTTTTGATTGCGCCGTCTGTACCGATAACAACGTAGCACTCAACCCAACCGCCGCCGTAGCCGCCGTAGCCTACCGCATCCACAATCAGCGCATCCTCGAACCTGAACAGCTTGGTAACCTTCCCTTTGTTTTCGTAAGACGAAAATTTCTCGTTCAGCTCGGGGCGTTCGGTCAATTCACCGTCGTAAACCTTTTTTAGCGCATTCTGCTCCTTCTCCTCTTCGGAGACATAAAGCACTCCGTAAAGCACGGACAAAAGCACACCCGATAGAACTGCAATGACTACCAGCACGATAATTGCCTTAATAGAAACCTTGTTGAACATCTGCACACCTCCTGTCGAATTGCTTTACGCCTTTTTCTTGTCGTGCGCCCCGAAAGGCTTATTGACAATGTATCTGTCGAAAAGCGGAACGGTCATATTCATTATCATTATGGCATAGCTTACGCATTCGCTTGACTTATACCACCTCAATACAGCCGTCAAAGCTCCCAACAATACAAAATAAATAATATTACCGAGCTTGGTGTTTGGCGTCGTAACGTAGTCTGTTGCCATGAATATCGCTCCCAGCATCAGTCCGCCGCCGAGTATACTCGGCAAAAACATTCCGAAATCGAAGCCGTAAAAAGCAACGGTAAGCAATCCCGTAACTCCTATGTATATCAACGGAAGCTTAAAGTCGATTACCTTTCTGATAACCAAATATATGCCACCCAAAATCAAGGCAGCCGCGCTCGTTTCACCGATAGTACCGGGAATTCTTCCGATAAACATATCCAATAACGAAGCGTTTGCAACTCCCGAAGTGTATAATTCGGTCAAAGGCGTAGCTCCCGCGGCAATAGTCAATTCTCCGAATACGTCGCCCACCGCCATATACTTTGTCATGGAGGTAAAGCTCAGCAACAGAAAAATTCTGCCGGCAATCGCGGGATTAAATAAGTTCCTTCCCGTACCGCCGAAAAGCATCTTCACCACAATTATGGCAAACGCGCTTCCCAATACGCATACGTACCACTCCACGCAAACCGAAAGATTCATTCCCAAAAGCATACCCGTCACGACCGAGGTTAAGTCGAACTCCCTCACGCACTGCAAAAAGCTCTTTTTGTTAATGACGATATTGAAGAGAAACTCGAAAACAACCGCCGAGATCACGGTCAGTGCAAGCCAAAGCCATGCGCGTAAACCGAACCAAATAACGCCCATAACACACGCGGGAATCAATGCAATGACAACATCCAGCATTATTCTTCGCGTGGATGAATTCGACCTTATATGAGGCGAACCCGAGTATACAAGTTTTGTATTCATAAAAACCTCCGAAAGATTTTTCTGTCTTTATTTCAATCCGTATCCAATTCATTAATTAGCGTGTATTTGTTAGCGTTCTCCAAAAACACTCGCCAAGTATACACCAGAAGTATCTCTTTATCAAAAAGCCGACTACTTCTTCGCACTCATTTCCTTCAATTTGCCCTTGCACAGCTTGATGCTCTGCACCAGTGTGCGCTTTGCGGGGCAAACATAGGAGCATACGCCGCACTCGAAACAGTCGTTGACTCCGTACTTTACAGCCATGTCGTATTTTCCTGCAAGCGTGTAAAAATCGATATACATCGGCATTAGGTGCATAGGACAATGTTGAGCGCACCTCGAACAATTTATGCAGGGAGACGGCTCCACCCTACAGGCTTCCTCCTCTGTCAAAGCCAGCAGTCCCCCATCGGCTTTGTTGCAAATTACGTCGTCGTTTTCTAACGCCTGACCCATCATCGGACCGCCTAATATAAGCTTTGTAACGTTGTCCTTTACGCCGCCGCAAAAGTCCAAAATTGCCTTGATAGGCGTTCCGCTCCTCACCAAAATGTTTTTGGGCTGGTTGACTGCGCCCCCCGATATCGTCATAATCCTTTCGTAAAGCGGTTTACCCTCGTTTACGGCTTGGTAAATCGCGTAAGCAGTCGCCACGTTCTGTACAACGCAACCCGAATCCGACGGCAATGTAGCTGTTTTCACAACTCGCCCTGTGCAAGCATAGATGAGCTGCTTCTCCGCGCCCTGAGGGTATTTCTTCTT
Organism: Clostridia bacterium; assembly: GCA_028703495.1. GTDB lineage: Bacteria > Bacillota > Clostridia > Christensenellales > CAG-314 > JAQVMT01. The sequence goes on along the minus strand of JAQVMT010000005.1, from coordinate 43,999 downwards.
CAAAGGGATTACCTTAATGCCATTAAATTTACTTAAAAGCTCAATCGCCAAGGGCTTGTTGACCTCGATTCCCACATAAATATCGCTCACACCCAAAGCGGTTGCAATAAGCTTGACGCCTTTGACCACCTCGTCTGCCTTTTCCAGCATTAAACGATAGTCGCAATTAAGGTAAGGCTCGCACTCGGCACCGTTTATCACCAGCACGTCCACCGGCGTTTTAGGCTTGAGCTTGACGGCGGTCGGAAAGGCGGCTCCGCCCAGTCCGACGATGCCCGCTTCAAACACGCGGTTTAATATATTCTCCTTGGTGGGTTCGATTGACGGCAAAACAGCCGTCCTATCCTCGAAGTCGTTGACAATGTATATGTAATCGTTGTTTATACCCCGAGCATTCTTGCGACGTACAATTTCCTTCACCGTTCCCGATACCGACGAGTATACGTTCGCCGAGAAACCACCCGAAGCGGCGGCAATAAGCTGACCTCTTTTAACATCGTCGCCTACACCAACAACGGGCGAGGCAGGCGCACCCATATGTTGAGAACAACTGAAATAATAGTCGGACACCTGCTCCATCTCCACAACAGGCTTTTCCATAGTTATTTCCTTGTGGTCGGGAACGTGTACACCCCTCTTAAATGTGTTTGCCTTCATAGATCTCTCCTTATTCGATCGAGTTTTGCTGCGTTTGCCATAATTTATTGCGCCGAGCTTTACTTATTGAAAACGGCTTTGTCTTATCCGTTCAAAAGGCGTTTGCAACGTTTTATTCTTCAAGCTTACCTTTGCTATTTGCGGTTTATATTCCGAGTTTGGGTTATTCAAATTGAAAGTGATGGTGACAGTGCCAAAATTAAACGTCTTTGCACATCACCTCATCGATAAATACCATAAAACACCAAACGTGGATATTATAACACTAAATAGAAGCTTTGTAAATCGCTAAAGCTTAACCCGAAAGATTTTTTTTGAATTTCATCGGTTTTTATGTAGAACCCGAAAACTTAAACAACGAAAGCATGAGTGGATACGAAAATAAGACTCGTATAATGAAAGTGGAAATGAATTCAAAACACAATTTGTTTAATTGAAGTGGAAATGAAAACAAAATATTTTTTGTTTAATGGAAGTGCGATAAGAAATATTAAGCAATTAAAGCACCTGTAGCCTCAATAATTAGCGTCGATTGAGTTTGTTTCGTTCATCGATGTTCATACTCGAAAAAGCCGGACTTGCATTAATTTGCGAGATTGAGTTTATTCCGTCTTCCGAATCTCTCGTGAAAAATAATTCCCTTTCATTTTATACAAAAGCTTGGAGAGCAAGACAAAAAAGCTTATAAAAAGCACCAGATTGCAAACAATTTGTATGACGTAAAAAACTATGCCGCGTGCGTAGTAAATGGCGAATCGTTGCCAGAAGTTTTGGAAAGAACCCGAAAACAGACCTATGTCCACAAGCGATGTCAATACGCCGAAAAAGGCAGTCAACGCCACCGCAATCCCCGTCAAAACCCAACGGTTGCGGATTTTGGCTCTGCCTAACATCATAAAAACAAATGCCACAAGCGGCCAATATAGGAAATAACCTATTGCCCAAGTGCCGAAGCCCCAAATCATCGTTTCGCAAATCACGAAAAGCACGGATGCGATAATGCCGTAAACGCCGAAAACATATCCGAAAAGCGCGCAAAAAAGCGTGACTACCTCAACGTTGGGTATGGTCATAAGGGCGAGCTTTCCGCCCTCGAGCATCGCCACCATAATCCCGATTAGAGCCACGCTCTTTGCGCTCCTAATTCCCATAGCTTCCTCTCTTTTTTTACATTTTTAATGCTGCACGCACGGCAAATGTCAGTTCGGTCAGTAGGTTATTAAACCTATTACTATTACACAGTCTTTTAGTATGCTCATCGAGCTTGCGCCAACGCCACAACTCGTCAAAGTCGTTCCCTCATACGTAAATGTAGTCGCATATTCGCTTACATCAAAGTCGGTAGATACACTTGTGTATAGGTAAATGTACTGCGAGGTAGCATAGTTTTGTTCAAGTTCGTTAACCTGTGTTAGGTAGCTTCCGTAAATGCCTTCGGTTAAGGTGAAGGTCAAGCCTTGGTCTTTCAAATACTCCAAAATCGAAATTAACCCGTTTGTGATCTCAACCTTACTTAAGTCCACCTCGTAAACCATAGGCGTTGCACCGTTGACAACCAACGTCATTGTACCTGCCGTATCCGTCTTCGGTTCGATGCACGCGGAAAGTACAAATAGGTTTACCGCAATCAGCATAATTGCCAACACAATAGCTATAATGTGTTTTTTCCCAAACTGTGTCATAATATTTTTCTCCAATTATTAAAGCTTGTATTAGCCTTTCGGCTTGCTTTCGATATCGTAAAGACGAACGGCGCGTGCAATTACCAAAATCCCTACTAAGCCATTTTGAATATCAATTGGAAGCTATCCTTAATGGCTTTCGCTCAAGAATGAAAGCTTCTTTTGTTTATCTGCTTTCACGTATGTATTCGAAAGCTACATAGTAAAAATAACACTTTCACGTAGTGAATCGGAAGTTACCTAGCAATATTCACTTTCGCGAAAGGAATGTAAGCTTCTTGTTATATACGACTTGCACGCGACAAAAAATAACAGACCAAAATAAAAGCCTTCGGTAATAACCAAAGGCAAAAGAAGTTCGCAAAAAAGCACTCGCTCGTTCGGTCACATTCTTCGTTCGCCCAAGATGTTTTCCGATTAAATAGCGGCAGGTCGCCCGACTTATCTTTACGAAATACGGTAATGGCTGTTGTGTCGGATTCGCACCGATCTTCCCACTGTTAATAGTTTACGAAATTGCTTCCGTTCCTAAACCGACTACATATTAATCTATATTAAATGCTAACATATTTTACATGCGTTGTCAAGGGTTTTGCATACTCCGCATAAAATATTACCAAACTGCTTCACAATAACAAAACTCTTGCGCATAAGGATTGTACTATGGAAAATATAATAGTGTGTAAATTCGGCGGAAGCTCGCTCTCTTCAAGCGAAGGAGTGCAGGCGATTATCGATATTCTTGCACAACCTCAAAGAAATTATATTGCCGTTTCAGCTATCGGGCGAAGGTATAACTCCGACATTAAGGTGACTGATTTGCTAATAGAATTGCATCGATGTATTCTAAATGCGGATACCGTGGGCATCAATCGCCTATGGAAGGATATATCGGCACGATACTTATCGGTATTCGGTGCATTCGTCCACAAAAATAGGATTAAACGGCTTTTGAAGCGAACCTATATAATTGTTCTGGAAATGCGCGATTATGCTTTTACGGTGTCGCGCGGAGAATTCCTTTCGGCAAAGCTACTGGCTATTGCTACAGATTATCCCTTCGTTGATGCTGCCTGCATCATCAACGTAAGGAATCAAAAATTATGTGTTGAAGCAAGTATAAATAACATTCAAAAAGCGATAAGGAAGCTACCCAAGTTCATAACCGGCGGTTTCTATGGGCGTGAGATCGACATTGACGTAATAAGCTCCGCACATTTCAACCGCGAATCGAAGGAATATCACAAAAAGAAAGCATTAATGCGCATTAACGCTCATTCCAAACATAACAAAATATGCCGAAAAGTCGGATTGCTTTCGCGTGGAGGCAGTGACATTACGGGAGCGATACTTGCAGTCGGAGCAAATGCCAAGCTTTACGAGAACTTTACAGATGTAAACGGCGTTATGACCGCTGATCCCAAAAAAGTCGGCAGCTTCAAACCGATTAGACGGATATCCTACGACGATATTTTCCGTATGGGCTTCTTCGGAGCATCGGTTTTTCACCCCGATTCGGTACATATCCTGCAAACGAGCAATATCCCTATTGCCATAAGAAATACCTACAACAATTGGGACTTCGGGACAATAGTCTGTGGCTATGCCAAAAAGCCACCATTTGTAACTTGCACGGATTGCGCCGTAGTTTACGTTAAGGGTAACGTTCAACTTCCCTCTTACGACTCAATCCTGCGCATTGTAAGCGATTGCAACGGATTTTGCGCCGTCTTTTCCGATGCAGAGCAAGCAAGATCCTACGTTAACTCCCTAGCAGAACAAAAGTCCGAAGCGATTGCATTAAGCGGCTTGGAGAAAGTTGAAGGAGTTTCCGTTGTTTGCAATTTGTCATACCTCGAAGTATCTACCGATGCAACACGCAAGGGCGGATTGATGCCCGCAATTGAAAGCTTCCCCACGGAAATGCTGCATCTTTGCCGCTTTTCCGACACAATGTTTCTCATTGCACCCAAATCTCAGGAAAATGCTATATTAAACGCTATCGTATCCGTGCTTTGACCGAGTGCTCAAGATGAATTATAAGAGCTACTAGGGGGTAATCCTACAATACCGCTTTTGCTTTTTTTATGCAAATCTCTATCGTTTCCGTGCTTTGACCGAGTGCAAAAAGACAATAATAACAGTTACAAAAAACCAATACTCTTTAGTATCGTCTTTTGTTTTATTATGCAAATCGCTATCGTTTCCGTGCTTTGTCCGAAAACACATTTTAAACGGCTTGAGATTGCACGAGCTATGGTAGTTCGTGTCATAAACTCGGTTTCTTTCGTGATATTTCCGCATATTACTCTAATTGTTGTATTCCGAAATATTTTATCTGATTAAACTCCAACCTATATAACCACAATTTGGGACAAAAAACCCAAATTATTTGCAAAAACGCTACTTAAATGCTTTAACTAATTGTCAAAATAGTATATAATACCGATTAGAAGGAGTTTTGTTTGCTTTTGCGGGCTTGCCTTATTTAACAACTTATTGAGGTTTGCGGCTTTGCGGCGACAATCGGTGGGATTGATATTCGATTAACCGCGTATGCGTAACGTGATTATCGGATCTGCCGTTTGCTCGGCGGTTTTATATCGGAGTATACACAAAAGCGTATTCGGGGGGAAAATGAAAAGAAAAAATAGCGGATTTACGTTAATGGAAGTACTTGTAACCGTTGCCGTCCTGGGCATTTTTATGTCGATGGCAATTATTACAAGTATCTCTTTATCTCGCGCAAATCGCGCTTCTGTTTCTTCGGTCGAAACCAAAACCGAGCTTGCCGAGATCCAAAGACGTATCGAGGCGTTGGTGGAAGGCTCCTTCGGCAGTTCGGAGTATATGGTCACTGTCGATACCGTCAACGACCTCTTTTCCGCTTTGATTGTTAAAAAATATGTAAATGAAAGTTGGGAAAGCTACTGTACGATATATTTTATCGCAACATCGCAGACTCTGATTATCGACTATGACTCATCGGGGAGCAATACCGATGCTTCGTTTTCTTACGACGGAGTCATTTCCATCGGCTTCAGACAGCCAGATGGTGCTAATGAGTTGATTTTTTGCGATATAACCTACCAGGGGACTCATGACAAGCTTGTATACTCCTTCGTGCTTGTCAAAAGATTGAACACCGCCGCATAGTTTGTGCGGTCGAAAGCCGATTTATCGGCGGTCTACGGATATGAAAAAGGACAAAGATTATGATTGACGTAATTATGAGCGTTAACACCGGAAGCGAAAGCATAAATATGTTATTTGGGGAGACAGGCACTTCACTTAAAACAGCCACGCTGTTTAAGTATAAACTTCCGCCATACTCCTGCATTAACGGATATGTAGATCACTCCAAGATTTTTACGAACGCCTTTAATGAGCTTTTGTTTGTAAATAAAATCTACGAGGCGAATATTTATCTTTGTCTGCCTTCGACGGACTTGTGTATGGATTATATAACAGTCCCGGCAAACGTTTCCGGCGGAAAAAAAGACGCCTTCGTTTCGCAGGAGCTGTCCAGCCTTTTCGGCGATGAGTTAGAGCGAGTTCGTCTTAATACTGCCGTCTTGCAAAGCACTAAGGCAAAAACCGTCTATATGTATTGCTGTATGGGAAGCAAAACCATCGAGGAAATACAACAGTATATTTCGAATACTAACCACACCCTTGTAGGTATTACCACAAACGGGCTGGCTATTGCTTGCCTTGCTCTTAAATCCAACAACGCCCTAAACCGCGATGCCGTGTATTTTATGGACGTGGGAGAAAATAATACCGAAATGATGCTGCTCTATAACGGCGAAGTCGTTGCATCGCATAATTTTAGCTACGGCACAAACCTTTTGGCAAACTACCTTCCGAATAAATCCGCCCTTAACAAGGGTGAAATTACTCAAGCGTTAAGACCTTTGCAGCTCAATGTCACCGCCTTTATCGAGGCAACCGATTCATTGATGGCAAAGGCTCCCGTTAAGTGTATGGTCAATCAGTCGGATGCGTTCTTTAATATGGCGGCTCTGTTTAACTCGAACAGCACCGTAATGTTCGAAAGATTCGTGTTACCGTCGCAGTATAAGATTTACCCAAACAATTTGGAGTTGGCAAGCGCGTTTATGCACCTCGTCAGAAATGAATATAACTTCATCGCAGAGGAAAAGCAACGGTAAAATCGCGTTTGTGCACTTCGTCAGAAATGAATATAACTTCATCGCAGAGGAAGAACAACGGTAAAAGCGCGTATGTGCAACTTGTTAGTAGCAAGTACAACCATATTGCAGAGGAAAAACAGCGAAGGAAGTGCGAAAGTGTTGTACTGTTAAATACTGCTACCTACATCAAAGAACGGTATTTATTGCCAAACATCGAATAACCACCGCTATGCAATAAGCAAATATCTCGTACAATGAGAAAAAGGACAATATGAATTCGTTGATTCGGTTGATTAAATCCAATAAAGGCTTGACGCTTATGGAGCTTTTGGTCGCCTTCGTAATTATCACGTTGCTTTCGTCAATGGTGCTTTTTGCGACCATTAATACTACCAAAAGTCAACAGGAAATCAGCGAGGCTTTTTACTCGGCGAATTTCTCGGACTCGGTCGCAAATATCTTCTCGGTGGTTGAACAGAAACAACTGGAGAGCTGGTACTTGGACGCAAGTACACAAAACGCCGATGCGGTTGCGTTGATTGCAAGCTTTTTAAACACAACCGATACGCTTACCTTTTCGGGAAGCGAAGTTCAAGCCGTTATGAATGTGTACTTAGACTTCGCATTCAGATACGTTTTCGCCTCCTCGGAGAACAACACGGACGAAGAATACGATGCCGTTAAGTATTTTGCCGTAATTACCGTAGATATTACAAGCGGCTACTACTCGCTTGCGTCGGTCGTACTTAACTCGACAGACTTCGAGCAAAACGGCGAAGCTTGGAACGAAACACTCGGCGAGGTAATCTATACCTACATCGTTCCGCACGTTTAGTGTCAAGCAAAGCGCAACACCCTTACGCCGCTATTGGGTAGTGTAAGCAAAAACTCTCGCCGATGAAGGGAATGTAAGTGGCGAGGTAATCTTTACCTACATCGTTCCGCTTAAAGCCGTATAAATACAAGCTTGCGATATGCTCATAGCTAAAGCGGCATTATCATTATAATGTTATGCACACAAAAAGGAGAAAATAAGGGCGTTATGAAGGCATTGAAAAATAACCGAAAGGGTGTTGCAATGATATATGCGCTTATGCTGACCGTCATATTGACTACGATGGTTACAGTGCTTTGCGTTGTAACGATTGGCTACTCCGATTCGACAAGAGCAATGCGGACAAGAAGCTTGCAACGAACACGTCTTGATGCATTCGCCTCGTACCTATACGACGAGTCGACGGTGTTGCCCGGCAATGACGGAGATACCGTTGACGGAATAAACACGAAAACCTATTATATCGAGTTTAACTACACCGATTCGACCTTCACCTTAAGTGCAAGCGACTTCGCAACCGCACAGGAAAAACACGTCTATTACGTCATAGCCATCATAACAGGTCGCGTGGCAAATACTGCCGAATATGCGATAGCTCCGCACTCCACTCTTAATTCGAGCTTGAGCGCGGGAGCAATGCCGACTTGGGGGTTGGAATTTGCCATTTGCAACAATAGCGGAGAAAGAAGTGTAACAAGCTACGTTTACAACGAAGGGTAAACGCGTTCGCGATTAGAACGAATATGCGAGTACTTATAATTACGTTACGTTAAGAAGGGTAGGAACACTTTCGACTTAACGATGAATGCGACGTTTTCAATGATAAACGCGAAGCATAGCCGATTGATTATTCTGTGCGTTAAAACAGCCAAAGGGTTCCAACTTTGAAGTAAGTCGATTATTCTTCACGGATTGAGGATTGTATTGAGGGAGTTACGTGCCCCGAGAGGCGCAATAACAGAAAGGATTGAGTGAATGACTGCTGTTTTGATTATATTTTCCATACTGTTCGGGCTGGCGATAGGAAGTTTTCTTAACGTTGTGATTTATAGAGTGCCTCTTCACATGAGCATCGCATTTCCGCCGTCGCACTGTCCCGTTTGCGGCAACAAGTTGAAATGGTATCACAATATTCCCATCCTTTCTTGGGTGTGCCTGCGCGGAAAATGCGCGTTTTGTGGCACTCGTATCAGCGTACGATATACTATCGTGGAAGGACTTAACGCGATATTGTACCTTCTGTGCTATTTGGCATTCGGATTTAACTTGTTTTTACCGGTTGCCATGCTGTTTTGTTCGGCGTTAATCTGCGTTGCCTTCATCGATTTGGAACACAGAATAATTCCCGATTCCCTAAATATCGCAATTGCCCTTTTGGGTATAATCGCCTGTCTTTTCTGCAACAAAATCCCGACCTTCGAGGTTGGTTGGTTGGAGAGACTTATCGGCGGAGCGGGTGCTTTTGGATTGACCTTGCTTATCCATTACCTTTGGATATGGTTATTCAAAAAAGACGCATTGGGTGGCGGCGACATAAAGCTTTTGGGAGCGGCTGGACTTGTTTTGGGTTGGAAGCTGACACTTTTTTCGCTGATATTGGCAAGCGTTTTGGGCATTTTGGGGATACTCGTCGTATCGCTGTTTAAAAAGGTCGATAAAGACGACGAAATTCCTTTCGCACCGTTTTTGGCTGCAGGTATGATTTTTGCTCTGTTTTTGGGCAACAAAATTATCGGCTTGTATACGGGACTGCTCGGATAGAAGCTTTTGAACGACAAGGTTCATAAATACGGAGGGTTTATGCAACGATTTTCCTATACGGCAATCGATATAAACAAAAAGAAATATAAAGGAGAGTTCTTGGCAAGCGATGAAAAGCATCTTCGCCAACTGCTCAGCGCGCAGGATTTGTTCTTGGTGAGCTGTAAGGTTTCCAAGTCAAGCGGAAGCAATGTAGGCGGCTTTTTCAGCCTAACCGGTAGCGTTAAGAAAAAAGAGGTAACTCTCTTTTGTAAACAGTTTTCGGTTATGATCGGAGCGGGTATCGACATCGTTACCTCTCTTGAAACGCTCCAAAATCAACCGACTTATTCCAAGGCGTTAAAGCTTGTTTTACAGGAGATGCTCAATGACATCACAGCCGGAAAGACGCTTTGCGATGCAATGCGTATTCATAAAAAGGTCTTTCCCGAGTTTTTCGTGAGCATGGTCAACGTCGGTGAGGAATCCGGCTCTTTGGATGTTGTTCTGATCAGGCTTGCAGAATATTACGAAAATCAACAGGCAACAAAAGCAAAGGTAATGTCGGAATTGAGCTATCCTATTATACTGGTCGTTCTTGCCATTGGCGTTGTTCTGGCTTTGTCTTTATTCATTATTCCTACGTTTGTCGAGGCATTTGACAAATTGGATTCCGAGCTTCCCAAGCTTACGCAGGTAATCTTCGCCGTAAGTAATTTTATGATCGACAATATATTGTATATAGGTGCGATCGCTCTCGGCGTGGTAGTAGTTATTGTGGGTTATGGAAGAACAAAGTCGGGAAAATTTAATTACGATGCGATAAAAGCCAATACTCCGATGATAAAGGGCGTGGTACAATCGAGATTTGCTTCCCGTTTTGCGCGTTCGTTTGCTATACTTCTTGCCAGCGGTATGCCCGTTGTGGATTCTATGGAGATTTTGGCAAATTTGCTTGGCAATAAGTATTTCGAGAAGAAATTCCGACAATCCATTATCGACGTCAAGCAGGGAGTCAGCCTTTCAACAACCTTTGCGCGCTCTCAAATTTTCCCACCTATACTTTTGCAAATGGTTATGGTAGGCGAGCAGTCGGGTACATTGGACAACATCTTGGACTCGACCAGCGACTTCTTCGACGAGCAATTGAATACATCCATAAAAAGAGCCACGGGTATGATACAGCCTATTCTTTTGGTTTTCATTGCAGGCGTCGTTCTTTGCGTGCTGTTGGGTATTTTCCTTCCGATTATGAACCTGTCGTCAAGTATCGGCGCAGAAGCAGATACCGGTATGATTAATTACTTAATCAGTATGCTGTGAAATACAATAACTGGCTAATGCAATTATGGAAAGATTTGAACAGAATGACAAAACCAAACGGGATTAGTTTTCATATGACTGAAGATAATTTATGCAACATCGATTCTCAAGCATTAGGCATTTATCAATCAATGCTGCATCTAAATGCGATTATTAGTAAAAGGTAACGATATGCAATACATTCAGGAAGTCTTAAATGCCTTTGCAATTGCAAAGGTCGTAAAGTATTCGGAGGTTAACAACCTTATCGAAAAATGTCAGGAGGAAGGCGTTTCCCCCGAGTTTTACCTTGCGTCCAAAAGGATTACCGAGGAAAAGACATGTGTTAAGGTCCTTGCCGGACTGTTCGGTATGGAAAGCGCCGACTTCGATTCTTTAGTTTTGGATAAGCAGATGAATCTGGGCATTCCAATCGGACTGTTGCGCAAAAATTCGGTCGTTCCCATCAACGATGATGACGGAGTTTTGACCGTCGCCGTTGCAACGCCGCTTTATTTTGCCAAGGTTTCCGCACTCAACGCCTTCTGCCCGCATCCAAAACGAGTGATATTGTGCGAGCCCGCCAAAATTCATAAACATATCGATTCTCTGTTCGCCTCCGTCGCCGTCGAAATGTCAAAAACCGATATCGTCGGTCAAATTGTCGAGCAGAAGGAAGCCGATGACCAAACCCTTGAGAGCGTGAACAGCGCACCTACCGTAAGACTTGTAGATTCGATCATCAAGGAAGCTATTCCCCTTCGTGCAAGCGATATTCACATCGAACCCTACGAAACCACCGTTAGAGTCCGCTACCGTATCGACGGAGTTATGCAGGAAAGAACAACCTTCCCTATTTCAACCTATTCGGCAATCACGCTTCGTCTCAAAATTCTCTGCGGCATGAACATCGCGGAGAAGCGTATTCCGCAGGACGGACGTATTTTGATGAACGTTGGCGGAAAGGACTACGACTTCCGTGCATCCTCACTTCCCACCGTTAACGGCGAGAAATTCGTTCTTCGTATCTTGGATAAGGATGCTTTCGCATTTACCCGCGTGAATTTGGGCTTTACCGACAACGAAAACAAGATGATTGACGGCTTCTTGGCACAGCCACACGGAATTATCCTGCTGACGGGACCTACCGGTTGCGGAAAATCCACGACACTTTACTCCTTTTTAGGCGAGGTCAACAAGCCCGACAGAAATATCATCACTGTCGAGGACCCCGTTGAGTTTACTATGCACGGTATAAATCAGGTTCAGGTCAATACAAAAGCAAACTTAACCTTTGCAGCAGCACTAAGAAGTATCCTCCGTCAAGACCCGAATATCATTATGATAGGTGAGATTCGTGACGAGGAAACCGCACAAATTGCAATACGTGCCGCTATCACCGGTCACTTAGTGTTTTCCACCCTGCACACGAACGACGCGCCCGGTTCAATCTCGCGTCTTTTGGATATGGGTATCGAGCCGTATCTGCTCTCGGACGCGCTGGTCGGCGTTATCGCCCAACGTCTTGTAAGACGACTTTGCCCTATTTGCAAGAAAAAAGTTAAAACCGGTCCGAACCTTACTGCTGCATTGGGGTTGTCACAATCAATCGACATTTACGAACCAAACGGCTGCAACGCCTGCAATAATTCAGGATATAAGGGCAGAATCGGCGTTCACGAGGTTCTGCACATAAACGATAAAATAAAAAATATTATAACTTCCCAACAGGGAATGGAAAATATCCGCGACATATGTATAGAGGACGGCTTGGTTACTCTGGTCGACAGCTGCCGCGACCTCGTCATTCAGGGCGTAACTTCGGTCGCCGAAATGCTCGCACTTGCCGAGAAACAATAATTTTGTATACCAATACAAGATAGCGTAAAAATGCGCATTATCCGACAAGTTCGGATATTCGCATGGTTACCGCTATTATTGTCACATTTATTAATGCGCTACTCATTCATCTTCTTATTTGGAAGTCTTATTTCGGTTACGAAAAGCGATACAAAGATCAATACAAAGCCTATGATCATCTTTGCTGTCAGGGGTTGATTATTAATCAGTGAGTCCAAAGCGACGGCTACCACGGCTTCAAAGGAATAAATGATGCCTGCACTCGTTGCCGAAACCCACTTTTGTCCGACATTTTGGAAGGTGAAGCCGACCGCCGTGCACACGATCGCCAAATAGCCTATGCGCCAAAGCACATCAAAGCTCATATCCGACGGAAATTCGTGGAAGCAAACCGAATAGAGCCACGCGATCACCGACACGAATGTAAACTGCACAATCGAAAGTGCGATAGGGTCCCTGTTGCGCACGAAAAGTGCTGTCAAAACGATTTGAAGTGCATAAAACACTCCGCTGCTCAGCGTTACTATATCGCCTATTTCTATCGTCATTCCGTTGGATAGCGAAACCAGCCCCACGCCCGTTAAACACAGCGCAACCGCAACGAATTGCATCAAAGCAGGACACTTCTTGGAGAAAATCCACATCACAAAGGGCGTGAAAACAACGTAGGTCGACGTCAAAAAAGCATTTTTACCCGCGCTTATCGAAAGCAAGCCCGAGGTTTGCAGTAAAAACGCAACGAAAAGCACTACACCCAAAATACTTCCGCACACGATGTAGCTTTTATTTATCAGCTTGAGCTTTTTATAAAAAATAATGGACAAAACGATAAAAGCAAAGGTAAACCTTATGGCAATCAAATAAGAGGGCGCAATGGAATTTACGACTTGACCGACGACCACAAAACTCGTTCCCCAAAAAGCGGTTGCCACAATCAGCATAATTCTTCCGGTTAATCCCAGCTTTTTGGTCTTATCCATACTGCCCCTCCTTTTTTATCAATCCAAATAACGACACCTTCCATGTCGAAGTATTATGGTTACAAGAGCTTAATTCCCGCTTTACCGACACGATAATGAAACGCGCACGCTATGCCGAAGCAGTGAGCTTGCGCTATTTAACTAATAACAAAACCGAGCAAGGAAAATCCCCTACTCGGCTTTGTACGTTTATCTCAAACTTCTACCGATATTATTTTTTCCTGTTTGTATACTTTGTATGAAGAAGCTCGTGCGACTTATGACCATTTGGCTCACCCAAATATGACTTATAAAGCTCCTGAACCTCGACGTTTTCGTGAGATTTCCTCAACTTCGCCTTCTTGTCCGTGTCGTAAATTGCCTTTGCGCGCGCGGCTTTGAGGTCGATCGAGTTGCGAACGTCGGCAGGTTGAATGGGTTGTCCGCCGCCACATACGCAACCGCCGGGACAGCACATAACCTCGATAAAATGATAATCCGCCTTACCGTTCTTAATTTCTTCCATAATAGTATGAGCGTTTTCGATTCCGTGAGCAACCGCAACCTTAACGTCGATTCCGTTTACGTTTACGGTAGCTCTTTTTACGCCGTCTGTTCCTCTTACTGCTTCGAAGTCGATCTTCTCAAGCTCTTTGCCTTCGGTGATTTCCTTAAGCGTTCTTAAAGCAGCTTCCATAACGCCGCCCGTTGCACCGAAAATCAAGCCCGCAGTCGAGCCTTCGCCCAATAAAGAATCGTAGGTATCGTCCTTTAAGCAGTTAAACAATACGCCCGCTCTCTTGATTAACCTGGCAAGCTCTCTCGTGGTCAACACGATGTCAACGTCCTTGATTCCGTCCTTGTTCTCCTGATAGGGCTTATTAAGCTCCATCTTCTTGGCGGTACAGGGCATACAGCTTACAACCACGATGTCCTTAGGATCAATGCCGTTCTTTTCGGCGTAATAGCTCTTTACAACCGCGCCGAACATTTGTTGAGGACTCTTACAGCTACTTAAATGTGCAAGATACTCGGGATAATACTGCTCGATATAGTTGATCCAACCCGGGCTACAGCTTGTGATCATAGGAAGCACACCGCCGTTGGTAAGCCTTCCCAAAAACTCCGTTCCTTCCTCCATAATTGTAAGGTCGGCGGTAAAGTCAACGTCGAACACCTTGTTGAAGCCGAGCATTTTAAGTGCGGTTACCATTTTACCCTCGACGTTCGTGCCGATAGGATAACCGAATTCTTCACCGATAGCAACTCTGACAGACGGAGCCGTTCCCACGACAACATGCTTGGTGGGATCGTTTATCGCGCTGATAACCTTATCAATGTCGTCTTTTTCTCTCAACGCGCCCGTAGGACACACCGTGATACATTGTCCGCAAGCAACGCATGCAACGTCGTTAAGACTGTTTTCATAAGCGCAACCGATGCTGGTTTTGAAACCTCTGTGGTTGGGACCAATAACGTGAACGTGTTGCAAGCTCTTACAAACGGCAACACATCTTCTGCAAAGTATGCACTTGCTGTTATCCCTTACCAAGTAAGGCGTTACGTCCTCTTCGAAGGTGTTCTTGATACCACCGAACCTATGCTCATCGCAGTGATATTCGTGAGCCAAGCTTTGCAATTCGCAGCTTGTGCTTCTTACACAGCTGTTGCACTCGTTATTATGATTACTAAGCATCAATTCCAAAGTGGTCTTTCTGCTTTTAATTACTTTTTCGCTGTTGGTGACGATCTCCGTTCCCTCTCTCTCGATAGGATAAACGCAAGCCGCAACCAACGTCCTGACACCCTTGACCTCGCACACGCAGACTCTGCACGCGCCGATTGCGTTGATATCCTTTAGATAGCAAAGCGTCGGTATTCTGATGCCGTTTTGTTTGCAAGCGTCGAGAATTGTCGTTCCGCTTTCAACCTGATAAGCCTTTCCGTTAATTTTTATATTTAATAAATTAGCCATTTCTTATACCTCACTCTCTATTTCTTGGATATTGCGCCGAATTTACAGTTATCCATACAAACGCCGCACTTCACGCACTTGCTCTTATCGATAACGTGAGGCTTTCTAACCTCGCCGCTGATTGCACCGGCGGGACAATTCCTTGCGCACAACGTACAACCCTTGCACTTTTCGGGATCGATTACATAGCTGATAAGCTTCTTGCAAACGCCCGCGGGGCAACGCTTTTCCTTAACGTGAGCCTCGTACTCGTTTCTGAAGTATCTCAACGTGCTTAACACGGGGTTGGGAGCAGTCTGTCCCAGTCCGCACAAGCTGTTGTCCTTGATGTAGTAGCAAAGCTCCTCCATCTTGTCCAAATCCTCCATAGTCGCCGTTCCGTCTGTAACCTTGGTGAGCATTTCAAGCAACCTTCTGATACCGATTCTGCAAGGTGTGCATTTTCCGCAAGATTCGTCCACCGTGAACTCGAGGAAGAACTTGGCGATATCGACCATACATTTACTGTCGTCCATAACGATAAGTCCACCGCTTCCCATCATTGAACCAATGGAAATCAAATTGTCATAGTCGATGGGAATGTCGATATGCTCTGCGGGAATGCAGCCGCCGCTAGGACCGCCCGTTTGTGCCGCCTTGAACTTTCTGCCGTTAGGGATCCCGCCACCGATGTCGTAAACGACCTCTCTCAACGTTGTTCCCATAGGAATTTCAACAAGACCGGTATTAACGATGTTTCCGCCCAACGCGAACACCTTGGTTCCCTTGGACTTTTCCGTACCCATTTGATTGAACCACTCGGCACCGTTTCTGATGATTTGCGGAATGTTGGCGTAGGTTTCAACGTTGTTTAAAATAGTGGGCTTTTGGAACAATCCCTTAACCGCGGGGAAAGGAGGACGGGGGTGAGGTTCACCTCTGAAGCCCTCGATACTTGTCATCAAAGCCGTTTCTTCGCCGCATACGAATGCGCCCGATCCCAACCTGATGTCGATGTCGAAGTCAAAGCCCGATTCCATAATGTTCTTGCCGAGCAAGCCGTACTCTCTTGCTTGCTTGATTGCAATGCCTAAACGCTTAACCGCGATAGGATATTCCGCTCTAATATAAACATAACCCTGATGTGCTCCGATAGCGTAACCGGCAATAGTCATAGCCTCGATAACAACGTGAGGATCACCCTCAAGTACCGACCTGTCCATAAACGCACCGGGGTCGCCCTCGTCGGCGTTACAGCATACATATTTTACATCGTTAACCGAGCGTGACGCGAAGTCCCACTTCATACCCGTAGGGAAGCCTGCGCCGCCCCTGCCGCGAAGTCCGCTGTCTTTTATAATCTTGATAACATCTTGAGGAGCCATCTTTTCGGTCAAAATCTTGCCGATAGCCTGATAGCCGTCCTTTCCGATGTATTCGTCGATGTTCTCGGGATCGATTACACCACAGTTGCGAAGCGCAACTCTGACCTGCTTCTTCAAAAATTCAGTCTCGTTCAGCGAAAGCACAACGTCTTTAGTGTCTTCTTCGACGTGAAGCAGTCTTTTAACGATTCTGCCCTTGATAATATGCTCGTCGATAATCTCGCTTACGTCCGCTTTCGTAACGCTGTGATAGAAAGCTCCCTCGGGGTAGATTACCATAATCGGACCTTTTGCGCAAAGTCCGAAGCAACCCGTGGTTACAACCTGGACTTCTTCGGAAAGTCCCTTTTCCTGTATTTGCTTCTTTAATTCCTCGATGATTTCCAAGGATTTATTGGAGGTACAACCTGTACCGCCGCAAACTAATATATGCGCTCTTATCATCCCTTCACCTCTTACTTAATCGTATATTCGGCAACCACATTGTTGTTTACAATATGATCCGTAATAATTCTGGGAACCATCGTAGGCTCAACCTTAACATAAGTTACCTTGGGTTGACCGGGTACGAATACCTCAACGATAGGCTCATACTTGCACATTCCTATGCAGCCCGTCTGCGATACGATTACGTTTTGTAACTTTCTCTTTGCAACTTCATCGATAAACGCGTTCAATACAGGTCTTGCACCCGCGGCAATTCCGCAGGTAGCCATACCTATAACAACCTTTATATCGTTATCGGAAGCGTTTTTTCTGTTATTAGAGTTTTCTTGAACTCTTTGCTTGATAGCGTTTAATTCTGCCAACGACTTCATAATATATCTAGTCCTCCGTTTGTGTTATTTATTCCGCCCTCAATGTACTCCTTAATAAAAGCAAGCACCTCGTAATTCGAAAGCGGTATTCCATCGAGCTGCGCCCGTATTTCGTCGGTATCGAACCTGAACTCCCTTCCGTCAACCTTGTATTGTAAAATAAACCTCAAACTTTCCTTTAAACCGATAAGCGCGGTAACCGTATCTGCCAAATCACCCATAGGCATTCTGTCGATACTGCTAATCTTATAAACCGCCTTTATCGTCGTGCCTACGCCTAGCTTACTGATTATTTCCAAGCTTCCGCCCGTAAGCTCCGCACTGTCTTTGAAAAGAGGTATCCCCAACCCGACCTTTCTTGTCGTTCTTGTCGTGGTAAACGGATCGGTAACGCTTTTGACGAAGTCCTCGCTCATTCCGCGACCGTCGTCGGCGATTATCACCGAGAGATCGTCCGTGGCAAACTCATAATCGACGGTTATGTCCACCGTCGTCGCGTCTGCCGTAACCGAATTCGTCGCAACGTCCAATATGTTCAGTGATATTTCCTTCATCTATTTCTTCAAATACTTATCAACGATCTTCGGAACGTCGTCAACCGTAAGCTTTCCGTAAACGTCGCTGTTGACAACCATAACCGGCGCAAGTCCGCAACAACCGATACAACGCGTTGCCTGTATGGAGGCAATACCGTCCGGAGTGCATTCTCCCTCGTTAATCTTTAACGTGTCCTTAAGCTTCGCCATAATGTCGCCCGAGCCCTTAACGTAACAAGCCGTTCCCAAACAAACACTGAAATTATATTGTCCTCTGGGATTCATGGTAAACTGCGAATAAAAAGTAGCGACGCCGTATATAAATTCTTCAGAAACACCGAGTCCCTCGGCAATCCTCTTTTGCACTTCCTCCGGCAAATAACCGTAAATATCCTGTGCCTGCTGCAAAACGGGCATGGCCGCTCCTTCAACGTGTTTGTAATTCTCGATAATCTCTTGAAGCTTCTTAGCTTGTTCGGCTGTCTCCTTAAATTCAACCTGACAGATTTTACTCATCTTTTCCTCCTACAACCCGGCAAAAGCCGTTACAATACCGCACTATGCAAAACCGCATAATACATCTAGTGTATTTTACACTAAATAGCGTCATTTTACAAGTTATTTCGCACTATATCGCACAAAAAGCTATACCATAGATTTATTGTATTATCTAAATAAAGTCGGAGCTTCAAGCCCAAAAAAGAATTAAATCAATATAAAATGTATGCTTCGCATCAAACGGCGCAAGTGGTAAATTACAGCTTTGATATATATGCAGGTCGGCAATCAACGCCCCAAAAAAGAATTGAATCGATATAAAATGTATGCTTCGCACCAAACGGCGGTGTGTGGTAAATTACAGCTTTGAAATAAACGCAAGTCGGCAATCCAGCCCTTTTTACAAGGCATTCGGTTAAAAAAGTCCGAAAGCAAGTCTGCAATCATTCCTTTATGGAGAATGCGTTCGGTAAATACATAAATGTCATCTAAAAAACAAGTAAATAATCACGTCTTTAAACCCGTTCGGGAGGCGAACGCAAAGACTTTAAAATACTCTCGATGGTAAGCTCCTCCGCATCGATATAAGCTTCGTGTCCGCAAAGCGTTTCTAGCGCGTGAGCATCGCTGTCTGAAATAATGTTGTATCGCCCCTTAATCTCATCGATTATCTCCTCGGAGCAATTGGGACTTACCTCGACGGTGTAGGTTTTTAGGTCTTCCGGCACGCTTCCCAATGTATCTATTACAGAGTTGGCGTCCTTATCGATGTGTGCGGGAATTGCTACGCCTCCTACGTCCCACACCATTTCGCACAGCTCGTATATATCGATACCGCAAGCCACCGACAGTAAGTAGTCCAATCGCTTTATTACATTGTCGTTTTCGTCCATAACCGATTCCGAAAAGTAAATCTTTTCGTTTAACGGAAATCGAGGCAAGCTTTCGTCCACAGCACTATAAACAGGCAACGCACTTTCGTAGGTGGGAAAAAGACAGAGAACGTGGATGTCCTCGCTCGTCGTAACCTCCATTGCAGGAATTACCAAGAGCCCCTCCCTGTTGCCCACGCAAACAGTAGCCGTGACGTTAAGAATACTGTTGTGGTCGGCAACGGCAATCACTTGAGTTCCCAGCATTTTACTCAGGCTTACAATGTTATTCGGCGTATTCTCGTCGTCCGCGCACGGACTTAACGCACTGTGTATATGTAAATCACTTTTAAATCTCATATCCGTGTGATTATCCGCTTTGTTATCTTGTCATAAAACTGCGAATCTATATCACTCAAAGCACGACTAAATGCTTTATTATCTCGCAAGCAACTTTGCATAGGCTTAGCAATTCAAATCGCAAATAGCCTTACAAGTGGCAAAAACCGCATCATCGCTACCCAAAAGCGTTATATTTTGAGCCTTTGCCTTCTCTAAAAGCTTTTCATCGGGCAGAACCTTTTCACAAAGCACCACACAGGAAAAACTCAACAGCTTGGCAACGGCGCATACGTTGAGGTTGTTCATTATGGTTATCCAACAGTTGCCCTCGTCCGCTCTGCCCATTACCCAACTGAGCAAATCTCCAACGTAATACCCCGTAATCTCGCATTCACAGTCGCCGCAAAACACCTTTAATCCCAATTTATCCGCTAATTCTTTTGCTTTCATCGTCTTTACTCTGTTTCCTTCTTAATTAAGTCATCATCGATGCCGTTTTCCTCGGTTTGCCTTACGCATTTGTCGATTGTAACGATTCCGTTTACCACGTCCTCGGCAAAGGCTCGGCAGCTGGGCGAACCGCATACGCCACAGTCAAGCTGCGGTAGCTGCGGAAGCAATTGCTCAACCTGTCTTAGCTTAACAAACGCCTTCTTGAAGTCCTTGTCCAACACAAATACATCGTCGGTTTCCCAATCCAAGGAGCGCAGGTATTCGTCCAAATGCTCGATTTTATCCACTGTATTTTTCTTGTTATATAGACTTGTACGCCTGATCGTGTGGATTTTGCTCTTTGCAACAAAGGGATTCTCGATAGTAAACACACCGCCCACGCAACCGCCCGGACAGGCATTAAGCTCCACATAATCGATGTCCTTGAGTTTGCCGCTCTCCAACTCCTTCAGCACGCTTATAACGTTTTCGATTCCGTCGGCGGCGAGCACTCTGCCGTCCAACGCGGACACCTCACCGCCGCTGGTTGCCCAAGCGACGCCTAAATTGCTTGCAACGATCGGGCGAGTTATATCCACCTCTGCTTGCGAAATATGCATAAGCTTCAGGCAAATGTCGCTCATAGCGAACACTCCGTCGACGCCCGGATTCTCGGTGTAGAAGCCGCGGTGCGTGCTTGCCACCTTAGCAGGGCATGGGGAAATGAAGAAAACGCCTATGTCCTCGGATGCTAACCCCGTAGCCTTCATCGCCCTCTTGCGTGCAATCTTCGCCGCAATCTCCAACGGTGGCATTATATCGATAAGATAATCCTTCAGGTCGTTGAAACGTATCAATATCAATTCGACACATACGGGACAAGCTGTACTTATCAACGGCTTTTGCCTGTCGCATTCCTCAAACTTTTTCCTCGTCAATGCGCTGACCAAATCCGCGCCTCTTGCCACCTCGTAAAAATCGTCGAATCCGATGTTCTTCATCGAGTTGCTGATGACGCTGGGGTCGATGACATTGGGAAACTGCCCCAACAGCGAAGGCGGAACCAACGCCACGGTATATTTAAAGTCGTTCATTAAATCCAAACTGTCCGAAGTCGCGTACTTGGCGTTGTGAGTACAAGTTCGAATACACTCCCCGCAACCGACGCACCTGTCGTAGTTTATTGTTGCTTTTCCGTTCCTTACGCGTATTGCTTCCGTAGGACACTTTTTCATGCAATTGATGCACCCCTTGCATTTGTCCTTGTCAATTTTTACGGCGCAATAACTCTTGTCTGTTTCCATAATTTCCTCGCAAATACTAATCCGAAAATGGCAGTCGATTCCGTAGCTTTTTCGGCATTTATATATGTACGGCATTTATTTCTTGTTATTTTGCATGCTATGCCGTGCTTTGCACAATACAATACCTTTACTTGCCTAACCACGTACAACCAACCAATCGAGAATCAAAGCAAATATCGGTTATTCAGGCATAACCGCTATCCTCGCGCTTTTCTTATTCTGCTTGAGCCCTTAGTCAAGTTAGTTAGATAGCGAAAATCATCGTTACCTTTGTGCCCTTTCCCACAGCAGAATCGATAATCAATTCATCGCTGTTTTTCTTCATATTCGGCAATCCCATCCCTGCGCCAAAGCCCAAATCTCTGATTTCTTCGGTAGCGGTCGAAAAGCCCTCTCTCATCGCCTGCTCGATATCGGCGATTCCCTTACCCGTGTCGGTAAGCGTGATAATTATCTTATCCTCGTCCACTTCGACGTTGGCGACTCCTCCCTCGGCATGGATAACCATATTGATCTCGCCCTCGTACATGGCAATTGCAACGCGCTTGATTATATCGCCGTTCAACCCCAACTGCCTAAGCTTAAATTTAGTAGACTGACTGGCAAAACCCGCAGAATCGAAATTCTTTCCGTCAACGTCAAACGACCATAAGATGGAATTCGATTGACTCATTCGCACGCTCCTTCCCCTCTAAGTCCGCTTGTGTATAGCACACCGCAAGCATCGTACATTCTGTACGGACTGGACAGCAATACAATCTCATGCTCTTTGGCAAGCCCAATAACCTTTTCGTCAGGCTTCTTATTTCTGACAAACGCAACGCACTTCATATCCATCATAAGCGCGGTTCGGATAACTTGAGGATTGACCAAACCCGTCAAAAGCATAGGCTGCGTCTTGACAAACGCCAAAACATCGCTCATCATATCGCAGCCGCAAGCCGATTTAATCTCGTTATCCAAAAATTCCTCGCCGCAAATAACTTCAGCCTTTAAAAGCTCAACAACATCTCTTATTGTCATACAAACTACCTCATCCTTCCTTTCAAAAATGCTTTTAGATCGATTCACAGCCGCCAAGCCATTCGCAGCCAAAAAGCTTCTTTTGTATTGCATCGAAGTCTAACCATACAACACGCGCTCCAATTACGGCTTTTCGTTCGGAACAACTACTCAAACGGAGCATCTAGAGCGAATGCTCGAAGCAACACAATGTAAATCGTCAGCACATTAAACTTGTTCAAGGACAGTGTAACATAAAAAGCTCAAAAAAACAACCTTTTGTCTAACAATTAGAAAATCATTTTAGCATCGGCATAATACAAGCTATTTAACAAAGTAAGTTCCACTGTTGGGATTGTGGTGGAAGTTAGTGTTGCAAATCGGTAGAACTTACTTTGGTAATTAACGTAGGCGTTATTGGAAACAATCGGATTCGTGCAAAACCGCACAAAAAAAGCGGCATAACCGCCTTTTTCGCTTATCCATAATGTCGCTTCGAAACATATGGCGCACTTTGACGCCGTCAAATCTCGAATCATTCTGTCATATTCTTCAATATCTCGATCTCCTTGGGGGATAGGTGCTTGTATTTACCCCTTGCCAAGCCGCCCAAACGCAGATCGCCTATTGCCGTCCTTTTCAAAAATACTACGTTTTTGCCGACGGTTTCGAACATCTTTTTGATCTGATGATTCCTGCCCTCGTGTATAACAACCTCCAAAGTCGTGAAATCTTCGGACTTTTCCAAAATTCTCACAACGGCGGGCGCGGTTTTCTTCCCTTCGATAACCACTCCGTTTCGCAGTTGCATAAGCTCGCTCTCACTTATCGAGCCTTCGATTCTGGCTTTGTAGTACTTATTTATCTCATGCTTTGGGTGCATCAGAGCGTTAGCCAAATCTCCGTCGTTTGTAAGTATCAGCATTCCCTCGGTGTCATAATCCAAACGTCCCACGGGATACAGCCTTGTTTTGACGTCGATTAAGTCCATTACCGTCTTTCTGCCCTTTTCATCGGATACCGAACATATATAACCCTTAGGCTTGTGCAAAACGATATAGTAATTCTTGCGCACGGGCGTGAGCATCCTGCCTTCGCAAATTACCGTGTCGTTGGTTTCTTCGATAACCGTTCCCAATTGTGTTACAAGCTTTCCGTTAACCTTAACCGCTCCCTCGGATATGAGCTTGTCGCAAGCACGTCTGCTTGCCACTCCGCATTCCGCCATATACTTATTCAGTCTTATCATCTATACTCCTTTCATAAACGCTTTCGTTCAAGCTGTGCTCCTTAATCATCTAACAGATATAAAATGCACAAGAATTGACGAAGCGTTCCACGCCCAATATCACGCGATTTCACTTCACCTAATTGTATAGATTTTTTCGGTTTTTTGCAACTGATTATCGACAAATATCCGCAATTCTCCTACCGGTTCACCTTGTTTTTCAACTTTGTCGTTTATTTCCGTTTGAATTTCGGGTTTGGCTCCCTTTTTAACCAAAACACCAACCTCGTGGAGCGTTACCGCGGCTTTTACTCTGCCGCCGTCCTTAACGTAACCGAATGGTCTGTATTTGGGTGCGACTGTTACTCTTTCGTAATTTGCAAAGCCGTACTCCAACATCGCCTTGGCGTCCTCAAACATAGGTCCGCAGTTTAGCACTACCGCAACCAATTGCATATTTCCGCGCTTGGCTCCGCCTACAAAGCAACGGCCGGCAACCTTCGTATAGCCTGTCTTTACGCCGTTCGCCCCATCCATCGAGGACAACAGCTTGTTTTTGTTCGCTATATACCGAGAAAACCCCTCGCTGTTTGTGATTTGTATTGACTTGGTCGCCGTTATCGCACAGAAGTCGGCGTTTTGCATAGCGACCGTGCTGATTTTGGCAAGGTCCTCTGCCGTGGTAAAATGCCCGCTTACGCTAAGTCCATGGGGGTTTTTGAAGCTGCTGTTTTCCGCACCGCAAAATCGCGCCGTTTCTTGCATAAGCTCGCAAAACTTTTCCACGCTCCCCGCCGTGTGAATTGCTAAAGCAACCGCACTGTCGTTTCCGCTTTGCAACATGAGTCCGTAAAGCAAATCCCTCACCGTGAACTGCTCGCCCTCTTGTAGATAGATGCTCGAGCCCTCGATTCCTACCGCCTTTTTATCCACCGTTACAATCTCATTCAAATCGCAGTTGCGAATGACAGTTAAAGCCGTTACAATCTTGGTCGTGCTTGCCATCGCCTTGGGAGCCTTGGCGTTCTTGGCGAATAGAATTTTGCCCGACTCCGCCTCGATAAGCACAGCCGATTCGGCATATGTCAAGCACTCAGCAACTTCTAACGCATCGGATTTCGTGCAATATGGGCTTTCGGCTCTTTCTGCTTGCATATCACCACTAAAGATAGACGGCAAAACTTTATTTCCCTTTTCTCTCCACTCTGCAGTATCGGAATAGTCGGATTCGGTATCGGCAATGCATTCGGCTTTTTGATATTTGTCGGATTCGGTATCGGCAATGCTCTCTGTTGTGTTGAGGTTAACGCATTGCGAAAGAATATGTTCGCAAGGTATATTCGCACGTAATGCAACTTTCTTTGAGCTTTGAGAAAACGTAATCGCAGAAAGAACAAAAACCATCAAAACCGCGAAAATAACCGACTCTCGGAAAAATGTAACCTTGCGATAAATGTTAACCTTATTGCTTGGAGTTGACGTTCTCATACGTTTCTCTTATCCCTTCGAGTATTTTTTCGATGCCTGTTTCCCCGCCTGATTTGATCATTTTGACCTTGTTGTCGCCGATGTACAAAAAGCCGATAGGTGTCAAGGTTGCGCCGCCGCCGCTTCCTCCTGCGAATTGGGAACAGTTGAGATCCTTCGTGCGCTTGCCCGAATACTCTCCGCCGCCTGCCACAAATGCGAAGCTCAACTTGTTGACGGGAATTATCGTGCGATTGTTGGGCAAAGGTATCGGCGAGCCCAAAACTGTATTGACTTCCGCGCTCTTTTTGAGATTGCTTACCGCGCATTCGATTATGCTTTCGATTTTGTTTTTGATTTCGGTTTCCATAATAGCTCCTTTTTCTTGATTACATACTTCGGTTATTTTGGTTTTTTGGGTTACAGTCTTTTATATATTAAATTAAAGCTTTAGTATATACTTCGATTATTCCTTATGTGTTTTTTGGTTAAATACCCAATTATAAAGGTTTGAGTTTTTGGTTATGGTCGGTTATATTCGATGTTGTATTTCCTGCAATTTCTTCCATATAAGCGGCGTTTTACCTTTTAGTTGTGGCTTGTGTGCTAACAAATGGCTTTGTATCAAATGTGTTTTCAATCGATTATGCAGCATTATAGCTTGTAAAACAGTGTGCATTTTATTGATTATTCCCTCATCAAAAATGACAAAGCCAAAAGAGCATTTTAATCACTTTTTGCCGCTTAGAAGCGTTATAAACAGGCGAATTATGCTAAACTCTATCACCACGCAAAAGCGCGCGCCTGTCGGTGCAAGCGTAAGGTTGTAATTTGCGCGAATTCTCATTCCTCGTGGCTTTGCCAGCTCGGCGGCGGCAACCGCTCCGGCGCAAGCCGTTTGAATAAGAACTAATCTTTGGACATTTTCAAGCACGTTGACGGCAAGCGAAACGGTTATTCCTCTGATCTTCAACCCGTAACTCTTCATCGACCGTTTGCCGGATAGTTTGATTTTAGAGTACGGTATCAGCCTTTCACCGAAAAAGCGCAAACGCACGCCCTCGCGCGAGAAATGCAGCTTGGCTTTTGCAAGCGGTATTAAGTTAAAAAGCACCAAGCGCAAATACACGTTGGCTCCGTTTAGCCGCGCGTCGCCGTCAATTCTAAAGACTATAGGCAGTAAAATAAACACATCGCTCTCCTTGTCGGTTTCCGTTACCGGTCGTATCGCCTCAATTCAAAATACGATCGGCAATATAGAAGGTACGTCGCTCTCCTTTGTCGGCTTAAGATACAAATTGTACTGCTTTTTTTGATCGTTTACGATTATGCTATCGCAGAAAAGGTTAAGAAGCTTTTTGGTCGGGTTGCGATTGCATCGTTATAAAACTCGGTCAATAAGTAGTCTACGGAAAAGTGGAAAATTTATACAAAAATAGCAGAGATAATCGACAGTTGAATGGCACACATAACTTCATACAAATATTCTAAGCATAATCCAATAAGCTTAGTGCACTACGATTTAGACCAAATATCCCCAGAGAGCTCCCCAATAAAACACCGTAAAAAACCCGATATTACCTTCTTGTGCTTGAGCATCAATTTCATAGCCGATTCTGAAGGCGGTTCCGCAAAACAAAACAGGCTAAATGCGTAGTTTTTGGGTTTGCTGTTGCTTGTTGGGGCGCGAAGCGCAATAAAAAGAGCAATAGAAAAGCCAAAACAAGCAATAACGCCTGTTTTGGCTTTGGTAGGAATGAGTGGACTCGAACCACCGACCCCCACCTTATCAGGGTGGTGCTCTAACCTGCTGAGCTACATTCCTATATCAATCAATCTTTGCATGCGTGCCACGCGAAACTCGAATTCACTTAATGGTGGAGATGAGCGGGATCGAACCGCTGACCCCCTGCTTGCAAGGCAGGTGCTCTCCCATCTGAGCTACACCCCCACAAAAGTCCCTTCACACAAGTGCCTACATATGATAGCATTATCGCCCTTAGTTGTCAAACGTTTTTTCGCAATTTTTCTCAAAATTTACTGATTTTTATGTGATAGTCAGTTGCCGACTTGTTTACATAAAAAGTATATGAAGCAGCTTTATCCTTAAGTAGCATAACTGAACCGCTCCTTAATTCGATACTATCTCCTAAGACTTTTAAGCGACAACACTTTCATGCTCTCGTTTTGCGCAAATGAAGCCGTTTAGAGATAATAATTTTCATAGCACTATGGAATGTTATCCTTATGCGATCGCACTCATACGATTTTTGAACATTAAGTGAGGTATGGCGTAACTGTTCTTTGCTTTTTCTAATTGATTGTTCCGTCATCTTCCGCACAATCGAAGAGAGCTTTTTTATCGGCAATTTGTTCATCGATTCGACTCATATATAATTGCACGTCTTTGATGTCCGCCTGCCTTGCAATAGTATCTCCTTGGACTTTTTTGCTGATGCTGTGAGCGCCGCAAGCTAAAACCGAAGTCGTTTCCTCCATCATATCGATGTTGTAAACCGATGCAAAACCGCGTTTTGTGTAGCCTACATTCTCCAAATTTGCACTTGCATACTTTTGACGGTACAGGTAATAGGGATTATAGCCAGAATTGGTTAGCCTCTCGTATGCGTAGTCCACCATCTTTTGCACCTCGGCAGAATCGGCAGAAAAATCCTCATATTTTAGCAGACTCCCGTGCTTTAGCGCAAGCGTGTGCACCGTAATGTTCTCGGGAGAAAGCTCAATCGCACAACGCACCGACTTATAAAACTCCTCGGAGGTTTCGGACGGAAGCCCTGCAATTAGATCCATATTCACGGTAAATCCCGCGCCCTTTACCATAGCATATTTTGTATAGATGTCCTCAACCGTATGTAATCTGTTTACTCTTATCAGCGTGTCTGCACAAAAGCTCTGCGGATTCACACTTACACGGGTTACGCCGTATTTTTTGAAAAGCTCTAAATGTGCCTGCGTAATCGTATCGGGTCTCCCCGCTTCCACCGTATATTCGACGGGCTCGAGCAATATTGCTTCGAGCACCCTTTCAAATTGCGGAACGTTAAGCGTCGTGGGTGTACCTCCGCCAATATACACGCAGTTAAATCTAAGTTTCTTTTTCTTGGCAATCTCCTTCGCCGCCTTAATCTCTTTAACCAAACAGTCAACATAAGAGTCGACTAAGCCTGCATATTTTCTCAGCTCTCCGCCCGAAAAGGAACAATATGTGCATTTCGTTACACAAAAAGGTACTCCGACATATAGATCCACGGCGCCAGCGTCTATAAGCCTAATGCCGTTCTGCTCCTTAACTATCGACTTTATTAAGCTGATTTTGGGTTTGCTAACATCGTAAAGACTGCTGAAGGTATCATCGATGCCCTCTCCGCTTTCGATTGCATCATAAGCGAGCATCGTCGGGCGCACACCTGTCAACGCTCCCCATGGCTTGCCAAACCCGTAATGCCTTTTCATTAACCTATATATGCAAAGTTTTGCGTACCGCTTCTTCAGCTTCTTTTCCGCAAGCTCCTTCGTCCGCTCGGAACAGCCCTCGGGAGCAAGCTCCTCCATTTGCTGATCAAAGGGTATGCAAAGCTCCACCGCTTCCGTCCCGAATACAGCCCTATTTACCAAAAATTTGCCGTTTGCGGACTCTTGCATTTCGTGATAGTGCGCAATGTCTGCCCGATCTGCAAGACATACGCTTTCAATATCCTCATCAGTGTATTGCTTGATAACATCAATCAATTCGTTAACAGAATTGTCGGTATCTGTGTAAAACTTAATCATATATTTCTCTAACCCCTTTTGCATGTACTACCAAAAGCAAGATGCCCGATATAAAAGGCACTTCGATTTTGGCAGGGATGCGGCTTTCCCTTTGCGCCGTTGTAGGTAGCAAGGTAAACCGCCTATATTTTATCACATATAACTGAGGAAGTACAGTTTATTTGCAAGCTTCACGGCAAGGCAAATGCAAAAATATCATTCAGATAATTGACAAAGTAGTTCAACAGTGGAATTTGATATGAACCCAAAAAGCTGCGATTAATGCTTATTTTACTCCACTGCATTTTCGTACATCCAACGCGCATAGATGCCGAAGCCTCTTGAGGGGTCGTTGACAAAAACATGCGTTACCGCGCCGATAAGCTTGCCGTTTTGAATTATGGGACTGCCGCTCATGCCCTGAACGATGCCGTTAGTTTTGCTCAAAAGCTCGTCATCGGTAACTCTGATTACTAAGCCTTTGTCCCTTTGCATAGGCTGTTTTGCAGCCTTTACTATCTCGATTTCATAGCTCTTGACCTGCGCGCCGTCCAAGGTACAGAGTATTTCGGCTTTTCCTGTCTTAACCTCGTCAATATCCGCCACCTGAAGCTTCTGCGCTGTTTTGTAAAAGTCGTCCGATAATATTCCGTAAACACCGAAGTCGTTGTTCTTTTCTACTGCTCCTATCCTTTCGCCTGTAAAGCTTCCCTTAAGCTCGCCTGCTTTGCCGACTTCACCCTTGACTATGCCCGTAATAGTCGCGAAATACAAGCTTCCGCCGCTGATTTTGCAGATTTCGCCGCTCTCGGTGTCGATTATCGGATGCCCTAAACAGCCGAATTCTCCTTCCTGTGTTACGAATGTTAGCGTGCCGATACCGCTGCTCCCTTCCTTAACCCATATTCCGAGTCTATATTTGTTTTGAGTGATGTCTAGCTTGGGCGACAGTTCGGTGCTTTTTGCTTCACCTCTGCGCAAAAAACCTATTTGCAAGCTTTCGCCGTTATTCATATTTGCAAGATCGTTTATTTGCTTTGTGTTCTTTATAGGCTCTCCGTTGATCTTGGTTATAACGTCTCCTATCTCTATCCCCGCCTCTAACGCAGGACAACACTTTCCCTTTGCGGTCGTTATTTCACTGATGCCTATAACCGTAACGCCTTGAGAATCTATGCTTATTCCCAAAGTATTTCCGCCGACAAAAACATACGGCAGCTTCTTAGCAGTAAAAAGAAGACCGTTAACTGTATCGCGAACATCCTTTATGTCGTGCAAAATACCGCTTTCATCGGCAGAAGCCGAAGAGGCATCTGGTTCGGTTTCTCGGGTTTCAGCCCAAAAATCGTTTGTCCTGGCTGATTCTCGGCAACCGTCCCGTATCGCACTCAAAACAGAGTCATCGCTTTTCGCAAAATTATCCGAAACGGAAGTCCTATCGAATATTACATCGGTCGAATCGTACGAGCCAAGTGCCGTAATGGTAAGCTCTTGAGCTTGCTCGCACCGCCGTGCAACAGAGTCAATGGCTTTTGTGCCGATAACCATCGACAGCAACGCCATTACTATAATCAAAAACAACAACGCGGGCTTTTTCCCAATTCTCATACTCCCTCCGTACCGTTCAACGGTTATCGATATTTTTTGCATTCTTTTCCTATGTCGATGTGCCTTATTACCGGCATATGATAAAAGCCATCTATGCTTTTTGCTTTCTATTCCTATTTCGATGCGCCTTTCCATTAGTTTCCTTGAGGTGTTATTAAGGCTCTTTGCACTTATTTCCTCTGTCGATGCATTTTTTATTGGCGCAAAATAAGCTGTCAATGCCCCCTGCAAGCAACCATTCCTATTCAAACAGGAACTCGATGACGCGGCGATTTTTGGCAAATTAAACTGTCTTGTCCCTTTATCGTATTGCTCACTATTCTATACTCTTAAGCCTAATTTCCTGCGAAAGATAGCTATACGCGCGATCTGCCATGTACATATAGCTTTCAAAGCATCTTAGATTGCTTTTGGATTGCTCCTTGTAGATTGGAATACTGTTTTCGTCTATTCGAAAGGCTTCTCCGTTAAACAATTCGATTAAAAAAGCTTTGAATTTGGTGCTTTCTATCGCCCACTCTTCACTGCTCGGCAAACCGTCCGCCGCCTGCTCCGAGTATTCCATACACGAGACACTTATAGAACCCTTGTATGATGCGTACGCAAGCTCTTGATACTTGTCGTTTGCAATCTCTCCGACGGTTACCAATCCTTTCTTTAAGCCTCTGATATACGCTTTCGACCCTTTCTCGCTTGCAAGATAAGTGTTCAAGCTCTGCTTGCTTCTGCTCTTAAAGTCTATATAATTCACCTTTTCTCCATCGACGTCCATTTCCTTAACTGCTATAGTGAAGTTCTCGCCGTCAATGTCAATGACCTTTACAAAACGCTGCATTTGTCCGTCTGTCTCAACCTCGAGTATCGCCGAATCATCGAATAGCCCTTCCTCATAGTTGTCCGAACGGACAAAAACGGAGGGCATAAAGTACTCCTCCATTCCGACAAAAACCACTTTCCCGCTCACGTCCGACACAAGCCGCATCTCCGCAAGCGTTTCGCCGACGATGGAATAAGCATACGATTCACGCGAACCGTCTTTACCCTCGCAAGCAGTCAGGCTGAGCATCGCAGCGAGTACAATAAGAAGAATTAATGCTATTTTTTTCATTTTACCTCCAATTTTCAGCTCCCGATACAGCAAATCTAGCCACACGGGAATTCGCCGAAGGGTATCGCTCCGCATGTTTACATACATTTGCTAACGCAAACAAATATAGCCACACGGGAATTCGCCGAAGGGTATCGCTCCGCATGTTTACATCGATTTGTATTCGTTGAAAATTATTTTGTTAAGACTTCGTGTTGTAGCATGTTGAGCTTTTCGGCACGTATTTTAAATTATTGTGGTAAAGCTTTGCGAACACATCGGTATATATTAGCTTTTGAATTTAATCAAAGTTTATACTAATACGCATCCAAATTAGGAAATAAGAAGTTTCATTTGTTGTTCTTTACGCAAATCGAGAAAAGAATTGGCAATACTTATCCCGATAAATTAGATTAATCTCTTTTAAGACTATTTCGGGCGCGCACACGGAGTCGCACCTAAGTATGTATTATTCGATAACTACATAGAAAAAACGCCATCGCGCATACAATAAACACCGGCGAACGCACAGGGCACCTAAGAAAGAATTAATCTGTAATTCTTAGAACAAAACATCGCGCATACAATAAACACCGGCGAATGCACGGGACACAGCTTACAGCTGCACCTGTATGGCAGAATTCAATAAAAATGAGCAAAAAAGTAAAAAAACAGCTTCGTTGACAATTCGCCTAACAGCCCAAGTCGATATTGATATAAAAGCGCAAATTCTCGGTAACTAAACCATTCGCAACACAAATGTCGTACAACGGCTGCCTAAGAACCTGACAAATCGAAGCGTGTGCGGCTTCCTTACCGCCACAAGCGTTGACCTCCTCCTGCGAAAGCATTACGTCAAAGAAAATGTCGGTGTGCGCGCCTCCCCTCTTAACTCGAAAGTCGTGAATTTCTGTTTTACCGAAGCTTTCGAGCAAAGCCTCGGCTTCACGTTCAAGCTCTCCCGCTAAAGCATCGTCGGTGTCCACCGGATCCATATGAATAGTCAGATTGATTGCAAACTTGTCCCAGAAATCCCTCTCTATTCTGTCCATAAGGTCGTGGCTGACCATAATGTCACCCTTTCTGTCTACCTCAACGTGAACCACAGCAAAGAGTTTGCCCACACCATAGCTATGCACGCAAAGGTCGTGTACACCCAATACTCCGTCATATGATGCAATAATTCCCTTGAGCTCCGCCGCCTTCTCCTCGGACAACGCCTCTCCCAGCAGAGGATTGATAGAGTCTTTGACCAAGCCTATTCCCGAAATAATTACAAAAATGGAGACCGCCAAGCCTATATAAGCATCAATGTTAATATCGAAATATTTAGCAATAATCGCAGAAAACAATACCGCAGACGTAGCAATTACGTCGTTTCTGCTATCCTTTGAGCAAGCAACCAGTGTCAACGAATCAATTGACTTACCGAAGTCGCGATAAAGCAGCATTTGGAATGCCTTAACAAAAATTGCGACTGTCAATACGACAAGAGTGTCTACCCCAAAAACCACTTCCTCGGGCAAAAGGATTTTTTTGACAGAGGTGAATCCCAGCACAGCTCCTACCGCCAGCATGACTACGGCGACAATAAGTCCCGAAACATACTCGTACCGCGCGTGTCCGAAGGGATGCTCCTTATCGGCAGGTATTCCCGTGAGCTTGAATCCGATTAGAGTTACAGTTGACGTAGCCATATCCGATAGGTTGTTGACGGCGTCTGCAATTACCGAAATCGAACCCGACAACACCGCAATTATTATCTTTGCGACAAATAGTGCCATATTCGATGCCAATCCGAATATAGCGGCAGTCTTGCCGTAACGTACCCTCACCGCGAGATCCGAAACGTTCTTCCAGTCCTTTATAAATAATCTTTTGAATAGCTTCATCCTTTCTCCGTTTTTGTGCTTCCACTCCCGATAATGTGCAATAAATACCCTTTTCGATAACCTCTGCCATTGCTTCGCTTTCGCAGGACATACGCTCTGTGTTGCGTGACCATGTTTTAATCTATGCATCGACCGCGCATGTGTGTTACTTAGTACAATTTATTGAATTTGCGAGCTGATTAGCAGCAGAATCTTGTCGATAAAAGCTTTGGTTTGAATTTCGTTGTGCCCCGATGCAAGTAAATCAAAGTCTAAGGTTTTGATATACTCCAACGAGGTTTTATATGTCGCCTTGCTCTGCTCCAAGTACGGCACCGGTTCTTCTGCCGTATCTCCGATGTTGTCGCCGATGTAAAGTACTCTGTCATCTTTGTCCAGTATCGCCAAGCCGTCGGGAGTATGCCCCGAGGTATGAAAAAGAATCAAGCCGTCGTCTTCGATATACAATGTTTCTTCTACCAAGAACGTCGGCGGGCAGTATTCGATAATCTCCTTATGCTTTTTGGCGTATTCCTCGGTCAATCGGTCGAAGTTGTCGCAGTACATCTTGTAACACTCTCTCTGCGCAATAATCGGGCAATCAGCGAATACGGAGTTGCCCCAAACGTGATCGAAGTGCCAATGCGTGTTGATTACTATCAAACTTTTTCCCTCGAAGTGCTTTTCGACGTACTCCTTGATTTGTATTGCATCGCCTGCGCCTCTGCCTGTGTCGACAATATACAAAAACCTCTTGCCCTCGATTAAATAGCAGTTGAGATTCCAGCTCTCCCCTGTAACAAAGTGCAACATAGTTCCTCTTGTTCCGATCTTTACGGTTTCCATAAAATCCTCCATACCAATCAAAGCATATAGTCGATTCTCACAAGTATATCAAGCAGCTTTACCCTTTCGTACAACAAGCGACAATAACAATAAGTCATATAATGCAATTTTCCCTGCTATTGTCTGATTTTGCTTCTACGAGCAAAGAAGCTATGTTTTCTTTATGCCTTGCACAACAGTGAGTATCCCTTGCGTTTTTTATATCGTGTTCGGTAATTAGGCTTTTCTAATGCTTCTTCCGATAGTGCATACGGTCTATGACTTATTTCCTTTGCCTATCAAATACCGCAAACGATCAAAATCTTAATTATTTCGCTTATCGGATACTGCAAACGGTCTATGGCATTTTCTCTTTCTTATCAGAACAGCAAACAATATCTTTATCTCATGCTCCTTCCGATAAATACGAAGTCTATCGAATTATTTTATACGAATCGGCGGTTTATGTCAAGCCAATGTAGCAAATAACTAATCCCTATCCGTACTATTTCACGAAAAGTTAATAGCCAAAGTATGTCTACAGTGGAATTGATATGCACCCAAAAAGCTGAACAGGGAAAGCAAGACACGAAAGTAAAGCCACTTGCGCCATTTTACAATGAAACGCATAGAAAGGTAAAAATAAAGCCTACTCGGTTGCCTTTATAAACAAAGTCGTGCTTAATGAACGCTTAATCTTAAAAATAGACAGAAGCCTAGCTAATTAAGCTTGCTATGCCAATTAGATGGATATTAGTTATAGCAATCGCCATGAAAAAGGGCGATGCCGAAGCACCGCCCTCCAAAAAAGAGATAATGTCAACAAAAAACTTGTTTACAGATAATTGCTTGTTGTACTGCATACCCGAAATCAAACTTGTCATTACCTTCGTCGTCAAATTCCTCGATGAGATTCGCGTAGCTTGACCAGATGTTTGCCGCTTTGTACGTATCGCCAAAGCCTTTCTTTACCAATATCCTCTTGGAAGCAGGCGTGTTGTAGAACGTGTTCGACGTAATCACAGGAGGAGTTTCGCCGTACAATTTGATTGTTGCAAGCGTAGTAGCGTCGTAGAACGCACCCGCGTTGATTCTTGTAACCGATGCGGGTATCACAATCGAGGTCAGCTTTGCAGCCGCTCTGAATGCGTACATATCGATAATTGACAAGCCTTCAGGCAGTATCACTTCGGTAAGTGTGGAGTTATGGAAGGCATATTGTCCGATTGTTGTAACCGTAGTCAATAAAGTGTATGTAGTTGCTTCTTTTGCAGTGGGATACGCAACAAGAGTAGTCGCATCGAAGTTGTAAAGCACCCCTTCTACTGCCTTGAAATATTTGTTACCTTCAGCAACACTATACGCCGTAATGGACGTGCAACCCTGCAACGCTCCGTTTGCAATGGTTTGAAGCCCCAAGGGAAGTTCCAACGCGGTCAACGCCTTACAGTTGCTGAATGCGCCCGAAGCAATCGAGACAACTCCCGAGGGAATTGTTACCGACTTCAATGCACTGCAACCCGAGAACAGCGATGACGATAATGCAGTAATTTTGGCAGGAAGTGAAACACTTTCCAACTCGGTACAATTTACAAAGAACGTCGTTCCTATTGCGGTAACGGCTTCTGCGTTGAACTTAACCGAAGTAAGCGCGGAACAATTTCCGAACATTCCGTTGGGAAGCGTAGCGATAGTCAACGCGGAAATGTCGGCGGTAGTCAGACTCTTACAATTGTAGAAAAGATTTGTACCTAACGTTGTTACCGTGGCAGGTAACGTAAGCGCAGTAATACCCGTTCCATTGAAGCAGTTGTTGCCCAAGCTCGTTACAGATGCGGGAAGACTGATTTCCGTAAGCAGAACGCAACCGTTGAAGCAGTTTGCGCCAATAGTAGTCAGTTTTTCGTTAAATACGACCGATGCTAAAAACTTACAGCCGTTAAACGTACTCGCACCCGTGTTTGTCATATTCGCGGGGAAGGTAAACGAAGTCAATCCCGTGTTGTTAAACGTATAATCCTCAAACACAACATCCGCTCCCAAACCATTCAAGGTCTTTAAGTTCGTGCAATTGCAAAATGCGAATTTGCCTACCTTTTCAAAGCCTTCGGGGAAGGTAACGCCGGTTATTAATGAATTATTTGCAAACACGCCGTTTGCAAGCATTGTAGCGGTGGCAATCGACTTTACACCTGCGGGTATAACTATGTCGCCGCCTGCTCCGAGGTATTTAGTCAATACGCCGTTTTCAACAATAAACTCCTTCTCTGGGTCGATGATAAACGATGCAGTCAATGTATAGTCGGTGTAAATAGCCGTTTCGAAGTCAAACAATTTATCACCATCGTACCAACCTTGGAATATGTAGTTTTCCTTTGTGGGATCGGCAGGTTTAACCGCTTTATCACCCTTGGCAACGGTGGCTTTTAGGTATTCGGTTCCCTCGACGGTATATGTAATATAGAATTCCGTCCTTTCGATATATACCGCGGTCAATTCGATATCCCTTGTAATAGGTGTAGAGAAATTATACTCTCCGCCCTCGAATGTCCACATCGAGAAGATATATCCGTCCTTATCGGGACCGATAAGGTTCCTTGCCGTCTTGTTCTCGGCAACCTTCAAAACCTTCCATACTGCTCCGTCAACAATGTAAGTGACATTGTATTTTGTGCCCACCGTTTGCCAAGCAAACACAGGGTATTCGTCACTGCAGCTCCAAATCTCGGCATCGAACTTAATTGTATCAAAAATGAAATCCTCGGTGAGTAATGTCGCCTTTAATACTCCCGTTCCCTTGCCCGTAGTATAGGAGCCGCCTTGAACGGTAACATCGGTAGCGTAATAAGAGTTAGTATAATCGCCAACGCTCATAGGTGTCAAGCCCGTATCGTTTCCGACCATCGCGCCTGCCTTGCAATTTGCGCTAACAGCAACAGTAACGAAAGAATTAAGGATTTTGCCCTCAAAAATCACGCCTGCCATACCTCCGACGAAGGCATCTACTCTCGCCGCGCTCGTGACGGACGTAACCGAGGTCGTACCGTTTGCGTAGCTGAAGCTTATCGTGCTGTAATTCATATAGCCGACTAAGCCGCCTGCAATGATGTTTCCGTTGTTACACGTTATCGTGGTCGCCATATTCGCATAGCAGTTGGTCACAACAGTTTTGTTTTCACTGTATCCAACAAGTCCGCCTATGTAATTGGAGGTCTTGGTCGTGTCGTTGCCCAGCTTGACATCGATTGAGCCTTCCGCAGAACACTTCTCGACCAAACCTTCATTTCTTCCCACAACCGTTCCCATTTGAATGTTTACGGTCGTTTCCATATTGATTACGACGTTATAAAGCGCAAGTCCGGTCACCGTTCCCTTGTTACAACCGATAAATCCCGCATATGCATAACCGGCTGCCGTAATTCTTATGTTGGAAACAGTGTGGTTGTTGCCGTCGAAGTACCCCGTAAACTCGTTTCCTTTCTCGTTACATACGGGTACCCACTCTGCATTTGCCCAATCGATATCTGCCTCCATTTTGTAGTAGGCAGCCGTATAAAGCTCGTTCTTGGCATTGCAATAGCTCACAAAGCTTTGCAAATGATGTAATGTCTTGATTATGTAAGGATCTACTTCGATTCCCGTACCGCTTGCAAAATCGGAAAGAGTTATCTCAACTTCGTCCATATTTGCCTTTGCAGCGTTGAATGCAGCCAAAACCGCTCTCGTTCCGACAGCGGCATTAATGCTATCGATTCCCTGCTCCAGATATACTTGAATTTTTGCCCAGTTAATTAACGTATAGTTTTCTTCGCCTAAGCCTGCTGCATAATCGGTAAGCTCACTTACCTTTTGCGGCTTAAGAGTTTCAGCTGCCGCAATGTCCAATGCCTTGTTGGGGACTTTTGCCATACTCTCCAAAGCATCGTTCATAATCTTTTCGGGAGAGGGCGCGCCTTCGGTATACGCATTGATTTGTGCCACTGCAGCCGCGAAAATCCCTTCGATTGTCGCATAGTCCTCTTCGAAGTAATCCGCCGCCCTGTATGCGTCGAACCCGTCTCTTAATGTTTCCAACAACGTGGGAACGTCACGTAATGCTATGACTGCCCTATCAAACACCGAGACAACTGCTTCGTATGTCGAAGCTTCACTTAAATCGGCTTTGGCAGTTATTGCGTATTCCTCGATTGCCGTCCAATTTGCCTGACTGTATGAGAAATAGTAGCCGTTGCCCCTTAGTGTGGCAACCTCGTCATCAAGCTTTTTTGCGTATGCCTCCTGCATAGTAGCGGCATCGAATTCAAACGTGGCAACAAAGGTCATATCGTTTGTTATCGAATCGAAGTCATCTACCGCAACACCGTCGCAGTACCAACCCGCGAACGTGTAGTATTCCTTAGCCTTCACTTGGGGAGGTGTTACTCCCTTTTGATACTCTACCGAGGCTTGGTAAACCAATTCGTCTTCCACATAGAAGGTCACCGTGTAGGAGTTGATTTGCCATACCGCATACAACGTAATACTATCGTATACACGGTTGCCCACGTCCCACTGCGAATTGTCCAGCTCCCAGCGTACAAACGTATAGCCGTCCACCTCGGGAATTTCCGGCTCGGTAATCTTGCCGCCCGCAACAACCACAATCGTCTGATTCGGCAAATCCATACCGTACACCAACGTCACTTTCACCGAATCACGATCCGTGCATGCAGTCAAAAGCGCAATCGCACTTAAAACCAGCACAATCAATACTAGTAGTCTTGTTTTCTTCATGTTTTTTCCTCCATTTTATCATTTTTATTTACTTGACCGCATTATGACGATTCGGAAAATACGCATATCGAAGTAACACGGCAATAAGTCTGTTTGTTATTCGCCCTTTGCGTCTGAAGCTAGGGTAAATCGATCGAAGAGCAAGGTCTTGGGTGCGCTCCCCTTTATACTAATCGGCTATGCACCTTTGCATTCGGCTTGGGTTGGCCTGTTTTTGTATCTTCTTGTCCTACCGTAATTGTTAACAAGCTAAGCCAACGACAATCGGATTTGCTCGCCCGTAAAGCAAAATGCGGTTGATAAACGCACCAAGCGGCTATATCGCGATTCTTTCGCTGAAAATACCGCTGTACACAAAGCTGTCGTAGCCATCGGCTCCCGTCGGATAATACATCTTAACCGAATAGACCGTTCCCCACACACCGTTAACCAAGAAAACGTGGGTTATGAAGTTGGAGTAGCAAATTGTGCCTGCCCCTCTGTTCTCCGTTAGCAAGACAGGCGCGGTCTTGGAGTTGAACACAATTTCCCTCAACTCGTCGCAGCCATAGAACGCGCGGTTGCCGATTTGCTTTAAGCGTTCGGGAAGCACGACCTTTTGAATATGCTTGTTGTTTGCAAAAGCCGATGCATAGACGGCAAGAACGCTCTGCGGAAGGATATACTCGGTATCAGCCTTGTCCCGCGGATAGAAAATCAGCACCGTTTTATTGGCGTTAAATATAACGCCATCCACGGTTTTGTAGCCTTTGTTGTTCTCGTCAACTGTAATCTCTTTGACATTGCAGTTCATATAAACGGTTTCGAATCCGAAGTACTCTACCTCGGCGGGAATATGCACGCTATCTATCGATATACAATTAGCGAAAGCCTCCTGATAGATTTTCAAGAGTTTTCGAGGCAACTCTATTTCCTTCAATTGAGTACAATCGTAAAAGGCATTCACCCCTATGTATCGCACATTGTCGCCTAAAACGACCTTTTGCAGGGAGGGTAATCCGCTGAATGACGAATACGAAAGCAACGAATCCTCCAAAGGAATAAACTCGACTTCTTCAAGATTCACAAAGCCGATCAAGCCATAGGACGTTATATCCGTCAAATTCTCCGAGAACACAATCTTTCGAAGTAAAGGCTTCTCTAAATTGTAGTCAATCATTGCAATCGTCCAAAAGTCGTATATGTCGTTGTAAAAATCTCCGAAATACATCGGAAAATATCCGAAACAGGCATCTGCCATCGAGGTTACCGTGTCGGGCATAATGTACGTTCCGTCGTAGTCGAATGCGCAGGGTTGCTTATGCACAAAGGTGTAATCCGCGTTATACATAACGCCGTACTCGTCGATTGCCAGAAACTCGTTATTTGCGCTTATACTCCAATTCTTCAGCTTTTCCGCTCCGTTAAACGCATAGTCACCGATCCTTCCAACATTTTTATTAAAGACCACCTCTTCCAAATTATAGCAGTAGTTAAAGGATACACCGATAATCGCTTCCACATTTCCCCTAAACTCCACTCTAGTCAGCAAGTTGTTTTCGGTAATGGTTTTATACAAATTACTTTGTGCGTTGTTGGTGGGCGTTGTACCTATTGTCCCGACATCGTTATAGAAAATTATTTCGGTGAGCTTGGTCCCCGTCAAAAACTCTCCCGTACAGCTTTGGATTTTTCCGTATAGGTTCACGGTTTCCAGATTCTTCAATTCCGTAAATACCGCTCCTATCTCATTAATGTCGGCGTAAATCGTCAGCGTCCGTAAATCGTGCGCTCCCGCAAAAGCATACATTCCGACAGACGTCACGGTTTTGGGAAGCTTCAATTCGGTTAACGAGCTGCCTTGAAATGCCCTTAGTCCTATCGAGCGAATATTTGAGGGTATTTCTATTGAAGTCAAAGAGGACGTAGTCGAAAAAGCATAGTCGGAAATTGCCGTCAAGCCGCTGCCCAGTGCTACTTTTTCAATACCGTGGCAGGCAGCGAAGCAGTGGGTTCCGATACTCTTTACGCTGTCGGGCAATGCAACATATTCCAACCCGTCGCAGCCGTAAAATGCATACGCACCGATGGTCTCCAACGCCGACGGAAGCTCCAAGGTCTTTAAATCCAAACATGAGTAAAAAGCGTAGCTTTGTATGGCTTTTACACCCTCATGGAAAACAATCTTCTTTATCGTGTTATTTCCGCGGAATACGCTTGCGCCGATTTCGGTGACCTCGGCAGGAATAACCACAACGCCTCCGTTTCCTATGTATTTTGTCAAAACGCCGTTTTCAATGATGAAACCTCTTTCAACGATAATGTCCGCGTATTCCTTCCAATACTCGCTTTCCACATACGCATTCTTGCATCCGTCGGGAACATAAATCGTCAGCCCCTCCGTCTTGTCGAATATATCGTAAGCCTTGGGTGGTGTTTTGGCAAATATGGTCAAGCTTTCCAAATTAGCGCAACCGTCAAATGCATCCTTTCCGATGTACTGCAAGGTGTCGGGAAACTCCACCGTCTTCAACGAGGTGCAATTTGCAAACGCAGAGTCTCCCACACCGTCCAACGGAGCGTAGGCAACAACAGTAGCTACTTTATTTCCACTGAATGCCCCTCTGCCGATACTTTGTATGCCTACTGGCAATAAAACGTCGGCTTCCGAACCCGTGTATTCGATAAGAACTCCGTTCTTAATGGAAAAATCGGACATTTCGACCACCTTCGATGCCCAAGCGCTCCACGCCTTTTTATAAGCGCTGCCGCTTCCTTCGGGAACGTAAACCTTCAATGCCTCAT
Organism: Clostridia bacterium; assembly: GCA_028703495.1. Taxonomy (GTDB): domain Bacteria; phylum Bacillota; class Clostridia; order Christensenellales; family CAG-314; genus JAQVMT01. The sequence goes on along the minus strand of JAQVMT010000005.1, from coordinate 2,250 downwards.
TAGCACCATCAAATAATCCCTCTCCTATGGTCGGCGGCGTTGTACTCCAAATTGTGAAATTTCTCAAGCCCGAGCCTGCAAATGCATTCTTTCTTATGTATGCAGTAGTCGACGGAATGGACATCGCATCCAAGGATACACAACCCTTGAAAGCATATTCACCTATGTATGCCAATCTACTGCCTAAAATCACAGTACTAAGCCCGGTGCAGTTCAAAAACACGCCGTTGGTTCCCATACTCTCCTCGCCTAAATATATCAAGGTGTCGGGCAATGTCACGCTTTTAAGGCTTTGACAGTAGTTGAACACGTTTCTCTTGATAGTGGTCAAGCATGTATCCTCAAGATTAATGCTTCCCAAAAGCGTGCAGTTTACGAACGCCGCAACATCGAGCTCCTGAAGGGTTTTGGGTAAAACCACGGTCGTCAACGAGCTGCAGTTGTTGAACACCGCGTTTGCGATATATGTTACTCTCGTGTTAGAAAAATCGATTTTAGTAAATCCGAAGCAAGACTGGAATACGCCCGTTCCCACCCTCGTCAGACAGTCGGGCAAATCCACCTCGCGGATACCCGAAGCCGCAAACATACCGTAGGGCAATTCGGAAAGCTTGGTGTTCGATAAATCAACGTAAGCAAGCGAATCGCATACGTTGAACGTACCGGTCGAAAGCTTTTCCAAAGTATCCGGCAGCTTCACCGAATTTAAGTAATCGCAGTCGGCAAATACTAAAAAGCCCATTTCGTATACGACCGTACCGCTCATATCGACCTCAAGAAGTGCATCACAGTCGAAGAAAGCGTTCAAACCTATGTATTCTATCTTCTTGCCAAAGGTTATCTTTACCATGAATTTAGCTCCGCTAAATGCATAATTTCCTATCCTAACCAAGGTCGAGGGCAGAACGACCTCCTCTACGGAAGTATTGTTGTAGAATACGCCCGAATTCTTTCTTACTCCGTTGATTACAATCAATTCACCGTCGGCAATCTCTGTCACACCCTCGGGTATTTCAACGATGCCGCCCATTCCCTTATATGCCTTGAGTATTCCGTCCTCGATCACGAAGTCGCCGCTCTCGTTTGTAACCACTTCACCGCCCGCATTAATCGCAAGCTCGAAGCTTTCGTCTGCATAAATTGCATCCGCACCGTCAAATGAAATAACTCCATTATTCATAGACAAACCGCCGTCGGGTTGATTCTCTATGGCATCTATTCCCTCGGCTTTGTCATCCCTCTCGGCTTCGATCTTTTCATAGAACACATAAGCCGATGAATTCAGAGCGTAATCCGAGAACATAACGCCCATATTACCCTCGGCAATCAAATCCAAATAGTCGGTTACCTCGAAGCGCAAGCAGGTTACGCTGTTCTTGACCGAATCGTATACGGGCGTAGCGTATTTCTCTAAATTAACCATATCGCCATTCTCATTGTACACAAACGGCAAATAAGCCATTAGATAGTGATTATCGTAAACATCTGTCTCGACAAAGACCCTGTCGTTCTCGTATACTATATCGAAATCCAGCATCTGAGGCGCGGTGCCGTCGATAAAAATCGGTATCTCATACGCGCTATCCTGATAGCCACCGTATTCGGTTTCGGCAGACAGCTTTACCACAATCGTTTGATTGTTGTAAAAGCCGTGCTCGTCCGTCTTGTAACGGAAGCTGATAGAAATCGGCTGTATCGGCATCAAGGAATTGTTGTAATTGTAAAAGCTCTTAGATAGCTCGTTATAGCTCTCATTTATGTAATACTCGCCCGATACGCTGTCGTACATCTGCAAATATAGCGTCTTGACGTTGCGCAACAAGAACATATTCGTCGACATCAACATTCCCAAGCCCGCGGTATCCAAGGATAATGCGGCATGGTCACGGTCGAATGCGGGTTTATTCACCTCGTTTTCTACTGAGTATTGATAATTGCCCACAGTTAGACCCAACTGACCTGCGTATAATGCAGTGGTGTACATTCTAGCCAGCTGATAAATCGCACTTTCGTCCAGAGTGTCGTAATAATCGGTGTCGAAAACGGGCGCTTGATCCCAATCTCCGTAAAATGCCAAATAAGGAATGGACAAGTCGATTCCGTCTGGGTTTTGCGACTTAAGCCTTGCATATCCCTCAACATACATTCCGTTGGCAAAATTCTTGTCTAAATAGCTTTTGTCTGCTTCCGAAAGCCTTATCACAATCTCCAATCGCACGGTAGAATTAGCCTCAACCGTCAGCGTTTGTC
>JAQVMT010000033.1 GCA_028703495.1 Clostridia bacterium | reverse complement strand
CGGCTCGATGGACGGCGAAAGCTTCCCGCTGAGCGAAATGAAGGTGGGCGTTAATTATCCTCCGATTCATCCGTGGTGCCGCTGCACAACAAAGCCCGATGACGAGGATATGCGCGAGCTCGAAAAGGATTCGGAGCGGTGGACGCGTGACCCTGAAACCGGCGAGTTCATGACCGTTCGCGGCGACATGACTTATAAAGAGTGGCAAGCGGAACAGGCGAAGCTTCACGGCGCTGACGCGCTTCCTATCGCTCAGAAAAAGATATACAATCGCAGCGCCGATATAAAGCAGCTCGCAGCGTATCAAGAACGCTTAGGCGTTGAGAATTTCCCGAAAACGCTTGCTGCGTTTCAGGAAATCAAGTATAATAACGATAGCGCCTATACTGTATTAAAAGGTGATTACCGTTATCGCGGAATGCTTGACGAAAGAACAGTATTCCAGTTTTCTGATTTGCCGAATGGCTTGCAATTTTCGGCTAAGCCATATAGCATTGCAGATAAAACAGATGATTCAGGTAATGTATTACAGCGACGAATATACGGGAGGAGCGGCAAGGCGCTTGCGGATATCGATACGACAGACCACGGAAGACGTGACTTGCATCCGACAGGAGCGCATAAGCATATATTTACAAGCAAGAAGAATCCGCATGGTGCGCCTATTGGTTTTCGTGATTTAGACTTGAAACGAAATGCTGATATTATAAAGAAGGGAGTAAACTATTTTGACGGCGAATGAACTAATAAAGATGATTGACACGTCCGGAGACCTTGAATTCTCTTTAAGAGAAAAGAAATATACTATTCTCTGTTGGTATCATGAAGGCCCGAATGTTGCAGAACAGGTTACAGAAGATAACCAAAGAGTTTTTCCAGATGGAAAAGCATTAGTTAATGGTTACATAATAAACGGGAAACCACTTGCAAGCCAAATGAACGATTTCAAGATAATATCAGTTAACTAAAAACCGCTCCGATTCTTTCGGCGCGGTTTTTATGCAGAAAGGATGTTAATATGATTCCCGAAAAAGTAATTATAAGTGGTATGACGTTTCATATAACTGTAAACGAGTGCGATTTTATTCTCTTGAGCCTGCTTACAGCGGGCGCATAGATTACAACGCTCAACAGATTACATTGATTAAAGGCGCTAGAGAAGCGACGAAACGAGCGCTTTGGCATGAATGCGTTCACGGTATGCTAGAAGCACTGGGAATGCGCGAGCACGACGAACAGCTGGTTGATGGGCTTGCGCATCAGCTCTTGCTTTTCGTCAAAGATAATCCGGCGATGTTCGCACGGGACGAAGCATAGTAACTCAACCAATTTCACACACACGGCACTACGCCGCTTCCTTAACCGGAGGCGGCTTTTGCATATAAAAAATGAACGCGGTGGGCTATTAGAACGCCGTGGGCAAAAAGGAGATTTTCACTATGGCAGATTGGAAATTCGGCAGGCTTGGCAACATCTCACGGGTTTTTCTCGCTCAGGATGACAAAACAAGCGCAGGAGCAGGCATGGAAGGCGCGACGGGCGCTGCGGGCGGCACAGAGGATGACAACGGCTCAGGCGGCGGCGCTCAGCCTACGTTTGACGAACTTATCAAAAACCCCGCGTATCAGTCCGAGTTTGACCGCCGCGTAACAAAAGCGCTTGAAACCGCCAAAACGAAATGGCAGGCGGAAACCGCCGCGCAGATTTCCGAGGCTGAGAAACTCGCAAAGATGACCGCTGAGCAAAAAGCACAGCATGAGCGCGAAAAGAAGGACAAGGAACTTGCACAGAGAGAAGCGGCGCTGACGCTCAAAGAGCTCAGGGCGACGGCGGGCGAAGCTCTCAGCGCAAAGGGCATTCCTTTGGCACTTCTTGACGCGCTTGATTTCGGCAGCGCGGAAAAATGCACCGCGTCCATTGACAAGGTTGAAGCCGCGTTCCGCGCGTCCGTGCAATCTGCCGTGGAGCAAAGACTAAAAGGCGGCACACCTCCCGCAGGCGGCGGCACTGTCGATTACGACAAGATGACCGACTCCGAGTACTACAAAGCAATACAGAAAAAGTAAAGGAGCGATTGACTGATGGCAAACACTTTTCTTACTCTGAAAACCATAGCAAGGCAGGCTCTTCCCCGCCTCGCTGAAAACTTGGTTTTCCCGAACCTCGTTCACAGGGACTTCTCCGATACCTTCTCCTCTCTTGGCGATGAGATACAGATTCGCAAGCCGAACGTGCTTGAAGCGCGCGACTTCACCGTCGGCAACGAAGTGCAATATCAGGACATGAAGGATTCTTCCGTCACCGTGAAGCTGGACAAGCTCGCAACCGTTGACGTGAAGGCATCCGCAATAGAAACCGCGCTCAACATCGACGACCTTAACCGCGTTTTCATCGAGCCTGCTTCCGTTGCGCTCGCCGAAAAGATTAACGCCGAGGGGCTTGAGCTGTACAAGGATATTCCTACCTATGTAGGCGCTGCCGGTACTACTCCCGCCGCTATCTCCGTTATGGCGGCGGCGAGAAAGCAGCTTAACATTCAGAAGGTTCCCGTTTCCGGTCGTGTCGCAGTGTGGGACCCCGAAGCGGATGCATCTTTCAGCACCCTCGATGCAATCCTGCACGCGGAGAAATCCGGCAGCACTCAGGCGCTGCGCGAAGGTTCTATCGGGCGCGTGATGGGGCTTGACAACTACATGGCGCAGAGCGTCGCAAAGCACACCGTGGGCGCAACGGGCACTCCGCTTGTCGATTACTCTTCCGGCTACACCAAGGGCGCTGAGAAGATTCACGTTGACGGGCTGACCACCGCGTTTGTTGAGGGTGACCTGTTCACCATCGCGGGCGACACCACCAAGTACACCGTCGTCAAGGCTGGTGCCATAAGCACCGCCGACCAGGATATCGACATTTATCCCGCGCTGAGCAAAAACACCGCCGATAATGCGGCAATCACTGTCGTGACCTCTCACACCGCAAACCTTGCGTTCAATCCGCTTGCGTTCGCGTTCGTGACCCGTCCTCTGTACAATCCGGACGGCGAGGGCGTTGCAGCCTATGTCACCTCGTACAACGGCATTTCGCTGCGCGTTACCAAGGGCTACAACGCAAAGCTCAAGGAGAGCGCGTATTCGATGGATGTGCTTTATGCCTACAAGACCATTTATCCCGAGCTCGCCTGCCGCGTTCTGGGTTAAGCGCTATGACGCTGCTTGAGCGCGTGAAGGCGCGGCTGGAAATTTCGGACAATAGCAAAGACGCGCTTCTCAGCGAGCTTATCCTCGAAGCGACGGACGCGATAAAGGCTTTCGTCAATCGGGACACGCTCCCCGAGGCGCTTAGCAGCGCTATTGTCCGCTTGACGGTCACTCTCTACAATTTGCAGGGCTTAGAGGGCGAGAGCAGCCATTCGGAGGGGGGCGTTAGTGTAGCAGCTAACGCCCTTCCCGATGAGATAAAGGCTATGCTCAGACCCTATCGATTGGCAAGGACGGTGAGCAAATGCGAGCAAGACAGCGACAGCTGATAGGCTACAAGTCGCCCGGAACGGCTGAGGACAGTCTAGGAAGCGTAACAGACGATTGGTCTGAGGGCACGCTCAAGACTGCATATAGTGTCTACGCTCCTGCGACGGGACAAGCGCGCATCGCGGCATATGGCGAGAGCATTGCAAGCATTATCACCTTGAACCTTCTGCTTGATTGCGATATCAAGCTCAATGATGGTGTATGGCTTGATATAAGCGCGGATAAACCTTTCGGAAAGGTTGTAAACGAGCCGCGCCGCTATCTCCGGCACATAGAAGCGGACGTGAAAAGCTTATGAGTATCAGCATGAAAGGGCTTGAAACGGTAACTAAGAACCTTGAAGATTTCTCCGCGCTGATTCAAAAGCGAATCGCAAGTGCCGTTCAGCGGGCAGGCGAAAGCGCAGCCGGAAAAGCGCGAGAGAAAGCGCCTACGAACTCAGCGGGCGAAAGTGGCAGCTCCTCGATAAGCCTTAAAAACTCCATCAGCGCAAAGCTTGAATTGTCGGGCGGCAGATTGACTTCCGTTGTTCGCGCTTCCGCTCCGCACGCTCAGTACGTTGAGTTTGGCACGGGCTTTCCGATTGGGCACGCAATCTATACTACGGTTCAGCGCAGAGGCGTAAACAAACAGGGGCAGCCGTACAAACCTTACACCATCAAAGGATGGATTTATCCGCTCACATCAGCAGGCGGCAAAGTGACCTTTAGGGTCACGCAGGGCATGGCACCGCGTCCGTTCATGCGCCCCGCGATGATTGCAGGGCGCGAGATACTCGAAAAAAAGCTGAGAAACATAAGGAAGTGATTTAATGCGAGATATGGCAGGCGATATCAAAACCGCGCTCAGAGCGGCTCAGGGCAGCATTCCCGTTTATTACGCGTATCCGCAAAAGTTCACTTCTCTGCCGGTCGTTTCGTTTTATGAGTTGTCAAACTCAGTAGGCAGTGCGGCAGATGACGATGAGCTTATGTCAAACATCAGCTTTTCGGTAGATATCTGGGCGAAAACGCCCGAGGAAACGCACAGAATAGGCGCAAGTGTAAACAGCGCTATGGCGACACTTGGTTTTGTGCGCGACGGTTCCTACGACCTCTACGAGGACGCAGGCGCGGCGGGAATCTACCACAGGAACATGAACTTTTCGGGTAAGTTCCTCGCGGAACAAGCCTGAACAAAACAGAAAGGGGAAACCTAAAAATGAAGAAGATTCTCAAGGGCTTTAAAGATCTTCACTATATTCCGATTAGCGCAAACACCGCGACCACCTACACCCCCGGAACTGCCGTCGCGCTTGCGGGCGCTATGTCACTTTCGCGCTCAGACACCCGTAACGACGTAAAGATTTACGCTGACGACGGACTTTACCTCTCTGACAGCGATTTCAGCGAGGCGAAGCTCGATATTGAGATTGCGGGCATCTCGCTTGCTGACATTGCAGCGTTTACCGGCGCGACCTACAACAGCGAAACCTCGGTCCTCGATGAGCTGACTACTGATTCTGCGCCCGCCGTCGCCCTGAGCTTCGCAGCCGCGCTCGCGGAAGGAGAGGGCTATCGCGCCTTCTGCTATTACAACTGCAAGTGCAGCGGAATCAAGTCCGACGCGAAAACGGCGGGACAGAGCACGGAAGCAAGCACCGTCACTGTTTCTTTCACTTGCGCGGGCAGACTTTGCGACAACAAGGTTCGCACCAGCAAGGACTTCGACGCGTCCACCACTCGCACTTCTTTCCTGACCACCATTGCAGCGGTAGCTCCGCAGCCTTAACGATTAATTGAACAAGGCGGCGCTAATTCAGTTTAGCGCCGCTTTCCTTATTTAATGGAGGTAAAAAATATGAATCTGTTCGGAAAGCTTGCAGCACTTGTTTGCGCATCGAAGGCTAAGAAACAGCCGTCAAACGACAGCATTTCGATAACACGCCGCAAAGACGTTGTTATTCATGGCGTGACCGTCAAAAAGGCAGTCATCGGGCGTTACCTTGACATAACTAAAAGAGTTCCGGGCGTTGTTATGGAGCTGCTTGATGCAGCCTTCCCAGGGCAGAAACCCGCCGAGGCGCTTGATTCACTTCTCAACGCGTCCAAGGATGGCGCAGAGTTTCGCAGCCTGATTACGCGCGTCCTCGCAATACTGCCTGAAAAGGCAATTGACATTGCTTCGGAATTGATGGGGGCAGACGCGACCTTTATCAAAGAGAATCTTATGCCCGCCGAATTTGCCGAGGTTTTCAAGGCATTTTGGGAGCTTAACGATTATACCGATTTTTTTCTAAACGTCCGCAAGGCGGCAGCGGCAATGCGGACGAAAACGAATATTTCGTTCAAAGATGGCTCGCATGCGCAATCTCAATCGGAATCTCAAAGCAAGAGCTGATGGAGGAATATTCACCCGATGAATTTATGCTGATGATGGATGCATATTCGCAGATTCACGCCGCAAAGACCGACGAGAGCGAGGAAATCGGCGCTGAGCTTTTCTAAAGGATGTGAAAGAACATGATGGATTTAGGCGATATTCAATTCTCGCTGTCGGTGCAGACCGGCGCACTCATCGAGGGATTGAACGAGGCTCAGGCGGCGCTTGAGGAATTTGCGCGCGCGCAGCAAAGCGGCGGCGATGGCGCAGAGGCAGCCGCGAACAAAATGAACGCGGCAATGCTCAAGATGGGCGCAGCCGCAAAGCAATCGGGCGATGAAACAGCGGCAGCAATGGACAAGAGCACGATGGCAATGGCAGCGCTTGCAGCCGCCGCGCTCAAGGGCTTTAATATCGTCGTCGGGGCGATTCAGAGCGGAATTGTCGCGAGCAATCAGTATAGAGCGAGTATGCAGGGCTTGCAGAGCGTTGCCGAGGCTAAAGGAATCGGCAGCGGAGAGCTGCAAAGTGAGCTTGACGCGCTGACAGACCAGTTCTTCACTACCGCGAACGCTTCCACCGCCTTGAAAAACCTGCTTTCGCGCGGCTACTCAATGGAGCAAGCCGTAAGCACGATAACCCGCTTAAAAGACGCAGCGGCATTCGGTCGTCAAGCCTCCTACGACTTAGGAACAGCCGTCGTTACTGCAACGGAAGGCTTGAAGAATGAAAATTCAATTCTTGTCGATAACGCGGGCGTTACAAAAAATGTTTCCGTCATGTGGAAAGAATATGCAGAATCAATCGGCGTAGGTGTTCAGAGCCTTACACAAGCGCAGAAGATAGAAGCTGAATATGCGGGAATTGCGCGCGAAACCGCTGCGCAGACGGGCGACCTCGCAAAGCTGTCTCAAACGCTCGCAGGTGCGCAAGCCGAAACTAGCGCGAAAACAACCAAACTCGCAGAGGCATTCGGCGAGAGCATGACCCCTTCCGTCGAAGCGGGAACAAACGCGCTCAATACGTTGCTGAGCGGCTTAACTTCGATTGTGCAGCAAACGCCGACACTTACGGCAGGCGTGACAACTGCGACAACGGCGTTTTTAGGGCTGTCTGCTTGCATTACGGTCGTTTCAACGCTGAAAAAAGCGATGGAAGCGCTCAGCCTTACAACTAAGACTTTTGGCACTCTTGCAGCTATTGCTCTTGCGTTTGGCGCTATCATTTCTGTCGTTGATGCCGTCAAGCGTGCAAACGAAGCAAAGGCAGCTTCGGAAGCAGCGCTTGTTGCAGAGCATAAATCAAAGGTCGAACAGCTCAGCTCACAGAACGCAGAGCTTGAGAAGCTCGCAGCGCGCTATGAAGCTCTGAGCCAAATGACCGACAGAACCTACTCAGAATCAATGGAGATGTCTTCAATTGAATCAACGCTTGCCTCAAAATACGGCGTTACGGCGGGTGCAGTCGATGCACTTGCGGGCAAGTATGAAACGCTGACAAAACGCATAAGGGATAAAACAAAAGCGATGAAGGAAGACCTGATTGCTGCAAACAGCACAAGGATTTCTGATTTGAAAGATGACGTTGCAGACGCGCAGCAAGCGCTCGAAGACAAAACAAGCACTCAACATATTAGGCAATCAACACTTGATAGCATCGCGTTTTACGAGAGATTGAAGAAAGAGGCTCAAGCGACAATAGATGCAGGCGCATCGGGAGCGTTCGCAGAGGCAGCTCAATCTGACATTAAGAGCTTTTCTGAAAGCATAACTACGCTTAACAGTGAACTTGCTGAAATGAATGCAGAACTGCAGCCATACAAAGACAATATCGCAGCGCTTGCTTCTCAGCTCGACCAACTCCAATTCGAGAACACCGTTCTCAAGTTTGAAATTGATTCGGGCAGCGTAAGTCAAACGTCGCAGGATATCGCGTATGCGTTCAAAACCGCGATTGACACGGCAGCGCCGGAAATCAAAGGTAGTTATGACGACCTAATAAAAGACGTTATGACCAATTCCGACCTTGAAAACAGTGTGACGGCAGCTGACAGTTTGCTTGACACTCTCATTGGCGGTGGAGCGCTGAGCAAATCTCAGAAATCAGAATTAAACACTCTTTTAATGAACATTTGGGACACGCTGGCTGATATGCTTCCTGATTTGGGCGAAGGCGTTGAAGGTAGTTCCGTAATGAATCAAATCATGGAGAACATTTTCGGAACAAGCTTTGATATGTCAAGCTTTGAGGGTTTGGACAACTGGATAGCCAAAATGCAGCAAGCCGCTCAAGCCGCCGCCGCGTCAAACATCTCGCAGAACACCGAAACACTGTCAACCGCCACAACCGAATACGAAAACGCCGCGAAAGCAGTTGAGGACTACAAAACGACGCTCGACGAGCAAAACGCCGCGCTTGGCGACTTGACAAAAGGCACACAGGAATATACGGACGCGCAAGCGACTATTGCGGCGACAGAAGCATCGCTGAGCGATGCGCAGCAAACCGCGTCGGAAAAGCAACAGACCCTGAGCGAATCGCTCGCTTTGATGATGGCGCTATATCCTGAACTAATAGCGCAAAAGGAAAACGCGACGGGCGCTGAACTGACCTTTATTAACGCTCTGACTAAGGCTAACAGCGCGTTGATAGCTCAGGGCAGAACTGCCAAAACCACCGCTTCAAGCACGAAATCGGCGACAAAGGAATTTAATAAGGCATCTGCATCGCAGGCTGAGTGGCAGGCGTACATCGACGAAGGCACAAAAGCGCTCGAAGAACAATCGACACTTCTGACGCAACAAAGCTCTTTGCTTTCAGACGTGCAGGCGATGAAAACGCGCATCACAGAAACTGGCGCGCTCACCGATGCAGACAAGCAGCTCGCGCAGAGTTTAGGGCTCATCGGCTCAACCACAGAAGAAACCGCCGCGAATATCGACGCATTCGCCTCTCGCTTAGCCGATACGCTCATTTCGGGAATGTCGGACGCAGACAGCATGTCGCAGAATCTGCAAGACGATTTGGGCTATTTGGCAGCGTCGCGCACAGACATAACTGTAAATACGTCCGGCGCAGTTTCAGCCATGAACAGCGCGAAAGCAACCGCGCTCGCTCTGATTGCCATTCTCAAAGCAGCCGGTCTTTATACCGGCGGCGGCGGTGGCGGTGGCGGCGGCAACAGCAAGTACCAGAAGGACATAACCGCGCTTGAGCACCTGAAAAAGCTTGAGCAGGTGGATAACGAGCAGGAGCTTGAGCGCCTGCTTGAATTGCAGCAGAAGTACACGAACC
>JAQVMT010000021.1 GCA_028703495.1 Clostridia bacterium | reverse complement strand
GGTAGTCGCTGGCTTCGCTTACCTGGGAGTTAACAAAATCGGGATCGAGATCCAGCCCGGTAAAGAGCGCGGCTTCTTTAGCCCACTGTCTTTTAAGGTACTCCGTGTAAGTAACCACCACAACACGGTCAACAAGATCGTTACTAAGTAAGTAATGAGCTTTCCTGAGAGCTGATTTAGTTTTGCCAGCTCCGGGAGTGGCGACGGTCAAGAAATCTTTCTTCCCCTGGTTAACGTAATCCAGCCAGATACGAAAATCTTCTTGCTGCCACTCCCTTAAATCGAATGCTCTTGCGTGAACTGGTTTAGGCATCTTACTTTCTCACCTTAGTTTTTGGGCGAACTGTTTTCTTGCTGCTGTGAGTCTGATTCATATTTAGTATCTTGCTGATGCCCCGCATAATTACCGCTTTATCGTTATTATCTATGTGAGTCCCTGGATCGATTGTTAAACTTGCGCTGCCGTTTTTTACTGTGATTTTCATGGTTGCTCCCTAGTTTAATATTTGTAAATAACCGTCACTTAACTTCACCTGCTGAGGAATGAAGTCGAGTAATTCCGGACGGTGTGTAATTATGAAAGTATTGTAAACGCCTGACAGCTCATGAGCTTTACTAATCATTTGTAAGTAATTATAAGCGTTATCAATATCTAAAGCTCCATCAGCTTCGTCAAGGAAAGCAGTCTGAAGATTCCGCCCCTGTCTCTTTACTACGTTTGAAATAGCCAGCCTGATTGCAGTTTCTAAGTAAACCTGTTGTCCGCCTGATTTATTCCCTATCTCACAAACTCCGTCATCTTCAACGATGTTGATGTCGAAGGTTTCTTTCATCTTCTTTTTGTCTTTAGTGAGTGAGGTTGTTTCAAACACGATGCGGAATTTATTCTCAAAGAGTGAAAGCAGGTCGTTTGCAATCGATGTTATTTCAATGCCTGAGTTCTCAAGTTTGAGTACCGGAATGCCCGTCTTATCGAAGGCTTTTGTTAAGAAGGTCCAGTCCCTGATTTCAGCTTTTACAGCCGCTTTCTGATCGTTAAGACTCTTCGCCTTTTCCTTGTTGAGAGTGAACTGATTCAGCTTCTCTTCAATACCGGCAAAGTTCATGTTTGCGTTATTCAGGTCTATTGTCAGGGCGTTGTGAGTTGACTTCAACCCGTTTAACTCAGAAGTTTTTTCATAGAGTAGATATTTAAGAGATCCAATCTTTTCAGGCAATTCAACATCAAGTTTGGAGTTAAGTTCTTCAGCTTCTTTTTTCAAATCTTCGATTGACTTATTAAATGAATCGACTGCATCACCTATGTTGTGGTTAGTTGATCCGATCTTTTGTTCATAAAGTGCAATTTGGTTTTCAGCTTTATCAGAAGCTTCTTTCAGTTCATCCCACTTTGTATCATTGATAACTTTAAGCCTATCCTCGTGCCGCTTAATAGCGCCTTGGACTTCGAGTATCATTTTGCGCAAATCACCAGACACTTTATCAGTGTGATCTTCGAGCTTCTCTTTATTGCCAACATAATCAACTGTCATTTTTTCGATTGCTTCAGCTTTTGCATTTATTTTATTGGAAAGTTCTTCTATTCCCTCCCCTATGTCTGGTATTTTAGCTTTGCCCTCAAAAGCATTTAGTAAGAATTGGCATTTAGAAAAATCATACTTCGAAATAATTGAATCTTTGTTGCCACAGGGTACTTGGTCAATAATTTTTGTTTCTGCTTCAGACCTGCTTAGCTCCACTTTTAAATTATATAGCAAGGATTCGAGTCTCTGCAAATCCGAACGTTCGTAGGATATTTTTTTATCGAGTTGGTTAATTGCTTCCATCTCTCTCGCGTGATTCTCTTGCACCTCAGAAAGCTTTAGCTGTAACTGGCTTCTGTGATCTTTTTCGGTAGAGAGTAGCAGTTCAACCTCAGAGCGTTCTTTCAACATTCCGAGAATCTTATCTTTGTTCTCAAGTAGCTTCTGGTTCCGTTCAACCAGCTTCTTTGAATCATCGATCTCGGACTGGTATCTTTTTACTTTTGAGTTGTGAGAGTCAGTCAGCTCAATTGTGCGATTAGCGATTTCCTCCAGCTTCTTTTCAATTTCATCATTGCCCTTTAGCTTATCTTCGCCTTTGCTGATTTCGATATTGAGTTCCTGGATTTTCTGATTAGTGTTTTCAAGTATTTTTTCATTGTCAGCAATTTCTAACTGAAGGTGAGTAATTTCGTTTACAAGTTTTTCATGTCCCGCCAGCAATTCCTTTTCAGTCTCCTCACTCACATCAATAGCGTTGATACTGCCTTCTATTTCAGCAAGCTTTGATTCCTGAATTTTGAGTTCAGCTTTCGCACGTTCAAGATAACCCTCGTAAACATTTAAGTTAAGCAGCTCGTAGAAAAGTTTGCGGCGTTCCGCTGGTTTTAGCTCTGCAATGCCTTTTGATTTTTGACCACTAAAAACTGAGTTGAAAAACAACTCCTGCGAACCGAGTAGCTTTTCGATTTCAATGTCGTAGGTACTGAGTTTACCGTCATTGAGTGGAATAAATTCAACTCCATCTTCCATGTGCGAATTATGTACTACCTTAAAAAGATAAGCCTCACTAGCTCCGGTCAAAGCATCAATCATAATTCTGGTATCGTAAAAACATGAATTATGTTCAAACATTAATCTTCTGTAAGAATCCTTTAAAAAGAAATGTTGCTGTAATGACCCCGAGCGGGAAACCATGCAGCGGTAAGGATGCAAGTTTTCCATGATTGTAGTTTTCCCTGATCCGTTGCGACCGGTCAGAGCTATCAACCCCGATTTGAATTCAGTGAAATCTATTTCAATTTCATCAACGCCCAAACCTTTCTTGATTCCTATTGCTCCCCTGAGCTTAAGTTTTAGAATTCTCATTAGAACACCTCCTGCAATTCAAACACTTTCTTTTCAATGGTTCCGTTAATTTCTTCGCTGGTAACTGAGGCGTATTCCTTTACTTCATCCAGCAAAGATTTGCAGTTCATTATTTTTTCCGATCGGCTTTCTCTTTGAGCGGGAACTATGTTGAATTCGATCTTTGTATCTTCGCCAAAGAGAAGCTTAATTTTCATCAGGTCATCATCAGTGATAGTTTTGCGCTCGTTTTCATCAACTGTGATTCGCAAGCGTACCTCACAATCGTTATGTATGGCTTGTTGAACAAGCAAATCATCTTCTGGTTTGTACTCAGTTTCCCCATTGCTGTATGTGCATTCGATTTTAATCATTGGCTTAGCGGCTTCGAGAAAGAATAAATTCGTTTCTCTTCCCCACTCAGTGATATTATTTTCGTTATCGTTGAATTCAATTACGGTAAACGACTTCCGTTCAATCTCTCCCCAATTCTTATTGTAAATAGAGCCAGCGTAAATCATGTTAGGTCTTATCATTTGTCTTAAATGAATGTGACCAAGTGCGTAGTAATCTGCTTTAGCTTTCTCAAGAGTTGAAGGCGCTACCATAATGTCCTGAGATACCAGCGTTTGACCGGTTGAGAGTCTTGAGCCCACAACATTACCGTGAAACGCCAGCATCTTTGGACATGTATAAGGTTGTGTAACGTCACCAATTAGCTCGAAAAGTTGTTCAAACTTTTCAAGGAAATCGGCGTTGTTATTATCTATCGATGTTTCAGTTATGAAACCGGCTTTACTTGGATATGGCACGAGAGAAATTATGTAATTAGGTTCTGTAAGGGGTTCCATCTCTCTTAGCAAATCATATACATTACCAGAATCTTCAACAGCTAAAACAACTGGGTATTCATAAGCGTAGATGTTGGGTTCAAGTTGGTGCAAGAGTGAAACCGAGCCTGGTTCATCATGGGAGTTATTGCCTTTCGTTATGAAGATGAAATCAACCAATTCCGACAACTCCCGAAGGAACTTTATCAACATTGGTAAGCCGCTATTCTGGCAGAATGATTGCTTCCGCTCGAACAGATCGCCTGCAATGACAACGGCATCAACTTTATCTGTATGGTGATAATATAAAATCTGATCAAACGAATCACCGCATTTCTTTGCTTTAACCGGTTCGCCGTCGACGTGCAAATCGGCTAAGTGAGTTATCTTGATTGTTTTCATAAACTCACCTCCGCTTCAACTAATTCTTTCGGTTTGTTTTTCAGTGATTCCAGTTTGGTAGAATAGCGGTTAACTTTTACCGGCTGCCAGAAGCCTTCGTTTAACGCAACTATGTTGTCAACAACCGTTAATCGATTCCAAGAACCATCTTCATTCATGCTGCAAACTTTTATCTCTGATTCTGTGGCGTATTTTGTTTGAATAGCTCTGAGTAATTTCTCTTTTTCCTCGTAAGCAATTTGTAAGCTTTTTTCAATAGCTTTGTATCGTTCTATGATTGCGGGGTCAGTTATTACTATCATTTCAATTCCTCCACTAAATCTGGCAGATTCAGTAATTTTTCAATGAATTTAATTTGCGTATCGAGCGAGTTCTTTTCGATGCGTTGCGCTGTGAAAGGTACATTGGTCGGGTCTTGATAGCCCTTTAGCTCAATTAGTCCGAGTATTTTTTCAGTACGTTCCTTTTGGTCAGCATCCCTGAACTCTTCAGCAAGGATGTGATTCTCTTCTTCCGTAGAGATGCCTAAATTATTTTTCTTAGGCTCTTCCTCTTCCATTACGGTTACGGCTGCATCTTCAATTTGCTTTTGCTGTGACGGTGCGGAATTGTAACCATAGATTGTATCTGCTAAGCCCAGGCGTTTACGAGCGAGATCTCGTTTGATTGCCAGTTGATCTTCTTTCGGAAGTCCCTTTAATAATTCATCTTTATCTTCGAGCACATAAGGGATGAGAAAAGGCTTCTTAAGTTCGTCAATTGTAAAGCTGGTAGGCAGCTTTGCAACAAGCTTATTGAACAGTCTTGTTTTGGCGTTACTTTCTGCCAATGCTTCAGCATGTGTCCGGCGACTTTTTATTTGCCCTTCTTTTGAATACTTTTCCTTATCACGGAAATAATCATATTTGCCAGTCGCAACATCTTCTTTTATACTTCCATCAATTGACCTTAGCTTACCTCTTACCTGATGCGAGATGAACACTACTCTTCCTTGTTCATCAGTTTTTCTTTCAAGGATTCGGCTGTCAGTAATTATAATGCCTGACTGCTGGGCTATCTCGTTCAGCTTTGAAAGATGCAGGCAGTAACCACCGCTTTCATTCTTGTAAATGTCTCGGTTGTTTCCGTAAGTATCCAGCTTAGTATCTACGGTAACGAGAGCAGCGCCGTACTTGAGAGCGCTGTCAGTAAATTGCACGGTCTCAGGAAAAAGCGGAATAGTTACCGCTTTCGCCTGTTCAACGAATGTTTGTAAAGCTTCATTGCTATCAATTCTTTCTTCTGTAAGTTTCAGAAGTGCGTTATTATTTGCCATTTATTCCTCCATAGAAAAAGGGTTTGAATAATTTCTCAAAGATTAGATTTGCCGGTTTCGGCACCTCCAACTTTATCGGGAGTTTTATCTCTTGCTTTCGTTCTCCCGATTTCTTATTTTGTTTCAACTTCATAATTGAACCTCATGTTTGATTGTGATTTGCTTTCAAATGTTTGCCCGGTTAACGCCGGGCTTTTTTATTCCCATCTGTCATTTTCCCAAATATCCTGTTTGTGTTTTTTGTAAAGGTCAATAGCGAAAGGCCAGAGCAACAACAGCACTTCGCCAATAGCCAACATTATCAAAGCCGCGTTTGTAAATTCCATCACTACCTCTTTTTATTAAAAACTCTTTCTGCTATTTGTTCTGATGTTTCTATTTCCTGATATTGCTCGCTCGTTTGGAATGCTCTCACGTCTGCAATCCTGAATCTATAACGAGTGATTTTCTTTGAATCCTTATAGGTGTGGGGTCATGTCGCTTCCTGCTTAAAAGTGTTATAGTTTTTTAGTCAACATCACATAGATTTCTTACTTTGTCTCATTTAACTTTGTCTCAGGTTCTTTGATAGATTGATCTTCTTCGCCGTATGAGTCGGATTGAATCCACTCATTGAGTTCGCTTGCGTAGAAGTAAACACGTCCGTTCGGAGCTTTGTAATGAGGGATTGCCCTCTTATCATCAGCATCAAAGCGAAATGTGTTCATGTATAAGCCTCTAATTTTCATACTCAAAAAATTGGCTGCGCTTTTTACGTCAAGTGGTTTTTCAAATAAGTCTGGCATTGCTTTCTCCTGTGCAATTGTATATGGCTTAATTAGTTATTTCAGTTTCATTTGGTTGATTTCTTTTTGGGACAATAACCAGAACGTCCTGAAATTTTTCCGAAAGGTTCCCGCGGTAAATCTCCAGAATATCGCCAGGGCTGATATTCTGGTCAATGAGATAGATAGCAGGTAAACTTATAACCGCTCCTCTATCTCCGCGGGCGCCTGCTTTGTATTCTTTGATTTTTGCGAGTGACATTGTGTTGTATCTTATTTGTTATTTGAAATACTGTTTTTTTTACTCCGCGGGGTTTGCTACTTTTATATTGCCAAATATCTTTTCACAAACCCATAGGAGCGTTGTTATGAATGCTGATGAATTTATTGAGTTAATTGAGCTAATAAGTACGTTTACTATTAACCCCGATAAGACAAAGGAAATGTGCTTTCTTAAGCTCACAAACATTGTTTTAGAAGTTAAACTTGAGGTTACTAAAAGAATCATGACTGAAAACCTCGAAATAGCTCTAAACGAATTCCGAATTCCGGGCGAAAATGAGACAGAAACAAAGATTTCTCAGGGAATATTGACTCCTTTAGCTGAAAAGATGCCTGAGTTTGTAAACGAGTTTTTTGTTCCGGCTGAGAATGACAAGCTTTTGAAGGCTGTGAAACAGATTTTGGATCGCTGAGACAAAAGGGGCATTCATCGGCGTAAATAAAAGAATAACCGTGTTTCTGGCAATAGATTAAGTTTTTCTTAATCTTAAGGTCGGCGGATTTGAGTAGCCCCTGTTTCTGTAAAACTTGAATCATGCCGTCTCTTAATGTTTTGTCCATCTTCCACCTTGTTCTTATAATAACTACATGCAAATATATACATTTATATACATTTGTCAAGTAAAAAATGATTAAAAATGATTAAAAAGTGTTAAAGCCTTGTTTTACAATAACTTATGAAAGCAATAATTTTTAGTATGAGTTGGCAAAACGTAGTTGAGGATATACTTAGAGAATTAAGGAACTAAGAAAAGGGAAACAACACCACTACTGGATTATTTACTTTATGCTGCTTACCGGTTGCCGACCTTCGAGCGCAATTGTGCAGCTTAAGGAACACATCGATTTTAATCATAAGCGAATCACTATTCGCAACGTTAAGGCAGGTGAAAGAAAAGGTAAGCCCCTTTACAGATTCCCTCTCTACAACGAGCTACAGAGCCTATTAGAAGAAATGGGAGTAAAGCAGGGTGATAAAGGACGGCTGTTCGATATGTACAATTTAGTCATTAAGAACTACACCTCCCCTCTATCGTTTTGGGATAGGTTTGTAAAGAAGCTGTATTTAGAAAAGAAGATTCAGAACACCTACACCCTAAAACAAATCCGATCTACCTTCGCTAGTTTCCTGGTTAACATATTGAAGCTGGACATCTTTGTTGTAAAGAAATTGATGGACCATGCCAACATAAAAATTACCGATAAAAACTATGTTGATTTCAACGTAAACGTAGCAAGAAAGCATTTGGATGACATCGCTTTGGACTCGTTTTTGATTGATGAAAGTTAGGAATAGTGTTATATTAGCGTGTTATAAAAGGGAGGTATTATGAAATCACTTGAATTAAGTAGAGGAAAAGTTGCTATAGTAGATGATGAAACCTATATCTGGTTGAAAAAATATAAATGGACTTTGTCCGGTAGTGGCAAATATGCATTGTATTATCCAAAGAGAAACGGGAAGAGAAGATTGATACAAATGCACCGAATTATTATGAATGCAAAAAAAAGAGAAATTGTAGATCATATTGATGGTAACGGGCTTAATAATCAGAAAGAAAATTTAAGAATTGTTACACACCGTCAAAATATGCTCAACAAAAAGAATCTTAAGAAGAAAATTGGTATTACGCGCCATCAAAAAGGATATTGGGCTAGAATTCGAGTCGAAAAGAAACATATTTCTTTGGGAGTGTATGAGAATGAAGATGATGCAATTAGAGCCTATGAGGATGCAGCTCGTAAGTATTATGGAGACAAAGCTTTTTTAAGTTAACGTCTAAAAAGTGTTCTAAAAAGTGTTATAGCAGCATGCCAGTCCAAGACGGCACAAAAAAAAAGCCCTGTAACTTATTGTATTACAAGGCTTTACGGGGTGGGGGCTAATGGACTCGAACCAATGACCCTCTGCTTGTAAGTAAGGGAATGTTGCGTTTTTGGTTCGTAATGTAAATATTTGGTGTTATAAAAAAGACTATTACAACCCCTGTTTTTGAATTAGTGTTATAATAGTGATATAGCTTAATTGCGGTTATAGAACACTTTAAGGTAGTCCTTTCTCTTTTCTTTTTCTGCTCTCTCCCTGACTCCAAAGAACTCCTGAATCTTGATAAAAAAGTTATCTGAATCTCCCTGGTAAAGCCAAAAATCTTTTATTCCAAACTTGTCGGCTTCTTGTTTCAGGTACTCATAATCAACTGTATTGGTAATCCAGTTTAGCCAGGTGTGCCAGTTACTGTTTCCGTAAATCCAAACAAACGGCACTTTTGAATGCCAGTGTTCTTCTTGGAAAGGGTATTCACTGAATGCACATCTTGAACTGTCTACTATTTGGGTTAACTTTTCGTAGTTTCGGAACACCTCATCAAAAACATATTTGTCTGAATAAGTCTTTCTTAATCTTATTAGTGAATCTATTTCCACATCAGTCATTGAGCAACATTTTGCTAAATTCAAATATGGTTCGCCTGAATAAAGAACAACATCTGCCTTATCACCAAACAAATTTATTATTCTTTTCCATGTGCTTACCTCTTCGAATAGTCCCCAGTCTGCACCTATCAGGAATTGTTTATAACCCAACCTCTTGGCAAACTCATATCGTTGTACCATTTCAGTAAAGTAAATTGAATCACCTTTATAGAAGTGCTCTAAGTTGAAGTGAACACTCCTGAATCCTTCCTTGTAAAGTGCTCTCAGATTATCTTCAGAAACATCCTTCGTCCAAATCCCTTGACCAAAAGCAATTGAACAATATAACAATAGAACAACTATCTTTTTCATCACACCACCATCTGGCTTTTTTGACCGGCTGGGAGAGTGTAGGTAACAACTAATTTTGGGTCGTTGGAAGTTCCAGTATAATCAGCGGAATAATAAATAACATCATTATCTTCACCGGTGTTCGGTTCAACATTTTGGTAATCTGAATATATTCTTAAGGCAAATTTGCTTACCCCCTGTAAATCGATATTAGCAATGCCATTTTCATTGAGTGTTATATCTTGATAACCGCTTGATGATGGGTTGACCGAACCGTAATTAACACTTCCCAAATTATTATAATCAGACGTAGTCAAATTAGTATTGCTGTCTATGCTGGCATCAACAGAATATGTGGTGACCGATTCACCATATTTACTATCAAGATAGTTTTGTAACACTCCCGCCGTTGCAGTACCACCAGAAGCGTTAGTGTTAAAACATTCAAAACCTCTTAATATTTGCCAAATATCACTGCCCTCTTCATTTATTTTTCTGGTTCTTACTCTAACTCTATCGTTACTTGGATAGGCATTATTGCCTGTCGCCGCGTCGCGGCATGCCGTCCAAGATGAAAAAGAGAGGCAATCTATATAACCATCAACCGCATCACTTTCCGGATCTGCATCTGGATAAGCCGTTAACGTATCAAACCCAAAACTCAACTCCGGCATCCACCTTTCGAATAATAACCAATCAAGAAAATGCAGCATCCACCAAACTGGAAAAAATCCATAGTACAATCTTTTTGAATATTTGTGATGTGTACGCACAACCATCGTTCGTGTGCCGTCATTATTATTTATAAAATATTTATCAGGTCTTATCTCTGCAATTAGTTTTCCCTTAGATTCTTTGTCCTGGTCAATTCGAAGTTTATGTCGAAACCAAACACGAACATAAGGTGTGTTCAATAACCAGATTAACTGCTTTTGCCAATCGAAAATTTTTTGATCAAAGCATTGGAAATAACCTTTGTTCTTTGAACCCCACTTTTGAACATGTCTTTTCAAACGCCATGAACGATACTTATCTCTGAGTTTTATAAGCATTCCGCAATCACCTCCAAATCACCTTTGTATTCTTGAATTGCTTCTTTCAATGCAGTTTCTATCTCGTTATTCAAAACCGGCGACTTTTCAAACCAGTCAGTACCTGTCTGAATAATTCCGGAGCGGACATAACGGTTAACAGTTTCGCCTTCTTCGATAACATCCTGATAACTACCTTCATAGATAGCCCACTCAACCGTTACCTGGTTGCCCTCATCTTTAATCGAGCGAATTTTATAATCACAATGCGTAGCAGTCATCAGCTCTTTTCCTTTTTCATTTTCTTAAGTCTCTCATCAATAACAGAATCATCAGGGTCACTTTCGTAATGCATCCTGTAAACATGCTTACCTACGTGCTCGGTAACTTTGCACTTCTTACCGTTTTTCTCTTTCGTCCATTCTACTTTCTTGATATTCAGCTTAGCCATGGACTTCCTTCTCCAAAGTAATTGTGAATGAAAGATTTTTCGGCGTGCCTGATACAGCCGTGACAACAAGAGCAATCACATCGCCATCGGCAAGAGTAACATCGTCAGGATTGGTAGTTGTTTTAGTTGTTGTGACCGATAATGAAGTGAAGCCGGTAATGTCGCTACCGTTTTTTTGCAGCTTAGCAGTAACTGATGTACCGTAATTGATCTTATGAATAGCCCGAATTAGCTTAACAGTTTTACCGCTCGGTACACTAACAAACATCGGGCAAATGAAATCAGTATCTCCGGAAGGAACTTTTATCTCTCCGGAGATTGTCCACGTGTGGTCAATAAGAGCCTTGCGGCTATCAGTTAACATCACACATTCGGCATAAGCATTAACCGCCGTTCCAACAGCAATCCGATTTTCATCAGTGATAAGATAGGCTTCACCAACTTTGAGCGCGCTCGAAGATTTAGCGGACTCGAGCTGTGCCCGAGTGCCGCGTTTTATTTTAATCTCCTGAGACATTAGAATGTACCTCCATCAATCACGTTTGCTTCAAGTGTGACAAAGCCATTACCGCTATCCTTTGTCCAGGAAAGCGAAGCTCCCATTCTTAAGATACCGTCACTTCCATCAGTCCCCCAGATGTAACCAGCCGTGCCGCCGTTGACTACAGCAACCTTTTCGTCAGTGTCGCCAGCCGGAATATTGAGAGCTGTTTTCAAATCAGCAAAAGTAATTTTCTTAGCCTTTTGTGCCGATGCTTCAGAGGCATCGTAAATTAAAAGTAAATCATCCGCTGCTGAAATTGAGGGAATTGTTGATAAAGCGCTTATAGCCGGCACTACTGGTTTTTTTGTTGTTGCGTCGGTTGCGAAATACATTTCGCCAAGGTCGGTTGTAATCATGGGCTCGCCAGCCAGCATTCCGCTTGTTGGCAGATTTGCATTTAAGCCGCGTTTTAATTGGATTCTTTGTGACATTTGTATTGCTCCTTTTTATTAAGTGAATATTCCACCGTCAATTACATTTGTATATTTCATTCCTCTCTCTTCAGCTGAATCCATAATGGGAAAGTAGCCATTTGAACCAGGAGGCAAAACTCCTGGCGTTGCATTTGCAAAGCCGATTACTATATCTCCCTTCGAGTTCACGATTGACTTTTCGATGTAGTTGCTAACGCCTAATATTACCAGCACTTCAGCAAGTGTCTTTTTAACATAAGCTCCATCTTCAGACACCAGAAAAGAATTATCGGCAGCTTCAGCATCTGAATCGATTACTATTATCTTTGTAAATCTTTGAAGTTCCTGCGGTGTACCGGCTAGGTTCGAAATCATTCCGATGCTTACATTAAACTCACCTTTTAAAAGTGAGTATTTTTCATCCTCTTCGAGTTCAAAGAAGTATTTACCAGCTTCCCAGCTATCCGTGTCCGCTTCATCCAAATAAAGTTCGAAGAGAGAAATATCGTCAGTGACTGAGATAAATTTCAGTTCGTCATCCCCTCCACCGGCTCCCGTTGTTTTTTTCTCCAGGAGGATTTCCGAAAACTGATTATTTTCTGCCTTGACTTGAAAAACGATTGCTTTATCAGTCCTGTCACCTGGAATGTAAATATTGATCGGGTTATCCGAGTCGTAAACATTTCCGGTAAGTATTTTAATTTTTGTTGTCATCATTAGCCTTGGAATTTGATATTATCAGTCCGATTTCTTTTAGTAGCTGAATGTGGCGTACTTTTATTTGTCCGCCAATTATCATTTCTTTTTGCAGATGAACTTCAGGTAAGGTTATTTCCTTACTTGCGAACTCATCATATTCCTTGTGATATTCAGCTACCTTTTCTTTCGGCACTGTAAATGTGCCGTCACCATTATCTTTACCGTACTTGTTAAGCAGTTTTTGTCTTGTTTCAACTACCCTGCCAATCTGCTTATCAACATCCTCTTTGAATTCGCATAGATCAAAGCTGATTGCGATCGGGAATTCCAGATCATTCAGGAACACGATAAGCGCGCCGCGTTCGTTTGTTTCAAGTCCGGTTATTTCTAAAAATTTTGCTACTGTAATGTTCATTGTTTTCTCCTGTTTATGTTATCTGTATTGCCACCAACTCGAGCCGGTGTATATGTACTGAGCTCCACCCGATGTTGCGTAGGTGTCGCCTTGACCTAAATTTGTAGTTGGATTACTGCTTAGTACGCCGTGAAATTTTGGAACGTTCTTACTTGCGATTGTTATGGCTGATGTTACAGATAGGGAGGTCTCTACGGTCAAACTACCTTCAACAGTAAAATCGCCAGAATAAACGAGCTCTCCGGTGTCATGAGTAAGATTTGTGCTTTCGGAAAACGCGCCGCCTAGATCGCTCCATGCACCGAAAGCTATTTTGTTTCCAAATAGTTTTATCATTGGCGGGTGGTTTGTACTATCAGCATAACAAAGCTCAATGTAATTACTCTGTATTAAAATGCCGCCGCCGGTGCCTGAGGAAAGAGTTCCGTAAGTAGCAAATGCACTACCTACTATTTCTCCCTTCATTGTAAGCTTGTTTGCAGAGGTAATATTCCAATCGAGGGAATGACCATCCTTTTTACCGAGAAACATTTTCGGATCGCTTACGTCGTAAACCTCAAACCCTTTAGCTGATGTACCTGTGATGAATGGAGTAGCTGATTTGTTAAAAGCGAAACCTGCCGTTGCGCTGCCAACATATATCTTTTCATTGTCAAACGATAAGCCTGCCAGTATTCTTCTCGCATTACTAACTTCAAACAACGGATACCAACCGCCGTCATAAATTGCTATGCCTTTGTTGCCAGCCCACACCGTTGTACCGTCATTGTTCCCGCGAATGTTGCCGATGCTTATCCACTTAGGGTTAGGCGCCGCCGGTGTACTGCCGTAGGTTAAATCTATCTGTATCCCTTTGTCATTATCGGAATTTGCATCAGTGCCTGCCGAAAAGTAAAGAGCAAAATTAGCTCCGGAGTTAGTTTTGAAAATCCGTTCTCCATCAATATCCCAGTTGCCAATGTTGCCAGCCGTTGCCGTAACTGAACCGCTAAAAGTTGCATTGCCGGAGGCATCGATACTTATCTTCGTTGCATCGCTTCCACCGCTGTTTCTGTAAATAAAGCTTATTGCGCCGGAGCTTAGGACTAATCTATTGTTACTGTTTGCAATCTTTCCAAGTGTAATCACATCCCCAGCCCAGCTTGCAACTACGTCCGTATAATTCCTGAACCTGATTCCGTTCGTTGCATCAACGGTTATGTTGTTAACGTCGGCTGCATACTTTCCGAAAGCAGCGCCAAAGGTAGTTGCGCTATAACCATATACGCCCTTCAGGTTGCCAACTGCCCAGTGCTCAGACCAATCGTTGTATGTTTGCGAATTACGAACGCTGCCAACAATTGATGGTCCTGATTGTGTAGCAGATTTAATTCCCTGGATAGAATAAATATCGATAAATCCGTCACCGGTATTGCCTGTATTAAAACAAGCGTCCCCAGCATACCAGGCATTCGCACCGCTACCGTCAAGGTTGCGAGTTACTGAATAATAATATTCTGAACCGGTTAATGTTGGTCCCGAAGTGCATCGCATAAATTCAACTTTGCCGTCCGCTTCCATGTAAAAAGTATCGCCACTTGCCATTTCGTTATGCTTCACGTAAACGGTAGTTGCGCCGGTTGATAAATCACGAGTTAATGAAGTTGTTGGACCAACCATAACACGTCCACCAATTGTTGCAATTGTATTCTGAGCAACTAAAGTTTCAACCCAAAGTTCGGCAGCATGTAAAGTCAAATACTTCTTTTGCAGTGTTCCAAGGTTAGTGTAGTAATTAGATTGAGGAATTATATATTGTGATCCGAACTTACTGTCGTTTGTTCCCTGTTGGTCAAGTACGCCGGTCAAGGTTACATTCAACCATTGAGGCGAAGAGGTTACGGCAATGTCCTGAATGGTGTTAAGCGCATTTGAGCTATTCTTAAGATTCGTTGTATTGAAATTTATGTAAGGTGCATTGATTGCCGTTGCATTCCAAACACCAAGAGTAAGAGTGCCGACTTTTGTAAGTGAGCTATTTACAACCGCACTTCCAAGAGTAGTAGCGTTCAAAGTATCTACGCTGTTTATTTTGAAAGCCCCGCCGGTTGCTAAATTTACAAGGCTATCTGTAAGCCTTTCAACGCTGTTGATCTTGAAAGCTCCGCCCGTAGCAAGATTGACCATTGTATCATTCAACCGAGCTACATCATTTATTTTATAGCTTTTGCCGGTTGCAATGTTCACATCTCCATCAGCTTTTACATTACCTTGGAACCATGCAACCGATAAATTTGAGCCGTCACCTACCTTTAAGAAGTAGGTTGAATCTTTCGCAACTCCGATTCCAAGTTTTGCAAGCTGGATCTCTGCGAGAGGATTTACAATAATGTTGATGTCGCCTGCCGTGCCCGCCGGATTGGTAATTGTTAAATGATTAGGCGCGCTTTCCTGCAAGCTGGTTATGGTCCTTTTAGCGAATGTGGCGCCGCCGGTCTGAACAAGTATTCCGGCTGTATCGTCAAGAGCATCCAGTGAAGTTATTACTTCTCCGTAGTCGCTGGTTATAATTATTTGTGGACCGCCGGAGGATGTGCCAGATGCGTTATTATAGTTAGATTCTGAGAATGTAACTACAACCTGACGTAAATCGTAGGCGTGCCCATCTATTTCAACAGGTGTTAGCGTCGCTGTTCTTTCGGCTAAGTCAAAACGAAGGCTTGTAAAAAATGTATCTATTGAAGCCAATGTCAGGTTATCTATTAAGTCCCAATCCAAGACATTATCGTCAAGGTGTAATTCCATATCAAAAGAGGAATGACGTTCACCATAAAAATCTAAGCCTGTTACCGCTTCCTCTGCAGCTAGGGTGTCTAAATCCTCTTGCGTAGCCGGCGCTGGGTCAGTTAAGGGAGCAAATATACTTAACTCAATTTCGTTTTTCGGTTTTATGTTTCCAAGACCCAGCAAGCCCTGTTTTGTGAGGCTGGCTGTGCCAACCATAGCATTACCATATTCATCAACCAGCCAACTTTTAATTTCTACGTTAACGGCATCAGCAAGTTTATCCCAAAAATAATTTCTCGTTAAAGATATTATTCGTGTAGTGCCAAGTGTTCGCGTAGTGCCATAGGTGGACAAAAGACTTTTACTTTGAATTACCAGCTCCCCAGCTTTCGAATAATATATATAACAACGCATCGAGGTAGCGAGCATTTTCAAAGCATCGAGTGGATGTTCACCTAACGGACTTGCATCAACTAGTAGACTGTAATATTCAGGGTTAATTGGATATGTGAGTGAGCCAGTTCTGTTGATTATCGTAACTGAATCCCAAACACTTGTTGCGAGAGCTTCTATTATTTTTAATGCATCAAAACTTTCAAGTGGATATCTGCCTTCTGAATCGGCAACGCTTGCATTTAAGTCGATATAGTTTGCAGGCTTATTATAGTAATTGCTTAAGAAACAGTACATTGCCACAAGTGTACTGTCTCGATTATCTACGTAGCTATTATCAAAATAGACATACGAAATATCAGCATCCAGCAACCTAACCCAGGTTGTATTATAAATTGTCCCAGTTATCCAGCTTTGAAGGGTCGTAGGCACGGGAGCTAACCAGCTATCCAGAACTAAATGTTTTCTTTTTTCAGTGCCGATTCCCTGAAGCTCTATCGTCTCTCCCTTACGTACACATACTTCTGTGTGCTCTGCTTGTGTATGTGCAGTTCCATGCCTGGATATTATTACAGAAACATCTGAGTAAGCTCCAAATGAATCCCAGGCATCTTCTTGACCGCTTCCCCAAAAAACATGCGTTGAGTGATCAGCAACGTTCGGGATACGATCTCTCCAGCCATCACCTATTGATGTACGTTGTGTTTGATTATCAGTTAGAATATCAAATGCACTAAGTTTGTCAATTATCTCGAATGAAATAATTTTTTGGTCATCCTGCCAGGTAATTGTAGAGAAGTCCGCTATTCCCTCAAAGAGCTGTATATAAGTCTTATTTGACTTGGGCGCGGAGATCCTGAACAAATACCTTTGTTTGCTGCTTAGATCAATAGAGAAAGCGGAATAAACAGGATTACCGGAAGCATAGCGAAAAGAAACCGTCGCATTATCAAATACAATTACCCCGGCTTCACCTTCGTTCTCGCTCTCTACCCTTCTGTCAATAGTCGGTGCATCAACCAGATAGGCAGACCAATCAGCCCAGCTACCTGAAGGATATTCCTTGAACTCTATTTTAACCGGGTAGGTCATTAAATTTTGCTTCTCCTTTTCAAAGCGTTGCCTCTGTTGTATATCTTCTTAACCGCACTGTCAGTGATAATATGCTCAGGTGGATTATCGGCATAGTGCTTAAATTCTTTTCTCATTTCTTTTATCTCAGTAAGTAAATCGCTGTTATTTCCCATTGCTGAAAAACTTCCAGAGTGCATTTCTGTTCTTAGCAAATTCATTGTTTCAAACATGAGTTCGGCATGTGCTGTGGCGAAATCCTTTTCAGGAGCTACAATCTCATTCTCGTAGCCCTCAAAGAAGCCCATTTTACCTTTAGGCAGAATACCACCTTTTTCGTAACCTGTGATTTCCTGTGAAGCTATTACAGCCACGTTCGCTAAACCGGCAGCGATAATAGCCGCCGCCAAAGCGATATTCCAAGGTCCAACAGGTACCATGCTCAATTGTTCGTCGGCAGCTTTATATGTTGCCATAGTAGCCTGAGCAATGTTAGCAGCCTTTTGTAATGCAAACCAGCCTGCCAGCCTTTCCTTTGCCCTTGCCTGAGCATCTTCTTCAAGTTGATCTCGCTTCTTATCGTAGCGTTCGTTTATTCTTTCTCTCTGAGCGGCTGTTCTTGCGCTCTTGAGTGCGGCATCTCGTTCGGCTTCGAGCTTCTCTTCTTCTTTATTTTTCCAGCTATCAATTTCATCTCGTACACTCGATTGCATTGCGTTATAGACGTTATCATAAGCGCTTGTGAGGGTATCGACCACTTGCTTAGCCATATCCAATTTAGAAAGTAATTGTTGCTTATCCAGCTCCAAACTTTTGCCGCTGTAATATTGCTCAATCAGGTACTTAGCTCGTTCAAACTCTTCTTTTGTAATAAGTCCGTCTGCATATTGCTGATTTATCTCGTTATTCTCTTTATCGAATTGCTCTGCCAGTAATTGGCGTTCAAGATCAAACTCATTTTTAATGGAGTTAAGCTTGTCCCGGTGTTCCATTTCTGTTAGCTTTTTCCGGGCGTCAATTTGCTCCTTAAGAAACTCAATATTCTTTTCCCTGTTTTCGGCAAATTCTTTATCGGCTTCCGCCATTATCTCTTCATTGTCTTTTTGCATGAGTTCAGCGGAAAAATCAAAGCCATAGAGTTCATCTGCCAGCTTCTTTTGTAGTTCAAGAAGTCTTATCCGGTTCTCAAGAGTCTGGTTTCTGTTTGCTTCCTGAGCAATCAGCTTTCCGGTTGAAAGTATGTTCTGAACATTGCTGTTTCCTTGAAGTTCATTAAGCCGAGTTTCCAGTTCGTACTTTTCAACTATCTTGGAAATATATTCATCATGCTTTTGCTTTTGCTTCTCAATTTCATCAGTTCTTTTTTTCTCGCGCTCTTCTGTAGTCATCAGTAAATCGTTCAGCTCTTTTTGCTTTAAAGCTTGTTCATCTCTGAGCTTCACTATTTCAGCTTCGGCATCGGCTCCCTTCTTGACCTGGTCTATCTTCTTATCGTAGTCCTCTATTTCGAGTTCAAGAGAAGCTTTTTGTTTCCCCTTCAAGTCAAGGATTTTTTTCTCTTCGTCAGTAAGTACGCTTTTCTTCTCAGCATTTTTTTCCTGTTCTAAATTTACAGGAGCGGGAAACCACTCGTCGGAAGAAGAGGGAGTCCAGCTTTGAAGAAATTTTTTCCTTTCTTCTTCGGCATTTTTAATTTTTAGTCTTATTTTGTCAAGTTTATCAATGATTTGATCGCTTGTCATCTTCTGAAGCTCTTCTGTGAACTTCTTCATTCCACCAGTGGCGGCATCGTCGCTCGATTCGTTGATCTTTTGAAAGATAGCAGGTAACACCAT
Organism: Clostridia bacterium; assembly: GCA_028703495.1. GTDB lineage: Bacteria > Bacillota > Clostridia > Christensenellales > CAG-314 > JAQVMT01. The sequence continues at coordinate 16,907 of JAQVMT010000021.1, read as the reverse complement.
AAGCGCAAACATCAGAGCGTTGGCTCCGAGCACCAACTTCATTGACATGTCGATGTTATTTTTCAGAAATTGACCCATTGACATGCCGGCTGCTTTTGCCTCCTGGCTCACCTGGGCTAGTCCCTGTACTATAAAAGGAAGGTTATTGCCGATACTGAGTAAGAACATCCTGAAATCAACAGCTATCATTCCCGCGTCACCAAGGGCAAAGCCGAACTGACTTACTGCCATACGTGCCGAGTTACTTCCTTTCGCAAAACCTATTTGCTGAGCTTGTGTTTTTGCATAAGCGGTGGTAAGATTTCCAATTGCGTTTTGATGCTGCTTATATTCAGTTGAGGTGACACTAAGAACCGATTGCTGTTCTTTAAGCGCACGGATTACATTGTCTATTTCCTCTTCCGAAAGCTGGTTGTACTTGATAAAATCCATTATGCCAGTAACGGCTTCGTGTGAGCTTTCATTTATTTCCAAAAGCTCTTTAGAAAACTGCCTTAACATCGGAGTGCGGCTTACTTGGGCGGCTGCATTCTTAAGCTTCTCAATATCATCGGCTGCGAGCTTTGCAGTAGTGGTAATCTCTCTTCCGCCGTCAATTATTAGCTTTATATGTATTTCTTTATCGAGTGCGCCCATGCTATTTCTTTTCCTGTTTTCTCAAATGCTTAAGATGTGCTAATTGATCGAGTAGAGAATTCAAATCATTTGCCCGGTTCCAGTAGTAGTAATCGTAAATATCATCCTTGTATGAAGCTCTCAGAGCCTTTGTCTCTGCCGGGTTTCCCTTACTTAAGTAAAAGAGCACTGAATCAATGAACGTCTGCTTAATCTTGCTTTTGAATGAATCTACCCTGTAATTTCTGAGACTTCGAAGCTCTTTAACTGCCTTTTCGGTTTCCTTGTCTAACTGACTAAGGAGCTTGACAAATCTTTTGCTTTTTGCAGTCTCCTGAAAAAAAAAGCTTTGAATATCTCCCCTGCTTCTTCTTCGTCAACTTTGCCGTAATTAAAATCGTCAGACATGGCTTCTCCATCCTTTCTGATCAACACCATGCTTAAGAACTTCTTGAAGTTGTTGTTAAAATTACCTAGCAGATCGTTGCCGGACATCACAACACTCAGTATCCTGCCTAATTCATCCGATTCATCAAGTGTGAATTTTTCCTTACGAACAAATTCCACACCGTCAATCATGTAAACTTTCTCAGTCGCTTTCATGCTCTCCCCTTGTGGTTTCTTTGCTGGTTACTTTTGCCGGTTTAGCCTTGACAAGCTTACCGCTTAATCCTGCTTTGCTGTTTTGCAAGTCCTTTATCTCAAATTCACATCCCGCAAATTCATTAGGGCAGTCAAATGAAACGCCGGTTTTATCAACAAACAATCCTCCGATTCTTGTGGACTTGTAATCCACACGAACGCCCTTCGAATCAAAGATTCTTAGGGCTAGATCGTGAGTTTCATTGATGTCTGTTTTCGAAATGAAAACTTTTTTATCTTTTATTTCCAGTTCCATAATGTTCCCCTGTTAATAACCCGCTTTCATTGTTCCGCCGGTACTTCCAATTGTATCACTTACGGCGCCGCCATGTGTGTCGCCTAACTCAAAAGTGATGTCGTAAATGTGAATGTTGCCGGTAAACTTATATTGCAATGTTCTGTCATCGTCACCATCTTTGTACTCTTCTTCAAGAGTGAGTACTCCGGCTGCGAAGTCAAAAGCATCGTAGTAAGCTCCGGTGTTCATTTCCTTTACGTAAACCGATGGGGATTGATCTTTACCCATTGCAACAATCTGCTTTGCTACTGATGCATCACGGGCTTTTATCATTAACTCAACTGTCAGGAAGTCAACGATCGACTTATTGTAAAGGTCCTTTTTGTTCTTTGTTTTTATCGTTAAGCTTCGTTCAACAAGATCGGCTTTCGAGAATAAAGCAGTAGTTTTAGGCGATTCGAACGAAACAAAGTAAGGAGACTTAAACCTTGTAAAGTCAGCTCCCTCTCCGGTAATGTCCGTGAGAACAACGGCTGTTTCTGAGTCGGCAGAATCGATAAATGTTTGAGCTAGCACGTATTCCATAGCCAGTTCAAGAGTGGCTTTCATGCTTCGCTTATCGGCATTTATAAGGTACTCGAAGTCCAGCCCAGCCTTGTTATCGCCAATGAACTTGTAAACGTCACCAGCTCCACCGCTGGCTTGCGGACGTGTGATTACTTGAGCATCACAACCAAGGTTCAACCATGAAATCATAAGCTTCAGCATTTGAATAGTCGGCTGTAACGATTCAGCATCTACCTTGAAATTCTTCATGTTGCGGAAGTTTCTTTCGAGGTAATCCTTGATCTGTTTGAAGTTAGTTATTTCCATCGATGCGGCATTGCGTAAACCGATCGCTAATGGATTTGTTTTTGTAGTTGCAAGCGTACCGGCATCGCAAAAACCTATCTGTTTTAATCCAGCTCTACTTGTTGACATTTTTTATATCTCCGCGCTTTTTGTTCAAAGCCTGATAAATTTTTATTCCATTGTAAATTATCGAAGAGAGTAAAACTAGACACGTCAATACTCCCGTGAGGCTGTTAAGCCAGGCAGTTACCAGCGAGATTGTCGAAAAGAAATTCACGCTGAGTATTTCAATGTTTTTATTCAATGTTTTCATTCCCGCTTTTCTTTATTTGCCTGTTGACTTTTTAATTAACTGATAAACCAGCGTAACTATGCTGATAATTATATCCAGCCAGCCGGTCGGTTCATTCTTTGGTAGATCAAGATTCATTATTTCTGCAAATTGATTCACCAAGTATCTGTTAATCAATCGCATGTAATCAGCAAAACCCAGTTTCACTTCATCTTTTTGAAAGCGTCCGTCCTGTTCCTTAAGCTTTTCAGGAATCTTAAAACCGAACCCCTGTTTTTCAAGGGGCTTTGGCTTAAGATCGTCAGTATAAAGCTCGTACTGTGGCATTATTCTGTTTTGCCCTGTTTGTTTTTGCCGGTATACCAAGCCACGATTGCACCGCCAACTACCAATATCAGTTGCAGAATATTGATTTCAGCATCTGCCGAAAGTGTTTGAATATAAGTTTGAATTGCACCGCCTGCTAGCAGTACAACCGCAACTATATTCGTGATTGTGTTTTTCATTTCAGACTCCCTGAACATATTTTTTGTAATTATTTATGAATTCTTTTTCGGTTCCGGCGCCTAGCGGTGTGTTATAGTATTTTTTCCAATATGCTGCTAATGCCTCGATATTCTTTGCATCAGGAAGGGGTGAGCGTACAACCAAATATCTTAACCGGCAAAAAAGAATTGCTTTTTTTAAGTCCCACTCAATTTCTTCAAACTCAACATTCTCTAAGTCGAATTTCTTTTTGTATGTATCCTTTAGCCATTCGAAAGTAGGGCGTTCGATTTGAAAAATACTAAGCGCCGGACCGTGATTTAATTGGCGTAAGAATTTTCCGAAACCACTTTCTTGCGCTGCCGTTCCCAACAAAAGATTGACTGCCGACTCTGAATATAATTCTCTTTCCTTCAGAGTACGTTCGATCAAATCTTGCAGTTGTTGTTTGTAAAATGACATCACATTCCTTTTGAAAAAAGGTTAATTGTTCTTACTCGTACTTATCGATAATTACCAGCAACTTTTGTTTTGGGTCTGTAGCATCGTTTCCTGATGCCGCTGCTATAACTGTAAGCTTTACTTTTTGATAACCCGTTAATGCTGATTTGGGTATTACTGTTTTTCTTACCAGGTAACTTGCTGTAACACTGTCGAGGTTAACTGTCAATGTTTTTGAATATGTTGTACTGGCAGCCCAGTATTCGATGTTCACCCTGTTATTACTTAGCTTCGCACTTGTAACCAATCCTAGCTTCACATCCAAGCTGTCAAGATCAATCTCCCCATAGCTGTACAGGTTAACGGCAATCGAATCGATTGTCGGAGTAACGTCAACAGTAACAACCTTCGATGCCGAGTTTGCCACAGTGCCAATGAAAGCTATCTCCTGAGTTTGTGCCATTGATGGAATTGTAAGAGCGAATAAAATTAACAGTGCGATTAAAAATATTAGTGAGCGTTTCATTTGTTCCTGTCTCCTTTTTATTATAAATCCTGCCAATAAGTTTTTACTTCCAACGTGATAACTACTGCCGATGTTTTGAGTGAGCCGATCATCATTTCCGAATGTGCCAACTCAGTAGGTTTGATGTGCTGAATATCATCATCTGTAATAGTTATCAGTTTGTTAATTGTGTTTTTTACTAACTGATTTACTGCTGATTTGTAGCTGATAAAATTTTCGTTCTGAGCTTCGCACACACAAGTAAGGCTTAAGTAATGAATTTGTTTGACCGGTTGACCGTAGCCGGCGGAGTTCTCGAATTCCGTTCTGTCAGCTTCGATAAGAACAAAAGGGCACGATCTCGAAAGGTCTTGATATGAATCTATTTCAACGTTCACCTTATAAAGCAGATCATCAATGGAAGTATTCCCTGCTTTAAGCTGTGTTTGAAGAAACGATATGGTTTCGTAAATGTTCATCCCTTAAAATTTGCCACTTTTTGTTCAATCATTGGTAAACCCTGCTTTAATGCAAGATCGAAAAACTTAATTCCCTTAGTGCCTTTCTTTGCAATCTTACGAGCGATTAACCAGGCTAAAGCCCGATCCTGATCGTACTGATCCTGCTTTTTGCCTAATCTTCCATGAGATTTTATCGAGTAATTGCCGGAAAGCTTTTTAATCCTTACCCACTTTGCTATTTTGTTGATCGGTGGAAAGTGAGGCTTAGTTCCGTCATACACGTACTGAGCATAATTTACATTCGAGAATACGGTTATCATGTAACCCCAGAGCATCTTTCTCGTTTTCTCCCTGATCGACTTATACAAATCGGCAGTTGCAATCTTGTCATTCTGTTTAAGAACATCCTTGGTTTCACGTTCAAGAATCAGTCCTATTTTTTCAGCTAGCTTTTCAGCTTCATCATAAAAGGTCTTGATAATCTCTTCGCCAAGTTTTTCAAAGTACCTGTCATCCCGCATCATACGGCGGACAACCTGTAATTTGCTCCCCTTAATTCATCTGCGGGAACATCTTCAGTCGATTCCATTTGAGGGATGTAAGGTTTTAGTAAATCCATTGCTATGTTTTTGTAGTAGGTTCTCAACCGCTCAACTTCATTCTGACTTAAGAGATCGGAACGCCCTTCGTCAAAGCCTTTCGACCGGACAATGCCAGTTCCATGAGTGTCGATGTTAAGCGATGTAATTGCATAAGAAAGAGTTAGGTTTGCCTCTGCAATTGCGCAAGTATCATAATCAGGATCGTTCTCTCCCTTCGCCTCGGTTTCCTCATAAACAGCATCAGTCATTATCCTTTTCATTTCAATGATAGCTTTATCCCAGTGAGGTTTCAGCTTATCATCTTTGATAGTCTCGGGTAAGTTTCCCTCATCTCTGATTTGTATATACGAGGTTAGCATTTTTATCGCTTCCTTTTTGGATCTTGCTTAATGGAAGAAGGCTGCGACGAGCTGTCAACAACCTTCTTCTCTGACCCAGCAATCACATCCACGGGAGAATCACCTACTGCAACATTGTGACCCGGAGGGTTTACTTCCTTCAGGTTGATTGCAACAAACTTTGATTTCATGCGAGGGGAAAGGCTCTCGAATTTCTCTTCCGAAATAACCTCTCCCTTCATTATCAATCCTTTTGAATCGCCTACGCCGGCGTTGGCTCTATATTTCATTTCAATTCTCGCTTAAGTTTAATTACGCTTTTTCACCAAGTACTATCATGTCACCAAGTACATAGTTGTAATCGGTTTTTGCAGTGATTGTATATTCAATCACACGTTTTCTTTCCTGAATCTGGCGACCTACACGAATGTTTCTGCCGATACCAATACCTAAGTTTTTAGGTTTAGTTAACATTACAGATGGAGTATTTCCACCAGGCATAAACGGCATTGGCTCTACAATAATGCCCTGGTAAGAAGCTCTTCTTTTTTCTGCCAACAGAGCATCACCAAGAGCGGTGTTACGTGTGCCTAATTCATCTCTGTAGCTTACTTCAACATCAGGGGCTACTAAGAACACCAATTCGTCAGTATTAGCTTTCCATTTGTTAGGCATAAGCTTCAGCATGTTCTTGAATACAGATTTCCAGCCCAATGCAGTTGGATCGGCAGGAATAACGTAATCGTGAACGGTAGAATCGACACGTGCCAACCTTAACCAGCCATCATTAGCAGTTAAGAAGTCGTGATCGTTCTGACTTAAGCCGGTTGTATCATCCAATCCATCAGCATCAGCATCGGTAATTGTAGCAGCAAGAGATTCATTACCGTTAGTAGCTAAATCAAGGTTATCGTTTCCAAATGCTTTTGCAAACATCTGGTTGATCTTACCCTCGGCGTTCTGACCTTCGATATTTTCCTCAAGGAACGAGAAAGTAATATCGTAAGGCAGGATTACTTCTTTTGAAGTTAAGGATCTAGGTGTAATAGTAACGCCGGCAGTATTGCTAGGAGCTACCCCCTCGGTTGCTGCACGCATTACGCGCGAAGCTATCTCGATTGTGTTCAGTTGATATGTTCCCGAGGTCATTTGAACAGTCTGTATCTTTTGCAAGAAATCAGATTGTGCGACTACGGTATCAATGAACTGTTTTGCCTGTTCAGTAGTAAGCTGACCGCCGGTAGCGCGGCTGATAGCAGCCTTATTTAACAGCGCAAGTATTTCTTCAGTTGTCATTTCGTTATCTCACTTTTTTTATGATTGAAAATTTTTCTTATAACCAGATTGGGGCGTTCGTGTGCTGGGTTTTTTCAACCGGCTTCCCGTCTGCGCCAACTTGAGCACTGCCAGGCGTTATTTCTTCAACGGTTTTCAATCTCTTTTCAAGATCGGCGTTCTTATCTTCCTGTGCCTTTTTCAAATCGTCAACCGATTTTTGAAGGTCGGCAAAAGGTTTTACCGCTTCAGCTACGGCGTTTTTTGCAAGTTCAGCTATTTCTTCTGGTTTCATTTCAATGTCCTCTTTATTGGTTTTTGTTACGGGTGTAGTTGTGTTAAAATTAAAAGCTTCGATTGCGGTTTTGAATTGCTCTACGTTCTTCAAGATTTCGGCTTTCTTATCAGCAATGTTTTCGTCATTAAGTATTTCAGAGATCGAATCAGTGAACGCCCAAGACATACGGCGTAGTTGTTCCTGGTTCCATTGTGAGTTGAAGTCTTTTTTGATATTTGCAAAGCCCTCTTTAACGATCTTGGTAAACTTTTCGATTAGCGACTTATCAGATTTGGCAACCTCTTCAACTACTGCAAGCCCTGCCATGCTAAGTCCGGTTATTTCTCCATCCTTTACTGCTTTCTTGATCTCTTCGTTCTCGACCTTTATCGCTACAGCCCAGCTTCCTTCAGGTTCGCCGGGGAAAACAGGATCACCCGATTTCAATATCCAGCTCTCCGCAACATAGCAGCCGTCTTTAGCTACATAATCATGCTGTTGATCTACCGAGTTGGTTTTTGCTTCCTTCATAAAGTCGTAAGCCATAGCCTTGATTACTTCGGCAGTTGTGTAATCTCCGTCCGTGTCAACCTGATCGGGAGAATATACTATTCCGTAAATCAAGCCTTGTTCTTCATCAAACTTTTTGATCTCGACTGTTTTTTGGTAGGTGTTCTTTGTTGGGTCTGCCGATTTGTAAATAACTGTCTTGTTATTTGCGCCTTTGTCAACCAGCGAAATGAATGCAACCTTAACGCTTTTGAGTAATCTTTTCTTTGCGGGCATTGCTGATTCCTTAAAATTAGTGAATCATTTGCCCGATAAATAAAAAATCAAGGTAGGTTTGTAAACCTAATTATCTTTAGGTGTGTTAATTAAAATCTAAACGCGGGGTTTTCTGCCGTATATTTTTTCAAAAGTCTTTTTTGACATTTTAGCCTTATAAATAGGGCGTTCGGCTTCATATATACAGAAGCCAACGCCTATAGCAATACAGATCATCATAAAAGTAAAAATAATTTTTTCCAAGTTAACATTATCCTTTTTAATTCAATATCACGTATGGTCGTATAGTTTTTGAAAAGGGTTGCGTGATCTTTTTCCGCTAATAGAATCAGCAATAAATTTCATTTTATCAATACCGGAGTGCTCATAAATCTCTCTGCATAATTTCTCAAATAAAGGGTGGTCTTCTCCGTCGGAAAGTTCGTGAATCCATATTTGTTCTAATTGGTTTTTCCCGTCACTGTTCAATAACCAATTTGAAATGTTTACCACCATATTTATAATATTCATCTTTGTTTTTTACACGTGGATCGTCAACGTGGTTATGTTTTTCAAAGAATTCGTTCAGCTTTTCTTTTGAAACTTTTTCATCCCACTCTCTGGATAAAAATTTCGCTATCATAATTTTATCTTTGCACATTGTGCATTTCATATACATGTAGCTATTTGCCATTACACCGCCTCCTGTTTTATGTAATATAATAATTTTATTCGATATTAAAAACCTCGTCGGGATAAGCAATTACAGATGTTGACTTACAACGCCCGTGATATGGAGGAAGCCCAATGTTTTTAGGTATTCCGCCCTTAGCAGCAAGAGCTAATGCCTGCTTATCGCTATACCAGGGAGCGATCTTTTTAACCTGGTCAACTGATTTCGCTTTTAGTAATTTATCTCGTTGCTCAATTGCTTTTGCTACCGGAATTATTTTCCCGTTCATGAACTTGCATATTTCTGCCACTGGTTTCGGGTTAACGATCTTGATGTAATTCACGTTTGCTTTCTCGTATGCTGATGTCCTACCGAACTCACGAGCACGGGTCACAATGTGATCCGACATTAGTTCCCAGTAGTTATTTGTCCGCTCGAATTGAGTACCTAGTTCCGCTTTAAAGAGCAAAGCTCCCTCCGCTCTGCCTAGACCTGCTTTCATCACATTAGCGGCTATCTTGTTAAGCTTCGTGTTAAGCTCTTCCGTGTAACTCTCTCCTATCCAGAATTGCTTAATGTCTTTTTCGAATAACCAACTCAATGACCTTTTGTCAACGGTGTTAAACTCAAAATCAATGCCGATTTCAGTGTGCGCTTTCTTGTATCCTTCGAGCTGTATCTTCTTGATGTCTTTACGAAAAATCTCCGCAAGATTAGCTCCAAGTTTGCTTTCAAGGTCCTGTCGGACAATGTCAAATTCTTCTTTAGTAATCTGCACTGTCTTTTGGCTAGTGAGAAAACGAATCGCATCCCTCAACGCTTCCTTCTGTTCATCATTCCACTTTTGCAAGAGTAGCTTTGTCATTCGACTTGCAAGCCCATCCCACTTGTTCCCTTTCGTGATTAAAGCCATAATGTCATTTATCTCGTGGATACAATCTTCAATGTGATTATTCATCCTGCATACTCTCCAAGGTTATTCTTATTTGCTTTAATGCCTTAGCCAATGCCGCAAACTTATCAGCTTTCTCGACTGGCTTTGCTGGCCTCTTTGATTCGTCACGGGGAGGATAACCCATCTCCGCACGTGCTTCGCTTGCATCAATGATAGTCTCTCCGTTCGCATCTGTAGCGGTTATCATTGTGTTGTAGAAAGTAGCATCGTCAACAGTATTAGCAAACTCGAAAGTATTGAACTTCACTTTCCAGCCCTCTATCCCCATACCCTTTTGAATAATGCTGTTAATCAATCGAGCTAAATTATTTTGCCTAGGAATAATCATAATCTCATTGAACAATCGCATTTGCTCACGGACTTCTCCACCCCCGGAAAGTTTACCGACTGATTCCAGCCCGATTAAACGAGGCGGGACACCGTGCGCAACAAGTACTTCCTCTCTGTTGTCTGAGCGTAAACCACGGAAGGAAGCTTCCTTTATTTCAGCTCCCATTTTTGTAACTTTGATCTCGTTTTCGCCTTTTGTCTCAGCTTCCAGGAGCAATACTTTTCCGCTGTTTTCCGTCCCCTTAAAGTTGCCTTGAAAAAAGTTCTTGATGTTACTTTCGGCTCCGTCTTCGCTGTCAAATCCATACATCTCGATTATCGAATCGGGTACGGCATTGTTGTTGAACTTACGAACGTTAAACTCATTGGCGCTTTGGTCAAGGAACATCGTTGTAACCGCTGTCATGTACTCAGGCACACCATAGTAGCGGCTCTTTGGTGAATAGTTCTTAAGATGAATAAACTCATGTTCTTCTGACTTCTGATATTTCTCACCTTCAAACTCTTTGTAGTAAATTGTTTCTGAACCAAGGATTTGTTTTAGCTTTAGCTTCTCATTAGGTTTTGTCAGCGCTGTCTCTTTCGCGGGAATGTGGTAGTATTCAGCAACTTCTCGCTTAGCATTGCGTACCAACTCGCCAAAGCCATTACCAAAGATTTCAAAGTCAAGTTGGGTGTTATAAATATCCAAGAGATACTGACTCATAAAAGCATCGATCTTTTTGTAATCTTCGTCTTGCTGTTTGCCCTCTTCATCCGAGTTGATTGAGTAACCTAGCAGTACGGTAATTGCGGCTTTTGTTCTTATGCAGCGGGAGTGGAAAGTGTTAGTATCGTCGTAGAGTACCGCAAGCGATTCAAATATGTAAGGAGGCGCGAACTCGAAAGCTGACTGATCGCTGTTCTTTTGCGAAGTATCTTTCTCGATAACAGTCGGATCGGTGTTCTTTGGTAAGTCGCTTTTCATAAGCAGGGTTGTTTTTAGTTTTGTTTTTGGCATTTCATCCTCAGTAATTTATTAAACTTGATTTTAGTTTACTCTTCTTTCTACCGGACCGTACCCAGTTCCAATACACAGCGGCATCGCCTTTATTTGGGGATCTTCCAAGTCGCTTTTTAATATCATCCTTCGACTCAACGATTATATTTTTGTCATTATCCTTGTAAGTCGGAGCGCACAAATCGGCGATCAACTCCTCATCATTAGGCAAACAGATTCTCCCGTTCTTCAAATCTTCCCGCATTGTCCACCACATCTGAGAGCGAAGATTCTGAAAAGCATAAGCATCTTTCGGTACCTTTTCCGCTGCCGCTCCCCCCTTCAGGTTGCTCACATGATAACCCAGTTCTTTGAGCGCGTTAATTGTTCCGGCACCAACGCCAACGCCGTCAACGCCAACATATTTAGGGTCAATCCTGTAATCAATGATGTGCTCTTTCACCTTCGTTTTACCTAGCTGATTAGCATCGGGACATTTGAAAGCGTTCACGTGAAACAGTATCGCGCCCTTGCCAAACGCCAAAGCTGCCTGGTCACCCGTTTCACTATCGGCTACGTCAACGCCTAAAGCATACAAGCCCTTTTCAACCTCATAATCTTCGCGCTCAACCGCTTCATAACACCATTGAACGGCTATTAAACTATCGATTGACTGAGCCGGAGAGATGCCACGAACACGAGAAAGAAAACGAGGAGCTTCTTTACTGCCAACATCGTCGAGAATATCCTTTATTCCCTGTCGTGACTTACCGCCCGGGATAAAGCCTGGATTATCGAGAACGATGTTAGGAAAATCATAACCGCTTATCCTGATGTGCCGGACTCGTGGAAGTTTGCAGAATTTATGCAGTTCATCTAAGTGATGATTAGGATTACCCAAAGCAAGTATCAGGTTGTGAGGCGCCTGGGAAGTTAGCTTAAATGAATTTATGATTGACCTCGGAATACCGGGAGTCTCTTCAAGTATGATCAGCATGTGCTCTGCATGGAAACCCTGAGCTTTATCTTCCGTCTCTTTATCCGACTTCGTACCGGCAACAAAGCCAATTGCCGCCCATTTGTATTCCTTTTTTCCCTCTTCGCTTTTCGACATTCGTAAAGCTAAAGTGTCTAAATAACCTCGTTGAAATTTCTTATACAGACTGCCGATTTCCTTCCAAATATTTAGCGTTAACTGAGCTTCTTTAGGTGCGGTTGTTACTACAAGGCTATTCTCAAACACGTCAAGAAACCAAAGCGTTATTGCCGCCGCAAGAAAGGTTTTACTGCAAGCCGTTGCCGATTCAACGCCAGCCCATTCGTTGTTGACTAAAGCATCGAGTACTTGCTTCAGGGGATTAGGGGTCCCGTCCCATTCGTGATTAAAGTACTCAGGCAGTAAGGTCCAGTCTATGGTTTCTGGTCGAATTTCTAAACGGTCAGTCATCCATTCAAGGGGGTGTGTTTGATAGTATTCATTCCGGCTCTTGTATTGCTTAAGCTGTTCTTTGTGACGACGGCGCTTCTCTTTTTCTATGTCGATCAACTCTAGCAATTCACACCTATGCTGATAAGGTAAGGCTTAGGATCATCTCCACGTCTGATGATGCCTTCAAGGATTGTGAGTTGTTCGTCTGTTAGCTTCTTAAGATCAACATTGGTAAGCTGAATCGCTCCTTTGTGCTCGACCGTTTCGGTGTAGAGCTCGTTAAGTTTATCGCGATCTTGCATCCCGGCAAGTGCAAGCTTTACATCCCCGCTTTCTTTTGCTTTCGATATTACCCACTCACGATCGAGACGTGCTTTCTTCAACATCTTATCCCTATCTTTTTTCATCAGCTCACGGATGCGAAGCTTCGCCGCGGCAATCAGTTTTTCCGCTGTTCTGTTAGCAATATCGAATTCTTCGCATACTCGTCTTTTCAAATCACCAACGCGTCCCTTCTTAAGCCAGCCTTCGTCCTCGAGAATAATTGTGACCGTCTTGTCAACACGGGTGTAGGTGTCGGTTATGTAGTTGCCTCTTTTCTTTTTCGGAGTTGGAGTCATGGTTAACCTTTTCTCTTGTTACGTGCATAGACGATCTGTTCAATATTTTTGTAACCCATACAATGTTTGTCTGCTAATTTCTGCTTAAGCTCAGTCTTGTTTACTTTCGGGTCAACGTCAATGATAGAAAAATATTCGTGACGTATTTTTACATCACGAAGAAAATTCTCAAGGGGCAATCCCTGAGTTACAAATACTTCAAGTAATCCGATTAAAGTTTCTCTATCCATCGCACTCAAAATTTAGTTAATGAAAAAAGCGAAGTAAGCCTAATTATTTTTAGGTGAATCTTTATCGCACCAATATTCAAAGAGCTTATATAAATTTTTCCCAAGGTGAAAACCGTCCAGAATCAAACTCGTCAGAAAACCTAAAATTATAAACGGGAACCAGATTAGCATTATTAAAAGAGCTAATGTTTTTTTTAACATCCTTCCTCCTACAGCCAATACTTATGAATAATTTTTTCTAACTCTTCTCTGATTGGCTTAGAAATTACAGCCAATAAAAACACTCCGAAATTCATTCCAAGAACAAAGAAAAATATCGACTTCATTTAACCACCTCTACACCTCCAAGTCAATGTTGAACTCAGTTTTTAGTTGCTCTTTACTCATGCCTTTACGCACGGCTTGCCAGGTGTGATGAGTTTTGTACTGCAAATCGTAGCTCGTTGCTTCGCCCTGTTTGCGCTCAACGATCCTGAACTTGCCTTGCTTCCAGATTCTTGTTTTCATTGTTATTCCTTGGTTATTTTACTATTCTTTCCGCTCTCATATAACTAACCGATGCACCGGAAAAACCGGTGATCGTGTTATATGCTCGCTGTCATTGTGCAAAACGTTTAATTTCATCAGCAATTCTAAACTCCCAGTTCTCTCCTTTCGCATCTGCCGAGGTGTAGCGGAGCAACTTCCAGCCATGCATAGTGGCAAGGTTGTATTTTTTCGCATCATTTGCGTATCCTTTGCCTCTAGTGTGGCGCCCGTTGCTATAGATGCCCCCCTCGAACTCAACCGCTATTTTTTTAGCCGGAATTGCAAGATCAAACCTGAACCTGCGATCATGGAGGAACTTGTATTCCCTTACGTGCTCCACTCCTAACAGGGTTAAGGCTTGCGAAATGTCGTTGACATAATCCCTGCGAATGCCTGTTTCACGCAAAGAGACGGCTGTTTCACGGCACTTCACCCCAGACTTGACTAATTGCTTAACCTTTTCGCCTGTGAGCCTCTCAATCGCTTTGTTCGTCCATCCTACAAATCGTGACATTAGTAAATCTTCCTCATTTTTGCTTCGTTGATTAAAGCCTGGTCATTTACCTGACGGCGGTAATTGTAAATCAAATGCCACAAGTAAAGCGATTGCCGCTCTGTGATCCGCTTCTCTCCCTCCGCTTTTTCGATTAGCGTGTTTGCAAAGTCTGCATGTCCCGATCCTGGGTTGTAGCTGATGAGCTTAAGCACTTCGATTGCCTTAAGTTCCAGCTCGGTCATGTCTCGCAACTCAGGAGGAAGCTTTTCAATCTGCTCAGTGATGCTGATCAGCTCGTACCCTTGAGGGTCAAGACTGCATAGTTTTTTGTAACACTCGAAAGCCTTAACGGAATTAACCGCTTTTGTCACATAGCTCCCAGTTCGTTTGTTTCTAACCCTGTATTTTGTTGCCATAATCTTTGCTCCTGTCGCCATCTTTCGCATGGCGGCTAAACCAGCTCGGCGGCTTCAATTTTTTGCTTAATCAGTTTCATGGCTTCTTTTACCTTGTTTTCCTTCAAAAAACGGAAAATTTCAGCTTTTTCAGTCATGTTGAACATGACTTGGTTATTCTCAAAGTAGCTTTTACACTGAAGAAAATCTTCCTTATCGAACTCAAACCTTTCGCTGTTTTCTCGTTTTTCAGCTTCTTTTCTATGTTTTTCAGCTTCAGCAAGCTCTTTTTTCTTGCGCTTATCGAGTATTTCTTCGTGCTTAGCGGTTATTTTAGCCTGGATATTGCTCAAAAGGAATCCGACTTTAACGCCCATCGAGGGGTTAAGCTTCGCAAATGCTTCCTTGATGCAAAGCTCAAGGTCGCTTTTTGTCATTGCTTCGGGGATCTGAGTGAGTAACTGAGCTACAGGTTTCAAGTGAGTCTCGAAGTTAGGGTCGTGAATTTTAGTGTGAATTGTGTAGAGGTCATGAACAAAGTCGAGCTCTGAAGTTGTTGGCTCTTCAGAAAAAGTTTCGTTTGAAAAAAAAGTGGAAAGTGAATCGCCTTCCTTTCCCTTCACTTCCTTTTCATTTAATTTCATCTTATTCACTTCACTTTCATTTACTTTGTATCCGGCTTCGCCCGAAGTTTTGAAGTTTTCGCCCGAAAAATTATTATTTTCGCCCGAAGTGGTAATTTTTACCGATTTCTTGTATCTATCCTTAGCTTTTTCTCTATCCTTAAGTACCGCATTGTATGTCTCTTGAACAGTATCTGTAGTATAGCAACCATCAGAAACTTCGGTCAAAAGTTCGATATCTTCGCCCGAAAAAATGCCAATCAAACCCGAAAATTCTTCAACTGTCAACCCTAATTCCTCGGCATAAACACCGATATTTCGTTTTTTGCTCAAGTCTAAAATGCAATCAGCAGACAAGGCTATGATATTATTGAGCGCCCAAAACCTCCCCTCTGCAGCCCATCCATCAGCTATAGTATTGAATGAAGCCCTGAGCATTTTGAACTTAGGATGCCTGTGAGATTCTGCTTTATGAGGATAGTAATCGATATTATTTTTCAAAATTAACTCCGCAAAAGACGTTAAAAAAAAGATATATGTAATTAGTTGACTTTTCGCTGTTTTTCAGCTGTTAAAATATTTTTTATTTTTCTAACTTTTTACTTGACAAGTATCATATTTGATACTATGTTTATGCAGGTTCTTTTAATAATTATTTAACAACAACACTTGGCGGCAACAAGTATAACAATACGGCGGAGGTCAAAATGAAAAACTCAAACTCAATCCTTAACCCCTACAAAATTAACTGGTATATCGTTATTCGTTTTCAAGCAAAAAAAAATCAAACAGTCAGACTTCCTAAATATTTGATAAAAGGGACTGGCGTTAGTACATCTTATAACAACGATGTTATCTTTACCCATTCAAAAGAAGATGCTAAAAAAATATTTAATAACTGTCAAAAACACGGCACAAAAAGATGTCTTTCTTTTATAATTACAGATAAACAATTTGGGTTGATTAACTCAAAAAAAGCAGAAAAAATATTTAATGTAGTTACGACATCATTTGGTAAGATACCAGTAACTAAAAAGCAAATGAGTGCGGACTGGTTAAATCCTCACACTAATTTATTATAGGACTTAATAAAAGATGGATGAAAAAATATTGTATGAAGCTCGCAAATTGATTGCGGGCTTTATTGTTGCCCGCCGCAGGGAGTTAGGAATAACTCAGGAACAGCTTGCCGAAAAGTGTGGCGTTGGTATTGCAACGATTAAGCGCCTTGAGCTTGGTAAATTTTGGCTTAATCTTAAGCAGCTTTTAATAATCTGTCATTCGCTTGATCTGTTCTTTTTTGTTGGTGAAAAAGAAAGCGATGAAGATTACTCAAAAGTGATGCGCGAACGCTGGGGGAAAATTACTAATAATTAACAGCAACATTTGCATATATGCAGTATGTCAACCAAAATTTCAAAGAATTGAGGTGATTACCCCCACTATAACAAAATTGAGGTGATTACCCCCACTATAACAAAATTGAGGTGATTACCCCCACTATAACAAAATTGAGGTGATTACCCCCACTATAACAAAATTGAGGCTTCACTTTAACTCCTTAATAATCGTTGATAAAACTCGATTCTCTGATTCAGTTCATTTACGGTTTCAAGCTCCATGCTCTTGCCACCGTTATCAATCCAAAGCCGGTGCGCTATCTTAAAATCGGGCTTTGTCGTGCTCCGCCCCGCATTCATCTTAAGCGCAACTCTTTTAGCTAACAGGTTAAGTCGCTTTCTCATTTCTTCTTTTTGTAGAAAAACAGGCGATTCATTAGTGATGGCTTTCACTACTTCAGACCGCATACCGTTGTTAATACTGATGTTAACTGATATTTCACGGAAGTCAGTTGCCTCC
>JAQVMT010000001.1 GCA_028703495.1 Clostridia bacterium | reverse complement strand
AAAGCACTGTGTTTGCGGTTAGGACAGTTGCAAAGTTGTATGCCTTGCTTGCTCCCACCGAGGTCGACCAGTATGTAAACTTGAAGCCGTCCATTGTGGGGTTTTCGGGTTGTGCCACTGCCGTTCCAGATTCGATTTCTACCGTTTTGTATACATCGCTTTCGTTAAGCATAAAGGTTACGGTTATCTTTGCCACGCTGAATGCCGCATTGAGCGTCAAATCGGCGGTAACGGGAGTTTTCATATCAAAAATGCTACCGTCAAGCGACCAGCCCAAGAACGTACAACCCGCTTTTGAAGGAGTTCTGCCGGGATAGGTCGCAGTTTGACCACTGATTACGTCAATCTTGAATGTCGTTTGACCTTCAACGACGAATTCTACTCTATAATAAATATTGTCGGTGAAGGGGATTGCATTTATTTTAGTCAATGCGGTCTCATATTCACCACAAACCGCATTAATGCCGTTTTCGACGGCTGCCTTGATGTTTGCCGTTCCCTGAGCTTTAGCTTCCAACACAGCTTCCCAGTTCTTCAACAGATAATTCCTCGGGTTAAGCGAATCGACGTAAGTATTGAGGTCGCGGATTTTCTTGTCGGCTTCGGAAGCGGCGATAATTCTGTTTTCCGCCTTTGTCGTTACCGCATCCATAGCGGCGATTGCGTTATCAACTATCGTTTCGGGATATGGTATTCCGCCTTCATATGCCTGCATATTTTCCACGGCGGTTTGGTAAATCGATTGGATATTCGCCCAATCCTCATCGAAGTAATTGTCTTGAGAAAGTGAATTGTAATAGGTTTGCAGCTTGCCGGAAAGCGTTTCCACCGCTGCCATATCGCCTTTCGCTTTTTCATATGCGACAAGAGCATCCGCTTCGGTTTCTGTAGCGTTGACCGCGATAATTCCGTTATCGCAAAGCCCGCATATCATATTCCAATTTGCTTGAGTATAGTTGTATCTGAAGCCCTCACCCTCTAATTCGGATTTGTACAGGGAAAGCTTGCTGCATAAATCGGACTTGTACGCGCCTAAGTTCAACGAGTATGCCGCAGTTAACTCGATATCGGCTTTTACCGACATTTCGAAGTCGTATGCACCGCCCTCATCGAACCAGCCGATAAAATCGAATAATTCCTTTGTCGGAGCAGTTATATAAGGAGCAACTTGTCCGTATTCCACCGTTTTCTCCGCAAAGACTTCTCCGTCCACAATGTATGTTACCTTGTAGGTGTTAACCTTCCATACTGCCTTAATTACCAAATCGGCAACAACAGGCAAGTCAAAATCGTACGCCTCTTCGTCAACGTACCATCCCGAAAATTCGTAGCCTTCACGCTCGGGCAATTCGGGTTGAGCAACGGCATTTCCGTACTCCACCTCAACGCTTTCGGCACGATAGGCATAGTCGAATTTAACCGTGTATGTGTTGATAATCCAAACTGCCTTAAGAGTTATGCTTTGAATCACGGGATTGTCAAACGAGTAGTCGACTCCCTCGAGACTCCATCCGCCGAAGGTGTATCCCTCCTTGGTCGTTACCGGCTCGGCACACAGCTTGCCCTCGCTCACCTCGATGGGATTGATCGGCGTACCACCGTCAACATCGAACGCAACGGTAAAGACTTGGTCTTTTGCGCACGATGACATAGTAACGGCAAACGCCGCCACCAGCATTAGAAGCAATAACATAATTAATTTCTTGTTTTTCATAAATACCTCCGTTTTATATATCAATTGCAGTCTGTTGCAATTAAATACCGAGTTTTCAGCTTGCGTTTTTATATACATGGCCTCCGTCACAAAAACCTCTTGGGAATAAGTCGCGCCAAGCGGGCAACAGGTGGCTCTTTGGCCGAAGGGAGTATATATAGATATACACGACCAAGACAAGATACACGTAGCACGCATCACACGATGAATTTTTCCAAGTTTCTCTTGCCTTATTGTAATTGCTTGTCTAAATCTCCATTATACGTTCCACGCGCTCCACGTACTCTCTACATCTATGCACTGTACTTAAATATTTAGTCGGCTTGCCATTAATCCTTTGTAAGCTTCGCTCCGTCGGGTTAGCGATTGCTTTGCCTTTGCACCTTTTGGATAAAATGTCGATTTCGGATTATCGCGCTTTATGGAAGCTCGAATAAAACTCAATCGCTAAAGCTCGAATCGTTCTTCTCTGCAACCTGCTCCATTTTGCATGCAAGTTCCGTGACCTTGCATATGCATCTATATAATTCCTCTTGCTCCTCGTGGCAAAGTGCCTCATCGAATAGCTTTTCCGCATAAATAGATGCACAATCCTCGAATTCATTCACAAACTTTTCACCTGCTTCGGTCAGCCGCAATTTCACAAACCGTCTGTTGTTCTCATCAACGTTACGCGCAACCAACCCTCTTTGAACCAAATCATCTACCACTACCGCCATATTTTTGTATGACGTACTCGCCGCCTTTGCAGTTTCCGAAATGCAGCTTTCACCCTTCATCGAAAGAGTGCTCAAAATCTTATGCTGCACGGGGCGCAGTGACATAAATTCCCTACCGACATTGCTGTTGCGCGTGCTGCGCTGTATCGGAACAAGCACCCCGCTGAACATCTTCATCATCATCTCGTCAATCGCTTGACTTAATTTGTCATTAAATTCTCTATCCATCCGTCTATCCTCATCGATTCCGTAATTTCCGATACCGACAGCCGACACACGTATTTCTACGAAGTCGCCGCATCGGTTACTCTTGCGTGTTCCGCTACTACTTTGATTTGATATAGTCTTAAATAAATTTAGTCCTTATATCAAGACTATTTAAGTCTAGCATAACGAATTCAGCTTGTCAAGGAAAAACCGACAAAATATATATTATTTATTGCATTTGCAGATAGAAATTAAAATGTTATTAATTACCAAAAAAGTCACATATGGCAGACTAACTTTTGGGTGCATTTCATTTCCACTGTGGAACTTACTTTGGCAATCAACTTTGTGCGATTTAGAGGGATATATTGGTTTTTATTGACGCTAAACGCTTGACAAAGTGGGAAAATATGTGTAAAATACTTAAGCTGTGCTTGCTGAGAATGTATTTAAGCTCTGCATTTGGTCGCCATCCCTGTCGCTTTCCACTTGTGACTTGCGGTGCGCAGCGGGCGTCGTGAACGGCAAAATTGCTTTTGCAATGAGTTTAATAATTTGGAGGAAACACCATGAAATCATATATGGCTAAACCTGAGGAAGTAAAGGTTAAGTGGTATATCGTTGATGCGGAGGGTATGGTTCTCGGTCGTCTTGCAAGTCAAGTGGCAAGCATTTTAAGAGGCAAAACCGAGCCTACGTTTACACCTCATGTTGATACGGGAAAACACGTTGTTATTATTAATTCGGACAAGGTTGTCCTGACGGGAAAAAAGCTGGAGCAAAAGTTCCACAGAACTCACACCGGCAACGTCGGAAACCTGCACGAAACGCAATACAAAAAATTGATGGCGGAAAGAAGCGACTTCGTCGTTTTGTTGGCTATAAAGGGAATGTTGCCCAAGAGTGCTTTGGGAAGCCAAATGCTTAAAAAGGTTCGCGTTTACAAGGACGCCAACCACGAACAACAGGCTCAAATGCCCGAAAAGATTGAGTTGGTGAGGTAGTGCGGTATGAAAATTACAGGTAAGAAAAAGAATATATTTTGGGGAACAGGAAGAAGGAAGAAGGCGGTTGCACGCGTTCGCTTGATTCCCAACGGAACCGGCGCAATAACCGTTAACAAACACGATATTGAAGAGTATTTCGGATTGGATACTCTCAAGTATATGTGTCGTCAACCTTTCGCCGTATCCGGCACTGTCGGAAAATACGACGTCATCGCCAACGTTAACGGCGGAGGCTTCACCGGTCAAGCCGGCGCAATCAGGCACGGTATCGCAAGGGCTCTCGTGCTTGCAGGCGAGGATAAGGATGCAATCAAAAAGGCGGGATTTTTAACCCGTGACCCGAGAATGAAGGAGAGAAAAAAGTACGGTCTCAAAAAGGCTCGTCGCGCTCCTCAGTTCAGAAAACGTTAATCGTTATTTATACTCGAGAAAAATGCAGATTACAATTTGCTTGCTTCTCATATTATCCCGCGTACCGAATGGTACGCGGGTGTATTATATACAGAAATATTCGGGGGGGTTCAAAAGCCCTCGCTACTTGCTTTCAAGCTTCATATATGCTTGAAGTGCAACTTGACTTCGGATACTACTTTTCATATTGTTTGGTCATTTCAAGCTTCATTTATGCTTGAAGTGCAACGCGACACGGATTCGTTTAGCTGTTTTTAGAGTAATACCGATTAGGCTTTTGACGGTTAAGCGGATTAGCGCCAATTCAATAACGGTGGCAAAATTATGGGTATGAAAAAACAGAATATACTTCAAATATGTAAATTTGTATTATTTTCGGCTTCCGCCGGTTTGATTCAGGTACTTAGCTTTACTTTGCTGAATGAGCTTGTAACTTGGGGCGATAAATTTATCGACACCGATTACGGACCAAATTATTTTATCGCGCTTGTGCTTTCCGTGCTTTGGAATTTCACTTTTAACCGAAAATACACCTTCAAATCCGCAAACAATATTCCTATCGCAATGCTGAAAATATTTGCTTATTACTGCGTTTTTACACCGCTTTCGATTTGGTGGGGCATCGCCTTGACAAAAGCCGTTTCTTGGAGCGGCTTCGAATATATCGTCCTTGGCGGAACTATGATAATTAATATGGTTACCGAGTTTTTGGTTTGCAAGTTTTGGGTGTATCGCAACAGCGAAAATACTAACGATATTGCACAAAAAGATAAGGATAATACTCCAAAAACCAAGGACTGATAATCGCTTGGGCTTCGTGACAAAACGATAAACAATACCGATCGTACTGTCGAATACATAATAATTACTATCGGATTTTTGGATCCCTATATAAAAAAGAAGCCAAGGTGATTATTCTTTCAGACATTGAAACGACAGATATGCAAATACGCCTCCAAAGGTCACCCTAAGGAGGCGTATTAATTTTTTAGTGAAACAATCGTCAATGCTCATCGGGTAATTTGAATCCCGCTCTTATACTTTCTTACGGACTCAAAATTATTCTTTTGGCATGTTAGGTAATAGCGTTGACGATTAAAATCGAATTATCCGCTTAATCCGCGGGCATTACCAACTCGGGAAGATTCAAGCCTTCGATATCGGCTTCTTCTAGATACACGCTAACCAAAACATCGTACACGACATAGCCTTCGGATAATCTGGCGTAACGAAGCAGCATTCCCGTTTCGGGATTGACATAATACTTCAGGGATTCTGTACCGAGTGTGATGGAGTAAACCTCACACTCCACATCCGTGCCATTGCATTTGACTGTTTCGTTTGCACCCTTAACAAGCATATTAGCCATACCCTCGGTAACCAGATTGAATTTCAACGTATCTAAATTAGCTTCGATGTTGCTTAGCATATCCTCGTAAATGGAGATATCATCTTCTGTGTATTCTTCGATGTTGTACCACTCCTCTCCGTTGCCCGTCGCGTATGTGAAGCTTCCGTCCTCGTGGAGTTTGATGTAGGTTATGTATTTCTCGCCATCAGAACTCAACTCGACAATGCAAAGCTCTGTCTCGCCCTTTATCGCGGTAATCGTTTCGGTCTCGTCGTTCTCGGTTTGTATTAATGTCAAGGTGTAGTATTCGGGCGAAGAAAAGTCGGGTAAATCAACCTTTTCCGGCACGGTTACTTCGATCTTGGGTACGGTGGTACTATAGGAGGTAACCTCGTACAGCGATGTGTACACGTATGTACTCGAAAACTTAAATACCAAACCCGTTTCGTTGTCCACATAGATGTTGCAGTCTGCACCGCTTTTAAGAGCATTATACTCAACGCAAGCCTTACCTAAATAATTAACGTTTCCTACCTTGACAAGCGAATTGTATTCGGAAATATCCATAAAATCGTTTGCCGCTTTGTTCGCAAGCTCGTCAAAAACCTCTTTGTTAACCGTACCGTAATATTCCAAGCCGTCCGCAGTAGTTCCGCCCCACTCATGGTAAACACCGTCGATCTGCTCGACATACGTGTAAAGCGAAGTGCCGTACGTTATTACAAGTATCATCACGCTTGAAGGCGTAACGTATACGGTGTATTCCGTCAATGCCGATCCCCCATTGTAGCTTAATGAATAGTTATATGACACGGCATAGCTCGTCGGGAATTTATTGACCTCTATCGTTTCGGGCAGATTGGCAACATAGTCCAACGGATTAGGATTTCTGTTGAAGGTAACCTCGAATACAACCTCGTCTTTGTAGCCTTCCTCGTGGTACAGCTCCATAACGGTCATTCCCAAGTCGTTGATGTAAACCAAAACGTAGTCGTCCTCGTAGTACTCGTTGGTCATTTTATAGCTGCCGCACGTGGCTCCTTTGTATTGAACATCGCCCAAGTCTTCGATTTCGTATTCGGAGGCGTTGTTCTTCGCCCATTTAACATAGTTCGACTCGAATTGTTCTATCTCTTGAGCAACTGCCGAGGAGGTCTTTACCGTTGACTTGTTCCAAGCATCGTTTTTAAACTGATAGCTTTGGTAGCTTCCGTCGGTCAGCAATTCGTAGTAGTAGGTATAATCGATATCGATGCTGCCGTCGCGTACATAGCCCGTCTGCTTGAAGATACTGCCGTTCTCCAAACGCATCAAACGCTCGACATAAGTGCCTTTTACCGCGGTCAGCTCGAACACGTCGGGAAGAGTATATTCGGGCAAGGCACCGTCTACATCTCCTTGATTGTATTTTAACGGTCTTGTGAACTGCGTCCACTCGTCCACAAGCTCGCAACTGATATAGTCGTAGTCCAAACCGCTTTCCGCATAGGTCATATAGCCGCAAATTACTCGGGTATTGGAATACAATTGAAAACTGTACTCCTCATCGTCTATCATGATAGAGTAATACTCGATGCCTTCGAGTGTCATCAAATACTCAACCTTGTTATTCTCGTCCTCGGTCAAAATAGTGTGCCAACACAGCAAAGCATGAATATCGGCAAGTTGTGCGTCAAGGTACGCCTTATCGACAATTTTGTCGTACTCATTCTTCCAACCGTTTTCATACGTCCACATCTCCCACGTTCCGTTGCCTAGATCGCGGTAGTACGATCCCTTTGTTTCGTATATTTGCTTAATATAATAGTTTGTTCCGTTGGCTTCATTGTCCTTTTGCACCTCGGCGGAGTAGCTCTCTTTTTCAAATCCGCCTTTAGATTTTTGGAAGAACATCGTGTAACCGTATTCGTCGGGAAGTTTTAGGGTGAAATCCAAGGATACCTTTTGACCTGCTTCCGGCTCATTTACACTTGAAAAGTCCGCCGTCGTGGAGAAAAAGGTTACCGCATACTCGGTAGTATCGGTTTCACCTTCAGAAACCTCGGTGGCAACCAGTTTGTACATCATACCGGTTGATGTACCCACCCAGAATTTAGCATTATTGTCACCATCGCTGTACGAATAAGTGTCACATTTGACGCTTTTTCCGTTAACGGTGAGAGTTTCGTTCGCTCCCTTTACAAAATCGTATTGTGTTAACGCCAAAACATAGCTCGGATTGAACATGAACCAATATGCAGATGCAAGCGCCTCCGTATATGTAATCAATGTATTCGCTTCTTCTCCTGCAGAGATTTGCTCGATACTCAACCAGCTTGTACCGTTGCCCGATGCATAGGTGAAGGAGCCGTCCGCCTCCTTACGCATATAGGTTTGATCCGCGGTGTCCCCCGTCTCGATAACCATGTATAAACGAGTAGCGTCCCTGATGATCGTGGTACTTGTTTCCACGCCGTTGTCGACCTCAACAAATGTGAAGGTGTATTCGGCAGGCGTGTTAAAGCTCGGTAATTCTCCTTCCTCGGGTGCGTTCGGGTCGTAATTCATTACCTTCATGACGAAATTGTTTTCGCCGCTCGAATCATAGTTGACGCCGACGTAATTTCCATCCTTTTTTGCGTTCCATTCTCCCTTAAGTATATAAGATTCCGAGAACTCATTAGATCTGAACGAAGTAGGTTTTGCCCCCAAAACCTGCTCGACCGTACCTTCGGTTCCGACGTAACCATCATTCTCAAGCTTTTGGCAATACGCATAATAGTCACTGTAAGCCATTGATTTAACGTAGAGAGTGTATGTGGTTTTGTCTCCGTCTTCAACCACCTTCAGATCGTCCACGGCATCCGCCGCCTTTGGCAAGCCCTTGAACACGCCCGATGCGGGCCAGTCCTGCGCGCCCTCTGTTATGCCGTTTCCGCCCAACGTAAAGATCAAGATCAGTACGACAGCCAACACCACGACAGCGGCACAAATTGCGATAATAATTCCCTTTTTCATTTTTTTCCTCCTTTTTCCATGCAAAAATCCTCTTTTCTCATGCTCCGACAGTCACGCCTTTTAGTCAAATCATTCTAGACGATCCGACCGCATATTATATTGACCCGATATTCCACTATTTTTTCGAAAAATAATAGACATGCTACTCGCTTATATTACATCTGCGATCGGCTCAAAGAGTGAATGATGGCAATATCGAAAATACCGAATTTTCACAAAGTTTACTAAATATTAACATATTAGTTTTCTTAAGTCAAGTGTTTGTATTATATTTTTATGATACCCATAATCTAAAAAAGGAGCCGCAAACCGATACCGACACGATAAGGGCTGCGACTCCGAAAAGCTCGCACATTCGCAAGTCGATGCGACGTACGTATAATTTAGTTGCCGCAACGATTCCGATTTTAAGAGATTATCTTGCACCGACGACCTTAAACGGTTTGTTTCCATTCCGTTGGACGAATCGTCATTGCCGATAGTAGAATCGTTGCGGTAGAGGCTTGAGATTGACATCAAGCCGAAATAGTTTTATTTGTTCGCGCCTACGCGCTTTTTAAGCAATACAGCCGCAAAGCCCAAGCACAGCAACAGCATAGCAGCTCCCGTTCCGAAGCTTCCTCCGTTACCGCCGACAGTTGCGCAGCTTAAAGCGGAATCGGATTCGCCGTTATTTTGCGACATCGAGGTTTCCTCGTCCTTGTCTTCGGTGTTGCTTATTGTTTGCTCTGCTACAAGCAACAGGTTGTAATTGGATACTTCGGCCTGCTCCTTAACGCTTAACGTGTTGTAAGCCGCTCTCGCCTTTGCAACAGCCTTTTCGTAGGTTTCTCCACTCAATTTGGAAAGAGTATCGATAAGCGCTCTAACCTGAAGAACGGCAATATTCTCAATCTGAACATAGCCCTCTTCGGTCATTTCATAATGAGTGTCAAAGTACAAATTCCAAATAACCGTTTCATAGCTGTTCGATACAGGGTGATAAACGGTCAAGCTTATATCATTGAAAATATAATCGCAGAAGTTTGCGTACATATAGCTTTGTCCTTCCACATAATCACATTCAAGTATCGGGGCATTCGTTCCCAAGAACTCATAAGCCGTAAGCTTGGTCGCACCGAAGAACGCCTTGTCGCCGATAACCTTCAATGTCGTCGGGAAGGTTACCTTTGTAAGCGTAGTGTTGTTTACGAACGAAATTGCGCCGACCTTTACGATACCCTCGGGTATTGTCAATTCCTCGGCAGTACCGAAATACTTATAGAGAACGTCCTTATCGGCACTCATAAGCATATCGCCTTCGATAACGAACGCCGTGCAGTTGTCGCCAAGAACGACTTCCTTAATGCCAGTGCAACCGCCAAACGTCATACTGAAGTCAAAGCGGAAGGTGTTGTTTAGTGTTACCTTTTCGAGATTCACGTTGCCGTCGAATACGCCGACTCCGATCCAAGCTACTTCGTTAATCACTACCTCGGACAGGTCGCAGCCCTTGAACGCACAACCGCCGATATAGGTAACGTTGCTCAAATCGATTTGCTTCAGGTTGCAGTTGTAGAAGGCGAAATAATCGATTTCTTTCAAATCTCTTACATATGCAATCTCCAATGCAGAACCGTCAAAGGCGTACGAGTTGACACCGATTACTCCCAGCATGGTTACTTCCTTAAGGTATATTGCGCCCGCGAATACGTACGAACCCACAGACTTGACGGTCTCGGGAATTTCATAGCTATCATCGGTCTTCAACGAAGGATACTTTATCAACCTAGTAACTGCTTTGTTGTAAAGTGCGCCATCAATGGAAGCAAAATAGGGGTTGTTTTCGTTAACTCTTATGTTTTCCAGTGCGTTACAGTCAATGTATACATTGTCGAAGTCAACGCTTGACATATACTGCGTAACGTAGATCTCCTTCAACGAAACGCATCGGTAAAACGCATTATAACCGACGGAAGCCAGCTTATCGCCGTAATTTACATATTCCAAGGAAGAACAAGAGGCAAATCCGACATCTGCAATTTGTACCAAGTTTGGCAGATCGATGGATTTAAGCGATGAGCATCTGTAGAATGCCGCGGAACCAACCGTAGCAATGCCTTCGATGCCGATAACCTCGGTTAGCGAGCTACAACCGTTGAATATGGAGGATCCCAAGCTAGTAGCCGATGTATTAAGGAATGTGATCTTTTGCAAGCCCGTAGATTCCACAAACAATCCCCTTTCGGACGCACCGATTTCCTCGGGAACAACAATTTCCGTCATCGACTCCAAGCCGCCGTATAATCCGTAATATCCCAGCTCTGCCACATCATATTTTGTTACATCGAATACCAATTCGGTAAGCTTTGCACAGCCGAACCAAGCCTGAGCACCGATATATTCGACTTTATCGCCGAATATCAACGATGTGAAGCCCGTTCTGTATAAGCTTTCCTGTCCGAAACTCGTAATATTTCCGAGATTAGCTTCACCTAAATTTACAAAGTTTCTCAATGCGTTGTAAGGAAGCTCGGTTATGCCCTCGGGCAACGTCAGCTTCTTAAGCAAAGGCTTATCCGAGGTCGTGTAAGAGCTAAAGGCAAAGGAACCCGTAAAGGCATTACCGAAATCGTCGCATTGGTAGCTTATACTTATGCTGTCGATTGCCATACCCGATTCGCCCAGCCTTAAATTAGTAACCGTATCCGGTATGATAACTTCTCCGTCATAGTCCCAGCTTGAAGGAACGAAGGTTGTCGTCATAGCCTTGTCGTATACGATTCCATAATCGTCCTTAACCAAATACTCGTTTCCCGGCATTACGTTAAAGGATGTCAACTTATCGCTGTGTCCGAAAGCTTTCGTACCCAAACTTCCTAAGTTGCCATAGAAGTTAACTTCACGAAGCTGAGGACATTTGCTAAACGATACGCCCGCAATACTTCCAACATCGCCCATAAAATTAACAGTTGTAATAGAAGTCAGGGCGGGGCAAGTGGACTCCCAACCATCTTCGTCGCCAAAACTGTTGAGGTTTCCATGGAAAGTAATGGTCGTAAGCTTATTCGCGCCCAATAACGTCACTCCGGTTATTCTGTTAACATTCTTATCGAAGTCCAATGTCTTCAGGCTTACGAATCCGCTTAACGCCCTTCTCATAATTCCGACTTCACACTTGAATTCCAACGTTTCCAAGGCGGTCATCAATTGCCAACCGTCAACATTGATTACCGTGCCGTTGTCAGGTATAATCAAATTCTTAATGTAGTTGTTTCCGCCTAACGCCATTCTTCCGAAGTAGTTTACTTTCGTGTTAGAATAATCCAACTCGGTAAGCTGACTCATACAATACATTCCCAAATCATTCACCTTTTCCAAGGTGGTGGGAAGAGATATCGTCTTGATGGAATACGCTGCGAAAAACGCATAGCTGTCGATTACTGTTACACCTTCGGGAATAACCATCGACGTGATATGACCTGTATCGAAGAAACAGTATTGGCCGATTGTCGTAATACCCAAATCTCCGGGAATTACAACGTCGCCGCCTTCGCCGTTATAAGCGACAAGCACGCCGTTCTCGACCACGAATTCTTCAACTTCATCCTCGCCTTCGGCGTTAACCGAGTACTTTTCCTTCAAAAGCTTGGATTGCACTTTTGCATTGGCAAAGATCGACTTCATTTCTTCCTCGTTCGAAAAAGAATGAACAATTGCATCCTCGCTTATTTCGTAATCCTCGGTTATTGTAACTGCATTAACTTCTTCCCCCTCATTCGGAAGCTCGATATAATATATGGATTTATTGTTTGCATAGTCGATAAGTCCGATTGCAAACGTGTTGTCAACGATATCATCCATATACTTTGTGATATTCAATGTAAGCTTATTGTTTGTAAACGGTGTAAATTCGTAAACGGGAGCTGCGTAATCGCTTAATGCCGACAATCCGCCCTCACCGTTACTTGTGTAGAAACCGACGCACTGCAAATAGTGATTGTCGTAAACATCGATGTCAAGCAATGTGTTTTCTTCCTCTGTTCTCAGCTCCGCACTGTTGAGTGTAGCCGCTTCCATATCGATGAAAATCGGGAATTCGATACTATCTTCACTCCATACGCCGTTAAAGCTGCCGTTGATTTTCAAAATCAGCGATTGATTGTTCATAAAGCCCATAGTCTTGGGAGATAAACCCGAAAACGAAACTTCAATCTCTGTTATTGTCCAGCCATCACTGTAAAAATTCTTTTTGATATTAACGAGATAATCACATATTACCTCGCCGCCCGTGTACTTGTCGAAAATCTTGATCTCCATATTGTCGAGATTACGCAAGGTTCCGAACGACAAGCAGTAAACCGATCCGGTATATCCCAAGGAGATATAGTCCTCGGAGCCTTTGGGAGATTCCACACCGAAGTCGGTCGCATAGTAATATCTGCCCAAGCCGTATGTGGTTATAATCGTGATATTTCCGGCGCTGCCCAGAACCATAGCCGCGAGAATATCGACAACCGTACCCTGAACTGGTGCACCTTCCAAATACTCAAAGTAAGTAGGCTCGAAGATAGGAGCTTGTTCCCAATCGCCGTAAAAAGCGACATAAGGAATACTTAAATCGATTCCGTCTGCTTCCGCCAAAACCACGTAGCCCTCGACGTAACCGCCGTTTACATAGTTTTCTTCCAGATATGCCTTGTTATTTTCGGATAAAACGATAACAACCTTTACTTTTGCCGTTTGTCCGCCTTCAACCGTAATGGAGTTACCTTCGATAACTCCGTTTTTGGCACTGTAGGTCACGTCGAATCCCTCAAACGCATATGTGCCAGCGGTAATTCTATCGTTTGCAGCCAAAGCCGTTGCGGCAGTCGCCTTAATGTCAAAGGTTTTTGCGTTCTCGCTTACGTTTACCAAATTGAAGCTAAGGGTATAAATACCTGTCTTCTCCTCGTCATCGCCGAGCGAGAGCTTAACTCTGTCGCTTCCTGTAACCGTCAAATAAGCCTCTGCGGCAACAGCATTGTTTACATCGACCAAACCTGCGCCCTGATAACGCGGCGATACATAATTGCCGTCCGCATCCGTCATGGCATAAGCCGTACTCATCATTACCTGATAGCAAAGCTCCCTCAACTCTATGTTTGACTTTTCGGGATACATCTGCTTCAAATAGCCCTTCAATACCGCAAAGGTAGACGCAACGTTGGGCGAAGACATACTCGTTCCGCTCATAACAACGTAGCCTTCCGTATCGTTAATCATATCGAACCATGCGTTAATGGAAGATCTTACGCTTCCGCCGACGCCGACAACATCGACGCCGATCGTCAAATCGGACAAAACACCCGCCGATGAATAAGACGAAATATTGAGCATCATCGCGCTCTTGTCAAAGGTCATCGAACCCGTTGCAGCCTCAAACATTGCTAACGAATTCTCATTTAGCACAACGCACGCGGTAGGTATCTTGAGATCCCCTATAACCATATTTACTATCTCGTTTTCGTCCGTATTGATAACTAAGCAGGCAATCGCGCCCATTTGAGCGGCAATCTCTTGCTTTTCTTGGAAGGATATCTCTCCACGAGGAATCAATACGATTTTACCCGTAACGTCCAATCCCTCATAGTCTGCTTCGTATCCGAAAGCATCTAAAGCCACAAAGTCAAAAGCAGCCGTCGTTTTTTCGCCCAGCAACGAATAAAAATCATACTTTTTGCTGTCCGAATCCACGGCGTTAACCAAATAGATGTCAGTACCGTTAAAGTCGGCAAGCATCAGCACCGCATTGTCGATAGAACCTATTCCCAGTGTTCCGTTGTAGGAAGCGGGACTTCCCACAATTCCGTTGTCCGGATTACTCGTTAGATTCAGAAGCGACTGGTCTTGGGGATTGTCGTTACCCGTCGAGCAGCACATTATCAAGCCTGTTTGCGCAATCAGATCGTATATCTCGTTGATGAATGCGGCAGCATTGGGATCCTCGGCTGTAAAGCCTGCAGCCGAACCCAAACTTAAATTGGCAACATCGCAACCCAATACCAAAACGTCACCTAATGCGGCAACGATATCTGTCATATATGCTCCACCCGAATAGTCACTAAATACCTTGAATATTGCTAGCTGCGCCTGACTTGCTGCAGCGGTAATTTGATCGTCGTCGCCTGCGGCAATACCCGCAACGTGCGTTCCGTGGTATCCGCCGTAATCCCACACTGCACCTATATCGGGAATAACATCGTTATCCATATCGGCATAGTCAAAACCGAACGGTACTTTTTCATTTATATAAGCATACTCGGCAATGTTATCGGCTCCCACCAATTGGGTGCAATACAAAGATTGCGTAAGCGCACTCAAATTTTCAAAATTGATGGTAGGATTGGATATCGCACTGTTGAAAGCCGAGTGTTCATAATCCAAGCCTGTATCTAAAATTGCTATAACCGTGCCTTCACCGTTATAGCCTGTTTCGTTGCTCATCATTCCGTTAAGGTCAAATGCGCTCGATATCGAACCGTTAGTTCCGTAAGTCGTCTCGGGTACATCGTAAAACTCCGATATGTACACATTTTTCACACCTGCAATCGCTTTTAATGTATCGATTTGCGAATGCTTGATTTGCACCGCCATACCATTTAAAAGTGTCGTGTATCTGTGAGATATCGTGTAATCGATTCCCTTGCCGTTCATCAAATCCAGCACCGCCGCCTGCTCGTCAAGCATTTGTTCGGTAATCATTTGCCCTTCCTTGCTTTTCGCATAGTCTGCAAATGTGCCTCTCACGTTTCCATCCAGATACAGTCCGACCAAACCCTCGTCCAGTCTGACCATAACCCACAGTAGATCGTCGTCACCGAACAACTCGCTCTGTGTTACGTTTACCGCCTCTCCTGCAAGCTTAAGCCCGTCGACAGCCACATCCGCCTTGCGTATGTTCAATATCGTCGAACCGCTTGCATCTTCGGCAAAGCCCGCGCCAAACGCCGTGCAACTGAATACAATTGCCGCGATAAGCATCAAGACCACTACTTTTGTTTTGCCTTTCATTGTGTTACCTCCTAAGAAATCATTGTCAAGCGAATAAAGACCAATCACCGATAAATACACCGAGTCGAACACGCAGCTTGAGCATCCCTCCCTTCACCTTAAATCACATAGCTCTGCTTTATAATGCTTCGGCAAGAAAGCTTCTCTCGAAAATCCGTATTCTATATGCGTATCAAGCGGTTCATAGAGTGAATCCGCAAAACTTCGTTTTTATCACCGTAAACACATCAACTATTGCGTGGGAACGCAGTCGGCTTTTGTTATGTTTGTATCGTGCTGTTTCTCGTAAGACAACTTTTACAGCATACCGAATGTGTATTTTATTCCAAGTAGCTGCTTTTGCCTGCACGACCGCTATCTCAACCTCATCGTTATCGGGAATTGATTCAAAGTAGCTGCTTTTGCACGTGATGTCTTTGTGTTCTCCTAGCACTAAGATATTGCAATAATTAAAATTTTTTGCATTTACGGCATTGTAGCACACTTTCATCTCAAAGTCAATGGCTCATTAGAAAAACTTGTACTTGTTTTTTCGCTTTATCTTATTACTAGGTATTATCAAAATTCACACTCTAAAAGCGCGCAATAATTCCTGTATCTGAATATTTGCGGATATTTTAACCAAGAAAGATAAAAAAAGAGTTTTAACCGAGCCGATAAGAGCTTTATTCGTGCAGCTTGGAGAATAATTATCAAAAAGGAGCTGAAAAGTGTACAAATAGAATCGAAAGGAGCTTTGTTCGTACAGCTTGGAGAATAAAATTCAAAAAAGAGCTGAAATGTGTACAAATAGAATCGAAAACGTCTCGTTCATAAAGTATGGAGATTACGGCTTTATTTATTTCGATAAAATTTATGAATAATACAAAGGATATGCAAAAAAAGCACCTCGAGATACTTTTCACTTTCGTATCCAACTTATTGTAGCATAGCACTTTTGGGCAAGCGGAGAATAAATAAGGTCTCATAGAACACGCAAAATCCCCTCGGTTTTCCGAGGGGACTCTAAAAACTCAATCAATTAAATAATAATTAAACAACGTATCCCTTATGCCTTCGGTTAGCACATTGAAGCTGATCATCTATAATTAGCTCTCAAAACCTACGGGGGCTTACTCCTTTAGTATACTCACCGAGAATGAAAGCCAAGCGAAGCTTGTCGAATGCAATGCAATGGCGTTAGAGCACCTAAAACCGATCAAATATGGCAAGTGCAAATGCCGAAACTAATTTCACAAGAACAGGGGATCGGTGAATATGGACGAAAAAGTCCTATTCCTCCTCGGGTTCTTCGGGAAGGTTGACGTTGTGGTAAACGTTTTGGACGTCGTCGTTGTCCTCCATAAGCTCAATCATTTTTGTGAAACGCTCCAAATTTTCTTCGGTCAAATCCACGGTGTTGTTGGGCATATAGGCAATTTCAGCCTGCATTACGGTTTGTTTTTCTTGTTCGAGTGAAACTCTGACTGCGTTTAGGTCGCTCGGCGCGGTATACACCTCGTAAACCTCCTCGTCAATCAAGACATCGTCGCAGCCCGAATCCAAGGCAATTTCGTAGATATCGTCTTCGGATGCCCCGTCGGGACGTTTGCATACGATAACTCCCTTCTTGTCGAACATTATAAGCGCACAGTTGGTGGTTCCCATACTTCCACCGTATTTATCGAACAGATGGCGCAAATCTCCCGCTGTTCTGTTCTTTTTATCGGTCAAGACATCCACGATTACCGCGCTTCCTCCGACACCGTAGCCCTCGTAAATTAGGCTTTCATACACAGCTCCGTCGTTGTCGCCCGCAGCTTTTTTTATACTTCTGGCGATATTGTCGTTAGGCATATTATTGGCGCGAGCTTTCAATATAATATCGTAAAGTTTGCTGTTGTGGTCGGGATCCGCGCCGCTGGCACGCACCGCCACTCCGATTTCTCTTGCAATTTTTGTGAAAATCCTTGCCCTTTGGGCGTCACCTTTTTCTTTCTTAGCCTTATTGTTTGCCCATTTACTATGTCCTGACATACCTCTAATCGCCGAAAATCTATCCGATATTCATTTGCACCGCGCCCACAAAAGCTCGCCCTACTCGCTAGACATTCATTTTATATCCGCATCGTCGGCTCCGATATTTATCGCGTTACCTTCCTTCGACAGCGTTTCTCGCTCCGTAAAAACGCCTTATGTACCCGAAGGGTAATATCAGCGTCTGCATCGATAGCTCAATCGTTTATCGCTCCCGACAAGAACAGCTTATACGCGTGCATGTAAAAAATCTAAACAGTCGGCTTCCTCCATTTTCATATTATCGGTGAAATTATACGCTTTTAATCCTCGTATGTCAACCATATGCGCCGCAAATACGCCATAATCCGTAAAAAACGCGAGGTTAGCCCCACGCTTGTTCAATCTTGTGCAATCACTTTGCATTTGCAAAACGACTACTCCCGGCGTAAGTAAGCATCGGAGTTCTTACGTTACATAGAACGAATCAAAAGTTTTTTTAATTTGTTGCGTTGCTTAGAACGATTCAGAAGTTCTTTCTATTTGTTACGTAACATAGAAAGTACCAAAAGAATTTATTTGTTACGTTACATAGAACGAATCAAAAGTATATTTTTAGAATATACATAATAATTCCCGCGCTTACGGCGACATTGAGCGACTCCAAACCGTTTTCCATACGAACGGAAATCGAACGATCGGCGCGTTCACGCATAATCCGCGAAACTCCCATACCCTCGCTCCCCAAAACCAACGCGATAGGCGCGTTCTTATTTCTACTCCTCGCGTAGTCGGCTACGTCCTCACCGCCCATATCGGCAACAATTACCTCTCTGCCACTTAACAGCCCGTATAAAACGTCCGCAGAACCGCACACAATATTTAAAACGAATTGCGAGCTCATTCCGCTTCTGATACATTTCGGCGAGAAAGGATCCACGCAATCGATGCAAAAAACGTTGCAAAAACCCGCGCCGCAAGCCGTCCGCAGTATCACACCCATATTCGACGGATCTTGTACTCCGTCAAGCACGAGCATATCGCCTGTTCCAATGCTTTCTTCGGGAATTTTACACACGGCAACCACCCCTTGCGGCGTAACCGTATCCGAAAGCGTTTTCATTTCCGCATCGGCTATAACATAAGCCGAACACGAAAGCGAAGCCGTCAAGTCTGCAAAAGCCTCCTCTTTGGATGCCGCAATAAAGATCGATTTAAGTTCTATTCCAAAGCGCACGGCATCGCGAACAAGCTTTTCTCCCTCGATTAAGAACAATCCGTAAGACTGTCTGTACTTCTTTTGCAAAAGCTTCCTTGCATCGGCAAGTATCACGCTGTTCTTCCCCAAAAGCATCACAACAAAACTCCTTTTAATGCAAAGAGGACAGTCGATCTGTCCCCCCTTATGTGCTTTCATCTATATAATAGAAACTATCGTAAGATGATTTCTGCGCTAACGCTTGAAACCATAATAAACTGCGTTTATTCCACGGTTTAATACTAAAACCGTGCTTCCGAGCTTGAAATGGTCGTCACAAATGCCTGTGAGCCAGCTCCCGCCCAAAATTGGGTTAGGAAACGGCGCACCGATTAAGCCTATAAAGCGGCTTTAGCGGTTTTGCACAGCTCCGAAAAGCCTTTAGCATCGCTTACTGCGATTTCGGCAAGTGCCTTTCTATTCAATTCGACGTTTGCCTTCTTCAAGCCGTTGATGAATGTAGAATAACTCATTCCGTTGTGTCTGCATGCGGCGTTGATACGAGCAATCCAAAGTCTTCTGAAGTCGCGTTTGCGTTGCTTTCTTCCGACATATGCGTAGTTGCCGCTCTTCATAACCGCTTCGCGGGCAATTCTGTAGTTCGTGCTCTTCAGTCCGAAATAGCCTTTTGCGAGTTTTAATATCTTCCTGCGCTTTTTCAACGCGTTAACCGAACGTTTAATTCTCATTTATTCCCTCCTTAATAGGGCAGCAGACGTCTCATCGTCTTCTCTTGCGTTTTATCAACGTATGCAGGTCCTCTTAGGTTCCTAGTTCTTTTTGTTGTCTTTTTGTTCAAAATATGGTTCTTGCCCATTTGCGCGCGCTTTACCTTTCCGCTTTTTTTCACGCTGAAACGTTTTGCCGCACCTGTGTGGGATTTCTGTTTTGGCATATAGCTTTCCTCCGTTATTTACTTTTCTTTTTGTCTGCAACGGGAGCAAGAATCATTTTGATGTTCTTACCCTCGAGCAACGGCATTTTCTCGACCGTTGCCACGTCCGACAGCATTTCTCCGAATTTTTTCACTACCTCTTCGGCATTTTTTGCAAATGCAATTTGCCGTCCCTTCATTCTCAAAGAAACCTTGACTTTATTACCTTCGGCAATAAACTTTCTCGCATTTTTCATCTTCGTTTGCAAATCGCCGTCGTCGATCGTCATGGATAGTTGGACTTCCTTTAACTCCACAATCTTTTGATTGCGCTTTAATTCCTTTTCCTTCTTGATCTGCTCATAACGGAATTTTCCGTAATCCATTATTTTGCACACGGGCGGATTCGCATTAGGCGAGATCTTTACCAAATCAAGTTGCATATCTCTTGCTGTTCTTTGAGCTTCCTTGATGTTAACAATACCGACCATATCGCCGTCTACGTTCAAAAGGCGAATTTCGCTGTCTCTGATTTGTTCATTGATCTGAAGTTCTTTGATAGTATTATACCTCCGTAAAATAAAAATGTGCGGACGCAAAAATCCACACAATATGAAAACATATTATCATAATTATACCAAACAATACAGAAACCGTTTGGTGAGAAGGTGGACTTCCGCTTAGCCTATGTATTTTAGCAGATAACTCCACCCTCTGTCAAACGTTTTTCTGTGTATTTATCCAAAACTTCACGATTTTTCCCTTAGTTAATTGCCAAGGTAGCTTCCATAACTAAATACCACTGTGGAACTTACTTTGGCAATTAGCTTAATAATCGCTCGTCGGGAAAATTTTTGAAAACCCTCTGTTTTTTTTAGACAAACAGCCGATTGTATGTTATAATCTTAGTTGCGAGAGCAAATATGGTCATAGAACCTCACCTGAGCCATGTATTAAGGCTAGGTTGGGTTTTGCGGCTGAAGTAAGGAGAAAAGAACATGGCTCATAAGATTACATCGACTTGCATTAAATGCGGAACTTGCGCGGGTGTTTGCCCTTTTAGCGCGATCAGTGAGGGCGACGAAACCTATGTTATCGACCCCGATGTTTGTGTGGATTGTGGCGCTTGCGCTGCTTCTTGCCCCGTTAACGCTATCGAGGGTTAGGAAGTAGGAGGGACTGATCTAATTTAAGTCCCGATAGAATCGAAAACGTTTTCCGACTCATTTGGATAATAGCTGACTTTAGCGAGTAATTTCCGTGCCTTAGGAAGCGTTTCGAGCTTATCGATTTATCGAAACGGAGTGTGATTTTTACACTCCGTTTTGGTTTGTACTATTTTTTCGGAGATTTTGCCGAATTTCTGCTCTTTGTTTTTTGGCTTCAGTTATAAGCAATTTTACCCAAAAGGCGGTAATTGCTCCGTTTTCGGGTTATTTTTATAAAAAATTCTTTATTATGCTTGCAAAAAGCGGTCGGTTATGTTACCATACTATGTGAATATATTATTGTACAATGCGCGTATTGTAGGGAATCGGGACGGCGCTGCATTGTGCGATGCGCAAAATATAACTATGTGCACGGTCTTCCGCGAATGCGTAACGGACGGGAGTGTGAATCGGCGAAGGTCGATATTTTACGCTCGAACGGAGCGGTTGATCGATGGAATAAAGGGGGATGCTTAAATCGGTGTTTGCAAAAGAGGAAAAAAAGGTTGAACCGATTGTGGAGGTAGGCGGTAAGTTTGCGCTTCCGAGTTTTATGTTCGGAGATGTAGACGTCAACCAAAGCTTGAATTATCTCAACGAGGGTGCAAAGCATAAAATCGACATAAAAGACATTTTAAAGTCCGAGCAATTTGAGGGTTGGGACATGTTTTTTGTCGAGGATATCGACCTTGCCACAAATTCGAAAGGGGAAGCGGTCAAAAGGGAGAATCGCGCGATGTCCACAGGCGGTGAAAGCTTTATGGACAAGGTTAACGCTACCGAGGATTTCGATGAGGAGCAGGAAACAGTCAAGGAAAAAAATATAAGCGAGAATTATCATATAGAAGGGGAAAAGATTGACATTAATCCCCACATTAAGAGCTTCACGAAAAAAAGCGGCAATAATGGCGATGGCGGTAGCGTTGAGGGCGGTTATCAAAACAACCCTTATAACGCGCAAAATAATCCAAACGGCTTTCAGAATCAAAACGGTGCACCTAACGGTTATCAGAATCAAAACAGTGCGCCTAACGGAGGTTTTCAGGCGAATCCCTTCGGCGGTCAAAACATGTTTTCGAATGGTTACGGGCAAAGGCCTAATGCAATCGAGATACCGATAACCATTAATCCCGTGATCTCGGTCGAACCTGTCATCAAGCAAAATCCTTACGGTTATGGGCAAAACGATTACGGCTACGGCAATTCACAGCCATATTCGCAATTCGGATCGCCGTACAACGGGACCTTCGGCGATTATCGCAACGGCAGTATACCCGACTACAGCCGTCCTGACGGTTATTTGAATCGCTTTAATAATCCGAGCGGTAACAATCAGGGTGGATATTCCTACGGTCAGAACGGCTATCCTCAACAGTATTTGCCCTACGGACAAAACGGCAACGGAGCAAATGGGAATCCATTTAACAGACCCGCTTCGGATTTCGGCTATGCACAGAATCCGCAAAACGGGCAAAATAACAGTTACGGACAGCCCGATTACAACGGATTCGGACAAACGTACAACAACGGATATAATCAACAGCCGATTAACGGAAACTTTGGCGGTCAATACCCAAACGGTCAAAACGGCTATGAATCTAACTACGGTAACGCCTCAAATCCCTTCGCTAATAACAACCGTAACGCAAACGGAGAGATTTGGAAGGAGGACGGTACTGTCTACGTTGCCGTTCCCGTAAACGATTTACCCGAGGATCTATCCGATGAGGAGAAGGCTCGACTGCTTGCCGAAAGGATTGTGCAGTCGGCTTCGAGTGTCGGAAATAAAAGCTTTACCCGAAACGAGGACGGCGAAACGGTAATTATTTTAGGCGGCGACGAACAAGTTGGCAGAATCAACGGCGATAAAGCTCAATCCGAACGCGAGTCGGATAACCGAAACGGAAACGTTTACGCGCAAGCTTCTAGCAGTAGTAATGCAAAATCGTCCGACCGAGACGATACGCCCGATGTCGGTCAAGGCAAAGCCTATACCTCCGAGAACTTGCGAGCAGCGAAAGCTACCGAGTCTGCGACTTCGAATACAAGCCAAGTCGATATGCCGATGCAAAATAACGCTTTGGACGGTGCGGCAAGTGCTGCGCAAACTGCAAGAACCTCGCCTGCTGCTGACAGTGTGGAGCCAAACACAAAAAGTGCCTCGGGTAAAACAAATAACGTATCAAGCACATCGAACAATAAGAATAACGCATCCGTTGACAAGGATTACAAGGACCTTTTCAATGAACCGAAGAGCGAAAGAGCCGCGGAAAGTAATCGTACAAATGACCGAGAAGCAAAGGGTGCACAACAAGGCGATCGAGCAACTTCAAAGAATAACCGCACTTACGACTTATTCGATGATGATGATAACGGACTCGACAGCCGATCGGGGGTAAACGGCAGTGAAGAGATAGAGAGCTTCACGTTGGAAAAGGAAGACATCGACGAGAGCTACGGCGACGGCGGACTTGTACCGTTCGCACCTCCGAAAGCGCGT
Source organism: Clostridia bacterium (assembly GCA_028703495.1). Classification (GTDB taxonomy): domain Bacteria; phylum Bacillota; class Clostridia; order Christensenellales; family CAG-314; genus JAQVMT01. Next base: position 255,840 of record JAQVMT010000001.1, on the reverse strand, counting down.
GGTATCGAAAAGGTTAAGAACTTTATCGGCGGTTTGCTTGGCAGGAACAAGCGCGCAGATGCCGATGACGTTATCAACGACTCGTCCTATTCGAATTTGATTTCGGTTTACGATTACGTCTACGGAAAGAAATAAGGCGAGCCAACCGAATAAAGAAAAACGCATTGTATTCGGAATCGTTTTGGGAATATGGGAAGCTCAGAAAATGAGAGTATGAATATCGGCTGGGAACTGATGCCGATAAGGCTTTTGTCTTTGCTCCGTGCAAAGACGTTTTGCCAAAACAAAGATATGTTTTGACAGATGCTAAAATATACGGCGAAACTCCGTATCCCTTTTCGGGCAGTATGAACAGAACTGCTAAAGAGGAAGATTAATTATGTTTTATTATGAGTTTGGAAAAAGTGAGAATCCTACTGTTGTGATTCTGCACAGGATAGGTATGCCTAATGTTTATGACAAGCTTATCGATAGGCTTAAGGAGGATTGCCACGTTTTGTTGCCGCATATGTACGGCAACGGCGAAGAAGTCAACGAAACCTTTGACTTAACCAATTTGACCTATGATTTGACGTCTTTTATACAGAGATTCAAGTCGAGCGGAGTGACAATTTTCGGTGACGAGATGGGCGCATTAGTGGCTTTCTCGTTGATAAAGAAATGCCCGCAGGTATTCAGCAGCTGTGTGTTGTCCGATTTGGACTTGTTTTTGTCTGCTCGCAGGAAAAGGCGAATCAGACGTGTTTATAAAATTGCTAGGCTGAAGTGGCGGTCCGCCGCTCGTTTGTTGAGCAGAATAACTAAGGAGCGGCAAGGCTTGTCCGAGGAGGCTTTTGATGTTTCTTTTGAGTATGCACGTTATACTCAATCAGACAACGTGGACAGAATGCTTGATGTGTTTGGTACTAAAAACGTCAATTTTGATGCTTTAAAGGTCGGAGGCGCAGTGATTTGCGGCGGCAGGCACAGCAAAGAAACCAAGCAGAGTGCGGAGTACATCGTTCAAGCAAACAAGCTTTTCCGTTGCGTGGAGCTGGAGACAAAGTCCTTGCTTTGCGAGGAAGCTCAGTACGAAATATCCAAGATTATTTTGCAAAACGCGGTTGCGGGCAAGGCATAGATACGGGCGTCCGCAGTTATATCTCGGCTTCGCCTTCATATGCGTTCTGACGCTTTGCGTTGGGCGCAATTTCTTTTTGGAGGAAACTTCGAACAAATTCATCTCGATGCGGGTTGCGCGTGCCTCCCCGCCTTGGTCGTGTACGTTTTACACTCACTTTGTAACGGCGACACCTGTTCGCCTGATACGCGACCTTTTCCCAAGTAATTTTCGTGAACGGAGAATGTATATATATGAAAGAGACATTGGAGATACTCGAAAGCCTATCTACGGAACAAAAAGCAAAAATAGTTATGGGGGCCAATTCGTGGGAAACCGTCGAAACAGAGCTTTTGCCCAAAATATGGATGTCCGACGGCCCTCACGGTCTTAGAAAGGAAATCAATACCGACGGGGTAAACGCTTTGGGAAAGACGGCAAAGGCAACTTGTTTTCCGCCTGCTTCGCTGTCATCATGCTCGTTCGACAGAGAGCTTATTGCCGAGCTTGCCACGGCTATTGCAGAGGAGGCGATTTGCGCCGACGTGGATATTGTGCTCGGACCTGCACTCAATATAAAAAGGACTGCGCTTTGTGGCAGAAATTACGAATATGTGAGCGAAGATCCATACCTTACCGCAGAATTTGCCGTGAGCTACACCGATGCTATGCAAAAAAAGGGAGTGGGAGTTTGTTTAAAGCATTTTGCGCTGAACAATCAGGAAACCTACCGAATGAGATACAGCGCGGAGGTTGACACGCGCGCCCTGCGTGAGATATACCTTTATGCGTTTGAGGAGTGTGTTAAACGCTCCAAGCCATATACTATCATGAGTGCGTACAACCGCATTTACGGAGATTACGCATCGGAAAGCAAGCTGCTTTTAACCGACCTTCTGCGAAAGGAGTGGGGCTTTGACGGCGCGGTTATAAGCGACTGGGCGGCGATCGACGACCGAGTGAAGGCATTGAAGGCGGGTTGCGACCTCGAAATGCCCTATTCGGGAAGTTACAGAGCGGAAGAAATTCTCAACGCTCTTGCCGAAGGCGACTTGTCGATGGATGAATTGGACAAGGCAGTAATCAACATTATAAACATGGTAAAAAGGTGCGTTACTCAGGTTAAGGAAAAAACGCCCGTCAACAGGCAAACTCATCTTGCGATTGCTCGAAGGGTTGCCGAAAGGTCTATAGTTTTACTTAAAAACGATGGTATTTTGCCACTAAACGGCGTCGGGGGCATAGGCGTTTTGGATCCGTTTTACGACTCGCCCAAGATACAGGGCGGAGGAAGCGGACACACAGAAACAGATAAATGCGAAAATGCTTTCGATGCCTTGGCAAAAAAAGGCATAAATGTGCGCGTTATAAAAGGTTGCTCATTAAAGGCAAATACCTTGAGCGAGGACGAAAGGAAAACTGCCGAGGTATTCGTCCGCTCTTATGATAGAATTATTCTGAATTTGGGTCTTCCCGACAGCTATGAGTACGAGGGCAGAGACAGAGATGACCTCTTGTTGCCGCAAAATCAGCGCGACCTATTAAAAATTGCCATCGATTCGGGAAAAAAGGTTATTGTGACGCTATGCTGCGGAAGTGCGGTTGATGTAAGATGGGTGGATTCGGTCAACGCCTTGGTCTACGGCGGAGTCGGCGGAGAGGCAGGCGGCAGTGCGCTCGCGAATGTGCTTTCGGGCGAGGTTAACCCGTCAGGAAAGCTGTCCGAAAGCTTTCCCTATGCCGAAAATTATCCCTTCGGCGCGGAGGTTTTGGGCGGCAACAACGCCGTTCACTATAAAGAGAGTATTTTTGTAGGTTACAGATACTACCAAAGTGCGAATGTGCCTACGTTGTTTCCCTTTGGATTCGGGTTGAGTTATACCGATTTTTCGGTTGAGAATGTGAGAGTGACCAAGCTTTCGGGCGATTATACTTACGAGGTTGCATGCGACGTTACAAACCGCGGCAAGGTTAGCGGAGAGGAAGTCGTTCAGCTTTACGTAAGCCATAGAAGCGACAAGTATTATTCGGTCGATAAACAGCTTAAGGGCTTTTCCAAAGTGTTTTTGGAGCCTGGCGAAACCAAACAGGTGAAATTTACTACCGATTTCGGGACCTTCAAGCATTACGATATCGATCTGGGTTGGTGCGTAGACGAGGGAGCGTACTCTTTGCTTGTTGGAAACAGCAGTCAAAATATCGTCGGAAGAGCCGAAATCGAGGTTAAAGGTGTGCAAGTCCCAGAAAGGACTGTCGACTACCTCAAAGGTGGCTTCACCGAGGAGAGCTTCGCAAGGGTTTGTGGATTCGTGCCGCAAGATGAAAACATTATAAACCGCCAATTTGACGGAAGCTCGGTCGGTTTGGAGATGAAACGCAGACGCTTTGGCAGAAGAATGTATAAAATGGCTGTTGCAGAGATTCAAAAGACCAATAAGAACGATGCAGAAGCAGAGCTTGGACTAATAAGAGCGTTGGACTATACCCCGCTTAGAGCTATGTGTATATTCTCGGGCGGGATGCTCAATTACGGGTGCGTAAAGCCTATAGTCAAAATGCTCAAGACCAACAGCTATTGCAGCCTGATTGAGCTGTTCAAATCCAAAAAAAGGTACAAATAACCGCTAACAGCAAAATACTTAAGGGCTGACTTCGCAATAAATTCAAGTATGATTGGCAAATAAAAATAAAACAAAGCTAATTAAGCATTCACTAGTGTAGCTTTGCCCCTATTCTTTAGTAAAAGAGCATACTACAAATCAAATATCGGAGGATTAATGAAAAAAACTTTCATAGGCAAGGTTGATTATCTTACGGAGGATTTTCGCGGCGTTTGCAAGGGCAACGATGAGATTACGGTGGTTGACTTCTGTTTACCGCAAGAGGAGATCGTGTGTGAGATTGAGGACAAGCGCGGCAAGGTGTCGTACGGCAAGAATGTTAAGGTTACTATGCCGTCGCCCGACAGAGTGAAGCCCGAATGTCCTTACTTTTATGAGTGCAGTAACTGCGCCCTGCAGTTTGTCGATTACGGAAAACAGCTGCTACTGAAGCGCGAAAGCGTTGAAAAGGTTTTGAAAAACTGCGGATTCTGGTGTGGCGCGGACGTATGCGAGGGTATCTTCTATCCGTACAGATACAGAAACGCGCTTTCCTTCGATGTGGAGTACCAAAAAGGCGAAATTGCCATAGGTTACTACCGCGAAAAGACCAAGAAAACCTTGGATATTTGCGATTGTAAGGTGTGCGAAAGGTGGCACATCGATGTCATCGCCGCAATTAAAACTTTTTGCGGCAAATTCGACGTAACCGCCTATAATAAAACAAGTCAAATCGGAATGCTTCGAGGCGTGCATTTACTCGGTGCGGAAGATAGCTTGTTGGTGCTTTTGGATATAAGCAGTGGCAAATTGAGAGGCTTAAACACACTCAAGGAGGAGCTTTCGAAGATTAAAACCAACGTCGGCTTGTGGGTGCGGGTATTTGCCGATCAAACTCATTTTGAACAGCCGATTTTCGTATGCGGAGAGAAGTTGCTTTGGGCAAAACGCGGCAAAGCCGTTATGCCGCTCGTTGTCGGAAGCAAATATCGTGTAAACGAGAAAATATCCGAGCTTATTATCGACAAAATCTCCGATATCTGCCGTGACGAGGAGAATATGATTGTTATTGGCGAGGACAACGGTGTTTTGGCAACGCAGTTTTCCAAACGCGGATTTCAAACGCTGTGCATCGATAGGCAAAAGGAAAAGACGTTGGCTTATGAGGTAGAAAAGAGAAACCGCGAAAGCGTAATAACCGAGTTTTGCGATGAGAGTCTGTTTGCGGTTGCGCACGAAAGACGTTATGGTAAGCTGGCGCAAACGGTTGTCGCGGACGTTCGGGGAAGCTACGCTCAGGGCGAAACCTTAGGTTGGCTGAAGCGCATTGATGCCCAAAGGGTTATCTGCCTTATAGAAAGCAAGTTTTTGGAGGAAAATCTGCTTGCCGTGAAGAAGACGGGTTACGCTCTCAAATACGTCAAGCCATACGACTTTTTGCCGCAAACCAAACACACTCTCGCACTTTGCATGTTTGCAAAAAAGGATTGACCTAACTTGGGCCATGCGCGAAGGTTTCTATTGGCAATAATATGCCAATCGGTAGAATGGTCAAAGGGCAAACAAATATGCCAATCGGCCGAACGGTCAAAGGGCAAACAAAATGTTGACGGTGCGTGGCTTTTGCATGTGCGAATCGTTGCATCGGGAATGTCGGATTAAATTACAGCCGATATCGGTTGGATTAAGGTAATTGTTGTCGGAGGGATATATGCAAACGGAAACTCAAAGATTGGTATTACGTCGGTTCAAGACGGAGGATTTAAAGGACTTCTACGAATATGCAAGGGTGCCAGATATCGGGCTGAATGCGGGATTTCACCCACACGAAAGCATCGAAGAATCCAAAGTAATATTGGATATCTTTATCGAGAGCGAGGGTGAGCTTGCTTTGGAGCTTAAGGAAAACGGAAAGTGTATCGGGTCGGTGGGCTTTCGTCCCGACAAGCTTCGCAGGTTCGACGGCGCGTACAACATCGGGTATTCGTTAAGCAAGGACTATTGGGGATGGGGATTGATGACCGAGGCGGTAACAGCCGTTTTAAAGTATCTTTTCGAGGATTTAGAGGCATTCAGCGTGTCTGTCGGACACTTTGACGGCAACGAGCGCAGTAAAAGAGTAATCGAAAAATGCGGCTTTGTATACGAAGGTAAACTGAGAAGCTCGTACATAACCGCAGACGGCGTTGTCAAGGACGAGAATGTCTATTCCATTTTAAGGGATGAATATCAAAGGATTAATAACGCAGAATTATAGGATTGATGTCGGTTATTAAAGAATATTTTGAAAAAGCTACTGTCAAGCTTGCATATGGCATTCAAATGCCTAAACTGTTAGTAAAAGATGATGTTTAAATAAAACTCGAAGCGCATCAATCTTTTCGTAAATATGGTTCAAGATAGTATTCAACTGAATTTGACTGATTTATGGTGAGAAATATACAAAACGCATCAACGTATTTGGTGCGAAGAAGGAGCAGAGGTTAACATGGCGGAATTTGAGGGGTTGAAGGTAAACGATATAAAAAGTGTGTCCACGTTTTTGGTTTATGACGAGCTGTTGAAGAAAGGAATCGAGGTCAACGCCTCGGATATTTTGATATCGGTCGGATTGCCCGTAAATTTCAGAGTAATGGGAGATTACAGGCGATACGACGACTATATAGTCACCGAAACCGATGCAAAGGAGCTCGCAAAGCAGATAATCACGCCCGAACAGGTGGCAAGCGTGGAAAATGCAAAGGAAGTTGACAAAAACTACACTGCTTACGGTTACAGCTTTCGTATTAACGTCTTTATGCAGATGGGACACTTCGGAATCGCAACCCGACTGCTCAACAATAAAATCAAGAGCTTGGAGGAGCTGGGCTTGCCCTCCAAATTGCGCGAATTTTGCAGACGTCCTACGGGGCTTGTGCTTGTCACAGGTGCCACGGGAAGCGGCAAAAGCACGACCTTGGCGGCGATGGTGGACGTAATAAACAGCGAACGCAACTGTCATATAATCACGGTTGAACAGCCTATCGAGTACATATATTCGCCCAAAAAGAGCATTATTACGCAAAAGGAAGTAGGCAGGGACACTTTGGACTTTGCCAACTCGCTTCGCTCCATATTCAGAGAGGATCCCGACGTTATCGTAATCGGCGAGATGAGAGATTTGGAAACAATCGGAGCTGCGCTGACCGCCGCAGAAACAGGACACCTTGTGTTAAGCACCTTGCACACCAGAAGCGCGACCTCCACAATCGACAGAATTATCGACGTCTTCCCCGAAACACAACATGCTCAGGTAAAAACACAGCTATCCTCCGTGCTTATCGGCGTAGTGTCGCAAATGCTGATTCCCAGCTATACCCTCAATAAAAGAGTTGCCGCCTACGAGGTCATGATAATGAATCCCGCTATTCGCTCGCTTATCCGTATGGGCAAAAATCACCAGATAGCAAGCACAATCAGTATGAGTCAGGGCGTGGGTATGAACCTTATGGATAAGTGCTTGGAACAGATGTATAAGGACAAAATCATCAGCTATGAACAGTACGTCGCAAACCTCGCAGAAGCTCAATAGATACCGACAGCAGAGCTTTAATTACGGGACAGCACAGCTGTTTTTACCGACTGACGCCCCTTGCCCAACAGCACAGCTGATTTTACCGGCTGATGCCCCTTGCCCGACAGCAGAACTGTTTTACCATATGATGCCCCCTTGCCCGACAGCAGAACTGTTTTTATCGGCTGATGCAAACAGCAATATTTCCAACGAAATTGTTCTTTTGGCGGTAGGGGCGAACCTATGTGTGCGCCCCTTTTAACATAATAGTGTTATTTAACTGTCGTGGCGAACTCATGTGTTCGCCCTTTTAAATAAAATAGTATTATTAACTGTCGTGGCGAACCTATATGTGCGCTCTTTTCAACTGTAGGGGCGAACCCATGTGTTCGCCCGTGTTATAGAACGTAAAATAACTTTTATAATGCTTGGTGCGACTTCAGTTAGAGCCTTTAATTTCTTACTTTGCAAAAATTTACAGATAATTATCAAACCATTTATCTAAAGACGTTCCTGCGCTTTTGCTTAGGCAGTCGATTAAATTCTGCGGTTTCGGCGAATCGAATGCGTACGTATTCAGATAACAGGCAACACCCTTTAAAAATGCTTTCATTCCCACGGTATTTACCAAGTCGTCGAACATTATCGGTGCCTTGATATAATTACAATACACATAAGGCAAGTAGTTTTCGAAGGTGTATATATTTCTGCAGATTCCGACGTCGGTTCCGTCGAGCAATTCTGCATATGCTTTTTCGTTTGTTCTCAACGTCTTCATTTTTTTGGATACATCTCCGTAATCGGGATATTTCCCGAAAAACAGGTATGTAAAATATTCGGCAAGCCCCGCTTCCATAAAGGAATATTCCGCGCGATTGACGTGAACTATCGAGTAAAACCATTGGCGTGCGACTTCATGAACAATCGTGTGCGTTTTATCGCCGTCGGACAAATCTGCGTTTACGATTGCCACGTTCGGGTAAACTCCGTCGCTAACGTTGCTCTGCATTACGTTGACCACAGAATATGGATAAGGGTACAGCTCGTTCATAAACGAGAAGGCGGCGGTTATCAGCGATAGAGTATCTTCGGGTGCGGAATCCGAGACATAGATATATCTCACGGCGACTTCATCTATGGTGGTGTCGACTTGATTAAGCTCGTTCGAAGCGCAAACATAGAAATCCCTCACGCAATCGGCTTGAAGCTTGTAGGTTTTCACGTCGCTTTCTACTACCGCCGAGGTGTTCCCCGTAGAAACCACGGACAGGTCAAAGGGTACGATTACCGTAGCCGAATAGTTTATATTCGGCGAATACCGACTGTCGCCGATCGAGCTGAAAGCGTTCTTCACACAGCCGTTTCCCGAGTAAACGCAGGGCAACGGAAAACAGTTGCCCAAACTGTAGGTTGAACCGACATAACCCAAATTGTGTATAACGTTTGCCAAAGCGACCTCAAAGACGATCTCTATTTCGGTAACCGAACCGCAGGGGGCGTTTATCGGTATCTCCAAAAAATAGTCGTCATCGCCTGATAAGTGGAATTTTGTGTTCCCGTTTGCGAAAACCGAGTTTATGGTAATTCCTCCGAAGCTTTCGCCGTTGACGTAGGCGGTACCTCCGAACTCCTTGTTGACGGCGGGATTTAGCGCATTTTGCCTATATACATTGGGAAAAAGTGTATAGACTGCGCATTGTATATTGTAATTCGTTCTGTTGGTGAGCCTATGAAGCATTGCTCCGTAGAGCGTGTTGGTTTGCGTATCGAGTGTAAGCGTCAAGGTCACATCATCGGCTTTCTTGACGGCTTGCTTCAAGGGGTTTTGAGAACAGCCGAGCAAGAAAAACGCAACCACGGCGAGAATACATAAAAGCAAAAGTTTTGATCTCATAATTCCTCCGAATAATAGCAATATCGGAATATTTTATGCCGATAATCGGCGATATATTACTCCAAAGAGTCCGCATTGCATTAAATAGGATTTATAAACCGAACGGTTGACATGGCTATGGCGGTGTGGTATAATTAACAATAAGATTGATGCAAGAGGAATACGGTTGTTTGCCGTAAAATATCGATTCGGAGGCTGTTATGAAAGTTTTATTACTTGAGGACGTAAAAACGTTGGGCAAGAAAGGTCAGATCATCAATGTAAGCGACGGCTACGCCAAGAATTTGCTCATACCAAAGAAGCTTGCGAGTATCGCTACTGAAAGCACTGTCAATATGGTGAAAGTACAAAACGAGAACAAGAAAAAAGCCGAGCTTCTCGAGCGTCAGCGTATGCTGGACTTGTGCAAGCAAATTAAAGGGCAGGAAATTACCATCTCTATTAAGTGCGGTGAAAACGGTCGTCTTTTCGGCAGTGTCACTACACGTGAAATTGCCGACGAACTGAACAACTTGGGATTTAACGTGGATAAAAGAAGCGTTAATTTAAATGAGCCTATCAAACAATTGGGACGGTATTCCGTGTCTGCTAAGCTTTACGCCAACATAAGTGCGGACTTCTTTGTATCCGTGGTTGCGGAGTAGTCGGAATAACCGACACCGAGTGCTTTGGATAATATGCCTCGAGAATACGCAAATGATTTAGAGAATTGACCGCGAATTATTTGAGTATCGTAAGAAGGTAGATACAATTACATAAGCGATTGTGCCGTGTGCCTGTCTTGGCTGTCGTGGGTGGTTTGGTATCGATATGTGACGATTATAGGTGTAGCTATGTCTAAAAAATTGCTTAAAAACAAAATACTGCGTTGGACTCTGGAAAACACCGAGGATTTAAGCGGTAAGACCGTCTTGATAACCGGTGCCACGGGAAGCATCGGGAGCGAAATATTGAAGGTGTTATTATTCCGTAATGCTTTTGTTGTCATTTTATGCAGAGATGAAAGCAAGGCACGGCGTATTGTTAAGGATTTGGGTATATGTTTTTTCAAAAAGGTTGACATAATGACCGCCGATTTATTTGACAATCGTTCGCTTGTGGATTTGGTGGAAAAAATATACGCCAAGTACGAGAGAATCGATTATTTAGTTAATAACGCAGGCTGTTACCACCTAAAACCGCGCCTTAACAAGGAAGAAATGGATATTCATTTTGCTACAAACAGCTTTGCCCCCTTTTATTTGACGCAGAAACTGCTTCCGCTACTCGGCAGAGGAAAGGTCGTTTCGACGAGCAGTATTTCATACACCTTCGACGGTGTTGACTTCGATGATATTAATTCCGTAAAGATTAAAAATAAGACTGCAATTTATGCAAGGAGCAAGCTATTTTTGACACTCTCGATGATTGGTCTAAACCGCGAAGCCGAACCACTTGGAGTGAGGGTTAGGCTATCTCACCCGGGCGTTTGCGGAACCGAGCTGTTCAATGCAAGCAAAGGCGGTTTTTCCAAGTTTTTCAACGCAACCGCTTTGGTTTTTCTTAAAATCTTTTGTATGTCGCCCTCAAAAGCAGCATTAACCTCGCTTTTGACAATTTTCAAGGATTATCCTGCCGACTGCTGGTCGGAGCCCTCGGGCTTCGTGCATGCTTGGGGCTATCCCAAAATTAACAAAATGCCCGCAAATAAGCTGAATCCCGATGACATAGAAAGAGCGTATGCCCTTATGAAGGAGCTTACCGCTAAGGTTGACAAAGACTACGACGGGCGGTGAAATAAGTCGGCACAATCCTTACCACCGCTACTATTGTTGCGGCCTGCGTCGCGTATGCAATCAAAAGGTTGAAAAGACAGAGTTTGACTCAAGTCTTTAATTACATATTTAAAACCGCTTTCAAGCTGAATGCTACGAAAGCGGTTTTAAATTGCGATCGGAATATTATTTAACCGATCCGACTTGGCATTTGCGTGTGTTTGTCACAAAACGTCAAACATACCGTAATGAATTATTTCAATTCAACGGTTGCGCCTGCAGCCTTAAGCTTCTCTGCGTATTGATTAGCCAAATCCTTAGCCAATCCTTCTTTGATAACGCTGGGAACCTTTTCAACAAGGTTTTTAGCTTCGATAAGACCAAGAGCCGTGATTTCACGAACAGCCTTGATAACCTCGATTTTCTTTGCTCCGATTTCTGTAAGAACAACGTCGAACTCTGTCTTTTCAACCTCTTGAGGTGCATCTGCGGCAGGACCTGCAACAACGGTTGCGGCGGCAGCGGATACTCCAAAGGTTTCTTCCAATGTTTTAACTAACTCATTAAGCTCCAAAACGGATAACGTTTTGATTTCTTCAACCAATTTCTGAATTTCAGCCATTTTAATTTCTCCTTTAATTTTAATTAATTATTATGCTTCTGCCGCCTTTTTTGCAGCTTGGTCGATAACGACCGCTAAATTGCGAATAGGCGCCTGCAGTACGTTGCATAGCATAGAAAGCAACGTTTGCTTCGGAGGTATATTCGCAAGAGCGTTAACCATATTAGCGTCCGCGTATACCTTTTCAATCATTCCGCACTTGATTTCCATCTTATTGAGCTTCTTGATTTTTTCCGCACTGATTTTGGCGGGAGCGACGATGTCATCGTAAGAAAACGCAATAGCGGTCGGACCATTCAACGCATGGTCGAACTCGGTATATCCCAACTCGTTCAAAGCGATTTTAAGCATAGTGTTTTTGACAACCTTATACTCGATCTTAGCGTCGCGGAACTCCTTTCTGAAAGCGGTATCGGCATCAACGGTAAGTCCCATATAGTCGATAACCACAAAAGAAGCACATTTTTCAATCTTCTCTTTAATCTCGGAAACCACTTGCTCTTTTTGTTCTCTGATTGTGTTCATTGTATTCCTCCTTTATATATTTCGGGCGATAGCTCGCAATTGCTCGCGGGATACACGCCCTAACAGCCCTTCGTTGGTGGAAAAAAATCCCCCGTCCTTTCGGCACAGGGGAATCGATTTCAACCATACGGCTTATACTCCGATTAAATCTCTGCACCTCGGCAAGCTTGCGCAGCATACGGCGAATAACTCAATCAAAATTGAATTTCACCTTCCGCTAGGCACAGTTTCAGTCGAAAATCGACGCTTGCTGTCTTTGGAAAAGAGCTATTATTCAAATGTTATTTCCGACAAGTTAAGCTTTGAAGCCTTCCCGAAGTGTCGGAATGAATTGTTCCACCATAATAACAACGGTGGAGATTAAGCGGTATCTTACGAGCAATACGCATTTTAGCATTGATCCGAATACCATTCGGTTAGCAAGCTTAAACTTTAAGCTCGTTTCGAAATCAAGCCGATTACGCCTGACGATAGTTAACCTTGATACCGGGTCCCATGCTTGCAGCGATAGCAACACTCTTAATATACGTGCCCTTGGATGCGGCGGGCTTTGCCTTAACGATAGCATCCATAAGCGCATTGAAGTTCTCGCCTAGTTTTTCCACGCCGAAGCTCTTCTTTCCGAAAATAACGTGGCATATCGCGGTTTTATCCACACGGTATTCAACCTTACCTGACTTAACGTCGTTGATAGCCTTTGCAACGTCCATAGTAACAGTACCGCTTTTCGGGTTGGGCATTAAGCCTTTAGGTCCCAAGATTTTACCGATACGTCCGACAACGCCCATCATATCGGGAGTTGCGATACAAACGTCGAATCCGAACCAGTTCTCATCCTTAATTTTGGCGACGATATCTTCCGCGCCTACGAAATCTGCACCTGCGGCGGTAGCTTCATCTGCCTTCGCGCCCTTGGTGATGACCAAAACCTTAACGGTTTTACCTGTTCCGTTGGGAAGAACGACAACGCCTCTTACCTGTTGGTCGGCGTGACGTGGATCAACACCCAATCTAATGTGTAACTCGATTGTTTCGTCAAATTTAGCCTTTGCGGTATCGATTGCAAGCTTAAGTGCGTCCTCTACCTCATATTGTTTTGCCCGATCGTATAGCTTAACGGACTCAATATACTTCTTTCCTCTTTTCATATCTAGTCCTCCACTACAATGCCCATAGAACGGGCGGTTCCTGCGATCATCGAGCAGGCAGTTTCCAAACACGATGCGTTCAAGTCTTCCATTTTGGTCTTTGCGATCTCCTCGATCTGCGCACGTGTGATAGTAGCAACCTTATCCTTGTTGGGTTTGCTCGAGGCGGATTCGATTTTACATGCCTTCTTAATCAAAACGGGTGCGGGAGGCGTTTTCAAAACAAATGTAAACGAACGATCCGCATAAATCGTAATGATACAAGGGATAATCAATCCCGCTTTGTCCGCTGTCTTTGCGTTAAACTCCTTTGTGAATCCCGGAATATTGATTCCGTGCGGTCCCAAAGCAGATCCGACCGGCGGAGCAGGAGTAGCTTTTCCGGCGGGTAGCTGTAATTTTACAACCGCTGTAACTTTTTTTGCCATTTTTCCTCCTTATCTGTGGTATATCGAGCATTTTTTCCGCAATTACTCGAAACGAAAACCATCTCGCTTTGAATCGACACCGAATAGCCGTATACGTTTATACGCAACCGAAGTCGGCGGCTTGCTCTTCCACATCCATATATAATCTGCCGCATATGCGACAATTAAACAAGACAATTGTCTTGATTTAACCAAAATTTCCACGTTATCTTAATAAGCGCGGTTTGTCCGAAAGGATCTTCTTCAGGCTACGCCCTTACGAGACGTGCGTCGAGAAAGAATCAATCGGGCTTGTCGTTTTCCTCGTGACGGTCGAGCCCCTCGACCTCCGAAAAACCCAGTTCGACGTTGGTTTCCCTTCCGAACAGCGTTAAAAACACGGACACCTTCTCGTGATTGGTGTCGATTGAGCGTATTGTGCCCGCCATAGTCTCAAACGGACCGGCAATAACTCTCACACGGTCACCGATGTTGAGATTAAATTCAACCGTGCTTTGCTCCAGCCTTAACCGTTTGACCTCCTCATCGGTCAAGGGCCAAGCCTTGCCCTGCGGTCCGACAAAACCGGTTACGCCGCGTGTGTTGGTAAGCATATACCAAAGCTGTGGGGAGTAGACCATCTTGATGTAGACGTAACAGGGGTAAATTTTGGTCTCGACAACCTTACGTTTACCGTTGTGCACCTCGACAGACTGCTCGGTCGGTATCTGAATATCCGTAATCACGTCGGTCAGCTCGTTAATTATAGCCATTTGTGTCAAATTGGCTTTTACAACATCTTCATGACCTGCGTAAGTATGCAGAACATACCACTTGTGTTCACTCATCGTCTATTTCCTAATTACGCTTGTACAAGCAGTTCAAGCAACTTGGTCAATCCCAAATCGAATACGGTCAATACGATAATAAAAGCAACGACAACGAGCAAAACAACACCCGTAGCCTTCACAACCTCGTTGAACGTAGGCCATGATACTTTCTTAAATTCGGACCAGCTCTTTTTAAACCAAGATCCGATACGTCTGAAAACATTAGTCTTTTTCTTTTCTGCCATGTGCCTTCTCCTTTGCCTAAGCAAGTTAATAAAGCCTTATACCTAATTCCGTCCATACACACAATCGAGTGAGCCTATTCGAAGCATACCTCATCGCGCTTCCGACATAGTACCACTTTGACGAGGCTCGATAAAAAATCGATCGAAACGAGCCGCTTCGCCATGTGAATCAGGCGGCTTACGGTATTACTTGCTTTCTCTGTGCAGGGTGTGCTTTTTGCAAAAACGACAGTATTTCATCAATTCAACGCGGTCTGTCGTAGTCTTCTTGTTCTTCATATTATCGTAATTGCGTTGCTTACACTCAGTACAAGCCAAAGTAATCTTAACTCTTGCGCCTTTTGCTTTTGCCATTTATTTCTTCCTCCTGTAATTGCGTGTAGCCACGCACTCAAAAAGTCCGTCAAAAAATTACACTCCCCAAGGAAGTGCTTAGTTATATTATCATATAAAACAACCTCTGTCAAGTATTTTGCGTAGTTTTTTCAAAAATGCGTGCATCTTTTGGGAGAGTTAATTGCAAAAGTAAGTTCCACAGTGGAATGTACTATGGCAATTTACTCCGCACTTATAAAGTAGACATAAAAATTCAATAAGGCTTGAATGCTTGACAACGCCATTGCAAGAGGTTATAATAAGCCAATATCCGCAAGCTAATTTATGCGCTTTCGGGCACATATACGGCATTTTGTATGTCCCTTTGCGTCTCGACGGCTTGGAAATTCCGTTTGATTAATCATATCGACGGCTTGAATTCTTCCGTCTGCGACGTTCATTCCGACTGTATTTTCATTTAACAGAATCGGGAACATACGATAAATCACCGATGACTTGGAATGTCTGCGATACTTTCGCTAACGGCATTGAATATGGAGTAAATATGGAGTTGGGAAAGTACTATTACGATAAGCTCGACAATTTGGGTAAATCCGTCTACGATACTCTCGCGGACGGCATTTGCGGATTTAAAAATCTGATTATTACCGTACCTTGCATGAATCCTTCGGACGTGTTGCAGGCATTGAGGTATGAGCATCCCGAGTTTTACTATGTGGATTGGAAAAAGCAGATCGCCGTCGATGATTTGGTGGTGAAAAGCGCATTTCATATTCCATATAGATTGAACGAAATCGACTGCGTCGCAATTAATGCCAAGCTCAAAGCAGCTCTGTACGGCGTGAATGTGCAAGCCAGCGACTATCGAAAAGCGTATAAGCTTCACAACTATCTTATATCTAACCTAAAGTATTCGGAATTCGACCTGCTTAAAAAGGGCGAGGGAACCGTGGACGCGGCTCTTTACGAGGGAGCTACCGATGCGGAGGGCTTCGCGATGGCGGGCAAGTACCTATTCGACGGTATGAAGGTGGACAATATGATCGTTTACGGCTCGGCTCTTGTCAATGGGACCGCAAGACCGCACGTTTGGAATATCGCCTGCCTCGACGGTGAGTTTTACCACATCGATATTGCCCTGGATAAATTCTTCAGCCGTGGACAACCCCAAATCGCTTTCGATTACTTCTGCCTTGACGACAGCAACATTACTAGAGATCACGCTTTCGAGCTTGAAAGCATTAAGTGCGAGGCGTATCAGTGTAATTGGTTCTACAGATGCAGCAACATCGTTGAGAATTTATCGCAAGCCCTTGACAGAATCGCCAAGATCAAAAGCGTAGACCAACGCTATGTTTTTAAAATACTCGATTGCGACCTTACTAAGGAGGCTTTCTCCCTCGCCGTACAAGACGTCATTTCCTGCTTCTACGACGGACAGTTTACGATATCGGCAAGAGTTAATCCGATGCAAAGAATCTTCTGCGCCGACGTCGGTTCTCAATGTGTAAGGCTGGGAAATTGATACGACAAAGCCTGTATTGCAGTTATAGCAAACAGCTTGCGATTGAATTTTATTTACAACATTTATGCAAGCCGGTCTAAGCTAACGATGTTTAAATGTGCAATACCGAAAAATCGATAAGACAAATCCAATATTGCAGTTATGGCAAACAGCTTGAGATTGAGATTGATTGACAATAGATAGTTATTTGCGGCATTATCGCCGCTTTGAGCGTTGTAAAACACGCTTCGGAAAATACACGGAGTTTTTATGAGCAAAAAACCTGATGACAAGAAAAAATTCGAATTTGCCGACGAGCAAGGCGCGCGCGAAAAATCCGCGATAATCGAAGGCTTTGAGGTGAGCGATAACGTTATCGGCAGTAAACCTCGAATAACCGAAGTAGAAAGAAAAGCAGAAACGGTCGAGCTGGATCCCGAAATAAAGGTCAAGCAATTCGAATTACGGAAAAAGCTTAAAGGCAAGCTTTGTCAGCTTAAGGAAAAATCCAGAAAATACGAGTTGCCATTCTATATCGCTTTGATAGCGGTGTTTGTGGCCTGCGGTATTTTTATCCTCATTTGCGCTTCTCAATTAGAACTTACCGACGCCCTGAAGAATTGGAGAACTTGGGGAATCGTCTTCGCCTGTTTGGTGATCGTCCTTGCAATTATCTCCGTGAAGGCTATATTGGGTGCATTCAGCCCTTGGTCGAAGATGAGCAAAGCTCTCTGCGTGGCTTTAAGACTCTCCGCAAACGACGTCCGCTTGATCTTTCGATTGAGAAAAGACGACTTCGACTTCGTGATTTCTGACATCTATAAAATACTTCGCGACAAGGACGGCAATATCGATAAAGCCTTCGAGTTTATGGACGCAATTCAAAACCTTTAACACAAACCGAATATTTAACTTTCGCCATGGTTCTCACCACTTGCTGAATATCGAATAACTTCGGATTTTCTTGCTCTAAATATACCGATTGGCTTCGGATTTTCATGCTCTAAGTATACCGATAAACTTGGGGGGTATCATGCTCTAAGGATACCGATTGATTTCGGGTTTTCATGCTCTAAGGATACCGATTGATTTCGGGTTTGTTCTACTTGTAGAATACCGACATAATTCGTGTCGTTTACTAGAATTATTCGTACATCGATAAATCAATATATGTAGGACAGCGTTCGATTGTATCTCCATGCTTTCACCGTCGCCTCTGCTTTTATTTGCACTTTTATGCCAACCGTGCTCGTGACTTTTTGTATGTAGCTTGCCTATTCCTCGTCCGTTTGTTCCGTGTCCGACGTATCCTCCGTTTGGCTATTTACATCATTGCCATTCTCGGCTTCCGCCTGTTCTTCGTCAGAACCGAAAGGACTGATCTTTCGCAAAAGCTGACTTACCTTGCAGGAATGGTACACAAGCTCCTTCTGCTCGTCTTCGGTTAAATACCTGTTCAATCTATCCTTAATAAAATATAACGCCAAATCCGAATGAGTTTGCATTGAATCCATTCCCAACTTGGTCATCGTGATTTCTTTTGTATTGGAAACCGAATCGGGCTTGTGCTGCAACTCCACATAGCCGATTTTTACAAGCTTGTCAAGCACTCTGTATATGTTTTTATAAGACAAGCCTGTATATTGCGCCAGCTTTGTGATCGATTCGCAGGTCTTTAGATTGTACAGAGCATCCATAATCGTTTTCATAGACGGCGTGAGCTTCGCATACGGGTGTTTGTATTTTGATGCGTTTTCTCTTATCGGACTGTATATCTTGTTGGTAGTCAACGCTCTAAAAAAGTCCAACACGAATCCTATGCTGTAGGCACCGATAAACTCCGAATCATATTTCGGCGTAGCAACTTCCTTTTTAAGCCTTTCGATTATCTCTTTATCCTTTTGGATTGTCATTTCATTGTCCCTTCTCTGTTTCCATACTACGGCTTGTGTGTGACTTTTTAAGGTGTCGAGCTCGCTCTCGTTTGAACACTTCGTAATCGCTTCCAAACAACCTCTGCTTTTACTCCGTTTCCAAATCAATGTCCGAATCACGCATGAGCAATTAAGCTTTTTGGTAAGTTTTTGCATAACCAGTACGCTCTTAATAATGTTTTGAATTTACAACTACTATTTTGCGACTTGCCATGCCGATGTCAATCTTTACCATAATCGCTTTTAATATATCAGCAATTATTCGATAAGTCAAACAAAAAAATGTTTTTTGAAAAATTTTTATCCCAAAATCAATAGCTATGTGCATAATATCTTCTTTAGAAGATTTTACCAAAAAATATTGTCGATTCCCTTAAAAAACTTCTCTGCTTTGCGATAAATAGCTTGACGAAACCAAATAATGGTGTTAAACTGAAGACTCTAAATTCTTCATAGTAAGATATTGCATAATGTATGCATATATTCGTTATGCGAATTACATGAAGTTGGACTTGCGGATAACTAAGCGTAATCGGATACGGGCGGCGGCAGTACTTGCTTAAGGCGCGGCGCGCGGAATAGTATTTGTGCTTGGTAAGCCGTCCTAGAGGTTGTATGGAATAATGTGTAAATATCGATGTAGCTCGATATTCCGAAAACACCTCATGTGTAACGGTCCGATGTCGAAGCGTTGAGTTGGGATAGTGCGTTTGCTGTAATATATCGCTATCTATCGGCTCGACATTCCGAAGATCATACTTATGACAGTTCGAAACATCAAAAGATGAGCCGAGGCAATTGTCCTTCATGCCAAATTTCATAAACTCGTGAAATAAGGCGGGTGGGAAAACAAATATCGCAACAACGTTAAGGCATTGATATAAGGACTGTAAATAGTATTAATACATTTTTTAAGGAGGACAAATGAAAAAGAGGATTTTACTGATGGTTCTTCTGATTGCATTGACGGCAGTGATTGTTTCCTGTTCGGGTAACGGGGCGATCGCCATCGAGGCATTGGAATTACCCACCGTATTTCAACTGGGTGAAAAACCCGATTTGTCGCAGTATGAGTTTCTAATTCGCTACTCCGAAAGCGAGATCGATTATAGGTCGATCGAATTGTTCGTTTCCGGTCTTAAGACAGACGAGCTAGGCGAGTTTACCTATACGATACGTTACGGCGAATATGAGATTACTGTTGACTATGTCGTTGTCGAAGAAAAATATCTGACGATAACCTACGATTCTTCGGGTGGCAGCGAGGTGGCAAATCAAACCGTTTTGTACGGAACAAGGGCCGAGTGTCCCGAAGATCCCACTTTGAAGGGATACTCCTTCGAAGGTTGGTACGACGCCGAATCCGCATATGACTTCGACCAACCCATAGTGCAGCACATTAGGCTTACGGCGACTTGGAAGCCCCTTCCTATGACCGTGACATTCGTTATGTTGGACGAAACCATTGTAACTTATGTAGACTATAATTCCTTCGTCACAGAGTATCCCGAAGCAGAGCGGTTCGGATACGAGTTTATCGGTTGGTACATAAACGGAGAGATATTCGATCCGAATACGGTTATCAACGAAGATATCACTATCATCGGCAAATACGAAGTCATCATGGAGGAAATGCTCATAATCAAGCGCGAGGAATTAGCTTCGCTTTTGGCTGCCTTCGATAAATACTTCTATGTCTTTGAAGACTACAGGGCAATAAACCAAGCCTACGACTACTTCTATCTTTATTTAGGCGTTTGCGACACCAAGGCGGAGATGGACGAAACAGTCGCTTCGTTTAAGGAAGAAGCAATGCTTATTCCCGATGTATTCGCAAAATTGAGGGCGATGTTCAACGGTTATGTAGAAGAAGACTACTTTGCCGAGGATTGGCTTGTTTTGGTTGGCGCGTATGAAAACGGCATGGAAAAACTGAACTCGTACAACGGCGGCTCGCCCTATCCCGTACCCATCTACACCGATGCAGTTAAAGCTATGGCAGCGGTTACGACAATGGAAGAAGATATCGAGCTCAGCAAGTATGTCTACTCCAAAAGATCAAGAGAACTGGATAATCTCTATTTCGGTCTTATCGAATTTTGGTATGTCGAAAGCGACTGGAACGATATCACCGCGCTTTACAAAGAGGCTGTTGCGGATATGGCGGAAGCCGTGGGAACGAGAGCCATAGAAAAGTGTTTCCAAAATGCCAACGCCGGCATTAGGGCATTTGTGAAGGTTGTCGCGTACGAGCAAATTACGAGTTTGATCGAATACTTCGACGGTATCGACGAAAACGAGTACTTTGCCGAGGATTATCAAACAATCGTCGGCATATTCCAAGATGCTTTGAACGACCTGCGTACGTATACGGTCGGAGCACCCGAGCCCTCCAAGATACTTTCCGATGCGATTTTAGCAATGGACAAAGTACTTACCAAAGAGGAGGATGTGGCTACCACGGAGTACAAAAAGAACAGATATATCTTCGATCTTCAAAATTATGTAAATTCTCTTGTCAAAGAGGAGTATACCGAAGAAAACTATGCTGAAGTACAAAGCTTACTCGCCAAGGGTATTGAATCCATCGAAAATGCAGTCGGTACCCGTGAGTTAATTAACGCGTACGAAAGCACACTAACGGCGATAAAAGCCGTCGAAAAGATAATATAAAAGGAGTTACAGGAAATGAAAAACAAAAATCTAATGCTGCTATTGATACTGATGCTCAGTGCCGTGTTGGTTATTTGCGGTTGTTCGGTCAGACAAACTCCCGACAACACAATCGTGAACAAATCGGAAACGCAAATATCTACCGACAGTAAGATAACTCAACTGACGTTGAATGATATTACGAAAGAATATGACAGTAGCGATATGGAGAAAATACTGACAAGCTATTTAAACTCCGACTTGCTTATCGAATCCGGATCGCTTGCCGAGACCGATTCGGTAGAGGTTATCGTCGTTATCAACGGTCAATCTCTGCTTTCTCATTATCAGAGTCAATCGGTTTATACCGATATTACCGAATACAAAGTAAGTGACGAAGCCGTTGCTTTGGAAAATGCTTTTTTAATCGAGCAGGCACGCGTAAAGGCACGTATATCCTCTGCAAAAATCAACATTGAATACGGCTTCGAATATACGGATCTGCTTAACGGCTTCTCCGCTGTGGTCAACTACGGCGACATCGAGGCTTTGGAAAACATTAACGGCGTGGAAAGAGTGGTTATATCCGAAGAATACGCCGCTCCTGACACAGTCTACGACTTTACAACCATCGACAACGGATCGGGAATCTTTGAAAACCTTACCGAATACCAAGGTGAAGGCAAAATCGTAGCCATTCTCGATACAGGTATCGATTACACTCATTCCGCGTTTGCGGGAGAGCTTACCGAAGTTGCTTACACCTACGAGCAAATAACTGCCGCTATGGCGCAGTTGGGCATCAATGGACGTTACATAAGCTCCAAAATTCCTTTCTCGTACGACTATGGTGACAACGATGCAGACGTTTACGCGGCTAATCCTCACGGAACACACGTCGCAGGAATACTTGCGGGCGATGACGATGAGGTTACGGGAGTCGTTCCCAACGCGCAGCTTGCCATTATGAAGGTATTCACAAACTCCGGTACAGGCTATACCTCAAGAGTGATTCAAGCATTGGGCGACGCGATTATGTTGGGTGTCGATTCCATTAATATGAGCTTGGGCTCTCCGTGCGGATTCTCCTACGAAAGAGGCGAGGACTATCTTTTCATCAACGAAATATACGAGTTGGTCGACAGCGTGGGAATCACGCTCTGTGTATCTGCGGGCAATTCCTATAACAGCGGCTTGCAAAGCAACTACGGCGGAAATCTGACATCCAACCCCGACAACGGAGTTATTTCGTCAAGCTCCTCCTATTCTCAAGCCTTTTCGGTCGCATCCATAAATACAACCGCAACCTATTACCTAACTGCCGACGGAAACGTGGAAGTATCCGACAGAATCTTCTTCAATAACGCGGTTAACGCCGACTCCGAATACTATAACTTCTTCGGAAGCTTGCTCGGCAACAATTCTAAAGTGGAATTGGAATATGTCTTTGTTCCCAACGGTGGCGAGGAAGCCGATTATGAGGGACTGGACGTATCGGGCAAAATCGTACTCGTAAAGCGCGGTAGCATAAGCTTTGAATTGAAACAGCAATACGCCGCAGATCACGGCGCGATCGGATGTATCGTATTCAATAATACTTCGGGCAAAATAACCATGCAGATTGCAAACCTGGTTATACCCTCGGCTTCAATCACTTTGAATAAAGGCTCGGTTTTGGCAGAAAACTCCAATGGATCCATTGTTATCGATAAGGACAACGGCGTATACGAAATGTCCGACTTCTCCTCTTGGGGACCCATCAACGACTTGTCCATAAAGCCCGAAATCGTAAGCTTCGGTGAATCTATCTATTCGTCAGTAATCGGCGGATACGCATCGATGAGCGGTACGAGTATGGCAGCTCCCAATATTACGGGCGTTACTACGGCTTTAAGACAGTATTTAAGCGAAAAGACGTCGGGACTGTCCGACAAGGAAATACAGAATATGGTTTACGCTCTCTTGATGTCCACGGCATCGAGCGCGTACGACGTTAACGGCAATCCCGCACTTATTCGCAAACAGGGCGCAGGTGTCGCCTGCTTGGAAGATGCCTTGAATACCACCGCAGTCTTGTCCGTTACGGATAAAGCAAGGCCGAAAATGGAATTGGGCGATGACGAATCCAAATCCGGCGTTTATACCTTGAATTTCAATATCGTCAACTTCGGCGATATCGACTTGACGTATTATATAAACACCGTTGTTATGACCGACTCATCGACCGATGGGGTTACGGTTGACGGCTTGGCTTATATGCTGACAGAAGGAACGACCGCAGTATCCGTTGTAAACGGAGCTTTGGAAAACGGTTATGTTACGGTTGCCGCGGGACAAACAGCCGCGCTTAAAATCGTGGTTACTCTTGCCGATTCCGAAAAGAAATACATCGATGCAACCTTTGAAAACGGAATGTATGTAGAAGGTTTTGTAAAGCTAACGGCTGTCGAAGGCGTGGACCTGTCCATTCCTTGGTTGGCGTTTTACGGCGATTGGGAAGATGTTCCCGTGTTCGACGAGGATTATTACTCCGAGCAAACCGCCCAGCTGTATCCCTTGACTCCTTTGGGACTTTATCAATCCCAATACCTGCTTCCTTTGGGAGCATACCCATACACTCTCCCCGAAGGCTTCAGTAAGGTTGAAGCAAGCTTGGAAAAATCCGCTCTGTCCGAGCTTAGCGGAGCTATGACACAACTCTACTGCGTTCAGTTCGGCTTGCTCAGAAATGTGGATTACATGACTTACACAATTACCGATACCTGGAGCGGTGACGAAATATGGACTACCACCGTGAGCAATAAAACCAAAACCTATTACAATACTACGTCAGGTGAAATTATTGCATCATACGACTTGCTCGAGATTATGCCATATACTCTCGGACTAGCTAACAACCAAGAAATTACTGTCACTCTTACCGCTTACTTAAACGGCGAACAGTGTGCCCAAAGCTATTCCTTCCCGATCTACATCGATATGGAAGCTCCCACACTCAACGGAGCAACAATTATTGAATTGGACGATCAGTCCTCCTTGATTGTGCAGGCATACGACAACTTCTACTTAATGGATATGCAGCTTTATACGATGAAAGAGGACGGAACAATCACTTCTATTTACGATTATCCTCTGCCTATCGTTACCGAAGGTTCCGGTGAATCCTGGAATATTTCCATAGATTTCACCGAGTTGAAGCCCTTGCTTATCGACGACGTTCTTGTGCTGTATTTGCAGGACTACGCCTATAACGCAAGCCTCTATTCCATTAACTTTGGCGCCCCCGCCGAGGAGCCCGAGGATCCCGAGGATCCCGAAAATACCGAAGGTTTTACTATCGTTGACGGAGTATTGGTTACTTATACCGGAAAAGCTGCCGACGTTATCGTTCCTTCGAGCGTAACTTCCATAGGCAAAAACGCCTTTACATCGGCAGGTTCCTTTCTAAAGACCGTCGTTATCAATGAAGGCTGTACGGCTATCGGCGATACGGCGTTTAGAAATTGTACCGTATTGGAATACTGCGTACTTCCCGAATCTCTTAAAACTATCGGAACGCAGGTTTGGGCGGGCTGTAGTGCTCTAAAGTATGCTTCAATCCCCGCCGGTGTGGAAAACATCAGCCACGTAACTTGGAATAATTGCAAGGCACTTGAAATGATCGTGTTTTGGAATGTAAACTTCACTACTTTGGGTGGAGGTATGTTCACGGGCGTTGCAACGACCGTTCCTATTTATGTTCCCGCCGCCGGTTATGACACATTCTATAACTATGGTATGCTGACGCCGTATAAATCGAGAATAACGAAGCTCGAGGATGTATTCACTATCGAAAACGGCGCACTTACGGGATATCTGGGAACCGATACAAAGGTGAAGATTCCCGCCGGTATAAAGACTATTGGCGAAAACGCCTTCAAGGACAATACCGCCATAACATCCGTCACTATGTATGACACCGTAAACATCGGCGCATCGGCCTTCGAGGGCTGCACCGCTCTGTCGGAAGTCAAATTCGTTGCCGATACCCTTCAATCGATAGGCGACAATGCCTTCAAAAATTGCTCGGCTTTAGGCGAAATTACCTTGGTCACAAAGGAAGCACCTGTAATCGGAGCTGACGTGTTCGATGGCACCGCCGAAGGCTTTGTGGTCAATATTCCCGTTGATACCAAAGACAGATATTTAGCAAACGACAGCTGGAAAGCATATGAGAGCTTGTTGTTTGAATTGGAGTATGTCGTCAAAAACGGCGTATTGGTGGAATACAGAGGTTTGGGCGGCGACGTTGTTCTGCCCGATTCAATCACTTCGATCGCAGAATTGGTATTTGCCAATAATACAGCTCTTACTTCAATCGATATGAGTAACACAAAAATTACTTCAATCGGTGTTCAAGCCTTCCATAACTGCACTAACCTTACGAGAGTCATTTTACCCGATACCTTGATTTCAATCGACAGACAGGCTTTCGGCGTATGCTCATCTTTGGATAGAATCATTATTCCCGCGTCGGTCGAATCAATGGGACAGATGGTATTCTACCTTTGCAGTAACCTTAAGGCAATAGACTTTATGAGTTCGAATATGACAATTATCGGAGGCGGCTTGTTCGCATCGGTAAATAATTTGACGATTTGGGTTGTTAACGAGGAAGCCAAGACTTTCTAC
Source organism: Clostridia bacterium (assembly GCA_028703495.1). Lineage (GTDB taxonomy): Bacteria > Bacillota > Clostridia > Christensenellales > CAG-314 > JAQVMT01. The sequence continues at coordinate 230,066 of JAQVMT010000001.1, read as the reverse complement.
TTAGCTCAATCCGTATTCTCGTCCTACGCATCTATTGTAAAAACTATGGAGGGATACACCATTGAAGGAAACGTGCTTACAAGGTATGCCGGCACGAGTACTTTGATAACCTTCCCTGCATCTGTAGAAATTATAGGCGAAGGAGCATTTTCAAATACCGCGGTAACCGATATCGATTTTACACGTATCGAGTCAATCGGACTTAACGCATTCGAGGGCTGCGAAGGGCTGACGGTTTTGAGTATTCCCGAATGTGTAAAGGAAATCAAAGACGGTGCATTCAAGGGCTGTGCAAATCTTTACGATGTATCGTTTAATACTTCCGATCCTTGTGCAATCGGCACGGGCGTATTCGATACTTGCAAGGAAAATCTTGTAATTTACGTTCCTATCGGATCAATCGATACTTACGTCGCTTATTCCAATTGGAACGAATACAAAAATTTACTTAAAGAATCCGAATTCGAGATCGTTGGCGGTAAATTGATTGCTTACGCAGGCGAAGGCGGCGTAATCGTAATCCCCGACAAGGTTACTTCTATCGGCGATAACGTGTTTGAAAACAATCTGACGGTTACGGGTGTCGTATTCCACGACAAGCTTGTTTCCATCGGCAAATCGTCATTCGCAGGCTGCGTCAATATAGAAAAAATAGTATTCCCCGAGTCACTTGTGACTATCGGAGCGCAAGCCTTTATGAACTGCTCGCAATTGAACAACTTCGTTATCCCCGCATCCGTAACCACAATAGGTACGGGAGCCTTCCGTAATTGTGCAAAGATAACAGAGGTTATCATACCTTCGGGCGTATCCTCTATGGGAACTTATGTCTTCTACGATTGTGTATCGCTTAGAAACGTAACTTTCGTCGATGGTTTGCTTAAATCCGTTCCCGACTATACTTTCTACAACTGTACGTCAATCGAAAACGTAAGACTTTCGGAAACGATGACCACATTGGGCTTCAGCTGTTTTATGTTCACGAGTTTGGAATCCATCTATCTGCCTGCAAGCATTACCACTATCGGCGGACAGGCGTTTACCTACAACGACCTTGAACAAATCACTATGGGCGGAACAAATCCTCCCACGTTAACCCAATTCGCTTTCTTCTGCTATATCAGAAATAACCTTGTCGTCTACGTTAAGGAAGAAGCATACGATGCTTACGTAGCAGCTTGGGCGGGATTCGGTGACAACTTTATGCCCGACTACTCGCAACTTGTATACTCCATGAAGGACTTCACCGTAAACGAAGGAGTCTTGACGGAATATACGGGAGAAGCTACAAGGGTTCTGGTCCCCGCGGGAATCACGGCGATCGGAGATAATGCCTTTAAGGACAACACGACAATCCAGGAAATCAATACCTATTCTTTCCTTACCTCTATCGGAGCGTCCTCATTCGAAGGCTGTACCGCTTTGTTCCAGGTTTACCTCCGCGATGTTCAAAACATCAGCGCATCGGCTTTTGCAGGCTGCACCGCTCTTAGAGCAATCACGTTCAACAGCGACTTGACTTCGCTGGACGATGGTGCGTTTGCAAACTGCACTGCTCTCGAATCCGTAACGTTCGAAGGAAAAGTTCCTCCGACAATTGGCGTAAACGTATTTGCAAACGTTGCCGAAAACTTTAAGATCTATGTTCCCGAAGCCTACGGCGATGAGTATGTGGCTTTCGACAACTGGGCTAACTACGCTGCTTACATCTCGGAAGTCAGCAACTATGTAATCATCGACGGCGTGCTTTTGGCATACTACGGCGAGGAAATCGACTTAGTTATCCCCGAAGGCGTTACCACCATTTCCACCGCATTCAGGGGTAATACCTCGTTGCGATCGATCGTATTCTCGAGCACGGTTAAGGAAGTTGCGGACGAAGCTTTCTCCGATTGTACATCGCTCCAAAAGGTTATTATGAACGACGGCGTAACAACAATCGGCAATAAAGCTTTCAGCAACTGCGGTGCTCTTAATGAAGTTGTATTGAGCAAGGACCTGCAAATTCTTAAAAACAGCGTGTTCTTGTCCTGTACAAGCTTGAAATCGATTGAGCTGCCTTATGGCTTGAAGCAAATTTGGGGCAGCGTGTTCAATCTCTCGGGTATAGAGCAAATCGAAATTCCCGATACGGTTACCCTGCTTTATGGAAATTCGCTTTCTGCTTGCAGCTCGCTCAAAAAGATCACAATTCACTCTAATAACCTCGATATATCAAATGTGCTGTGGAATTTGCCTGCTCTCGAGGAATTCTACCTCGACGGTCATGTTGCTTCTATCGGAAGCTCCGACGGTAAGGATATGGCATATCTATATCTTATCAAGAACCTTGTAATCGATGCGGATATCGACTTGATCGATGGCTATGCGTTTGTAGCTTCCGAATGCTTGGAAACCGTAACCTTCAACGGCAATATCGGAGCTATCGACGGAAAAGCCTTCCAAACCAACCCCAACCTTGCTTCGGTTACCTTTAACGGAAACGTTGAATATATCGGAAGCGGTGCGTTTAATAACTGCCCGAAGCTTTCTATGTTTACGGCAGGCGAGGCTAACGAATATCTCGTTAACGACGAATACAACGTACTTTATAACGCAGAGATGACAAGAGTTTACAGACAGCCCGACGGATGGGACTTCGACGGCATTTACATTATGCCCGATAGTGTTATCGAAATGGACGACTATGCTTTCTCTTGCTCTAATAAACTCCTTACGGCTCTTGTTACTTACGGAAACGGCGCAATCTTGTACAACACAACCGGATACCTTTCCTCCAAAGAGCTGCTACAGGGCGTTGTGCTTTCAAATAGCCTTAATACCTTATCCGTTAACGCTTTCACAGGCGCAATAAACCTTAAGAGCGTAGACTTCGGCGGTGTTACCGAAATCATGGATCAAGCCTTTATGAGAACAGCAATTGAAAACCTGGTATTGACTAACAGTATCAAGTACATTGGCTCTAAAGCGTTCGCAAATTCCGCCATCAAAAACATTACCATTTCAAAGAAAACAGGTGACTTCGGATTCTCTAACGTGTTCTATGGTTGCGAAGCCATCGAAAGCATTAACGTTTCCTCCAAAAACGTTTACTTTAAGTATGTTGACGGCGTTTTATACAACTCCGATATGTCGGTTCTCCTATTCTACTCACGCGAAAAGACCGATGTTGAGTTTGTTGTACCCGAAAGTGTCTTAAAGATTGCGGCTAACGCATTCAGAAATAACGTATATTTGGAAAAAGTCACTTTGCCTTCCAACCTCAAAACAATAGGCGATAAGGCATTCTTCAATACTCCCGCTCTTTCGACCTATGTATTTACGTCGTTTGAGGCTCCTACGTTGGAATGTCAATACAACAAGGATTACTCTTACTACTACGCAAACTTCGATTGCTATATGGAAGATATGACAAGAGAATTGACGATCTATCACCCCTACCTTGGCGCACATTACTACAACATGATTTGGAGTAGCTTCTTTACCGTTCGTTGCGAGGTCAACGAGGACGGCGAAGTCGTAAACCCCCAAGCAAACGACGTAGATAATACAGCCGATCAATTCGCGGTTTTACCCGAGGATAAACAAGTTCCGACAATCGTCGGATAGGCTTATTCCCGATGTGATTGGGTAACGTTGCTTTTAGCGCGTTGCCCTAATGCGAAAAAGGACTGTTGCCGTGAATGCAACAGTCCTTTTAAATTATTATTAACGTTTTCTGTAAATACGTATTTGAATATGCGAATTCGATATTACAAGCCAAGGTTTACAACTCAAGCAAAGCTTGTGCAGATAACTAGCACGCACAATCTAATTCGGTAGACGGTTAAATGATTAGTATTCTCTACCCAAATACTATCTTATAAGCACGGGTATGCGGCTCAAACAAAGCTATGGCAAATTACTTGCACAATCGAATAGGGGCGCGCCGACAATCGGTGCATCAAAACTCAAAGCCCAAATCGGCGGGCGTCGGTTGAGGATTTGCCAACCAATACTCGCGACAGTCGTCCGTTCTTTGCATTATCTTGGCATCGATCATATCTCGGCGCAAGGTCGCGTGGTCGCCGAAGGTGTTCCACTTTTTCAATATCATATTGATTTCGATTTCTTTGTATTTCCTGTCGGGTTCGAACTTGGTCGCCAAATAAAACAAGCATGCAACCTGCATCTTCCTCTTGGCAGGATAATCCTTCAATCTTTGCTCCGAATCCAAAAAGTTTTTGATAATTTCTACGTATTCCATAATCTTCCTCCGAAAAAATAATTATTTATCGCTTATAAACGCGTGATTGTATCAGCATAAAATGTCGCAAAGCAAACCTCGTACAGTAAAATATCCCTTTAGCATCATTCAAAAGATAACCTCGTACAGGATTAGCTAAATCCATTTCGCATTTTGTTAAAGGTAAATGCCGCAAAGCAAACGTTCTAACTGTTTCAAGACAATAAAAGCCTTCGCCTTATTGTTAAAATCATACCTCATGCAAACCTATATCCCTTTGCGTTTTGCAAAAGGAAAAGCCCGACGGCAGATGCAATAATTTTTATTGGTGCGCTCTTTGTATAAGTTGACCGAAGAAGCGCGAATTGTCACATTAAATAAAAGACGGATTGCGCCGTTTGACACTAACCGTCCACCAAAATATCGTATATCGAAGAAAACACCTTGGGTGCGCGTTCTTCCCAACTGTCATACATCGATTTTGCAATCTCCTTCGAAGGCACGTTCATACTGATTTCGATAACGGGCTTTTCCGGCTCGTTTATCTTAAGTGAAACCTTATATGTGCCGTCGGAGTTTTTGCTGTAATTTGAGAAATACTCCTGTTGCCTTTTAAACGTCATTCTGTCACGTTTGACGATCGCCGACACCAACTCCCTTTGGCTTATAGGGATACGGGCAAAGAAATGCGCTAAGCAAATTCTGCCCTCCTCGGATATTATGTAAAGCGGTAAATCCTTGCAAGAGTACTTGTATTCACACAAATAGCCCGTCTTTAGCAAGTCCCCAAACGACCACTTGCAGTCCATATAGGGAATCAAGGCATCATCGCAAGTGCAAAAATTGGTAAGAGTATCCTCCGACATCGGCATTTCCATTTTGTCGAAAATGAAAAGCATCAACAGCTTATTCTGAATTGGGTCGTTATTACTCTTTTTCATTATTACCGATTGATTTAACACTACATTTGCCGAGCTTACCCGAAATCCGCCCTCGCGCAACAGCTCTATTACGCTTGGTTTTATATTTTAGCACATTTACCGCGTATTTCAAAGTGTTTGGGGAGTATTTTGATTTTTTTTTGTTGCATTGCTTGAATTAACTAAAGCATTATGGTATACTGTAGCTTGATTGATGGCAATATCCAAATTTATCGTCAACAAGTCCCGATTTAACAATACCGATAAAGTTATACGATAAAATTGCTTACATTAATACGAAATAGTGAGCTAAAATCATGAGATCATAGGGCTTGACATACGGAGGAAGCTGTGAGCGAAAATTACGGGCTGGTCGGTTGCGGCATACAAAAGTCGCTTTCGCCCATAATACATAAGATAATATTTGAAGAAACGGGCTTTGATGCCGTGTACCGCCTCGTGGATGCTTCGGCTCTTTTTGGCTCAACTATCGATGTCCGCAAGCTTTCTTTCGCAGAAAAATGCGCACTTAGAAAAAAGTGTATACCGATACTTAATTTCATGGACGGATACAACGTTACGACGCCCTTTAAGGAGATAGAAATTGCGTATTCGGAGCCTTGCGGACCTGCCAAATACTATCGAAGTATCAATACCGTTCAGCACCTTTCTGTCGGCGGTTTACTTAAAATCGGTTTCTCCACCGACATCTTCGGCTTCCGATGCGCCCTCGACAATATCGTATTGAGAACCATCGAAGGCTTGAATTCACGCACCAATCAAGCTTACCTAAGTAACGCTATCTTCAAGAACGCACTTGTCATCGGAACAGGAGGCGCGGCAAAGGCTGTTGCTTACGAGCTTATGTCAATCACAAGCAACTTATACGTCCTGTCTTCATCTATAGAAAGAGCGAAGCTATTTGCAAAAAGCAGGGGCTATACGCCGATATACCTAAACAATGAACTTACTCCGCCCGATTTGGAGCTCTGCCGTATCTCGAAGGCTAAGAAATCGAAAGTTTCGAACGAGCAAACAACCGAAACCGTTTTCATTGTCGATTCAACTGCGCAGCAGTTATCCGACGTGAATAACTCATCGAGTGTTACAAATCGCAAAAAAGAAAACGGATTGGTCTTTGATTTGGTCGTCGACTGCTCTTTGGGAGTTGAAAACCCGAGGATTTTAGACGGACACATAAGTAAAAAAGGGTTGATATTCGATCTGCATATCGGAGAATGCGAATTGTCCAGATACGCACATGACAATAATATTGCATATTCCGACGGATTGGATATGCTAATCTTTCAGGCGATAAAATCCGAAAGCATATGGCAAAGCAAAAAATTCAATTCGGATCGCATTTTCCACAAGGTAAAAAGTGAACTAATTACAAGAGGCTATTATGGACAGTAATTTTTTCGGCGAGGGCAGCATCAAAGACACGCTGGCAAAACACAACGTATACTTTTTGCCCTATGAGGAGCTACTCACCTCAACTTCGGTGAGTAAGCTTACGTTCAATCAAATCGTATTGGTCATCGATCAAAACGTCTTCGGGCTGTGGCAAAACCGACTAATCGCTCCGTTTCGCGCTTTGGGTGACAGAGTTCGGACGTTCATTTTACGCTGTGACGAGCGATCCAAAACCATGGAAACGGCTTGCAGACTGTACGATTTTTTGGTTGCGAACGCAATTACCAAGAATTGTCTTCTTATAAGCATAGGCGGGGGTATTACCTCCGACATTTGCGGCTTCGTGGCAAGCACATATTTAAGAGGCGCGCATTACGCGATCGTTCCTACTACCCTTATGGGAATGGTAGATGCGGGCATCGGCGGAAAGAATGGGCTTAACTTCAATAACCGAAAAAACGCCATAGGAACGTTTTATAATCCAACCGCCGTTTTGATTGACACCGACTTTTTAAAAACTCTCAATCAAAGAGAGTTTTCCAGCGGAAAAGGCGAGATTTTGAAGTATTCGCTTATTTCGGGTAACGACTATTCAGGCGTGTTCAACAGCACTTCTGCCGTAAAGGAAGCAATCGCAAGCTGTATTACGATTAAATTGAGCTATGTCGACAAAGACTATTATGACAACAATATCAGACATATCCTTAACCTCGGTCACACAATAGGTCATTCACTTGAAACCGCCTTCGGTTATTCCATAACGCACGGGGAAGCCGTCGTAAACGGAATTTATTTCGAAACCAAACTGGGATGCGACTACGGAATCGTACCAAACTATACCTTTAACAACGTATATAATGCCATACAAAGATTCGGATTTAGATTGCTCCCCAACCTCAATGTCCTAAAGAACGTGCCTATTTTCGACAAAAAGCAAGAAGGTGACGACATCTATATGCCGTTCTTGATAAATATCGGCGATTGCAGAGTTGTTTCCATTCAAAGAAACACCCTGTTGGGTTGGATCAGCAACAGCCGTTAGAATACTACAATTGCACAACACAAGGGTAAACAGGTAACATAAGAGGAATAATGGATATTCAAATTGAAAAAAGCTCCATATACGGAACGCCGAATTTACTTTATAATAAATCATACATCGTTAGGCATCTCATTTGCTGTATGCTGGCAAAAACCAAGCCTCCGATTTTCGATATCAAGTCGGACGATATAGATTTGACATATAAGGCTACGGAAAGTCTGCGAAAGATACTTCGAAAGAGGGATAAGGTCGAGCATACGGAAATAAACTGCGGTGATAACGCCACACTTTTAAGGCTCCTATTACCCGTTACCTGCGCGTTGGGACTTAGTGTAAACTATTTGCTTTCCGATTCTCTGGCACACCGTCCGCATTCTTTGCTTATAGACGAATTAACCAGAATGGGAGCCAATATTACCATCGAAAACAACCTAATTATCGCAAGAGGAAAACTCGTGTGCGGCGATTATACAATCTGCGGCAACCTAAGCTCGCAATATGTCAGCGGATTGCTCTTGGCACTGCCTCTCCTAGACGGAGATTGTAAGCTATACGTTACACCTCCGTTTTACTCGAGAGGTTATGCGGATATGACCGTATGTGAAATGCAACGCTTCGGCGTAACCGTAAAACGCGACCGCAATACCTATTACACCCATAAAAGCTCGTACGGATATCGTAAAACCTGCTTTGAAAACGACTATTCCAACAATGCTTTCTTCATTGCCTGCGGACTTTTAAGCGGCGAGGTTACAAGCAACAATCTGCACAGCCTTAGCCTTCAACCCGACAGAAGAATAATCGATTTATTGCCCGAATTGGGTGCGAGTTTCGATATCAAGACCAGATCATGTCACTCGTCCGTATTGCTTGCCGACCTGAACGTTACGGTCGAAAAAAGCACGATAAAACCGATAGATGTGGATATGTCCAATTGCCCGGACCTAATACTTCCCGTGTGCGCTCTGCTTTCAACCGCGGACGGCGTAAGCTCTATTCGAGGCGTAAGACGACTTGTCCACAAGGAAAGCAACCGAATGGATGCTTTGATATATATTCTTTCCGAGTTGGGCGTCAAAACTACGGTTTCCAATAACAAGATCACAATTTGCGGCAAGCCTTCCTTCAACGGAGGTATCACTTTCCCTTCCTTCAACGACCACCGCATAGTTATGATGCTTTCGGTGCTTGCCTTGGCTTGCGATAACCCGATTGTCATCAAGGACTACGAATGCGTAAATAAGAGCTTTAGGGACTACTTTCCCGAATACAACAGACTGGGGGGAAAGACCAAGCTTTTGTGTGCAAACAACGGTCAAAGCACGGATGAAGCCAAATCAAATTCGGAGATAATCGCGTAACATAAATGTAACCTTGTAGATACAAAATATTCTGATTATGAAATTCAGCACGTTATAGAGGGGAAAAATGTCTTCAATTTGGGGAAACAATCTTAAAATATCACTGTTCGGGCAATCTCATCAACGCCAAATGGGAATAACCATCGACGGCTTTTTGTGCGGAATGAAGTTGGACTTCGACTATATCGACGCTTTTATAGCAAGGCGCACGCCCAATCCGTTGTTTAACGCCACATCAAGAGCAGAAAAAGACAATTACGAGATTATATCGGGCGTGTCCGACGGCTTTACCAACGGATCTCCGATTACGGTTATTTTCCAAAACAAAGCATACTCAAATGACGATTGCACGGTTGCGCGTCCGTCACACGCCGACTACACGGCTTTTGTCAAATATAAGGGCTTTGCAGACATTTGCGGAGGTGGACACCTTAGCGGCAGACTTACCGCACCGTTGACCTTTGCGGGAGCATTATGCGCTCAAGCCCTATACGAAAAGCACAAAATTCGCATAATTTCACACGTAAAATCGATTTTGGATATTTGCGACAGGAGCTTTGCGAATTATGACAATCCTCTATCGCTTTACGAACGTCTTTTTACGTCGTATCCCTTTATCGATGACATTGCCGATCGGGTGCAAGCTTTAACGAACAGGCTATCTGCCGAAAAGGACAGCTGCGGCGGCGTTGTCGAGTGCTGCGTCGTAGGACTTCCCGTCGGCGTAGGCTCTCCGAGGTTCGACGGGCTAGACGCAAGGCTGGGCGGTTTTCTTTTTTCGTTGCCCGCGGTTAAGGGTGTGGAGTTCGGACGCGGCTTCGATTTCGCGAATATGACGGGCAAAGCCGCCGTAGACGAATTTGTCGTACGTGACGGCAAGGTATCCCTTTCGTCCAATAACTGCGGAGGCGTTAACGGCGGAATATCCAATGGTATGCCGCTTTTATTCAATGTATGCTTCAAGCCGACTCCGACAATCGCCGCTCCCGTACGCGGACTTAATCTCGCGGATATGACAACCGCAGTTATCGAGCGCAAAAGCCCGAGCGACGTCTGCATAGCACTACGCGCCTGCCCCATAGTAGAAGCCGCAGCTGCAATCGTGCTTTTGGACGAGATTGCCTAACGTCTGCGTGTCTGAATGCGAATGTACTTAAAACGAAGCTTGGCGTTAAGCCTGATTTCGCTGTTTACTACTTTTGCTATTTGGCGAAAAAGCAGTGTGGACATATTCACCTAATTACTCCAAAATGCTTGACAATTTTAGCTATTTGCCGCATACTGTATACGGTTAGATATACATCGAAATATATTGATTTATGTTATTTAAGCTCTTTACGGCGGATTATTCGCCTGAACATATTTACATAATTAACATAATGGAGGATAAAATGGAAGTAGTTAACAAAATATTTGAGCTTTCCAAGCTTTTCGGCGTATCCGGAAACGAGTTTTCGGTCGCAAAAGCCGCTTGTGAAATGCTCAAGCCATACGTCGATGAAGCCGGTGTCGACAAATTCGGAAATTGTTTCGGAGTGAAAAGGTGTAACAAGCCCAACGCACCGAAAATTCTGTTAGATGCGCATCTCGACGAAATCGGCTTTGTCGTAACGGAGGTAACCGATGAGGGCTTCATCCGTTTCTTGCCGAGCGGCGTAGATCCGAGAATGTTGCCGGGCGCGCGTATGCTCATTAACACCGCGACGGGATTTGTCAAGGGTATCGTTTCCACGGTGACTCCACACCTTACTGATGTGGCAAGTATGAAAAGCAGTATTCCCTTTGAGAAGCTGTTTATCGACGTTGGATTTGCCGCCGAAAAGGTCAAAGAAACCATAAAGGTCGGCGACTACATATGCTACGATATGCAGCCCTTCGAGCTTAAGGGAGGACAAATCTGTGGCAAGTCGTTCGACGACAGAGCGTGCTTTGTTACGCTTATGCAGGCTTTGGAGCTTATGAACAAAGAGGATATGAATGTTGATATTTACATATCCGGTTCGACAAAGGAAGAAATCGGCGGAGACGGTGCGTTTTGCAGAGCGACCGCGGACAAGCCTGACTTTTCCATTGTTGTGGACGTTTCTCACGCAAAGACTTCGGATGCGCCCGATTTGGAAACTATCGGTTGCGGTCCTATGATACTTTACGGCTCGAGGAGCTTGACGAAGTACGCGAATAAAGCGTGCGAAATCGCGCGTGCCAAGAAGATTCCCTACGTTGTGGAGGTCAGCCCCTCCTTCAGCGGTACCAACGCCGACGAGGTGCAGATAACCAACCTGGGCGTTCCCTGCTTGGTGCTGTCCCTGCCGCTTAAGTATATGCACACGCCCGTGGAGGTCATCAGCACTTCGGATATCCAAAATGTTGCCAAGCTGATTTGCGAATACTGCAAGGCGTTCGATATGTCGATGTTGGGAGGTGCGCTGTGAAACAGTTATTGAAGGAATTAACCGCTCTTAACGCGGTTGCCGGTTACGAATACGAGGTCATAAGATACATTGCAGAGTTTTGCAAGCAATACTCCGATGACATCTTTACCGATGCACTTAATAACCTTTTTGTGTTTAAAAAAGGTAAAAAACAACCCAAAATGCCGATTATGGTTGCCGCTCACACCGATGAGGTAGGATTCTATGTAAAAAAGATTACCGAGGACGGATACATCAAGCTGGCGGCAAGCGGCAATATTGATGCACGTGTACTTCCGGGAAAAACACTCGATGTCGGCACCGACAGAACGAGAGGTGTTTTGGGTATTAAAGCCATTCACCTTACTCGTCCCGAGGAAAGAAAGGCCGCACCATCGCTCAAGGATTTGAGCTTGGATACCGGCTGTATGAGCAAAGGTGCCGTTGAAGCATTTACCTATGTCGGCGATATGGTTTGCTTCCATACTCCCTTCGAGGAATTCGGCGACAATATGATCGCTGCGAAGGCTCTCGACGACAGAGTGGGCTGCGCAATTATGATGAAAGCTTTGGCTACCGAGTTGGAGTACGACACTTGGTTCGTTTTTACCGCTCAAGAGGAAATAGGTATGCGCGGTGCAACCGTCGCGGCAAAGCGTATCAATCCGGGGCTTTGCTTGGTCCTCGAGGGTACCAGCGCGGTTGATCTGCCCGAATGTACTCCCGTAAAACGCTCAACGTTTATCGGCGGGGGCGGTGCGCTTTCTCTTATGGACGGCGGCACTATTTATTCGGCAGATGCAAGAAAGTACGCTATGGATTTAGCGAAAAATAACGATGTGAAGTATCAATTCAGAACATCCGCTAACGCCGTCACCGATTCGAGCAGACTTCATGTGACAAACGCCGGATCAAAAATAATCGGGCTATCGGTTCCCGTACGCTATATTCACTCGCCCGCGTGTGTCGCCAATTTAGACGACATTCAACAAACGCTTACGCTGGCAAAACTAATCATCAATAATGTGGAGGAGTATTATAATGCTTAATATTTTCGAAATTCAAAAGAAATTGGTCGCCTCGGCCTGCCCGTCGGGAAGCGAAAAAGCTATAGCAAGCACAATCGCGGAAATCGCTTTACCATACGCAGACGAAATATTCACCGATGCACTGGGCAATCTGTTCGTTCATAAAAAGGGCGAAGGCAAAAAGGTAATATGTTGCGCACATATGGACTGTATCGGTTTTATGGTAACCGACATCGACGATAAGGGATTTATCCACTTCGAAACAATCGGTGGTTTTAATCCTCAAAACCTTATTCACCGCCCGATTAAGTTTCTGAACGGACAAAAGGGACTTATCACGTCCGAATACAAGGAGGACGGCTCTGCTCCCAAAAAGACCGACCTTTATATCGACATAGGCGCAAGAGGTCGCGAAGAAGCCGAGAAACTCGTGGCTATCGGCGACACCGCCGTTTATGAGGGCTCTCCCGTTATGCTTAACGATGATTTGATTATGGGACCGTACCTCGACGACCTTATCGGCTGCACCGCTTTGCTGTACGCTCTTACTCTGTTGAAGGACAACAAGAACGATATTTATCTGGCTTTCACTACCCAAGAGGAAGTCGGCTGCCGTGGCGCAAAAACCGCATCATATACAGTAAACGCCGATTTCGGATTCTGCATCGATGTTACTATGGTGGGCGACTATCCGGCAACAACCAAACCTCCGATCGCACTTGCTCTTGGCAAGGGCGCAGCAATCAAAATAAAGGATTCGTCCCTTATTTGTTCCAAGGACATTGTGGAAATGATGAAAAAATGTGCCGAGAGCAACGGCATTAAATATCAGCTTGAGGTGCTTAGATACGGCGGAACCGATGCCAGTGCAATTCAACTGGCGCACGGCGGTGCATTGGCAGGCGGTATTTCCATTCCCACACGCTATATACATACACCCGTGGAAACTTGCTCCGTATTCGACGTCATCGAAACGGCTAAGCTTACGGCGGCTTGTTTGGATGCTGAACCCGTTCCCAGTGTTTAACACTTAGCCTCACCGAAAATTTACGACGCATACAATCGGTCGCATAAGTGTAACCTTTTACCGTGGGCTTTGCGCTTCAAGGCTTCGATGGCAAAAGGCTACGACTCATACAATCGGTTGCACATAGTGCAGCTTTTTGCAGTCGTTTATTTGCATTATAGCTTTTAGATAAATAAGTAACAAAAAATGTCTTCCCCGATGATTCGAGAAAGACATTTTTTATTTAAGCAACACCGCCAAACAACGATGTTAAATATTGAATTTACATAGAAAAACCAATAATATCACGTTAATAACGCGAAAACGAACGTAATAAGCTTTAATCTCATTCGTAAAGCATATATGAATACTCTAAAAACTAGTTTACGTAATGCGAATCGATCAATTATTCTAAAATCTCGTATTCGTAATGCGAACAAAAACGACTAATCCAAAATATCGTTTTCGTAAAGCGGGAAACGCTTTGTCAGCTCCAAAACCTTAGCATCGCATCTTTCCTTGGCGGCTTCTCCGTTGTGGATAATATCAGCGATAATTTCACCTATTGTTTGCATTTCGGCTTGCTTCATGCCTCTTGTGGTTACGCTTGGCGTGCCGATTCTAATTCCGCTTGTGATAGTGGGCTTTCTTTGATCGAAAGGAATTCCGTTCTTGTTGACGGTGATGTGAATGTCATCAAGCAAGGTTTCCAGCTCTTTTCCGGTCATCTCGGTTTCGCTCAAATCCACCAAGATTAAGTGATTGTCCGTACCGCCGCTGACAAGCTTTACGCCGTTTTGCAGCAAAGTGTTGGCAAGAGCTTGGGCGTTGTCGATAATCTGCTGTTGGTAAACCTTGAAATCGTCACTCATCGCTTCTTTTAAGCAAACCGCCTTGGCACCGATAATATGCATAAGAGGACCGCCTTGGATTCCGGGGAATATTGCCTTGTCGATTGCCTTTTTGTATTCCTCCTTGCAAAGGATCATACCGCCTCTCGGACCTCTCAATGTCTTGTGCGTGGTCGTTGTAACAACGTCGGCGTAGGGAACGGGGCTGGGGTGAAGTCCTGTCGCAACAAGTCCTGCTATGTGCGCCATATCTACCATCAAAATCGCACCCACTTCGTCGGCAATCTCTCTGAAACGCTTAAAATCGATAATTCTCGGATATGCACTTGCACCTGCAACAATCAGCTTGGGCTTAGCTTCGATCGCAATTTTTCTCAACTCGTCATAATCGATTCTGCAATCGGCTTGGCTTACGCCGTAAGGCACAACATGGAAGTATTTTCCCGAAAGGTTTACGGGACTTCCGTGCGTCAAGTGTCCTCCGTGAGCAAGATTCATTCCCAAAATCGTGTCGCCCGGTTCCAATAACGCAAAGTATACGCCAATGTTCGCGCTTGCTCCGCTGTGCGGCTGTACGTTGGCGTGATCGGCGTGGAACAGCTCCTTAGCACGTTCGCGCGCAAGCTCTTCGGTCTTGTCAACAAATTGGCAACCGCCGTAATATCTTTTTCCGGGATAGCCCTCCGCGTACTTGTTGGTCAAAAAACTGCCCATAGCCGCCATAACCGCGGGAGAAACGAAATTCTCACTTGCAATCAGCTCGATATTCTGCCTCTGCCTTACTAACTCCTCCCGATATGTTTCATAAAGATCAAAATCTTTTTCCCTTAATGTTTTAAGGTCTACCATTATCAATTCTCCTTATATTAAATGCGAATATCGCAAGTTCTATCTTATCTATTATGTTAATCGAATTTACATCGCCGTTTTTTCGACGGATTGTGTTTGTCGGCTCTTTTGCCGTTTTCTTCGATGTTTTCAAGTTCGTCGGCTTTTTTAAACTATCTTTTACAACGTTTTTCGGTTCGTCGGCTTTTACTTGTTTTTTTATCGGTATTGAGTATTATGCTTTATTACCATTCCCGACCTTGGGAAGTCCCATTGTCGCTTTCATCGTTGGGATTGTCGACGGTCTCGTTTTCAATGCCTTCGTCTTGAATATCGAAGGTATCAAAGCCGTCACCCGCTATGTCTTGGTTGTCTGCGCTCTCAAAGTCAACGCTTTCGCCCTCTTTATCGGCAGTTTGGTAATCGTCGGCTCCATTACCGTTGCCGGCATCAAAATCCTCGCTTCCCGCATTCTCCTCATCGGCAAGATAACGCCTTACTGAAGTCTTGGTCCACTCCAAAAGCAACTGATTGGGTTGATAACCGACGATTCTTTCGGCGACCTTGCCCTCGTAAAACAACAAGACGGCAGGAATACTGCTGACCTCAAAGATTATGAATAAGTCTTTGTTCTTATCCAAATCAATCGAAATTACCTCGATTTTCCCGCTGAGTTGCTCACCCAACTGTTCCACGGCATCGTTCATAGCTCTGCAAGGAGCGCACCAAGTCGCATAAAAATACACGATCACGAATTTCTCGCTGTTGATCAACTCCTTGAACTCGGTTATACCTGCTTTCTTTAGTTTTGCCATTGTATCCTCTACCCCGTTCGACGACTGATAACGACCGCCACCTCGCGCAAGACAAGCCGTCGTTTGCCGAGCGCACATATTATAAAGCTTCCCTAGCACCGCTTTATTGCTCAAGCGGGCACAGCACCGATTCCCTACGAAGAATATACGCCTATCCTTCGGGAATTGCTTTGATGTTTTTCCATTAACTAAGCTTTTGTCGCTTTCGCACTTGATATTTACAACCTGTCTGCCGTTTCCCTCACTTTACAATATGAGTATCGCCGAAGGTCATTTGGAGTCGCCTTCACATACCGTTACTTTATCCAAAATCCTCATGTCGATTCTTTTGGAAAACCTTTTTGCTACCCAATGCACAATCAAATATCCCACAAGCAACGCAAGCATAAAGACCGTGAAGGTCAACCACTCCTCCGCTCCCGCAAAATAGCAGACAAGCATCGCGCCTATCGCAACGGCAAGCGGAATGAGATATGCGATTACCGCAGAAAGAAGCACGGTTTGAGATTTGATCTCCACCACAACTCCGTCGCCCGTTTTTACGTCGCAATCGTTTTTAAGTCGGACGTCGATATGCTTATCTGTCGCACTTCCGCCGCACATACCGCACTTGTCGCACGCCGAACGCCTGTCGAAGCGTACGACCGCAAAATCGCCTTCCAACCCGATAACCCTTCCGTTTTCTGTCATTTCGGTACTATTCAGCCTCGTCGGCTTTTTCTTTCTCTACAATCTTAATATGAAGCTCGTCAATTTGCTTGTCGTCGACCTCGGACGGAGCCTGCGACATAACGCAGCTTGCATTCTGCATTTTAGGGAACGCAATAACGTCCTTTATGTTATCGGTGTTGCAAAGCACCATCATAAGCCTATCGAATCCGAAAGCAAGTCCGCCGTGAGGAGGCGTTCCATAGTTAAACGCATTCACGAAAAATCCGAATTTATCGGCGATCTGCTCCTCGGAAAGCCCAAGAGTCTCAAACATCTTGCGTTGAATCTCTTTATCGTGAATTCTTATGCTTCCGCCGCCCATCTCATCTCCGCACATAACCAAGTCATACGCGTTGGCGTGCATCTTCTCGGGAGCAGTGTCAAACAGCGGCAAATCCTCTATCTTTGGACTTGTGAACGGGTGATGCTTTGCCACAAGCCTGTTTTCTTCGCGGCTGTACTCAAACAGCGGAAAATCGGTTACCCACGTAATTCCCAACTCATTCTTGTCGATCAGCTCGAATTTATCGCCCAGATACCGTCTTAGTGCGCCAATCGCCTGCAAGGTCCTTTCGGTATCGTTATCGGCAATTACGAACAGAATATCTCCCGCGCGATATGCAGTCTTTTCACACATCCGCGAAACACTTTCCTCTGTCATTTTCTTGGCAAAGGAGGTTTTCAATTCTCCCTTATCGTTGACGGCGTACCACATCGGACCCTTTACCTCATACGTCTTAACGAAGTCAGCAAGCCTGTCAAAATCCTTTCTGCCGAAGTGCGCTTCACCGCCCTCGAACTTGATCGCTCTTACCGTTCCGCCCTCTTTAACGGCGTTTTCAAAGGGTAAGAAGCCGCTGCCTGCCACCGCTTGGGAAATATCGATAATCTCCATTCCGAAACGAATATCCGGCTTGTCCGAGCCGTAAAGCTCCATAGCGGTTTCATAGGTCATTCTTCTAAACGGACGCGCAAGGTCTTTGCCCCAACAATCCTTGAACAGATTTACGATCAAACCCTCCATTATGGAAAGGATATCATCCTCGCTTTCGATAAAGCTCATTTCAAGGTCGACCTGAGTAAACTCGGGCTGTCTATTGGCTCTCAAATCCTCGTCTCTGAAGCATCTTGCAAACTGAAAATACCTGTCATAGCCGGCAATCATCAGTAGCTGCTTATATAGCTGCGGACTCTGCGGCAAAGCGTAAAACTTGCCAGCGTGGATTCTGCTCGGAACAAGATAGTCCCTTGCGCCTTCGGGCGTGCTTTTACCCAAAAACGGTGTTTCAATCTCCAAAAAACCGTTGCCGGAAAGATAATTTCTTATGCTTTGAGTGGCTTTGCTCCTTAGGAACAAATTCTTTTGCAAGCTTTCCCTTCTCAAATCCAAATATCTATACTTTAAACGCAGTAATTCGCCGGCGGTGGCATCGCCGATTACGAAAGGAGGCGTGTCAGCCTTGCTCAAAATCCGCACCTCGTCCACAACAACCTCGATTTCGCCCGTGCGCATATTGACGTTGACATTGTCGCCCACTCTTTTACGTACGACACCTTTCACCATTACGACATACTCCATCTTCAGCGAGCTTGCCTTTTCAAGCAACTCCGCCGAGGAGTTTTCGGTATCGAGAATTACCTGGACCAAGCCCGTTCTGTCTCGCAGCTGTATAAATATCAAGCTTCCCAAGTCACGCCTGCGATTTACCCAGCCCATAAGCGTTACTTCCTTGCCGACGTATGAAACGTCCACCTCGCCGCACATACAAGTCCTTCTTTTTCCCGTTAAAAACTCCGCCATACTTCTCCTTGGCACTCCTTAAATCAATTTCTTTAAAATTAGCAACCACAAAACGGCAATCCCCACTATTCCTTTACACGGGTGAGAAAATTGCCGTAATAAATAACGACCGTACCGTTATCCTCTTTCAAATTTGTTACGATGTATTTGTCAAACGCCTTCTGCTTTGTGCAGATATTAGCAACGGTCTTGTATTTCACGCCTTTGTTCGTAAGCTCGCTCTCCACGTCCGAAAGAGTCAATCCGATGTAACAGCAATAAATATCGCTTGTTTGAGAGCTTCTCCCACCTTCGCATCCTTCGACAAACACGTCATACACCTCCGAAAATTAAACGCTCATTATATCCTTTTCTTTTTCTTTTACAAGCTTATCGATAAGCTCGATCGACTTGTTTACCTTTTCGTCAACCTCTTTTTCGTAGTCGGCAACCAAATCCTCGGATATAAGCTTATCGCTCTTAACCTTCTTCAGTTTGTCGAAGGCGTCACGTCTTTCGTTTCTGGTCGCGACCTTTGTTTCCTCGCCCAGCTTCTTTATCTGCTTGACAATCTCCTTCCTTCTTTCCTCTGTAACCTCCGGGAAATTCAATCTGATGAAGTTACCATCGTTAATCGGCGTGATACCGATATTTGCCGATAAAATTGCCTTCTCGACAAGCTTTAACGCGCTCTTGTCCCAAACGGAAATCAATAACTGTCTGGGCTCGGGAGAGCTGATATTTCCCATTTGGTTAATCGGGGTGGGCGTTCCGTAATAATCGACGGAGATCCTATCGAGTACTCTTGGGTTTGCGCGACCTGCACGCATAACCGCAAACTCCCCCTTCATATATTCAATGGTCTTATCGATTCCCGCCGTTAGTCTTTCAAAAATAGCTTCAATCTGTGGATTTGCGTATGCCATAAGCTTCCTCCTATTTCAAGTAATCACATAACATTATAATTCAATTCGCACTTTTTTTCAACTGTTTTATTACAGTTTGGCAAATTTAATTAAAGATGAGTGCGTTTTGTGCCGAAATGTATTTTAGCTCGAATATTTAAAAAGCAGGCATGTCCGCCTGCTGTTTTAACTTAGTTATTCTACCGCTGACAGTGTCGGCTAAGCCGCCGCTTCCCCACACAAACACACGAATAGGGATTGCCGTTTCGGCCCTTAGCCTCTTGCTCTTCAATGTATAAGCGTTCCGATCTTTTTACCGCTTACAGCGTCGGCGATACTGTTTTTGACCTTGCAGGAAAAACATAATATAGGAATGTTGTTATCCCTGCACAGCGCGATCGCCGTCGCATCCATAACCTTTAAATCGTTTTTGAGTACATCGAAATAGCTTAATTCGTCGTACTTAACTGCATTGGGGTTGAGCTTGGGATCGCTGTCGTAAACACCGTCCACATTCTTCGCGCAAAGCAGTATGTCGGCATGTATTTCCGCAGCCCTCAACGCACCACCCGTATCGGTGGAAAAATAGGGGCTTCCAGTGCCGCACGCAAAAATCACGATCCTGCCCTTTTCCAAATGTCTCAATGCCTTACGCAAAATATACGGTTCGGCAACTCTTTGCATTGTAATCGCGGTTTGCACTCTGGTAGGGATACCGACGCGCTCCAAAGCCTCCTGCAGGGCAAGCGCGTTCATTGCGGTCGCCAACATTCCTATGTGGTCGGCAACCGACCTATCCATAGTTTGTGCATTTCTGCCCCTCCAAAAGTTTCCGCCGCCGATAACGATGCCTATTTGCACCTTCTGCTCATACGCGCGCTTCAGTTCCTCCACAAAGGCATCCAGCGTAGCCTCATCGATACCGAATCCGCCATCTGTCAATGCATCGCCGCTTATTTTCAATAGAATACGATTGTATTTCATACAGTTTCTCCAAGTTTCGCGAACAGTTCGTCCTCACCGACTTGTCTTTTTACTCGATTCCACTCGATGACAACTCTCCCGTTCTCCGTTGTGTCGTTTACATAGCTTCGAAAGCTATAACAAAGGGGACTGCTTCGTCCCCTTAATTAAATATTACTTTTGTACTGCGTCAACCGCGCTTTGAATTTCCTCGATAAATGTATCCTTCTTCTTCTCGATACCTTCGCCGACAACATAGCGGGTGAATCTTCTTATCGATATCTTCTCGCCCAACTCGGAGATTGCCTCGTGGATGAGCTGCTGAATGGTCTTGCTGTCGTCCTTAACAAAGGGTTGCTCCAACAAACAAACTTCTTTGTAGTATTTTTGGATTCTTCCCTCGACCATTTTGTCCACAACCGCTTGAGGCTTTCCCTCGTTCAACGCTTGATGCGTCAATATATCTCTTTCGATGTCAACCTTGCTTTGGTCGCAATCCTCTTTGCTCACCACCTCGGGTTTTGCCGCGGCGATCTGTAAAGAAATGTCGTGTACAAGAGCCTTAAATCTGTCGCTTCTTGCAACAAAGTCGGTCTCACAGTTAACCTCCAACAAAACGCCGATTTTACCGTTCATATGGATATAACTATCAATGATACCTTCGGCGGCAACTCTGTCCTGCTTCTTTGCGGCAGTGGCAATGCCCTTTTCTCTCAAATATTTTATCGCTTCATCAAATTTTCCCTCGGTTGCAACCAATGCCTTTTTGCAGTCCATCATGCCCACACCGGTGGCTTCGCGTAGCTTCATAACATCTTGACTTGTAAAATTAGCCATATTTATACCTCACTTTTCAATATTATTCGGGTAAATGTCCGATTATTCGGCTTTTGCAACAGGCTCTTCCTTAACCTCTTTTGCTTCTGCCTCGGCTTTTTCCTCTTTTTTCACGTCTTTTTTATCTTCTTTCTTTTCTTCTTTTTCTTCCTCGTCGACAGAGTAAACAACACCCTCTCTTGCCTCGATAACCGCGTTCGCAATCAATGCCGCCATAATCTTGACCGCACCGATAGCGTCGTCGTTTCCGGGTATAACACAGTCGATTTCATCGGGATCGCAGTTGGTATCTACAATCGCGACAATGGGAATATTCAGAACCTTGGCTTCGTGTACTGCAATAGCCTCTTTCTTAGGATCCACGATAAAGATTACTCCGGGCAATCCCTTCATATCTCTAATTCCGCCGAGGTTAAGCTCCAGCTTGTCTCTCTCCCCCTTGAGTTGAGCAACTTCCTTTTTGGGAAGCATATCGAATTCGCCCATCTTTTCCATTTGGTCGATTTTATTCAATCTTTCGATTCTCGTCCTGATTGTCTTGATATTTGTAAGCGTTCCGCCCAACCAACGATTGTTCACATAATACATTCCGCAACGCTCTGCCTCGGACTTTATCGCCGCCTGCGCCTGCTTTTTTGTTCCGACAAACAACACGGTCTTACCTTCGGCAACCGTATCTCTTACAAACTTATACGCCTGCTCGGCAAGAGTAACCGTTTGCTGCAAATCGATGATGTGAATATCATTCCTAGCCTGATAGATGTACGGCTTCATCTTGGGATTCCACCTGCGGGTTTGGTGTCCGAAGTGAACGCCCGCTTCCAATAGTTGTTTCATTGAAACTACATTTGACATATTTTTCTTCTCCTCAAATAATTGTATTTTATCCTCCTTGCGTCCTTAACTGCTCCGCCCTCTTCCGATAAACATCGGCACAACAGACGAATAGAGCACAAGTGCATAATAAACCTTGAAGAGTATACCACAAGCTCTCTACTTTTGCAATCGTTTTATACTATTTTTTATGAATTATTAAGATTTTTGCCCGAAAAACACAAAAAAGCTTACGATTTGGGCTTTAAAAGAGAGAATCGGTAAGGCTCGGAATTATTGTCATATTTGCAAGAAACGTTTTTTTGTAAATTGTCGCAAAAAGCCGCGCCCGAATCCCTCATACAATCGAATCCGAGCGCAGCCGTTAAAAAGATTACTAATATATGGTTAGCCTCAAAGTGCACGAATCGCCGTAACGCTCAAGCATCCGAAACAACCTTCGCATATACGGCAAGCAAAGCACATCAAACACAAAACGAAATACGTATAGCGTCGATGCCCTTACTATTTAACCTTCTTCCCCTTCTTGTCAGTACAGTCGCAACCTTCATGTCCGCAATCGCAACCTTCCGTGTGCTCATGGCAGTCGCAGTCGCCTTCGCACTCACAATCGTCGTGCTCGCCGCAATTGCAACCCTCGTGGTCGCACTCACAACCGTCCTCGCCGTAAAACTCCACGGCGTATTTTTCGTAAATTTTGTCCAACAGCTCGTCGTCAAGCACAGGCTCCAACACGTCGCCGTCATCGCCCTCTTTCAGATTGAATATAACCAATTCGTCGTCGTCTATGTCCTCCATTTCCTCGGCGGGTTGCAAAAGCACATACCACTTGCCCTCGTAATCCACGGTTCCGACGTGGAAAAAGTCCAACGTTACTCCGTCGTCCGTAACCAACTGGATAACCTCATCGTCGCCGACCATATCGCCCACAACGCCTTTCTCTTCATCAAATAATTCGTCCTTGTCCTTTGACATAATGTTCCTCCTTATAAATACAGTGGAATAAGCTTATAATCCGGATAAATATGTGTACAAAATGAGTGAAGCCGCAACCTTGTCCACAACCTGCTTTCTTTTATCTCGACGCATGTTGCCCTCGACAAGCGATCGTTGCGCACTTACCGTGGTCAATCTTTCATCCACGAAAACCACCCTTAGCCCACACCGTTCGGCAACCGCAGCGGCATACTCCCTAACCTTTTGGGTTTGCAGAGTATCTGCATTGTCCAGCCTTTTGGGCAAGCCGCATACGATTAATTCAACATCGTTTTGCCTGGCAAGCTCAATAATCTCGTCCAAATCGCCGTCCTTTCGAGTTACCACGCAAAGCGGAGAGGCAATGATTTTCATAGGGTCGCTGACTGCCACGCCCACTCTGACGTCACCGACGTCAAGAGCAAGTATTCTGCCCATATTTATCCTTCCTTTTTCCAAGCGCGCAAAAAAGCACAGCCGATTGCAATAAATCGACGCTCGGGACTAAACTTCACGAGTATTTTACCACATTTGGAATTAATTGTATATTGTTTTGCTCATATTTGTCGGGCTATTTCACATAATATTTTTAGCGAAAAAGCGCAAATTTACCGAAAATAGGGATATATAGGAGGTCTGAAATGAAGGGAGGATTTTTTGCGGGACTCACGCTCGGCGCGATCGCCGGAGCCGTTATGCTCGAAGCAAGCCCGGAAATCAAGCAGCTTATCCGCCAAGGAAAGCAAATGGTTACCGACAAAATGCAGCAGGGTAAGAAAAAGAAAAACGGATAATCGACAGAAAACGTCACCGCATAACCGTCCCGACAATAATCGCGGGACGGTTTTTTTATAAAAGATTCCCGACAAGTGCACGGGGTGCGCTACTCGTCGGGAATCGAGGGGTATGCTCACTTATGGCATATATGCCGCCTTATAATTCTAGGCAGTCTACCGATTTTACATTCGGAAGCTGTTTAGTTATCGCAAGCGCAAACCTTTAGGGTATAATGGCAATGCGCGCGCTGTTACGCCTTACCGCTTATGCCAGTGTTGTTTGCCGTGAGCAGGCTTGCTTTTACTTCGCACATCAATTACATAATCTCAGGACGGTCATACACTTTTGATGGCGTTTGCGAGTTTGCCTTTGTTATTTTGTATTATATTTCCATACTCTGCTTCAGTTCAATTTTTGTTCGCTGTTGTTAAGGGGAATGCTCGAAAAACTCGGTTCTAAGCGATTGAGAATATTTTCTCATCTTCTAGGAGGCTGTCCACCGCCCGTGCCTCCTTGATTGCCGTTGGACATCGTAACAGAAGTGAATTTGATTGTGTAGCTGCTGTTGCCGACGGTCAGTGTGTAGGTTTCGCCGAGCGTAATGTCGGGTGAGCTCATTACCACAGAGGAGAATTGCTTAGCCGCGGTGTAGCTGCAAATCACGTTGCCGCTGCTGTCTTTAAGGGCTATCGCGGTATTTGCCGCGTAAGTGCTGTTCAGGTTGTACATCAAATTACACTGTGTAGACGAGCTTGAAAGTCCCTGCGCCATTCCGCTGCTGCCCAGCGCGAGGAACTCGCCACCGGTTATTTGAGCCACCGAGTCGTAGTCAAGCGCGCCGTTGCCGTTGTTTGTGGGTCCATAAACGATAGTCTTTCCACCGCTGATATACAAAGAGCCGTTTGCGTCGATTCCGTCTCCCGAAGCGTTCACCGTAATGGTGCCGCCGGAAATTTTAATGTAAGAATTGCTTGTACTTGTGAAGGGATTTTCGCCCGGTCTGCCCGTACTGCTTCCGTCCACGCCGCCTGCCGCGTTAATTCCGTCATCGCTTGCGGTAATGCTTAGAGTGCCGCCCGTAATGTTGATGTTTTGAGCCTCCACCCCCTCAAAGCTTTTTGTAATGGTAATATTTCCTCCGCTGATTACAATGGAGGTATCTGCATGAATGCCGTCGTCGCCCGAGCTTATCGTAAACGTCCCGCCGCTTATCTCCATACTGTCGTTACAGTGAATACTGTCGTCAAGCGAATTGATAGTAAACGTTCCGCCGCTTATTACCAATTGGCTTGTTGCCTTGATTCCCTTGAAGCTGTCGGTGGTTGCGGTGTAGCTGTTGGAGGAGCCTCCGTTTGTGGTTATATTGTACGTTCCGCCCTTGATTTGAATAACACTTCCCGCGCTGATTCCGTCACCAGCACTTTTAATTGTATACGTTCCGTCCTCGATGAAAATATAACCCAAAGTAGCATCGTCATCGTTTTCCGCATGCATACCGTCCTTACCCGATGTTATATTCATATCCGCCGTGGATACACAAATGCTGTCGTTAACGTCCAATCCGTGTCCCAAGCAATTTATCGTAATGCTGCCGCCGGTAATTACCAACTCGTCTTTACATACTATGCCGTGTCCGTAAGGGCAAGCTATCGTAAGACTTCCGCTGCCGTTTATCGTCAAATCGTCTTTGGAAAAGATTGCACCGTCGATGCTGTTGTCGTCGATAGCCACAAACTCTCCAGTGGTTGTCAGACTGTTGTCACCCTCAAGCGTGATAAATACCTTGTCGGCTTGCAAAATATAGATTGGAGCGGTAGATGCCGAAGTAATGCTTGCGTTGCTCAAAATTATTTGAACCTTCTTGTCCTCACAATTCACAACGACATAGCCTTCAGTGAG
This sequence comes from Clostridia bacterium, assembly GCA_028703495.1. Classification (GTDB taxonomy): domain Bacteria; phylum Bacillota; class Clostridia; order Christensenellales; family CAG-314; genus JAQVMT01. The sequence goes on along the minus strand of JAQVMT010000001.1, from coordinate 204,482 downwards.
TGTTCCGCTTATCTTGTACGTTCCCTTCTTGCTTATCGTCAAAACGCCGTCCGCAAAAGTCGCACCACTTCCGTCAACCATCGCGGTAGTTCCGTCAAATACGATATCCACAGTCGCGTCTTCATCGTATTCGGTTTCGTAATCCCTGTCCGAAAACAGCTCGTCCTCGTCTATTTCGGTTTCGACGGTAGGTGTTTCGGGTACCGTTTCTTCCCCTGTTTGCGTAACTCCCGAAGTGTTCGTGCCACATCCCGTGATAACCGCTGCTATTACCGCAATCAACGCGATCGTAAGCGCTATTGAAATAACCAATATAAACTTCTTACTTTTCATTTTTTTATTCTCCTTTACGGAAGCTTTGCTTCACGTGTCGTTTGTTTGTTATATGATTGCTTCGACAAACCGCTAAATCCATTGACGGCGGCGCCGAACGTGGAACAACGGTTTGCGTTAATATCTAGTTTAATAAGCCCACATTCCACCGAATAAGATACTGTCAGTAATTACATATCGGCGGATTGGAAATCCTCTCGTAAACAGGCAACCTCGAGATTGCCGTTTCTGACTCTTATACTGTCGAGAAATTCGCGCTCCTTATTTGAATCCGTAAGCGTGATTTTATACGTCAGCTTGAACATACTGCCCAAATTCGCGGTCTTTACCTTTACAAGCTCACAGTGTTTGGTAAATTGCTTGAAGATGTCTTCGAAAACGTTGGTATAGTCCAAGCCTTCAGGCACTGTGATTTTGAGAAGCTTATTAACCGAGTTCTTGTTACCTCCGAAATTTGTGGCTACTAGAATAATGTTCGCAGCAATCATTATAGCCGTAAAAGCTGCTGCGTATGCGATATACCCTGTTCCGACCGCGAGTCCTACCGCCATAGTGGCGAAAATCCATACGATTTCTTTAGCGGTGCCGGGAACCGAACGGAATCTAACGAGACTGAACGCTCCCGCTACGGCTACGCCTATGCCCAAGTTGCCGTTTACCATAATTATCACCAGGCATACTATCGCGGGCAACAACGCTATGCCGAGGGTGAAGCTTTTGGTTGTGGGATTTCTGAAACGATATGCCAAAGCAAGCAAAATTCCCAATGCCAAGGACGCCGACAAGCAAACCAAAAAGTTTACCGTAGTCAAGTCGTCTATGGAAGTGTCCGAAAAAATCGAATCAAATACTGTCAATATCATGTTTAATTCCTCCTTATTTAACGCCCCGCAATTCTGTCACGGATTCGGAACGAACGTATTCTTTTTTGCTTTACGCAATTTGCCTTTGCAATACCTTATCGCAGCCATCCGACTTGATTGTTTCCAGATAGGCATTGCCGTACTTGGAAAAGCTTGTCTTGTAGATGCCGTAGTCGCTAAGTCCTCTTGTCAACCAAATTGGCATCGCCGAACAGGTTTTAATTTCCATCAATACCTTATCCTTAGCCAAAGCCTTACCGTAAATATCGGTGGATAAAAGGTTATTTCCCCTGTAAAGAATATTCGAATCAAAGGTAATACGAATATCTTCGTCAATACTTTTAAGCGCGGTTCTTTCATAGGTCAACAGCATTGACGGGCGCAAGCCCTCGTAAAGCTGTGTGAAGTATTGAATTTCCTTTACGATCTGCTCCTTCTTGTAATTCTCCAAATTCGCACCCTCGCAGTATACATTTGACAGAGGAAGACAAGCTTCGGATTTATTGCAGGCTCTTAGCATACGCAAGGTGTACTCCACTTCAGCTTGATCATAGGGCTTCGCCAAAAAATCGATAGCATTCTTTCTTTTAAGGCAAACTCTCCTTTTGTAGACTATACCGTTGTACTTCCTCTTAATCTCTATAAAGGCATCTGCGGTGTTTTTAAGTGAGTCGTAGCTCCTTACACGCAGTTTTTCTTTATACACGGGCATATCTAAGGAGCGCCTTATCAGTAAGTTGGATGGCGTGTCGTAGTAAAGACTGCAAACGGTGTTTTTGGCAAACTTGTCGGGTTCAGTCTTGCTTTCCAGCAACTTGCGCATAAGCTCGTACTGATCCGCGTCAAGCATATACTTTTGTTCCTTCCTTTTGAAAATTGCCGTGTAATCCATAATGTCCTCCTCTTTGCCTAAAAAGGTGATATTCTTATCCAGCTTCTCAAGCGCATTTCTTTTTCTTGAACATATAATATTCCGCTTAACTAAATCAAACTTAAAAAACAATGTTAATTATCGATAAACTTTTTAAGCGAATCGTAATGTTGCCCGACTGATGCCGTGCAATTAAGGATATCGGCTTCGGTAGCTTTTGAATTAAAAGATCGTAAAAAAACGCGCAAATAGCTTCGCGCATTTTGTGGTGTAAATATAGTTGATAATTTATAAATAAGCTCTTTATGCAATAAGAATGGTAGTAATTCGGCAAGCTATGCAATAACAGGATTTCTTCAATAAGTCTAATCGGCGTTGAAAATCGCCGAAATAGAAATTACATTCCCGTTAGCCGTGGCGGTTATTGACCCTTTATTTGCGGTCACGATGGCTTTGGCTATCGATAATCCGATGCCCGAACCGCCGACAACAGCCGAACGTGCTCCGTCGAGTCTATAAAACCTCTCGAAAATGCACTCCATATTATCTGGGCAGTTATCGGGGCGGTCGAAGCTATTGACTGTTTGAATTAAAACCTTGCTGTTTTGCTTAACGACGTTGAAGCTCACATCGGTTTTGGCTGTGGCGTATTTTACCGCATTGTTGAGAAGAATATTAATAAGCTGCTTTATCTCATTTTCGTTAGCAACGATCCGTAAATCCTTTGCTATGTTCATTTTCAAATCCAACTCCGCCAATAGGGCATTCTGCTTGTTTTCGTTGGCGGTTTTCTCGGCGATAACGCTTAGATCGATTGAGTAGCGTTCGATATCCTTGCTTACCTCCTCGATCCTTGACAGTATGGTCAAATTCTTTGTCAACTCGTCCATTCTGGTTATTTGACTCTTGATGTTGGTTATCCACTCGTTTTCGCCCTGCTCAAGCTCAAGCACCTCGGTATTGGCGGAAATAACCGCAAGAGGTGTCCTCAATTCGTGATTGCTGTCGGTGATAAAACGCTTTTGCTTGTTATAGGCTTCCTCGACCGGCTTAATGGCATAACCCGAAAAGAAATACACAATGAGCGATACTACGATTATTCCTACAAATACCATTATACAGCTGTATATGAGTACCCACCTCGCCGTGCTTAGCTGCTTGGAGCAGTCCATTATTATTACCAAGGTTTCACCGTTGGCTTGCGAAGTCGCATATCTGTACTCACCTATACTTCCTTTATCTTTGCCCGACTCGTATGCGATACGCGCGTAAGACAAAGCTTGGCTTTCGGAGAGTGCGATTTGCGATATATCGGAAAAAACCGCCTCTCCGTTTTCGTTGAATTTATAGGTAAAAAATCGAGTTTCAAAGGGCGTTTCCTTATTTAAGTCTCCCTTAAAGCCATCGTTGAACCTTTCACCGCTACCGACTTCGCCCTCCGTTTCGCCCTCGAAAGGCTCTGGAGGTTTTGTGGGAAAAGCCCCGTCGCTCTGAATAAGAATATCCAAAACGTCGTCCGCGTATTGCCTAACCCTAAAAAAGCTGAATAGATTTATAACCCCCAGTAGCACGATAAATACCGCCGTCAACGAAATTGTGGTAATTATAAATAGCTTTTTCCTTAGTTTCTTTATCATATCTATGTCGTGCCTCCCTATTATGCATCACAATTGCTTTTCCAACGTGAAATTGACCGAGCACGGACCCTCGCAGTTACTGCACGTTTTGCCGTCTACTTCGTTAATTCAAGCGTGTATCCCAATCCTCTCACTGCCTTTATGGAAATATCCGCATTTAGCTCCGCAAGCTTTTTGCGCAGGGCGGAAATATACACCCAAACCACGTTGATTTCTGAATCGCTGTCAAAGCCCCAAACCTTTTCCATAATTCGTTCGGTGGAAATAAGCGCGTTGTGGTTGAGCATCAAACACTCCATAAGCTGAAATTCCTTGTTGGAGAGTCTTATCGCGTTGTCGTTAGCCTTAAGCTCGAATGTTTCCCGTCCGAGAGTAACGTTTCCGAAGGTCAATTCGTTTCCCAAGGTGACCTCACGGCGACGAGTTATCGCACGAAGCCGTGCCAAAAGCTCCCTTGTGGCAAAGGGCTTTACCAAATAGTCGTCCGCTCCCGTGTTAAGGGCTTCCACCTTGTCATCGATTTCTCCCTTTGCTGTCAGCATTATGACAGGAATATTGATTTTCTTTTCTCTGATTTTTCTTAACACCGTAACGCCATCCATTTTGGGCATCATGATGTCCAATATTGCCCCGTCGTAGCCGCCGTCCATCAAGCAATACAACGCATCTTCTCCGTTGTACACGGGATCGACGGTAAATCCGTTATGCTTCAGCAATACGCACACTGCATCGGAGAGCTGTTTTTCGTCTTCTGCAAAAAGTATTTTCATCCCTACCTCTTTACGATATTCCATCGACTTTTAATTGATGGAATATCCGCGGATCTCTTTTATGCAATCCATATCCAAAATATATTCAATCGACCTTTTATCGATATAAAACCTTATCGTATAATCAAAATAACTCAACCACCTAAATATTACTTAAAAATGCTATTCGAATTTTTACGTGTTTTAATCGTAAACAACGCAAAAAAGCGAAAATGAGCGACTTAAAAGTATCTGGGTTGTTTCATCCGATACGTTGTTGGAATTTCGATTGCGTGTTTTATACCGCGACACTTTTACCATCGCATCTATTTCCAATTATCCGAATCGGTTATCGGCAATTAGACTTATTTTATACCGCAACACCAACTGATCTTCGTTTGCAAAGACCTTATTTAAATCTGTTATCGGCAATTAGATGTTTAATAAACGCGGAGTATTTTTCTGCGGTTTGCGGGTCGTGAAGCGCGTATTCGGTTACCGCTTCAAGGTATCCGTTTTTGTCGCCCAAATCAAAGCGAATACCCGAAAACTCCTTTGTATAACACCTACCCTTTGTTGCCAGAATGTCCATTGCATCGGATATTTTCAGCTCGCCGTCGGACATCGGTATTTCTAAGCACGCATCGAATATCTCGGGCGTAAAGACGTGTCTGCCTAAAGCCGCGTAAAGCGACGGATAGGGAGGCGAAGGCTTTTCGTAAAAGCCTGCAACCCTGAAGCCGTCGTAAACCTTTTCGCCCAAATCCAAAGTGCCGTACTTGCTTATCTCCTTATCCGATACCTTTTGCACGCCGATTACGCTTGCTCCCACCTTTTCAAAATAGTTAGCCATTTGCATCACTGCCGGAGGATTACCGTCGGCGTAAACCAAATCATCTCCGTTTATAAGGGCGAAGGGTTGATTCTCGCAAAAGTCACGTGCACACAAAACGGCATCGCCCGTTCCTTTTGGTGTATTCTGCATGATCACCGTGATTCCTGCGTCCACGTTCAAGCCGTACAAAAAATCGTTAAGAACATACTTAGACGGCGAGGACACCACGCAAATATCATGAATACACGATGCTATAAGCTCGTTAATTATCAGCTCGATCGACGGAACGTCAATTATCGGTAACATCTCTTTGGGAACGCTTTTGGTATAGGGGTAAAATCTCGTCCCCTTGCCACCTGCCAAAACGACTGCTTTGTTGACCATAATTCCCTCCCCCTATGCGGCTTATCCGCAAATGCCTTAACCACGTTTTACGGCAGTTCGGAAAATCTATGGCAAACACCTAAAAGTATTCTACCAAAGAATTGTTCCAATGTCAATATATTCAAAAATATGTTTTTTTGTTTATGCTTGCACAAAAAAACAGACAGGGGATAAGCCTGTCTGTCCTTATTCGATACGCATCGATTGAAGCGGGAGTCGATACAATCGCGTTGCACAGCGGAGTTCATCAAATCGCTCGCGCTTTGCATTGTTCGTTGTATAAAACCTCCCAAGCAATCGCTGCAAATACTAATCCGCTTCTAAACCATAATCTTTTTAGGCGTGTTTTTTGGTTGGGTTTATCCAAAAATGCACGCATAAATTACGATATCGGGAGCGACTTAGTTTTGTCAATGTATGCAATTTATATTTACTTGTCTAAAGCTCTCTTTTTGCGCAGAACCAACATGGTCGCAAATGCAAGAAGCATAAGTGCGAGCAAGGATGCGGCAATCGTTGTTCCTGTAGAAACCGAAGCGCAAGAATTTGCAGCGCAAGCATTTGCGATAGCGTTATCGCGCGTTGCGAACATAATCTCCTCACGATCTCTTACACGCAGTCTGTAAATATACTCACCATCGGGATCTTCGGTATCCACGGTAATCGAGCTTAATCCCACAGCGGTAATGATATCGCCGACCTTGATTGTGTCAAGTCCCGTGTAGTCCGGCATAATGTAGCCGTCAAGGAATACTCTTGCGACCAATCCAGTATGATCTCTTACCATTATGGTGTCTAGTACGCCCGAGGTCGTGTAGATAAGCGAATCTACAACACCGCTTAATTGAACGAGGCTTCCGAGGTAATCTCCCGACAGGAACTCTCCGTTGGTGATAACTTTAGGTGCGATAGGATTGATGCTTGCATCGACAAGCTCAATCTTCGAAACCTTGAGCTGTATTTCACCGTTGTATGCCGAGGTTACACCACTTACTCTAACCTTTTGTCCGATGCGGAAGTCACCATCTACTGGGAAGATATTTATTCCTGCGGTATTGTCCTGAATATAGATACAGTCAAAGAACGCTTTGTTTTGGTCGTAGCCCGAAGCGTTGCTCGTTACAATTCCCTCAACCGTGAACTTGTAGCCCGACTCGGACTCATGAACCTTTTCAATATCGGTAATCACGGGTTCGGGTTGCAGAGCTTCGGCGATGTTGATAACGATTTGGTAGTTGCTGTTTTGCAGCGTGGTAGCGTTTTCGACCTCTACCTTCACTTCGAAGGTGGAGAAGAAGGTAACGCCGCTGGTGATAAGGAATCCGCCGCCGCTCAATTGCTCATAAGTCATAACGGCAACGTCGCCCATAGGAACAACCACCTCATCGGTTTCGTAGTTGGGAACGTAACTGCTGCTGCCTCCGAAGTTTGCGGTGTAGTTTGCACCCCAAGTAGTGGAACTTCCGACAACCAAAGGAGTCGCACCGTTTGCGATTACGGGTGCGCCGTTGTAGCAGCTGAATGTGTTGTTTGTTATTTTCAAAATATCCTTGGTTATCGGATTGTTGTAGTTGAAGTTTTCTTCCTCTGTAAAGCTTATTCTGTATGCCTCGTTGGATTTGATAACGTTATCCACGACAATACCGTTTGCGATACGTGCCTTTGCATCGATTGCCTCCAAAATTCTGTTGGAGATATTGTACGCCTTAAGCTGTTCGTCGACGGGATCTCCTCTGTCCGATTTGGAGCAAAGAATGATATTTCCGCCCTTAGATGCATATTCGGCAATAGCGTCGATTTCGGCATCGGTGTACAAATCATCAACGGAAACGTCCTCCCAGCCTCCGTAAGGAACGGTCAGAATAAGCAGCTTCATCTTCTTTAATGCGTTGTAGGTCAATTCCTCGGTAATGTGATAGGAACGGATTCCCTTTCCGCCGAATAGCTCAATCAAATTGGCATCGCTGTCGGCATAGTTGCCGCTTACATAGAAGTTGTTGTGTCCCGCATCGATTGCAACGTCGATTATCTCTGTCAAGAGTAAGGCATCGATTTCGTAGTTTCCGACGAATGCATATGCCACCCCGTTCAAGGTTGCCGTGATCTCCACGGTGAAGGTTTGAAGTCCCAGATATTTGACATAATAGGGGAATTTGATGGAATACTCGCTATACTGTCCGACAACGAATTCATCGTTGAACTCCTTAATCTTTGTATCGTCGACCTTATAAACCACTTTATTTACAACAAGATCGCTTTCTTCGTTGTTGAACAAGGTTGTCGTGAAGGTGGTCGTTTCGTTCTTAACGTCAACTAAGGTGTCCTTTTCGATAGAGGTAATTCCGACCTTGGTTACGCTTCCCGTCCAAACAGGCGCGGTAACGGCGATGTCCTTGTCGGCTTGATCGATTCTCAAGTAATAATAAGGATAATCGCAAGGCAATTCGACGTCGATAACCGCCGTATTGGAATTATAATACTGCGACCATACAACCACACCACCGCTTGTAATAACCGAAATCTTTCCAAGACTCTCGGAGATGTTGGCATCGCTGATCCTTGCGTAGATATGCACGCTGTCGGGAGTTTCGTCCAAAATGCTTCCCATAAGCATATCGTTTAAGTAATAGTAAACCGAAAGGTTTGCATCCTCGGAGGCGTAAATAGACATATCTCTCATCGCCTGATATATGCCTTCGCGAGTAAAGTTATCGGTGATAACACAGGTACGTGCGGTATTCGCATCGCCCCACTTTCCCTTGTGGTTGTCTTGATCGTTGGTGGGAGCAAGGTGCCAGCCCTTGTCCAAAGCCAATTGATAGTACTCGTAGCTGTCCCAATAAGCCGAGCTTCTCACCGCGCCTTCGCCGTTGCCGACCTCGATCATCGTAATAAACTGATCATAAAGTGTGCTGTAATGGCCAAAGTCCTCAAACGTTCCGAAGGTGGAACCGGGATGGTTGAACATACTGATTGCCTCGGGATACTTGGTAAGCAGTTTATAGTAAGCTTCCAATCCGGGACCGTTCTTAACCGTATAAGTCGAATTGTTACGGCTTACAAAGCCATCGGTATTATAGGTATTCATATGACCATATTGTCCGCTCCAGGTCATCTCGTAGCCGTACAGGGTAACGAAATCCTCCCTCAAGCTGTTGTAATAATCGGCGGTAGCCTGCGCTTCCTGCCACAACGTCATTGTGCCGTCGGCATTCATTTTACCCTTCGTGGCATCGCCCATATCACCGAGATTGGACGAGTTGTCAAAGTAGTTGGAGTGGTCGGTAACTGCCAAGAAGTCCAAATTAGCCGCTTGGTTCATTGCGTATTCGAATGCATCCTCAAGCGTTCCCGAGCCGTCAGAATACTCTGCTGTATGAGAGTGAATCTGTCCGAAGTAAACCTGATATTGAGGTTCACCGATGGTAAACACCCAAGTGTATTCTACCGATTTGCCGTCTTGACGGGTGACAATTACCTTCGCGGTATATTGTCCGTCTGCCATATCCTCGGAGGGCGTGTAGGTCGCCGCTTCGGATACCAATACGTCGTCTATATAAAGCGCGATTATGGGGCTTTCCATAGCATTCGCGTATACAACAGAAATGGTGGGGCGTTTTACGTCGTAGGTCGAGCTGTTGGGCGCAGGATCAACCGATATAATTTGCGGTAAATCGATTATTTCCACAGTACCTCTCGTTGCACCGCTGTTGCCAACCTCGTCGTATGCAGTAAAGCTCAAATACATAACACTGTTGCCCGCAAAGATTTCCGCGCCCGCAATTGTGTATTCGTATTTGTTCAAAACGGAGTTAAAGGTCATCTCGACCTTGTTTTCGTAATTGCCGATGAAGTATGTCAATTCCACAAGCACGACACCGACATTGTCGCTTGCGGCAACGTAAACCGTGTAATCTTGACCGACTTCGGCAGCCAACTGATCCTCGTAAACCACCTCGGGTGCCTTAATGTCGTTGCCCACGGCATAGTCCTTTTGACTTCCGACACGTAGCTGATAGGTAGAATTATATCTCGAGAAACATGCGTAAAGATTTACGACTTCGCCGGCGGCAACTCCCGACGGGAAGGTCGCGGCTCTGTAAATATTCATAGTAACGCCGTCCTCATCTGTAACGACAGTCGAACCCGATGCACTGTATGTTCCCAAGGTTAAGTTTTTAACTAGGATTCTTGCCGAAAGAATATAATCTTTTTGAGCCATAAGCTCGGTAAAATTGTCGAACACAATTGCATCGATAACCTGTGCATCGCCCAATTTGACGGCGGTTACGCTTCCCAGCTGGGGAACCTGTCCGTATATGCTCTTCGTGCCGGTAACGGCAAGAATGTCACCGATAGCAAAATCGCTCAACGCATTGTAAACCTGCAAAGCGTAAACCTCGCCGTTTACCACGTCCTCGATGATTGCGGAATTCATACTGTCATAGTTGCCGTAACGATAAACCAGCTGTCCCACAACAGTCATGGAAGCACCACTGGCAGCGGCAAGAGCCTCGGGTATGGTAATCGCACCCGCGGGTATTATTTCATCGCCGATAGGATCGGCAAACACCTGTACCTCCACGATGTCGGAAGCGTATGCGACTCTCAATTGATAGCTGTTGTAAATACCGACGATTGCGGTTACGTTAACGGTCGCACCCTCCTCGATTTCGATAGCGGGTATTTTGTAGATGTTGATGGACTTGCCATCATAAGCGACGGCGGTGTTACCGCTTGTATTGATTGTACCTAGTGTAAGTCCCTTGATAATTATACGCTCACACAAATACTCGTTTGTATTATCGGCAAGCAAAGCCGCAAGGGTAATTTCCTGTAAGGGAAGCTCGTTATCGCTACTTAGTATGACTAATTGCTCCTCGTTGCTTCCGTCGATACCCGTCAACTCGATAAGTCCCTTGTAAGCCGCTCTTTTGCCCGTAGCTCTTACCATATCTCCAACGGCGAGAGTATTCGGTACGGTGTTGGAATTGAGGTAAAGGTCGATTGCGCCCGTATTATCCTCAATATAAATGTTTCTGCCGTCGATAAACGTTACGACGCCCTTTACGGTAATGCCCATGGTATCGACAGCCGAGTCCTTGGCTTCCTGAATGGAGACGGTAGGAACAACGACCTCCGCCAATACTACGTCAGCCGCGTTGATAACTCTCAACTGGATGGTATTAAACATACCCACAACCGCGGTTACGTTAACCAACGAGTTCTTGTCGATTTCTATTTCGGGAATTTTGTATATATTTATGGAATTTCCTTCGGCATCGGACAGGGCGGTATTTGCCGCAGTATCGATTGTGCCGATATAAGCCTTTTCAATATAGACCCTACGGTTTTGATAAGCCCTTTGGGAATCGTCGAGCAATTGCTTAATAGTAACCGTAGTAAGCGGCAACTCGTTGTTAGTGCTCAATATCTTGAATTCCTCGGAAAGAGTTCCGTCAACACCGGCAAGCTGCAAAAGGCCGTTGTATTCGCCCAACGTTCCTACGGCTTTTACCATGTCACCGATAGCCAAAGCCTCGGGAACGGAGTTGCTGTCCATTCTCAACGTAATTCCGGCGGTTTCATCCTCTATAACAACGTTTCTGCCGTCAATCATCGTGACGATTCCGTTAACCGTGATATTTTCTGTGCCGATCGCAAACGTTCTTGCTTCCTTGATTGTGTATACCTTTGCGGGCAAAGTAACGTCGTCGTTGCTGTTAACCAAAATTTGGTAAGAGTTAAATATTCCTACAACGCCGATAACGTTAACTACATTGCCTTCGGTTATATTTTCCAATGCGGGGATTTTGTAAACGTTGATAGAGCTTTCGCCCTGCGTCAACGCGGTGTTGCCGCTCGTGTTGATTGTACCGATAACGGCTTCTTCTATGTAGATCCTCTCGCACATATAATTATACGAGCCTGCGGTTTGGTCGGCAAGCAAATCGCTAATGCTTACGGTTTGCAGAGGCAGAACGTTTGCCGAGCTGATGATTTCGAATTGACTCACATCGCTTCCGTTGATACCGGACAGCTCGTAAAGTCCCTTGTAGGTCGCTCTTTTACCCGTAGCTCTTACCATATCGCCCACTGCCAAAGTGCCGGGCACGGTGTTGGAGTTGAGGTAAAGCACGATTGCACCCGTTGCATCTTCCACATATACGTTTCTGCCGTTTATGTAGGTTACCGTTCCCATAACGCGTTGCATAGTATCGACTGCGGCATCCTTTGCCGATTGTACGGATACGGCGGCAGTAGCAGCAGTAATGTCGCTTGCTGTATTAACTGCGAATTGATATCCGTTAAACGTTTTTACGACTGCAATAACGTCAACGGTATCTCCTGCGGAAATACCCGTTAATTCGGGGCATTTGTAGATGTTAATGGAATATTCGCCCATCGTCAACGAGGTGTTTCCCGTAGTGACGACTTCGCCGATAACAACCGATTTAATTACAACTCTCTCATTCATGTAGTCGAAAATGTCACCGTTGTCATCGTTCTTCAGCTGATACAAAGAAACCTGCTTCAAGGGAAGCTCGTTTCCCGAGCTTACAACGGTAAATTTTCCCGAATCGGTGGCATCCACTCCGGTGAGCTGTATCAGCTCTTTATACACCGCGCGCGTTCCCGTAACGGTAATATTATCACCTAGAGCAAGCGTATTCGGAGCGTTTGCGGTTAGGTATACGTTAATTCCGCCGGTTTGGTCCTCGATTGTAACGTTTTTACCATTGATATTGGTTACCGTACCCGTTACCCTGATATCGGTTGTACCTACTTTCGCTGCTTTTGCTTCGGCAATGGTTACTTCCACGATTTCGGCTTGCGCAAGCATATCCGGAATGGGTGAAAACGCCAAAACAATAACGCAGAATACAACCGCTAATGCAATAAGAATATGTGTCGATTGTTTTTTCATACTTTCCTCCTGTAAAAAACTTCATACCAATCCGCTTCTAATTAAATTAACTAGCTGCTATTTAGTATTAAAAGTGCCGTCGGCACTCAATATTACTTTACATTATACCACAAACAACGAATGATGTCACCGATTAAAAGATAATTAATCTAAAAAACATAGGAATTTAATGATCATTCGCTGTTCATCTCGGTCGGCTAAAGCAATTTTACGGACATTTTTTGTTTTCGAGCATTGACATAGCTTGCCATATGTGATATACTTAACGCCGTAAAAAGAGTCAGTCAAGGCTAATCTTTCGGTGTTTTGACCGTTTCAGCTTTTTACGTTGTTTTTTGCCCGACTTGACACTAGAAGAATCTACCCCAAAATTCATCGGTAGGCAAAAGTGGATTTTGACTGCTTCCAGTAAAACTATCCGAGAAGCGCAAAGCATTGCGAGCTACCTACAAGCATTTTCGGAGAGTAGAATCAAGTAAATGCCGATGAAGCTTGTTAAGCAAAAGCAGTTTAGTATAAGACAAAAGACGTGGATGATTTATAGAAATCGGAAGCGGAATCGTTTGAGATTACGGAAAGGAGGTCACTATGAGCGTTATAGTTACGATAGCAAGAGAATACGGGAGCGGCGGACATGAAATAGGCAAGCGGCTGGCAATACGTCTTAATATTAGATTTTTCGATAAAGAAATCATCGCGCTGACCGCCGACAGAACGGTTTACGACGAGAACTTCATTTTGGAAAACGAGGAACAAACGCCCAACTTTTTCATCGACGCAGGAATGGGAGGAAGAATCTCCCCCGTATACTGCCAATCGGTTACCGACAATGTCTTTTTCGAGCAGGCAAAAACCATCAGGGCTATCGCCGCAAAGGGTGACTGCGTAATCGTCGGCAGATGCGCGGACTATATTCTTCGCGATGTCGAGTGCTTGAAGATCTTCGTACACGCACCTTTTGCTTGCCGAGTACGACGCAAACTCCAGCTTCTTCCCGAAAGCACGCAAATGACTCAAAACGATATGGAAAAGGAAGTCAAATGCGTGGACAAGAAACGAGAAAAGTTCTATGAATACTACACCGACAATAAGTGGGGCGATTGCGCCAATTACCACCTTAGCATCGATGTTGAAAAGGTTGGCATCGACGGAGCCGTCGACACAATTATTACTTACCTCGAAAAATACAACCACGGTTCAATGAAACCGGATTAATATTTGCTCAAAATTATAATAAATAGCTTTTTTTTCGATTCCGACTGTGGAGCTTGCTTCGGCAATTAACCGAATGGATTTTTTAGCGCATTTTTGCGCTTTTTTTTTGTAAAATACTCCGATTACTTGACAAAAGGGTAATAACTTTATATAATACTTGTTTGGTAATAAATTTAGGGGATTATATATGGTAAGAAACGACATTAGAAATATTGCGATAATCGCTCATGTAGACCACGGCAAGACAACCTTGATCGATTCGATGCTCAAACAGGCGGGTGAGTTTAACAAAAGCCGCCACGTAGAGGAGTGCGTTATGGACTCCAACGCTCTCGAACGGGAGCGCGGTATCACTATTTTGGCGAAAAATACGGCGATTGTCTACAAGGACGTAAAGATCAATGTTATCGACACACCTGGACACGCGGATTTTTCAGGCGAGGTCGAGCGTGTACTTAAAATGGTTAACGGCGTTTTGGTGCTTATCGACGCTACTGAAGGTCCTATGCCGCAAACGCGTTTCGTTATGCAAAAGGCTTTGGAATACGGACATAAGATGATCATCGTCGTCAATAAGATCGACAAAAAGGATGCCCGTACCGCCGAAATTGCGGATGAGTTTATGGATCTGCTCTTTGACCTCGGAGGAAGCGATAAGGACTTGGACAGCCCGATATTGTACTGCTCGGGAAGGAGCGGTACCGCTACCTTCGATCCAAACGTTCCGGGAAACAGCCTTGTGCCGCTGTTCGAAACTATTTTGCGTTATATCGATCCGCCCGAGGGCGACGAAACGGGCAAGCTCCAGCTTTTGGTATCGGCAATCGACTATAACGACTATGTCGGCAGAATCGGCATAGGCAGAATCGAACGCGGTGTGGTTAAGGCAAACAGCGAGGTTGCCGTGTGCGACCACTTCGCCTCTAAACCACCTTACAAAGCAAAGATCGCCAACGTTTTTCAAATCGAAGGTCTTAACCGCTTTAACGTCGAATCCGCCGAGGTAGGCGACATCGTGTGCTTTTCGGGTGTCCCGTCAATCACAATCGGCGATACTGTTTGCGACGTCGATTCCATTGAACCGTTGGAGTTCGTCAAAATCGGAGAACCTACTATTGAAATGAGCTTTTCGGTAAACAACGGACCGTTTGCCGGCAGAGAAGGCAAGTTCGTTACAAGCCGCCATTTGCGCTCCCGCTTGATGAAGGAAACGCTAAAGGACGTATCGCTTCGCGTTAAGGAGACCGACAGCCCCGATACCTTCCTTGTCGCAGGCAGAGGAGAAATGCACTTCTCCATTTTGATCGAAACAATGCGCCGTGAAGGCTATGAGTTTATGGTCGGAATGCCGAAGGTCTTATACAGAACCATTAACGGCGTTGTCTGCGAACCATATGAGGATCTAACCTTGGACATTCCCGACAAGGCGACGGGAGCCGTCATGGAAAAGTTGGGCGAAAGAAACGGAGAGTTGGTCAAAATGACTCCTTTGGGCGACCGTATGAGGTTGGAGTTCTCCATTCCCGCAAGGTGCCTTTTCGGATATAAAAACGACTTTTTAACCGACACAAAGGGCGAAGGAATAATGAATTCACTGTTTTCGGGCTATAAAAAAGCCAAAAACAACGTAGTAAAGAGAAATACGGGCAGTCTTATCGCGTTCGAAGCAGGTACTGCCGTCACCTACGGACTGTTTAACGCACAGGAAAGAGGAATATTGTTCATTGAAGCGGGCACCGAGGTCTACGAGGGAATGGTAGTGGGCTCATCGCCCAAAGCCGAGGACATAAGAGTCAACGTTTGCAAGAAAAAGCATGTTACGAATATGAGAGCCGCGGGAAGCGACGAGGCTTTGCGCCTCATTCCTCCGAAAAAATTTACCTTGGAAGAAGCAATCGAATTTATCAACGATGACGAGTTGATCGAGGTTACGCCCAAATCCATCAGAATTCGCAAAACCATTCTAGACAATAACATGCGCACAAAGGCACACAACGCCGCATCGCCCAGATAGGCACCACAAATGCTTTTTTACCTATAGAAAAAACACCTCTTTTGGTCAATCCCGACCTTTAAAAGAGGTGTTTTTTTATACTTAGGAATTGCTTAGTATTACTTCTTTTTTTTGATGAGTCCCATTTTGTTCTCTTTTCCGTGCAACAAACGGTGTATATTGCCTCTGTGCGCGTATATGACCATAAGCCAATACAGTGCGACGAAAATAAAACAAACGTAATTTTGCGGCAAAAGTAAAACAGCGTTTACCACAAGTAAAGAGGTGAAAAACCAAAGCGCAAACACGCTCATCCTGTCGCAAAGAAGCAGAATACCTATTCCGATAACTCCCGCAATAAGCGTGTAAACGGGACAAATGACGAGAAACACGCCGACGCCCGTGGCAAATCCCTTACCGCCTCGAAAGTTGTAAAGCACGGGAAAAACGTGTCCGAGTCCCGCAAAAAACCCCCCGACGTATTTGGCTAGGTTGCCCAAAGCAGCTCCGTCCTCACTTCCCCCTATCGCACGAAAGACAAACGTTCCCGCAAGAGAGAAAATCAAACCCTTGAGCATATCCAATAGGAAGGTCAACGCACCCGCTTTGGCTCCATAAACCCTGAACATATTCGTGGTGCCGGGATTGTGACTGCCGTGCTCTCTTATATCGCTTTTTTTCAACGCTTTGCTTATCAACACCGCAAAATTAATGTTGCAAACAAAGTACGTTATTACCGCAAAAATCAGTAATTGCCACCAGTATTGTATCAAAATAAACCTCAAAAAATCCTTGATGTTAAGTATGTCGCTTGGCCCACACCTTTTGCTTTATCCGCGCGCAATAAATATGCGCACGAAACACTTGCGCTATTTCTCGTCCTCTTTACTTCTTATGAACAGCTTTATCGGAGTGCCGTCGAGTGTAAAAGCACGTCTTATATAGTTTTCCAAATACCTCTTATACGAAAAGTGCATAAGCGCGGAATCGTTCACGAAAAGCACGAAGGTCGGCGGATTGGTCGTCGGTTGCGTTGCATATTTTATCTTTAGCCGCCTTCCGTTTTTGGACGGAGGCTCCACCGCCGCCACCGCATCGGCAATCACCGCGTTGAGTAATCCCGTCGTCGCCCTGAAACACGATTTATCGTATACATAATCAACCTGTTCGATCAGCTTGTTTATTCTTTGCCCCGTAAGCGCGGAAACCGTAATATACTTGAAGTAGTCCATAAAAGCAAGATCCGCTTTAAGCTTCTTCTCGAATTTCTCCACGGTATAGGAGTCTTTTTCAATCAAATCCCACTTGTTAATCACAATTACGGTGGGTTTTCCCTGCTCGTGAGCGTAGCCCGCGATCTTCACGTCCTGCTCGCTTACACTTTCGGCTGCGTCAAGTACGACAAGGCAAACATCTGCTCGCCTGATTGCGCCCAATGATCTCATAACCGAAAATGCCTCGACCGAATCGCCTTCGATGCTGCGCTTTTTGCGTATTCCCGCAGTGTCTATCAGCAAATAATCCTTGCCGTCAACGCTAAACGGCGTATCGATTGCATCGCGCGTGGTTCCTGCAATATCACTTACGATAGTACGATCGTAGCCCAATATCTTGTTGGCAATCGACGACTTGCCCGCATTAGGCTTGCCCACAACCGCAATTTTGATCCTTTCGGCGTCGTCCGATATAATCGAAGTCTCTCCCAGATCCTTCACTACCTCATCCAAAAGATCTCCGATGCCCAGCAAATGCTCCGCACTTACGGCAAACACCTCACCCAAGCCCAAAGCATAAAAATCGCTCATGTCGAAGCCGATAAAGTTGTCGACCTTGTTAACCACGGTAATAACAGGCTTGGAGGACTTTCTCAGCATTGCCGCTATATCATAGTCCTCCGAGGTCAAGCCTGACTTTCCATCCACAAAAAACAGCACGACCTCCGCCAAGTCCACGGCGATCTCTGCCTGCTTGGCAATGAAGCTCTGCATAGCGTCCGGACTCTTTAACCTTATTCCGCCCGTATCGATTAGCGTAAATTCGTGTCCGCACCACTCGACATCGATGTATAATCTGTCGCGGGTGATGCCTGCAATATCCAACACGATCGCCTTCCTCTCCCCGCCGACTTTATTAAAAAAAGTACTTTTTCCGACGTTGGGTTTTCCAACAATCGCAACATATGGTTTTGCCATGCTTTTAACATTAACTCCTTTCCCGAAAATTTCACTTAAATGGCGCCCGATATTAGGTAGGCTACTCTTGGATCTAGTGACGAATACTAGCTTTCGTACACGGGAATGTACGAAAGTCCGACAGAAATAGTTTTATATACGCAAATAGGGGTTAAAAACCCCTATTTCATTCGTACAAACAAATATTGGAAAAGTCCGAAAATATCGAACTATCACTATAATACCGCGAAAATAAATTTACTCTACGCGAAACGCCGAAGTATTACATTAATCCGCCGCGTTCGCCCTGCGTTGACCCGCCCGAACCTATGCCCAAACGGTAATCTCCGAACCTCTCGAATTAATTCACTTTTCCACGAGATAAAACGCACATTTAATTAATTCGGTATATCCTACGCAAGGAGTATCTAAACTCTCCACCTTATTGCCCGAATCCATTTTGTAGTCAATTTATCCGATGTGAGGTGCGCTTCCGTAATCTATGCCGTTATCCACGATGTCCACGTCGATTGTGAATCTGAATTTAGGAACCTGCTGGAACAGCTCGGTGTCCACGATCTCGATACTTACGGTGCTAGGAATTCTGATGTCTTGGAAGAAAGCCTCGGGGAATTCGCTTGTTAAGGTCGCAAACAGCGCGTAATTGCCGTTTCTTGTTTCATTGGTGGACAAACACATATAGAAGGAAGCCGAAGCCGTATCGAAGTTGTCTGCTCCGCTTGTTCTCGTCATTCCCAAAGCTCCGAATTCGTGTAGCAGTGTGTTCTTTTCCCAGTCGTTAGCCTTAAATTCACCCTTTATCATATAATCGATAGTCTTTTTCTCAAGCAAATCCTTATTCGCTGTTTCCTCGTCGGACGCCTGATACAGCTTGTAAAGTCCCATCTCGACATAGTTAAACGTCGAATAAGCAGTGGACGAAATAGATGCGGTTCTGTGAACCAGCGTTCCGTCGTAGAAACCGCTCTTCGCAAGCTCAATAAAGTTCATAACCGTAATGGGAGCTTTATCATAATGCAATTCATACGTCAGCACATAACTGTGCGCGTTTCCCTCGTCGTCGGTATAGGTAAAGGTAATATTGGCAGTGGGATTGGGTAAAGACGAGTCGGGCTCGATAAATTCATCTTCGATGCCCAAAAAAGCCTTGAAGTTGTCCGAACAACCGGACATAGTCAAAACCAAACAAAACATAGCCGCCAACACAATAACCAATGCAAGCTTCTTCATACAAAAAACAACCTCCGTGCAAATCACCCTCTTTCGGGCGATCATTTCTTATTCATTCGGAATTTCGAAATCTACGCTGACAGACCTCTCCACCGCACCCTTCATAAACGCCTTTACAGGCAAATGAACGGGATGCGTTTGGTAGATCCTTAACGCATCTCTATCTTTAAAACAACAAACAAGCGCAACGTCAAAGCTCCTGTCGCTGTTTAAAAAATCGCTTCCCGCTTCGATTCGGACCAACTCGTCAATTTTACCTCTCATAGACGTAAGTGTGTCCACGACCTTCTTCCGTCCTTCCTCCGAACCGTCAATCAATTTGTAAAGCACAACGTGTTTAACCATATACTGCCTCCCGATAGTAGTCAAACCACCACGCTAACTATATAATTATATAATAAAAACAGATTATAGGCAAGTGTTTATTCACACTTATTTTTTAAATAGCGTGACAAATCCACTTCTTTCACGAATTTTTTTCCGCATATCGAAGCAATGCTCATATCCGAGGGCGCATCGACGCACACCTCCACGCAACAAAGCAGCTGCTCTTTTACTCCGTAACGACGGTTAACGGAATTGAGTCCGTATTTACCGTCACCCACAATATATATACCGTTATGCGCCAAGTGAGCGCGAATTTGATGAGTCCTTCCCGTTATCGGTTTTATCTCCAACAACGTAAGCTCTCCGAGCTTTTCGATGGCTTTGTATTCGGTCACGATATTCTTGCAACCCGCACGCGGAGCATCGTAAACATAGCAAATACTCTTTTTGGAGTCCTTGAACAAATATCCGTTTAATCGCGCGGACGGCTTGCACTCGCCGACAACCAAGGCTCGATACCTCTTATTCACAAGCCCCGAGGAAAAGCATTGCTTGATCTCCTCGAAAGCCCTCTCTGACTTTGCAAAAATCACCAAACCCATAGTGTTTCTGTCCAAACGATGACAGGCAATAAGCATTTGCCTTTCATTAAGCAAGCTTTCCAAAGAATTTTCGCCCACCGTTTGAATACCTTGCGGCTTGTATGCAACCAATATTTCGTCATTTTCGAAAACCGTGCATACCTCATCCATGGTTTTTACATTATATTGCCGATTTTTTAACTCATTAATAAAAAAAACAATTTCGTTTCCACACTCCGCAATTATATCCCTTTCCACCCTCAAGCCGTTAATGCGGATATCTCCCTTCCTGACCAACGAGGCAAACGCGGAATACGACAAACCGTAATTATCAGCAAGCTGCTTGCTGATTTTACCCCTTTCTTTTACTTTAAAAGCGTACTTTTCCATGTTTCCATTAAACCACAAAATGACAAATATGTAAACCTTTTTTAAGCTTTTTCGGTCATTTTGCCTTTCTTGCGCAAAAAGCCCCCGCACGTTTTCGTGCGGAAGGCAAATCGAAAAAATACCGGCTTTAGAGTATCTATTACATTAACAGTCGTTTCTGTTTGGAGTGCAGCCGTGATCGTCACTGACAGTAAAATTCACCAAAATAACATCCTCGCCTATTTTTGTAATGTCTTTCCATGGAATAAAAATGTTTTCGGTGCTCTTAAAAAGCTTTTTCTCTCCCTGCATAACTATTCCGCTTATTACCGCCGTTTCACAGCAAAATACTACGTCCAGCGGCTTTCCCAACCTTTGACCGTTCAACGTATTTACCACTTCCTTTTGACGCAGCTCGCAAAAACTTAAATTCATTTACCACCTCAATCCCCGAAATCTGCTTTTAGTATTTCGATATTCGTTTCTTTATAGCAATCTTTGACTGTTTATAAGTATACTTTTTTACATGGATACTTTTTTACTATATAGCATATTCTGATTGTGCGATAATAGAACGAAAGCCGACAAAACGAATTCTGCTCGTGGTTAAATTCGCAATTGTCGGCTTAATCTATGAGTATTTTTGAATCGGAATATATCATCTTCGGTCGAAAACGCAGTGTAAACCTAAACAGTTTATGTGCGGAAATATCCAAGAATTTTCTTAAACATACTCACGGATACCTTTTCAGATCAAAAACACAGTGTAAACCTAAACAGTTTATGTGCGGAAATATCCGAGAATTTTCTTAAACATACTCTCGGATACGTTTTACGGCGTTCTTTTCCAAGCGGCTGACCTGTGCTTGCGAAATGCCGACTTCTGCGCTGACTTCGATTTGAGTTTTGCCCTCGTAGTAGCGTTTTTTCAAAATGCTGCGCTCTCTGTCGTTGAGTTGAACTACCGCCTCTGCAAGCGATATCCTCTTTATCCAATTTTCATCGGTGTTTTTTACGTCGCTTATTTGATCCATAACGAGGACCGCTTCGATTCCGTCGCTATAAACAGGCTCGAATAACGAAATCGGATGGCTGATCGCATCGAGCGCAAATACCACCTCGGCAATTGTCTTGTTGATTTTTTTCGCGACAAGCTCGACCGTGGCAACTTCGTTGTTCCGCTCTATTTCATCTCTTGCCTGAAGTGCGACATAGGCTACGTCGCGTATGCCGCGGCTGACTCGCAAGGAATTGCTTTCCCTTAGGAAACGGCGAATTTCTCCTACTATCATCGGAACGGCGTAGGTGGAAAACTTGACGTTGAGGGTGTTGTCGAAGTTGTCCACCGACTTAATCAAACCGACACAACCGACCTGAAAGAGGTCATCGGGCGAGTTGCATCTTTCGACATACCTTTGAACTACACTCAAAACAAGCCTTATATTGCACATAATGAACCTGTTTCGCGCACCTTTGTCCCCTTGCTTGACCTTTTCCATCAGAGCAACCGCTTCTTTTGCAGTCAACCTCGGTAGAGTAGACGTATCTATGCCGCAAATAACAACCCTTCTTCCCATAAACGCCTCCAAATTGCAATAATAAGATATATTGCACGTTTTATCGTGGTAAAAATAGGCGCAAAAAAAGTCCGCACCTCGGGCTTCACCCTAAATAGTAGTTTGGACTTTTCTCGTTGGGTTATTCACTTTTATATACATGATCTCCGTCACAAAAACATCTTGGAAAAAAGTCGTGCCAAGCGGGCAACAGGTGGATCTTGACCGAAGGGAGTGTATATTGACATACACGAAGGCAAAGAGATACACGCAGCCCGCATCACACGATGAATTTTATTCAATCTTTTCACAATAATGTATCAATGAAGAGAGTGGTACAGATTGCGACAGCCGGTGCCGATGAACGACAGGAGCGTACTTTTCGTACGTGACTGAAGGGAGAGGCGCACGCAGTCGCAAGGTGTGCCGCTATATTCTTTCAAATAATTACAGCTCGGGTCTGTGCCAAATAATGCCATACTCGTAAGCCTCGTCCCAAAGCTTTTGCCTAAACTTGGGGTGAGCGATTGAAATAATCTTTTCCACGCGATCGGCAACGCTCAAGCCCTTGACGCGGACAATGCCGTATTCGGTTACAAGGTAATCCAAATCGTTTCTTGTAAGCGATACGATTGCGCCCGGCTTCAGCTGAGATACAATTTTGCTGATCTCCTCTTTCTCTCCCGTTTTGGGGTTTTTGACCATAGCGGTGGAGTAAAGAGCAATAAAGCTCTTCCCGTTCTTGCTTAGCTGCGCGCCGGCGGCAGTGTCAGTTTGACCGCCGGTTCCGCTGAATTGCTTGCTTCCGATGCTTTCACTGCAGCACTGCCCCGTAACGTCCACCTCAAGCGAGGTGTTGATGCTTACCATATTATCGTTTTGCCTGATTATGTCGGGATTATTGGTGTACGATGATGCGCATACCATAATCGACGGGTTGTCCGTTACATACTCGTAAAGCTCCTCGGTTCCCATTACAAAAGCCGTAACAGCGCGGTGGTTGTTTAAATTCTTTTTGGCATTTGTAATTACGCCGGCTTTGGCAAGCTTCATCATACCTGTGGTGAACAACTCGGTATGTACACCCAAATCCTTCTTTCCGTAAAGAGATGCGGCAACGGCATCGGGAATGCCGCCGATTCCCAGCTGTATACAATCGCCGTCGTTGATTTTGTCGGCGATGAGCTTTCCGATAATCATATCCTTTTCGTTAGGCTGTGAATCGGGGTAGACGGGGGGATGATAATCTTGCTCAATTAAATAATCGACATCTCTGACGTGGAGCAGATGGTCTCCATACATGGCGGGATAATTGGGATTGATCTCCAAAATCTTGATTTTGCTGGCGTTCAACAACTCGATTTCGTGAGAATTGCTCAGCGAAAGCGTAACGAAGCCGTTCCTGTCGGGCATACTTGCCGTTCCGATAAAAATGTCGGGAGTCCTGTAAACAACCCTTTTTTTTGCACAATACTGCAAATGACAGGGCATATAGGAGCAGGCACCTAAATCTCTCGCCTTCCTTAAGGGCGGCGTCAAAAACCAAGTTTCGGTCATAAAGCTTTTGGAGTAACGGGGATTTACCAAAAACTCGTAAGGCTCGATACACAAGCTTGCGTTTACCCTTACATCCGTCACCTTGTCGGCAATGGTGTGAAGCTGACTCATAAAGCCCTTCGCAACGCCTATTGCAAGTCCCGTCGCTATCTCGTCGCCGCTCTTGACCATTTTTAAAGCGTCGTCAACGGTTATAAGCTTATCGCTGTAATCGTATTTTTCCATTTGTCCTCCTGAATATCTGTGTTTTGTATTGTTTATATACTTGAGCGTAGAAAGCGCAAATCTCGGACATTTGCTTCGTTGATAATTCTACGCATGAACTCCGTTTGATTGGCTTTACAAGCTCAAAATACGCGCGGTTTCGTACAAATCCTCGTTGAATTTAGATTTAATGCTTAAAGCCTCGTTAATGTCCATATCGATAATTGCGTTGTGCCTTATGCCCACAACTCTGTTGGTTTTGCCCTCGTTTATCAAATCCACCGCTTTTTTGCCGAAAAGTGCGGCAAGCACTCTATCCATATTGGAGGGCGATCCGCCTCTTTGGATATGCCCGAGCACCGAAGTCCTCACGGTAAGTCCTATCTTTTCCTTTATTACAGCCTTGAGCTCCTCCGCATGGCAAACACCCTCGGCAAGAATTATTATATTACTGGTCTTACCCTTGTCGTAATTGGCTTTGAGTTGACCGCAAAGCTTGTCGAAGTCCTGCGGCTCCTCGGGTATGATTATGCCTTCGGCTCCGCCCGAAAGCGCGGAATATATGGCAATATCTCCGCAACGCCTGCCCATAACCTCGATGATACAAACTCGGTCATGAGAGGTCATTGTATCCCTTAAATTGTTTATCGCCCAAAGCACGGTGTTTACTGCCGAATCGAATCCCAAGGTGTAGTCGGTGTAAGCCAAGTCGTTGTCGATCGTTCCGGGTATTCCTATTGTGTTAATGCCGAAATTCTCGCTCAATTCTCTCGCACCGCGAAAGCTACCGTCGCCACCGATTACGACAAGTCCGTCGATACCGCGGTTTTTAAGATTTTCCGCTGCCTTGCGTTGCACCTCCGGCTGCAAAAACTCGGGCAACCGCGCGGTTTTGAGTATTGTGCCTCCTCTGTGCAATATATCCGATACGCTGCGCCTGTCCATCTCGAAAATGACATCGTCGACAAGCCCTTCATAGCCTCTTTCGATTCCGAATACTTTATTCGAGCTGTATATGCCGTAACGAACCACCGCCCTTAAAGCCGCATTCATACCCGGCGCATCCCCGCCGCTTGTCAAAATTCCGATAGATTTTCCCATAATTATTTCCCCAATCGTTAAATTGCATCTCCCTCAAACGCGATTGTCGGGCTTTTCCCGTATACCGCTATCGGTACTCAAATTGCAGATACACTGATAACCGAGTTAAGAATGGACGTAAACTCATTGAATCTGCTATTCGGTCAGCCATCTCGTACTTATTGTCGTACTATGCTTGATACGTAAATATACAGAGAACTTGCCAAAAAATTCTTCTTGTTCGTATTCCATTCTATCCGTTATCGGTTACAATGCACTTAATCTGCAAAATTCGTTCCCTATAATTATATCATATTCCCGAATTTATTGCCACTTATTGCAACTATCTGTTTGCAATTTTATTTTTTTATTGTATAATTACATAAAGCGACAAATAAGTAAAGCAACTTATCCGCACCGAAAGCCTGCTCGTCAAGCTAATGGCATAAGATGTTTTAAGAATCGGAACTATCGGGTTTTATAAGCTAATTACCGTCGGAAGTTACTTTGAGCCAAAGCTATCGGGATATTAATAATACTAACCGTCGGAAGTTACTTTGAACCAAAGCTATCGGGAGTTTGAAACTACTTACCGCGGTAAGTTATTTGGTATCAAAAGAAACAAAGTATAGTAATTTACTCGGCATAAGTAGCAACAGGCTATTGCATGTATAATAAACTTAGAAACAAAAGAGTATTGGGATAAGATTGCTTATTGCGAAGGAGAAATAAAGGAATGAAATACGTAGAAATGTTCGGCGTAAACCGAGAGATATCCAAAATCGGTTTCGGTGGAATACCAATTCAAAAGCTGGATAAAGCTCAAGCAGTCAAGGTCTTGGCACACGCGTTCGACAGGGGTATAAACTATATCGATACCGCAAGAGGCTACTCGGTGTCAGAAGAGTATGTAGGCGCGGCATTGAAGCAATTACCGCGTAAAGAGATTGTGTTGGCGACTAAATGTCCTGCTTTAGACTATGACAACATGAAAAAGGGTATCGAAACATCATTGAAAACGATGCAGGTTGACTATATCGATCTGTATCAGGTTCATAATATCGCAACTCTCGCAAACTATGACAAGGCGATGGAGCAGGGAGCGTTTGCCGCCCTCGAGGAAGCCAAGCAAAAGGGGCAGATCCTCAATATCGGAGTTACTTCGCATATTAAAAGCGTTTTAGAACGCGCCGTCGACGAGCTTTCGGGAAAGATCTGCTCCATAATGTACCCCTATAACATCATCGAAACGCAGGGCGAGGATCTGTTCGAAAAAGCGTATAAGAATAAAATAAGCGTGATAATTATGAAACCGATTTGCGGCGGTAATCTCTCGGACGTAAACCTTTTCGATAAATGCATTTCCGAACGCGTAAGCAAGCTCAAAACCACCTTGGGCAAGCTGGCTTTGCGCTTTACGGCGGTCAATAAATATGTTACCTGCGTGATTCCCGGAATGGCTTCCGAAGAGGAAATAGATGAAAATACCTCGATAAACTTCGAGGAATTCACGCCCGACGAGCTGGAGGTTTTCGATCTGCTGCGCAAATCCTTGGATAATTCCATTTGCAGAAGATGCAATTATTGTGCACCATGCACGGTCGGCATCGATATTCCCACGATGTTCACCCTTCAAAACTATCTCAAAAATTACGACCTTGCCGAATGGGCTTTGAGCAGATTCACCGGACTTGCCAAAAATGCCGATAATTGCATAGGCTGCGGCGTTTGCGAAACACGTTGTCCATATAATCTACCCATTCGCGATAAGCTTCATGGAGTCAGTCGCGATTTCAACGATTATATCAAAAACAAGCAAAAATAGCACAGGTTAACCGAACACGTTCGCTGAGAATATACGCATTCATTTCTTGTCATGAATATATTGCTCTTGTCATGAAGATATTGCGTGATTTAATTTTTCGTATCGATATTGCAAAAACGGCGGTTAACCTGCAACCGCCGTCTTTTTTACCGCAAAAGCAGTAATTCATAATTTGTATTCGCAACACAATAAGCATAATACTTTGTTCTTATTTGCATCACAATAAGTTTATTTCTTTTCAAGGAGTCCACCTAGTATATTACGCCCTTTCGACATATGCTCGTCTGCTTCCAAAATGCGCCCCAAAAGTCCCTTAAAAAGAATTAATACGTTTGAATATATCAATCTACTTCTTCACGCGTCTTTTACCCTTGCCTTTGACGAAGTAAATTACGCAAATCACGACACCTGCCAATGCGACCGCACCCACAATAATCAACGCGATTTCCCACGCAGAGTTACCGCTTGCCTTGACGTCTGCCCACATTGCGACCATACGGTCGGTGCTGCTTCCGAAGTCCTGCATTACTCCCAAATTAGTCAAATTAGAAGGGTATCTTACTTCATATGAGAAGAACTCCTCGCTGTCGTACTCATTTTCTTCGAGAATCTCTATAACTTGAGCATCGCCACTTAGAATATTTCCGTCAACCGCGCTTGTGTAGCCTATTTCGATTGAGTTGCGAATGGCATTTTCGGGTCTGTTCATAAAGCTCATAAACTCAAGGCTTGCCCTTACGTTCTGGCTTGACTTCAAGAGAGCCCAGCCGTCGAACCAAACATTGCCCTCGTTGTTGGGAATATAGTAATCGAGTACTCTATTATAATCGGCGTAGGCTTCCTCGATCGCCCAAACCGCATCGCCCGACCACGCAAGACAGGCATAAGCAGTACCGTTTATCAGGTATTCCTTGTCCAAGTCCACCTCATAGCCCTTGATAACACTTTTCTGCTCCAAAAGAACGGCTTTGACTGCGGCCACAAGCTCGTCATCGTGCGAATTGATCAACTCCTGCACCGATAAGCCCTTAACGCTTTCGGGAAGCTTACCCAGCTCCTTAAGGCGCAAAACTCCCGCAACATAGCTGTCGCGAATACTGTCTTTCATATAGATTCCACCGTTGAGCTCGGGATTGTTGCCCGCGTTCCAAAGCAGTCCCCAACCCGTATCGAGATCGGATTCCTTCACTACGTCGGTGTTATACAATATGCCAAGAGTTCCCCACATATAGGGAATAAAGTACTCGGTCAAATCGATTTCCGTGCCGTTAACATTAAGCTGTCCAAAAACCTCGTCAATTGCGTTACCTATGGTAGGATCAATGTTTTGCCATAAATCCGACTTCTCAATACCTGCCTGCGCCCAAAGCGCGTCGTCGGTTATATTTGTAATCAAGTTCAAATTGATCAGCTTTTCTATAGCGTATTCCGAAGGACATACGAGGTCGATAGACGCCCCTCCCTTGTCCACCTGAGTAAGCATTACTTCGTTTGTATCGTACTTGCTGTAAATAATTTCCAAATTAACGTCGTACTTGTCGCCATATTCCTCGGCAAATTCATCGAGAATATCCTCGTCGATGTAGTCGTACCAGTTGTACACATAGAGCTTCTCACCGCCGGTTCTGCCCTTTGATTCGGTGTCATCCTTCGATGCGCACGCAACAAGTAATGTGGCTGTCAACGCCAAAAGAATTAATACAACAATGATTCTGAATTTGTTCATTTCAGTAATATTACCTCCGTCTTGTTATCCTTTGTTTTATTGTTTATTTGTGCTATCTCGCGATTATCCGCACATTTATCCTTATCATTGCTCATATTACGCGATTATGCCGCCGGTTTGCGAACCCTTACTCTTTTTGCGCAGGTTGATAAACAACACAACGGCAAGCACGACCACGAATATGATGGAGAATACCGCGAACCAATAGGGACTTAGTCCCTTGATTCGGGCATCGCTGTAAATATAGGTACTTAACGTATCGATGCCGGTTGTGGCTCCCTTATTAATCTGCGTAATTATGAAGTCGTCCATACTTAACGTAAAGGCGAGCAAAAAGCCGCTCACTATTCCCGGTGAGATTATAGGCAAAACCACGCTTGTTAACGCTCTTACGGGCGTCGCACCCAAGTCCAATGCCGCCTCGTAAACATTGTTGTCCATCTGCACGAGCTTGGGCATAACATTTAAGACGACATAGGGCGTGGAAAATGCGATATGTCCCAAAATCAGCCTCAAATAACCCTCGGGAAATTTGAAGGTGACGAAGAATACCATCAGGCTTACTGCCATTACCACTTCGGAATTGATAACGGGCAACTGATTGACGTTGTTGACAATCCTCTTCATCCGTTTACCGAGCCTATTGATGCCGATTGCGGCAGACGTTCCCAGCACTGTGGAAACCACCGATGATATAACGGCGATAAGAATAGTATTCTTGAACGCCTGAAGCAAGGCTCCGGAGTTCTTGTCGGTGAATATCGATATATATGCGTCAAAGTTGAAGCCGTTTGCAAATGTAAAATCCGTCCTGTTGCTAAACGAGAATATTATTATCATTACTATCGGCATATACAGGAAGGCAATCACCACCAGCAAAAACAGCATTGACAAAATTTTCTTTACCATACGCCCTTACTCTCCTCCTCTTTGTCACCGAATTTGTTCATAAGGAAGTTGGAAATTAGCACCAAAGCCAGCATTACCAAACTCATAACGCTTCCCACTCCGTAGGAGGAGCTTTTCATAAACATATCGTTTATAGAATCGCCGAAAAGATAAATTTGTCTGTCGCTAAGCAATTCGCTTATTGCAAAAGTCGATATCGTCGGAATAAATACCATAGTGATCCCGCTGATAATTCCCGATAACGACAGTGGAATATATGCCTTTAACAGTACCGTTAAATTGTCCGCGCCCAAGTCCTGCGCCGCCTCGATGTAGCTTTTGTCTATTCCCGAAATGGAGTTGTACAGGGGAAGTATCATAAATGGCAGATAGTTATATATCATACCCACAAGCACCGTTCCCATTCCAAGCTTTACGCCCATCCACTCGAATATCTGCCTCGTGGCAAGCGTTCTTATCAAGAAGTTCACCCACATCGGCAGTATGAACATCAGCACCATTACGCTGTTTCTGTAATACTTATTCAGCAGAAAAGCCACCGGATAGCCGATAAGCAGACAGCATACAGTCGTTACCACTCCAACTATCAACGAATTGAGCAGTACCTTCATATTGCTCGACTGCACGAAAGCCACGAAATTGTGCAAGGTTAGCTTGCCGTCCGCAATGAACGCGTTTACCAATATCAAAACCAACGGCAGTACTACAAATATCGTAAGGAATAGAATGTACGGATAACCGAATACCTTTCGGTTAAGCTTGATCCGCGTTCTGCACGTCTTAGTCGCAAAGCTCATCTTCGGGAACCTCCTCGATAATAAGCTTTTCGGGCGCAACCGAGATGCCGACTCTGTCACCCTTAAACCACTCATAATCGGTATCGGCGAAGAAATCGACGTGCTCATCCGTACGCAAAACGCATTTGTAGTAGCTACCCTTATATATAGTACTTACCACCTCCGCGCTTAAGATACCGTCCTCCTCGTTGTCGAATATCTCTATGTCATCAAAGTCAATTGTAACCTTAACCTTTGTTCCACTTTTAAACGAACAGTTGCAGGGGAACTTTTCGCCGCATATCAATACTACATTTTCGTCCCACATCTCGCCCTCGACCTCGTTGTTTATGCGCGATTTGTGCATAATATGCAAATCGAAAGGCTTGACGTACAGTCCAACCACCTCGCCGATATCACATTCTACATTGTCGTGAATCAGCATCTCATTTCGCTCCGCTCCGAAGGTCAACACAATCGTTTGGTAGTGGTCACCCTTGAATACGCTACTGATTACCTCACCGTGAAGCGATGCCCTCTTTGTGTCCGACTGCTCCGAAATATCGGCTTTGCCGTCGGCGGATCTTCTCAACAGCTCGGCTCTTATCCCATCGTCTTCCTCGTCGTTCTTAATGATAAAAATGTCCTCGGGACGAATTATGACGTCTATAGGCTCGTTCTGCTTAAAGCCCTTATCCACACACTTGAAAATATGTCCGCAAAACTCCACCTTGAAATCCTCAAGCATTATTCCGCTGAACAAATTGGATTCTCCTATAAAGTCGGCAACAAACTCGTTGGCGGGCTCATCGTATATCATCTTAGGCGATGCGATTTGCTGAATCTCGCCGTTGCGCATTACAACAATCGTATCGCTCATCGTCAGCGCTTCCTCCTGATCATGCGTAACGTAAATAAAGGTTATTCCCAACTGCTTGTGCATATTCATAAGCTCGATCTGCATATCCTTGCGCATCTTCAGGTCTAACGCGCCCAAGGGCTCGTCAAGCAAAAGCACCTCGGGTTCGTTTACCAACGCTCTCGCAATTGCAACCCTTTGCATCTGTCCGCCGCTTAAACTGTTCACGTGCCTGTGTCCGTAATCCTCCAAATCCACAAGCTTTAACGCGGCATTCACCTTTTCCTCGATCTCCTTCTTCGTTAGCTTGCGCATATTGTCGTATTCGTTGCCTTCCTTATCCACATATGTCGTACCGTCGGGAACATACTTAAGCTTCAACCCGAAAGCAATGTTCTTGTATACATTCAAATGCGGAAAAAGCGCGTAACGCTGAAATACCGTGTTTATGTTCCTTTCATTGGGCGGCAAATCAGTAATATCCTCGCCGTTGAACAGAATCTTGCCCTCTGTCGGTCGCTCGAAACCGGCAATCATTCGCAAAGTCGTAGTCTTGCCGCATCCGCTCGGTCCCAAAAACGTTACAAACTCTCCACGCTTAACAGAAAAACTCACGTTATTCACCGCGCTCGTCCCGTCAAAGATTTTGCTCACTCCCTTAAGCTCGATTATCTTACCGCCGTTATTTATCGCCATTTCGCATAGCTCCCATTTTTATTTATCAACTTTATATAATGTAATCACCGTATGCGCTTAAAAATTGCTCGGAGTGGCAATCCAAAGCACCCGACTTCTTCCCTTGTGTATATTAACCAATCTATGCTCGATCTTGCCGTTAATATAAAAGGACTCTCCCTTCTTAGCCTTGTAAATACACTTTTCGGTTTCGATCTTTATCTTTCCTTCCAAAACGTAGCCGAATTCCTCCCCCTCGGACGGCGTGCGTTTTTCACTGCAGCTGCCCTCCTTTAAGGTAAGTATTATCGGCTCCATTTGATTCTTTTGCGAGTTGGGTATCAGCCAAAGCTTTGAATAACCATCGCCCTCACTCTCGAAAAAGTCGTCCTCGGTGAATACAATCTTTTCTTCGCTTTCCGACGTGAAAAAGCCTTCCATATTCTCGCCCAAAACGCTCAATATGTCTTCCAAGGTCGCAATCGACGGACTTGCTATGTCATTTTCCAGTTGGGATATGTACCCCTTCGTCAGCTCACACCTAAGCGCAAGCTCCTCTTGAGTTAATCCCCTTTGCAACCTAATCCTCTTAAGTTTCTTTCCTATGTCCACAACCTCGCCTCCCCAAAATCATACAATTGGGATTATATATTATTTTTCTTAGTTATGTCAAACGTTTTAATTAGTTTCACTAAACTTTTTTTGAGTTCATTATTTATGAGAAATATGTTTAATTATACTAAACAACACATTGATTTACGCACAAATTGCGCCGAGTTTTTCAAAGAAAAGTGTCTGCTCAATACTATGGCTAAGTGAGAATCGGGAAGAAAAAACGGAAAAAACTGTCTGCTTTTGTTTTCAGCGCTTTTTCTATGCAAAAAGGCGACGTTTGCACGCCGCCCTTTTTTCATATAAAACAACATCGTTTTCACTCTATATTCGGGTTTTTACCCGCACGTTTATGCTTAAACAAAAATAAAATTTCCGCCGACTTCGCTCATTTCTTTACCTTAAGGTAATCGATTCAGTACTCGGCTCGAGGGCTTAACTCACAATTACCGGCCTATAACCGCCTGCTTTGCCTCTTCAGTGCTCGGCTCGAGGGCTTAGCTCACAATTACCAGCCTATAACCGCCTGCCTCGTCTCTCACCTCGTAGCCCTTGTCGGCGATTTGTTTGCGGAGCGAATCTGCCAAAGCGTAGTCCTTTTGCTTTTTGGCGGCAACTCTTTGTTCGGCAAGCTCGACAATCTCCTGCGGAATATCCTTTTGCGCCGCTTTTTCGGCGTTTTCGATGTATTCGTTGACTTCCTTTTCGATACTCAAGCCCAAAACGGCGTCAAATTTGAGGATAAGGGTGTAGATATCGGCAGATTTTCTTTCCTTTAGTAGCTTCCAAACCACGCCCATAGCCATAGGAACATTGAGGTTGTCGTTTATGGCTTCCTCGAACTCCTTGGTATACTCCGCAAACTTATCCGCAGGCGTCTTTTCCGCGCTTTGCTTATTTTGCGCCACCAAAGCAATCATTCTTTGGCGCGAAACCTTATTGGCTTCCAGTCCTTCCCAAGTGAAATTCATCTTTTGGCGGTACTGTACATTCAAGCAATAATAACGGAAGTCCAACGGCGAATAACCTCTTGAGATCAAATCGTCGACAGTATAGCAATTATTGAGGGACTTGCTCATTTTGCCGCCGTCGATAAGCATAAATTCGCTGTGCATCCAATAGTTTGTGTTTTTTTGTCCTGTATAAGCTTCGCCTTGAGCAATCTCGTTCTCGTGGTGAATGGGAATATGGTCCACGCCACCCGTGTGAATGTCGAACAGCTTTCCCAGATACTTAATACTCATCGCCGTACACTCGATGTGCCAGCCCGGATAGCCTCTTCCCCAAGGGCTGTCCCATTGCATAATGTGGTTAGGCTGCGCCTTCTTCCAAAGAGCGAAATCCGCGGGGTGTCGTTTTTGAGTATTGACCTCCACTCTCGCGCCGCTCTCCAGATCGTCGATGTTCATACCCGACAGCTTTCCATAGCCTGCAAATTTGCTAATGTCGTAGTAAATTCCGTCGTCGATCTCGTATGCATAGCCCTTCTCCAACAGCACCTTAACAACCTCAATCATCTCGGCGATGTTATCCGTAGCCTTGGGGCAAATTGTGGGGCGCGTGATGTTGAGCCTGTCAATGTCCGTGAAAAACTGCTTAGTAATCTCGTCCGCAATCTCGTAAGGCGACCTGTTCTGCTCCTTTGCAGAGCTTTCCATTTTATCCTCACCGTCGTCGGCATCGCTGAGCAAATGCCCTACGTCGGTGACGTTCATCACGTTTTTAACCTTGAAACCGTCGTAACGCAATATGCGAACCAACAGATCCATAAAAACGTAAGTGCGTAAATTACCTATATGCGCCGTCTTGTATACCGTAGGTCCGCAAGAATAAATTCTTACGACGTTATTGATCGGAACAAAAATCTCTCTTTTTTTGTCCAGCGTATTGTATATCGTTAATTCCATTTCTTCCTCTTATTCTGATCTGTAACACCGATAACCCGTCGGAACGCATTTACTTCATAATATACGTAAGCGCGTAACGACGCGATCAAAATACCGAATACTCCATAAACACGTAATCCGGCATTTGAATTAATTATTCAATCACATCGAAGCCTGTAAATTTGCGTAAAACCTCGGGGACGGTTACACTGCCGTCGGCGTTTTGGTACTGCTCCACAATGGCGGGCAAAAGTCTGCTTGTGGCAAGTCCGCTTCCGTTAAGCGTGTGAACGAAGAAATTCTTGCCGCTCTCCTTTTCCCTGTATTTGGTGTTGTTGCGCCTTGCCTGATAGTCGTTGGAGTTGCTCACGGAACTGACCTCCTTGTAAATTCCGATACTAGGGAGCCAAACCTCGATGTCGTACGTCCTAGCCATACTCGCCGAGCAGTCACCTGCCGCAAGCTTACTCAATCTATAGTGCAAGCCGAGCTTTTGCATAAGACGGCAGGCTTTTCCCACAAGCTCCTCAAAAGCGGCTTTGGATTGATCGGGCTTAGTAATCTCTACCATTTCTACCTTGTTGAATTGGTGCCCTCTGATCATTCCTCTTTCTTCCGAGCGATAGCTTCCTGCTTCCTTCCTGTAACAGGGGGTATATGCAAAAAACTTCATCGGCAGCAATTTTTCATCGATAATTTCATTGGCATAAAGGTTAACCAACGCCGTTTCTGCGGTCGGCAACATAAATCGATTCTTCTTTCTGTCCTCGTCGCAGTCCAGCCAGTAAACCTCCTCGGAAAACTTTGGGAACTGTCCCGAGCCTAAACCGCAGTTGTATCCGAGCTGATGCGGGGGAAGTATAAACTCGAATCCATCGCTTAGATGCTCGCTTACAAAGAAGTTGAGCAAAGCCCACTCCAAAATCGCGCCCCTGTCGCGGTACAGCCAAAATCCGCCTCCGCTAAGCTTTACGCCTCGTTCATAGTCGATCATATGCAAACGAGTGCATAAGTCAACGTGGTTTTGAGGAGTAAAGCCGAATTCGGGCTTGCTTCCGTAAACATCGATAACGACATTATTCTCCTTATCACCGGCAACCAAATCCTCGTCGGGAAGGTTGGGCAAGGCGTAGAGAAATTCGTTTATCTTGTCGCCCAGCTCTGCAAGATTGGCATCGCCTTGCGCAATGTCATCGCCTATTTGACGCATACGCGCAAATATCTCTGTCACATCCTTGCCTTCTTTCTTCAACTTGGGTATTTCCGCGCTGACCTTATTGCGCTCCGCTTTGAGAGCTTCAACCTCGGCAACCGACTGCCGTCTTTGCCTGTCCCACTCCAAATACTCGGTAAAGTCCACATCGTAGCCCTTTTTCATCAAAGCATTTTTCACATATTCCGTGTTTGTCTTTATCAAATTAACATCTATCATAAATACCACCTTTTTAGCCGATTTCACATACTAACATACGCAAGCCTAATCAAACGTATCGCCGCCTATCGATGACCTCTGCAAGCTAACCGCGCTCGTTTGAAAATTCACACATGATACGGTCAAACAATGCCCGTGCGGCGCAACCGTTCGTTATTTTATCACTTTGTTCTTGATTTCCTTGTCTACTCTCGCGATGAAGTCATCTACGGACATCGAGCCGAGATCGCCATCCTTTCTGTCACGAACCGAAACCAATTGACTTTCCACTTCCTTATCGCCGACGATGAGCATATATGGAGCCTTGTTTAACTGCGCTTCCCTAATTTTAAGCCCGATTTTTTCGTTTCTCGTGTCGGCTTCTGCGCGGATTCCGTTCTCCTCTAGCTTAGCGACGATTGCGTTAACCGTATCCGAGCTTCTGTCGGTAATGCTCATAACCTTTACCTGAACGGGGCTTAGCCATATCGGGAATGCACCCGCGAAGTGTTCGGTAAGAATAGCGATAAATCTTTCGATTGAACCGTAAACCACGCGGTGAATCATTACCGGTCTATGCTTCTCGCCGTCGTTTCCGATGTAGGTCAAATCGAACCTTTCGGGCATTTGGAAGTCCAATTGTATGGTTCCGCACTGCCAAGTCCTGCCGATGCAGTCCTCGATGTGAAAGTCGATTTTCGGTCCGTAGAACGCACCGTCGCCCTCATTTACCACGTAGGGCATATTGACTCTGGCAAGAGCCGCGCGAAGTGCATCGGTCGCCATATTCCACTGCTCCTCGGTTCCCATGCTGTCTTCGGGGCGCGTAGAAAGCTCAACCGAGTATTTGAGTCCGAATACCTTGTAAACGTTGTCTATAAGCTTCATTACACCGACAAGCTCGTCCTCTGTCTGCTCGGGAGTCATAAATATATGAGCATCGTCTTGAGTAAAGCACCTTACTCTCGTCAGCCCGTGCAACGCACCGCTAAGTTCATGTCTATGCACCAATCCCAATTCGCCCATTCTCACGGGGAGATCTCTGTAAGAGTGCGGCTTGCGCTTGTACGTAAGCATTCCGCCGGGACAATTCATCGGCTTTATCGCGTAATCCTCGTCATCGATGGTCACCACGTACATATTGTCCTTGTAGTGCTCCCAGTGTCCGCTTCTGTGCCACAAATCCTCGCTTAGTATTATAGGCGTTTTGATCTCGGCATAGCCTGCCTTTCTGTGAACCTCTCGCCAGTAATCCTCCAAAACGTTCCTTAAAATCATTCCTTTGGGGTAGAAGAACGGAAATCCCGGTCCCTCGTCCAAAATGTCGAACAAGTCCAACTCCCTGCCGATTTTACGGTGATCCCTTTTTTTGGCTTCCTCCATACGAAGCAAGCACTCATCCAAATCTGCTTTCTTGTCAAAGCTCGTTCCGTAAATTCTCGTGAGCATCTTCTTCTTGCTGTCGCCTCGCCAATAGGCACCCGCAATACTGGTAAGCTTAATAGCCTTTACCTTGCCCGTACTCGAAAGGTGAGGTCCGCGGCACAAATCCACGAAATTGCCTTGCTCGAACAGAGAAACCGCTTCGTTTTCGTCGATAGCCTCCAAAAGCTCGATCTTGTAATCCTCTCCCATATTGGCAAACAGAGTTGCGGCATCGGCTCGGCCTATTTCCTTTCTCTTAATGGAATAGTTTGCCTTGATAATCTTCTGCATCTCTTTTTCGATATTCGCCAAATCTTCGGTTGTAATCGTCGACTTAAACTCAAAGTCGTAGTAAAATCCGTTCTTTATGGAAGGTCCGATCGCCAGCTTGGTCGTCGGATATAAATTCTTCACCGCCTGCGCCAAAATATGCGCCGAGGTGTGTCTGTATATGCTCTTTCCCTCCTCGTCCTCAAAGGTGATCGGGACAAGCTCACAATCGCAATCTACGACGTCGGTAAGTCCCATCGGCTTTCCGTTAACCTTCATCGCGAGAATATTCTTGTCAACGATTCCCGCGCCTTTCATAACGTCGATTATCTTAATCGGCGCGTCAAATTCCATCTCGTTTCCGTTAAATAATACTTTCATTTTTTCCTCCAAATAGCATTATGCCCAAACCATAATGATATATTTTATCGTTCGACATCGTACGTGCCGCCGTCGCAGTAAATAAAAAAGTCCTTACTGCAATCGGCAATAAGGACGGCATAAACCGCGGTTCCACCTTATTTGACGGCACAAAAGCCGCCCTCTTAATTCAACGGGATTCGCTCCCAACGTGCAAAATACGAAGCGGTACATACATATCCTACGGACGTTCTTTCACCAACCGAACGCTCTCTGAACCAACCGAATACATAGCATGTCTTCCTGCAATCTTTTCGCCTGCATTCGAGCCAAAATGCTCAACCAAGCACAGCCACAGCCGAGAACACCCCCGCCGATGACCGATTACTCGGTATTATACACCGCCTATTTTTTATTGTCAACCAAAACACAGCCGTTAATTCACGGTTTTTATACTATTGTAGTTTGTTAAGAAAGTAATTGTCAAAGAAAGTTCCACAGTAAATGTGAAACACACCCATAAGATCATTAATCTAAAGGAAGGAATTTCGTTATATCTGCCTTTTTAACTTGACAGCGACAATTGTTTGTGATAGTATGAGAGTTAGATTATTCATCGGGAAACGGGTTGCCGCATCGTAATTACATATTTTTTTATGTGTTTAAGCTTTTGCGGAGCTATGCCACGAAGGATAATCCGTATCGAACGATGATTTCTGCTTCTCGCACAATCGAGACTCGAATGAAAGGATTTCGGTATATCATTTGATAAAGGAGCATTTTTGCATTTATGGATCCCGACGGGCCTCTGGTCAGCCACTTACCTAACACACTTTTACTTAACAGCGGAACAAATCCACCGAGTATTTTATATCTAGTTATTCTCATATTATTGATTGTCGCCGCATTCTTATCGTCCTGCGAAACTACATACGCATTTGCCAACAAGTATAGATTAAAGGTTTTTGCAGACAAGGGCAACCGCGGAGCAAAGATGGCTTTAAGCGTGTTATCCCATTTCGACGCTTTTGTATCTACAATTTCGGTATTGATTAATGTTGTTCAGATTTCAACCTCGGTCATCGCGTCATTGCTTGCAATCAACGCTTTCGGAGAGGCAATCGGTTCGATTCTTTCGACCGTTATTGTAACCTTGTTAATTTTCGTATTCGGTGACACTATACCCAAAAACGTTGCGAAAGCCAATGCTGATGCGTTTGCTATGGCGTACTCCTTCCCTGTAAGGGCGTTAATGGTGGTTCTGACTCCGATTACCTTTATATTCAGGTGCTTAGCTAAGCTGGCTTTAAAGCTGACCAAGCAAAGCGGCACGGATGAAAATCAGATTTCCGAGGACGACCTATCGGATATAATCGAGTCGGTGGAAAACGAGGGTGTAATCGATCCCGACGAATCGGACATTATCCAAGCTGCTATCGACTTCGGCGATACGATCGTCAAGGATGTACTTACACCCGCAAATAAGATGGTCGCGGTCAATATTAACATTACTCAAAAGGAGCTGACGGATTTGCTTATATCGGGAACTTACTCCCGATATCCCGTTTATGAGGGCAATATCGATAACATTGTCGGCGTATTGCATCTGCGTTCATATATGCGTGAGCTGGCTAAGAACAAGGGGAAAACCTTTAATTTAAGAGAATTGCTTAAAAAGCCCGTCGTCGTGCAGCAAAGTGCGAATTTGCAAACCATATTTGAAGCCTTTAAGAAAAACAAAACGCATATTGCCATCGTCAAGGACGTTTTGAACGAACATACCGTCGGATTGGTGACAATGGAGGACGTGCTTGAGGAGTTAATCGGAAACGAAGTCGATACCGAAGCGGAGGTGAAAACCAATGCTTAGTTTACTGCTTACAGCACCGCTGTCGACACTTGAAATAATCGCTCTGCCGATAGGCATATTGCTTTGTTTGATATTCTCTGCCGTATTCAGTTCTTCGGAGATTGCATTCGGCTCTGTCAATAAGGTGCGTTTGAAACGTGAAAGCGAAAACGGAAGCAAGCGCGCAACACGCGCTCTCAAAATCGCCGATAATTACTCACGCTCTCTATCCACTATTTTGATTGTAAACAATCTGTCGAATATCGCTTCGTCGAGCTTATTTACGATTATCGCCCTGAGCATATGGGGCGAAGATAACGGCCCCACCTACGCTACGATCATAATGACGCTGCTGATTTTGACCTTCGGTGAAATTCTGCCCAAAACCCTTGCATCACAACACTCGTACAGACTTTCAATGAATTACAGCACGTTTTTCGCGTTCTTTATGACTGTATTTCAGCCTCTGGTTTGGATTGTCGATAAAATGGTATCCAAATTGAGCGTTATTTGGACACCTAAGAACGTCGAACACACTACCGACGAGGAATTGATTACCATGGTCGAATCCATCGAGGAGGACGGAGTTCTGGACGAAAAGCAGGGCGAATTAATTAAGTCTGCGATCGAGTTTTGCGAGGTTCAGGCTTATGAAATCACCATTCCAAGGGTTGACGTAATTGCCTTCGACATCGAGGAGGATATTTCCGAGCTTTGGGAGGATGACAATATCTACACCTACTCCCGAATTCCCGTTTATGAGGAAAGCATCGACAACATTATCGGTATTTTGAATACCAAGCTGCTCTTGCGTAGCGTTGCAAAGGGCGAAAAGGTTACCGAAGACAAGCTGCGCGGTATGCTCACCCAACCGATTTACGTGCATAAAACCAAGTATATTTCGGATATTTTAACCGATTTTAAGAGAGAAAAGTCCTATATGGCAGTCGTCAAGGATGAATTCGGCGGAACAATGGGCATACTTACGATGGAGGACATCGTTGAACAAATTATCGGCGACATTTGGGACGAAACCGACGTGATAGAAGAAGAAATAACCGAAGGAAAAGACGGCTCGCTGGTTGTTGACGGAGATACCAACATCAACGAATTCTTTGAAAA
Source organism: Clostridia bacterium (assembly GCA_028703495.1). Classification (GTDB taxonomy): domain Bacteria; phylum Bacillota; class Clostridia; order Christensenellales; family CAG-314; genus JAQVMT01. The sequence continues at coordinate 163,873 of JAQVMT010000001.1, read as the reverse complement.
GGTCGGAATCAATGACGATGACTTCGATAGCGAGTATACTACCGTGGGCGGTTGGTGTACCGAGGTTTTAGAAAAGTTTCCTCTTGCCGGCGATAGGTTCGATTATAAGAATATCACCGTGCTCGTTACAAAGGTCAATACCCATAGGGTTCTCGAGGTCAAGGTCGAAATACACAACTTAGTGGAGGAAGAAAAATAAAGCATTGCTTCTTTGTATAAAACGAGAAAAAAACTATCTTTTAAACAGAAGCAAGGCGCGTAGACAACACGTTTTTGATGGCTTGACCATAAAATTCCGACTAATAAAACGAATATCGGAGTTGAGGAGAAACAAAGAAGCTGTATTTCAAAAAAATACAAGGCGCGTGGACAACACGTTTTTGATGGCTTGACCATAAAATTCCGGCTAATAAAACGAATGTCGGAGTTTAAGAGGATTACAATGAATAAAGAAGTATCATTCAAGGATATATACGAAAACGAAGAAATTAACGAATACATCAAGGTAGGCAACGAGGTTTTAGGCAACCTCGGTTACACCGAACACGGATATGTGCACGCCATGAAGTCCGCGCTTTTGGCGGGACGAATTATCGAGTACTATTCCGGTTCCAAGCGCGAGGTCGAGCTTGCAAAAATCGCCGGTTATATGCACGACATCGGAAATATGATAAATCGCACCGACCACGCCCACACGGGCGCAATTATCGCAGTTAATATCCTGCGCGATTTAGGTATGCCGCCTGCTGAAATCGGCGTTATCTCCACTGCTATCGGCAATCATGATGAAAACACCGGCAAAGCCGTGAGTCGAGTCAGCAGTGCATTGATTCTCGCCGATAAGTCTGACGTTAACCGCCTCCGCGTACGCAATACCCGCTCGGTAAGTGAGGATATACACGATCGAGTAAACTATGCCGTCACCGATTCAATGATTGAATACAACAAGGAAAACATCACCCTAAAGCTTACAATCGACACCGAAATATGCTCGGTCATCGAGTATTTCAAAATATTTCTCGGCAGAATGTATATGTGCCAATCGGCTGCCGAGTTCCTTCAAACCAAATTCAAGCTCATAATCAATGACAGCGTTTTAATGTAATTATTAACACGCCACCATTCTCTATATTGCTTGGGCGAGCACACCAAGCAAAACGGCTGCCGCAAAAACGCGACAGCCGTTGCTCTATATATTATATTATATCAAACCAAATTAACATAACTCCGTCTTGATAATTTAACCCGAAAAGCATCCATCCAATTCCGATTATTCCTCGCACTAGTCTAAAGCAAAGGCAAACTTATCGAAAAAAACTTGTACAAAGTTTTTAGTTTAATTACTTGGATTCTTCTGCCACTTCGACATCGGGTTCATCACTGCTTGAAGCAACCATCTTAGCCTCTCCGTCATCGGACGTAGCAACCTTATGCTCGTTTTCTGCGGTAGCTTCAGCCTGCTCGCCCTCGACCTCCTGTGCAATGACAGGTTGTTCGATAGTGGCTTTTCTGGAAAGCGTGATTCTCTTATTTTCGGCATCGAATTCCATAACCTGAACGGAAATGGTTTCACCGACGGTAAGGATCTTACCCAAATCGCTGATCCAATCCCACGAAACGTTGGAAATGTGCAGTAATCCGTCGATTCCCTTGTCTAACTCGATAAACGCACCATAGGTGGTCAAACGCGCGACCTTACCCTCGCATACCGTTCCGACTTGGAATTTCTCCGCAGCCAATTCCCACGGGTGCTTCTGAAGCTGCTTATAGCCGATGCTGACTCTGTTAGCTTCGCGATCCAACTTCAATACAAGGAAATTGTAGGTTTTCTGCAACTCAAGCACTTCGCTCGGCTCTTTAATCGGGAGCCAACTCAAATCGCTCAAATGCGCCAAACAGTCGTAGCCTCTTACGTTTACAAACGCACCGAACGGAGCAAATCTAAGCACACGACCTTCGACGATTTCGCCGACTTCGATGTTGTTCCAGAAGTAATCTTCCTTGGCTTTCTTTTCTCTGTTCATCAGCTCTTTCTGACTGCCGACGATCTTTTTCTTGCTTAAATCGACGTCTAATGCAACCAGCCTAAGCTTTTTGTCCACATACTGATCAAGGTTCTTTACAAAACCGTTTCTAATTTGCGAAGCGGGAACAAACACGATAAAGCTGCCCAACTTGGAAATCAAACCGCCCTTTACAGCACGCTGAACCTGCACGGAAAACTCCGCGCCTTCTTTGATTTCGTCCACTTGTGCGTCCGCAAGCCTAATCTCGGCAATCTTCTTCGCGCTCAACAAAACCTGTTTCTCGGTGGAAAGTGTCATAACGTCGATGGTATCCCCGATCTTCATCGCGTCCTTAACCGACTGATAATCAGGATCAAGCGATAAATCCGCGTTAGGAATAAAGCCGTCGCGCTTCGAACCGATAGAAACACTCACACCATCTTCGGCAATATGCGTAACCGTTCCTTTGATCTTTTGACCTACCCTTAACGGTATGTATTTCTTCGGCATTTTTTCAACTGCCTCGGCAAAAATGCTACCGTCGCTTTCGTCCTTTTCCTCGGTTACTTCGTCAACCGCTTTTTCGGTAGTATCAACCGATTCTTCGGTAGCCTCGGGTACCGACTCGTTAACATCCTCGGTATTTAAAACCGATTCATTGTTTTCCATAGCTTCATTCTTAAGTTCTGTAGTCACTGTTTCTTGTTCCTCTTGTTTTTTATTTACGGCAACACGTACTCGATGCGATTAGATTTATTACGCAACTCGTAGCCTTGCTCCGTTTGTTTGTGAGATTATGCCTTACATACAACGCGTATACTCACTCGCCTATCTCGGGCAATTCGAACCATTTCCGCCTCGACCTCATCGCACACCTCCACGGGCGTGGAAGCCCCCGAAAGTAACGCAACGTTGTCAAACCTCAAAAAGGCATCGCTCAACATACGAGCGTCCTCAATCAATTCTGCGGAACATCCGCTCTCAACGGCAATATCATACAGGCGTCGGGTATTGGTACTGCTACCGTCTCCGACAATAATTACGTGACCGCAACTATTAACAATAGTTTTCACGCATTCTTGCCTACTCTTGGTAGTATAACAAATTGAGTCAAAAACTTCAAGCGTTTTAGCATATTCTTTTACAATATTTTTAGCTGCGGCAAGGGATTTTTCGTAAGTGAGCGTGGTTTGGTAGAGTAAAAAGACTTTTTCGCACTCTATTAAGTCCAATTTGTCCTCTCCGTTCCAAATTATCGCTTTATCGTCGCACCATCCGTTTATCCCGATGACTTCCGGGTGGCGGCTTTCTCCGACAATGACTATGCGGTAACCGTCCTTATATTTTCTCTCTACTATGGCGTGCATTCGGGTTATGGACGGGCAGGTGGCATCCACCACTGTAATTCCTTTTTGCTCGCATTCGTCGTATACTCGCTTAGCCGCGCCGTGCGCACGAATAACTAAGACACCGCCAGCTGCAGCTTGGACAGTATCCACAAATTCCACGCCTATCCCCTTTAGATAATCGGTAACCCTCTTGTTATGCACAAGCTCGCCCAGGCAGAAAACTCGTCCGTAACGCGCGGCGGCATCAGCAGTCATATCCACCGCCCTCTTTACGCCGTTGCAAAACCCGTTCATTTTCGACTTGTATAATTGAACCGTCCGCATAAATCCTCCGCTTAGACACCGCAAATTTTTAGACCGCTCACAGCAAAAGGCTGCATTGCTTGGATTAAAACGTCTGCATATGCTAATACTTCCTCAAAATATAGCCGAAGGCACAATCCTTTGAAGCTCGCAACATATCTGTTTCTTTATTTGCGTGTTCAAAAACTCCGTTTGCACTTATATCCGAAATCCTACATAATCGGCTTGTTTGGACGTTGCGATATCGGGAGTTGACGATTTTCAACTTTATTTCCCCGAAAACCATCGGGTTATTTACGCTTCTTGCCTTCAAGGTTAGCATCGAAACTACCGACTCGATTCTCCCCGAAAAATCATCAGGGTTATTTACGCTTCTTGTCTTCAAGATAGGTATCGAGCTTTTGCTTTACCTTTAAGGTTTCGTCGTAAATCCTTTGAGTAGCAATTTCCAAAACCTCCTTGTTGATCGGTTTGTCATAGAGGTCTGAAAGGTCGTATTCTTCGCCGCATATAATGTAGTTTCTACCGACAAATCTATTTTTGTGCTTGATATAGAAGGCTCTTAAGGGGGCTTTGGACTTGAGTGCGAAGAAAGCGACACCCGTCTTGAAGGGACTTATTTTGTCCTCATCTCCCTTGTTCCGTGTTCCCTCGGGGAAAAGCATAAGGACTTCTTCTGCGTTTAGCACCTCCAGCCCCTTCCTTATAGCAGAAATATCCGTTTCACCGCGATTTATAAAAATACAACCCAACTTTGAGAGATACCATCGCGCAAAATTACTCTTTGCCAGCTCGCTCTTTGCCAAGAAGTGTATATGAGGCTTGAATAAAAACCCCACAATAATCGGATCCACGGATGAAAGATGATTCATTGTGTATATCGTCTTTTTATTGGGGAGTCTGCGTTCGCCCAAAACCTTGTAATTATACACCAACATCGGAATGAACATAATAATCCACCCGACAACAAACCAAAATTTGCTTATTTTAGAAAAACTTTCCTTCTTGTTCTCCATACACGTTTCCATACCATATGATTATAGGTTACATAATAACCGAATCTACATGGATTCCTTCGAAATATTTGTAAAGCTTATTCGGCTTTTTTATATGCTTTCGGCAGCAAACTATATCATTATGTTCTTATTCTGCCATAAAACCATGCCGCAGTTTGGCTATCTTGACTTGCGGCAGTTGACGAGATATTCAATTTTGTCGCAAACCTCGTTCACATTCAAATCAGTCGAATCGATCACAACGGCATCATCGGCGCACTTAAGCGGCGCAACCTCTCTGGTCGAGTCCTTTTCGTCCCGTTTTTCGATATCCGAATAGACCTGCGCATAGCTTATCTCCACGCCTTTAGCATGAAGCTCCTCCAAACGTCTTTGCGCACGGACGCTAAGCGAAGCGGTCAAAAAAATCTTGACCTCTGCATTAGGCAAAACGCATGTACCGATATCTCTACCGTCCAAAACGCAATCGTTTTTCTTTGCAACGTCCCTCTGAATATCCATAAGCTTTTCGCGCACCTCTTTTACGGCGGAAGCATCGCTTGCGTACTTGCTAAGCTTATGCTCCCGTATTTTATCGGTGACATCCTCTCCGTCGAGCATAATGCGTTGCGCCCCGTCTACGTAACCTATCTCGACCGACGTGTGCGGCAAAAGCTTATTAATGCCGACACTGTCGTTAGAATCGACCTTCGCCCTATATGTTTTCAGCCCGATAGCCCTGTATAAAGCACCCGTATCCAAATAGAGTATCCCCAGTCTTTTGGCTAACTCCTTCGCCACCGTGCTTTTACCCGCGCCCGACGGTCCGTCTATCGCAATATTCATAAATACCTCGTATATAGATTGTCTTTTGTTTAATCTACCAAAGTCCGATCTCGATTATCCTTAATTTTCCGGCAAACACAATCCGATTTTCGATTGTCTTTTGTTTTAATTTAGTACGACCACTCTGTAAACTGACTGTACCGATATCATTTCACCCAGTGCGGCATTCTATCTTCCTTTTGATAAGTCTGGACGAAGTACCGCCGCTCCCCTTAGGTAAATATGTTTCACCTTACTTTTGGGAATCTGCTTGTTGGCAAACAGCAAAATCCTTACGCACATTGTCAATGCGTCCTCGATGCAAAGCTCCCTTACGCAAAACAGCGGAGTATCATTCAAACCCAGCGCAATAGCGGCACGCGCGGGAAACACCTTGGTAAGATCGTCGGTTGCCGAAAACACAATCGCGACAATTTCATCCGCCTTCAAACCATTGTCCTCGATAAGCTTGCTTAATAGCTCCTCCGCGCAAATCAAAACCGCTTCTTTTTCGTTGCGCTCCGCTGTGGTCGCTCCTCTTATCGCAATCAATATCCACCTCCGCTAATCCAAACACTTTTTCTTTATACTAGAGCGTGTTCACACTATCTGATATCGTCAGATTTCGTGATGATTTTTCGAACAACAAGGCGCGAGGAGGGTGGCTTCCGTATTTAACCGACGAGCATCGCAGTTAGGCGAATCAGCCGAAAGTCGGCGTTTGAACGGTAGAGTGAAAACGCTCTAATACTCAAACGCATATTCGTACGGCACCTAGGTTATCTGCCCTTTGCCGCGGAAATTCCCGCAAGTCTGCCTGTACTCCAAGCAATTTGGAGGTTGTAACCGCCTGTAAGCGCGTCCACATCCAAAACTTCACCTGCAAAATACAAGCCATTAACTATCTTGCTTTGCATCGTTGACGGATTGACTTCCTTTACGCTTACGCCACCCGAGGTTATCACGGCAGTATCTATGTCGCAAAGCCCCTCAATATGCAGTCGGTAATCCTTGAGCGTGTCCACCAAGCGTTTGCGCTGTGCCGCAGAAATCGAGTTAATCTTGGTATGCTCGCTTATACCGCTTTGCCGCACCACCGATGGAATAACGCTTTTGGGTAGGAGCATATCCAGCGCGTTGCAAAAATCCTTGTTTTGTTGAGAGGAAAAGTCAATTAGTATCCGCTTGTCCAGCTCCTCCGCCGAAAGCGCGGGCTTGAAATCAATCGACAGCTCTGCTCCCTTTAGATTCAGTCGATTAATGTACGCGGATAGTGTTAACACGGTCGGTCCCGAAACGCCCTCATGCGTAAAGAGCAACTCTCCGAAGCAGCTTTTTACAGTTTTATCGTTCACCTTCACGCAAACCTCGACGTTCTTAAGAGTCAAGCCCTCAATACCCGTCTTCTCCACGGTGTTTATGCCCGTTAAGGATGTTACCGGCGGAACAATAGTGTGTCCAAACCTATGCGCAAAAATGTAGCCGTTACCTGTACTGCCCGTCTTGGAATAGGACTTTCCGCCCGTCGCAATAATAAGCTTATCGCAACGCAGCTTCTCACCGTTGACCGAAACGACAAATTGCCCGTTTTCGTAAATAGTGTCAGAAACATAGCTGTTTAGTCTTACGTTCACGCCGCTATCGTTCAAATACCTGTTTAAAGCGTTGATAACATCACTGCTTTTGTCGCTTTGCGGAAAAACGCGCCCGCCTCTTTCAACCTTTAGGTCAAGTCCGCAGTCTTTGAAAAACTGCATTGTATCCTTTGCCGAAAAGCATTTAAGTGCACCGAAAAGGAATTTAGGATTGACGACAACCTTGTCCAAAAAGCTTTCGTCGACGTTTGTCAGATTACATCTTCCCTTGCCCGTCAAATACAGCTTTTTGCCCGTCTTTTCGTTCCTTTCCAGCAAAGTGACGTCGGCACCGACTTGAGCGGCGGCACCTGCCGCCATCATTCCGCCCGCTCCCCCGCCTATAACAACAATTTTCATACGCCCTCTGCAAGCTTGATGCCGTGTCCGATATTCTTAAGCCTCTCTAGAGCCGTCCTGTCCGTTCGGTTTACGACCAACGGCGTAATCGTGACATATCCCTTTTCGGCAAGCACCACATCGCTGTCGTCGCCGCTCGTCGATATCTGAGGCGAATCGGGAACGAGTCCGCATCTCAATCCGTCGGTGTTTGAAACACTAAATTCATCGCTGTACTTAACTGTACCCATTTCGCAAACCCTTACTCCGATTGCGTTGCCTCTCGGATAGTTTATGTTAAGCACATAAGCTTTTGAGGTAAGCTTGCAAAACTCCTCAAGGTTCTCCACGAAAAAGTCGATTAAATTGCCGCAATCGCAGCCTCTGCCGACCTGCGAAAGCGCAATCGAAGGCACTCCCTTAATGACGCCCTCATACGCACCCGCAACCGTTCCCGAATACATCACGTCATAAGCCAAATTCGCGCCCATATTAATGCCGGAAATAACCAAATCGAATCGAAGATCGAAGTATCCGATCGCCAGCAATACACAGTCTGCAGGCGTTCCGTTTACGCTGTACGCCTTTTGCGCACCACGCATGGTTGCTTCCCTGATCTCGATTTGCTTGCCTACCGTAAGGCTTAAACTGCAAGCCGACCTTTGGGCGCACGGCGCAAAGCAATACACCTCGTGCTTATCTCCCAAGGCTTCCACCAAACGTATAATATTCAAGCTATCGATTCCGTCATCGTTGGTCACTAAAATTCTCATTATTCACCCCGACGATGAGTATGCGCACAAATCGCCATACTTCCCATCGTAATAGGTATTCTACCACAGCCATACTCCAAAGTCAATTAAAAACGCTCTAGCCGAGCAATTGACACAAACTTCTTTGCCGAGTAAAATACCAAGTTAAATTCAACAGAAACAATAAGTAATCGAAGCTTAGTATGGTTTAACGAACTTCTTTGCAGTGTCGGCAAACAGCACCGAAAGGGTTAACACCGACTTTGTTAAACAAAACGAATTGCGCCTTTTTCGGAATTTAAAAACCGACGCAGGCTTTTCGATACCTGCGCCGGTCCTGTATTTAGGCATTATATTGCTATTTGAATGTCAATAATTCTATCTACCCGAATTGCTTCTAATCAGGTAAATTAGGCAAGCTTCTTCAGCTCCTCCAATGTATCCTTAAAGGATTTTGCGACGATCTCGAAGGGTTCCTTGGACATCAAGTCCACGCCTGCTACCTTCAACTCGCTTACAGGATCCATAGAGCAGCCCAAGGATAGGAACTTCTTATAATTTTCCACAGCGGGCTTGCCCTCGGTCAAGATCTTGTTAGCGATACAAATTGCCGATATAATTCCCGTGGCATACTTGTATACGTAAAACGCCCTATAAAAATGAGGAACTCTCGCCCATTCATATGCGATTTCGGGATTATGCTCCACACCGTTGCCGTAATACTTTTTGTTGAGCTTATAATACTCGTCACAAAGCGATTTGTAGGTCAAAGGAATATCTTTTTCGACCATGGAGTGCGAGATATACTCGAACTCGGCAAACATCGATTGTCTGTACATAGTGGTGCGTAGCATATCCAAGTACACGCTAAGCAGATTCTTCTTGACCTTTTCATCGGTCACTGTCTTCATAAGGTAATTGTGAAGCAGAATCTCGTTACAAGTGCTTGCGACCTCGGCAACGAAAATCTTGTAGTTGGACTTTATCGCACATTGAGATTCGTTGCTATAATAGCTGTGCATACTGTGTCCCAACTCGTGTGCCACGGTGGAAACGTCATTCAAGGTGCCTTGGAAGTTAAGCAAAACGAAGGGGTGTGTTCCTCTGATTCCCAAAGAATATGCACCGCTTCTCTTCGCGGGCGTTTCATATACGTCCATCCATCTTTCGTCCTTGGCGCGTTGCAACAGCTCCTGATAATCCTCGCCCAAAGGCGCAAGTCCCTTTTTAACCATATCGAAAGCCTGCTCGAAGTCCATAATGCTGTCGGCTTCCTCCACGATCGGAACGTATAAATCGTACATATTGAGCGTTTCCAAACCCAATATTTTCTTTCTCAACTCGATATACTCGTGCAGAGGCTCTAAATTGGAGTTTACGCTTTCAATCAAATTAGTGTATACCTTCTTGTCGACCTGTTCGTTGAACAGAGCCATTTCCATAGTGGAATCGAATTTCTTGGTCTTCGCATAAAACCAATCGGATTTTACACTTCCGCTGTATATTGACGAGAGTGTGTTGATAAACTTCAAATACGGCTCATAATATGCCTTGAACGCATCACGTCTTACATTTTGATCCTTGTTATGCATAAGCATACCATAGACACCATGGGATATCTGGACCTCCTTGCCATCGACAATGACTTTGCCGAACTCCATATCGCCGTTATCCATTCTTCCGAAAATCTCTTTGAAGTTAGAGGTTAACTGATGTGTCGCAGCCAGCATCGCCTCCTCCTTTTCGCTCAATATATGCTTCTTACTCTCTTTGATTATCTTAAGCTCCTCGTCAAAATCGGCAAAGTCGGGATCGTTGATTAATTCGTCCAACTGTTCCTCGCTCAACAAAGCCATCTCTGGATCGACGTACGCCGTCGCCTCACCCAGCTTTGCCTCCATAGCCATCATTTTAGCCATTTTGCCTTGACTTTCTATATCCTTTGAGTTTAAATCGCCGGCTAAATACGCGTAGCAGAACAAATGCTCAAACAACTCGGTATTGTCCTGAAAGTCGTTATACATTTTCAGAATATCTTTTTTGTTGTTCAGCTTGCCCTTGTAAGTCTTCGCACGTTCGATAATCTCGGGAAGCTTGGCAAAATCTTTCTCCCAATCTTCGTTTGTAGCATATAGATCGCATAAATTCCAGCGATATTGCTCGGGTATTTGTTCTCTTGTTTTCATTTCTATCTCCTTGAATTAGTATTTATTGTAATATATATCACAAACGCAACACAGCCCCTCGTCTGTTCTGCATCTTTAATCTTTTAAACGGCATTTATCAAAGCCGATGCTGATTTTGCCTTTTCTTTCTGTAACGAACTTTTGACTTTTGAAACGGCATTTATCAAAACCAATGCCGTCACTTACTTTCCTTCCTCGAACTTACATATCGACAAGGTGCAAAAAACCGCGCAAAACACGGCTGCATGCACATCTTTTTATTATCGCTTTATTTATATTAAAAAAATGTTACATTTTTACATAAAAAACCTTTTTTTCACAAGCAACACTCTCATATTCGACCACCTGTTAAGCATATTCGGCTCCAGCTCGTCCACAAGCTCCCGATCGAGTTGGTTTATCACCCGTCGGTTAAGAGTACCCAACTCCTTCGTGGCATTCTCCCGTTGATAGGGAGTGGCTTCGTATAGCAAAAGCTTGACGTAAGCGACTAACTCTTCGGTTCCGCACCTGCCGATTCCGAAAGCGTTTACCACCGATTTAGCGCACTCATAGAAGAAGTAACTTCCATATATATCGGTAATACCTATCAAACGCATAAGGGAAATATATTCCTTGGTGTTTCGTATTAGGTAAACCTTGGAGCATATCCACTCGATATACCTTTGCATATCCTCCTGCGGTAGGTTGCGTGGAAGGCTGTAACGGCGCACGCAATACTCCAACGCGCGGCTGTATTCCTCATAGCTTCGGCAGTCGTTAAGTGTGAATCCCGTGACGAACGCGGCCATTTTCTCGGAATACATCTTGTCGCCGTTTTTTATCTCGACAACCAACGCCCTTTGTGCTTCGAAATCCGAATAAGCCAACCCTTCGGCAATTTTTGCGCTCAGCTCCTCAATCAAAATTATGTTCGGCTCGAATACCTTGACGGCACGCAGAAGCTGTAAAGCCGCACCTGTATCGTCGTTTTCGAATACGATCTTGCGCATATAGCTTATAGATACGTCACCGTACCTGACGGCGTACTCGGGAACGTTCATCAAAAAGCCGAAGAAATAATCCCCGAACTCGTGCGAAGCCTTGTCGGCGTTGGATAAAACGCTTTTGTAAACCTCGAAGGTTAAATCACCCCTGCCAAGCGACCATAAAAGTGAGTAAACCTCGCGTTTGCTTTTATTCTTCTCTCTCGATATCCTCTCGACCAGCTTCCTTTCAAGCATCGGAGCATCAGCCGCATACTGCGACACCGACAAGACAGTCGTTGTCAAATGCCCCAAATTGCCGCCGTAAGCGTCCATCAAAAACCTAGAACGAAATTCGAACATTTCGGCTGAAACGTTTTGCCAAATGCCTCTGTCGAATTGCATTCTGCTCAAAAGCTCGACCTTGGCGGAGCTGCTCAAGTCATTCCATAGCTTGATTGCGTTGTCGTACATATCGTTATCAAACACACAATCATACCCTGTAAGCGCAAACAAACAAAAAGCTTCGTAATACCTTTTTGTGCTGAAACCGCCGATCCTGTTTGCAAACTCAAAAAACTCGACCATTCCCGTGGAAAAGCTTTTTTCGACATATTCGAATAAAGAGCGGCAAAGCTTGTATTTCGGATATCTTTCCTCCTCGAAGTCGAAAACGTTCAAGGCGGGGTTGCTTATGTCAAAAGCCGTACCTGTCCTGTAAGCACCACACACCGCACAGCCCGAAAGCTCGGGAGCATACTCATATGTGCAGAAGTCGAAACGCAAGCTCTCCTTTTTAGGCAGTAAATACATAAGCGCGGCAATCCACATCGCCCGATTCTTCTGCGAATCAAGTATTACAACGCGCCTTTTATTGTTAATATACTCAAAAAGCGCGTATAGCAGCTCCATTAACTTTGCAAAATTATTGCCATTCTTAAGGAAAAGTCCCACCTTGCGGCGGCTGATAACGTCCCCCTCAATCAACGTAGGAGCAGGCAAATAGCCGACCTCATCATCGGAATTTACCTCGCTTTGTTTCATCTTCGTGCGCAAACTCGGACTGTTGAGCAGTTCCATAGGATATAAGTCGAAGTTTTCGTCGGAAACAATCGCATGAGCGAGAAAGTTGCCGTCCCTGCCCGACTTCCCCATATAGTCCTTGCCTAAATATGTGCATAGCACGACCGCGCACCTGCCGTCGTTCATTTTCCTGTATCTAAACGCATACGGCTGTTCTGCCTCGATACTCAGCGGCTTGTATCGAAATAGGGCGGTCAAATTGGCGTCGCTTTCGGAAAACCCCTCCGTATAGCTGTATATCTGCATACCGTCTGCGTGTGAGTTTATGCCTCGTTTTGCAGAGGTGTAAATAATCTGGTCCATAAACGCCTCGTTTTGCTTGTAGCCTTTTCCTAAATTATCGTCGAATACCTCTCGGTATCCTTCGCGCGCTTAATCTCGCACATATCGGAAAAGTAGGTTAACTTCGTTAATTCTTACACACAAAAAGTTACGCGAAAGTAGTTGTATCGCGTGCTTGTTCGCTGAATTACTTTATTACGGGAATAATCCCCTTTTTAGCCAAAATCCAAAGCAACGGATCCTCGATTCTGTGCGGTCTGGGACGTTCGATTCTGTCGTCCTTTTTGGGATTGTTGTCCAAGCCCAACGCAGAAAGCGCGAAGAAGCTGTACTGCTCGAAATTGAGCGCGATTTGTCCGCAAATGGCGTTTGCCTCCCAAGAGGAAAGCATCGCAATGACTTCCTGATTGACATCGAAGGCGTCCTTTGCCACAAAACCGCCGCTAGCACAGTGAGGACTTGGCTTTGCAACCGCATTGCCTGCGGGAATAATGTCGAATAACGTGTCGAATTTAGCTAAAGCCACGGCAACGGGAACGGGGAGTTTCTTTCCGATTTTTATTCCGCGATCTGCTCTTATCACTCGAATAACCCTAGCCAAAATGTCCTCGGCGCGAATAGAATTTTTCCAACCAACCGAGCTTGCACGGCGAACAACGTCGGGGTCGAGCTTTTCGGTAACCTTGGGTATCTGCATCGGATCCAAAAGGAAAATGACGCCGTCGCTCTTTGCGATATACTTTGCGACCGAGTTCATTGTGTCCTCGTCCTTGATATCCTCACCCGCCGTGTCGTAGAAAACGAAGGTAAAGTTTGTCGTCTTGCCCTTATTCGGCAAGGTCAATGTGAATACCAACGGTCTGTACGCGCCGTTGTCGGCATCGATCTCCGAGCTTTTTGTAAGCGGTAGCTTCTTCAGCTCCACATACAGTTTTCTACCGAAAATACGCTCGTACCTTTCCGCGCTGTCGTCGAAAGCCTCCAACGCACCGCCGAAGCTGGCAAAAACCCTGTTGGTAAGCTCTTTCAATATAACTCCCACGAAATGGCTTTTGCCCGTATCTCTGGCACCGACAACCGAAATAATAATGTTTTCACCCGCCAAGGTTTCGGCAGGCAAAGCGTTATGGCAATCGGGGCATACAATCTTGTATGTCCGCTGTCTGCAAAACGGACACTCGGCAAAGAGCTCCTTATTTTTTTTGATCGGCTCGAACACCGTGCGCATAAGCTTTGGATTGTCGACATCGCCCATAAGGTACTCCGTCATCTCCACATCGGGCGTAGCCTCACACTTTATGTTCGAGCATCTAAACAGATAATCACTGATATTGTGTGTACTTAAACAATAGGGACAAATGTATGTCTTTTTTGCCATAATAACTCCTTTATAGGTCGGCGAAGGTCGCGGTTCGATCAAAGCCCCTGCAAATTCGATCTCAAATCGATAATTTAAATCAAATACGGCAATTACCGAAAAGTATCTTAGTGCATAAAACACAAGCCTATTAGATGCTCTTACCGCATGCTTTGCTCTGTCGCCTACTTAACTTTTGACTGTGAATCCGAGCTCAACCGTAATTCGAAAGTATCGGAATACTTTTCCGCGATGAAAGCCTTGACGAAGGTATTGGTTTTGGTGACCTTCTCGAAGACAATCTTTTTGATGAAGGCACAGTTTACCGTTTGATTCGGGATTTCGCCGACAATTTCCGCGCTATCCAAAAAAATCGGTACGCCGTTGACAGCCGAATAAATCAAAATGTCGGGCAACTCAAACTGCTTTTTGTCAAGGCAGTAGAACTTGAAAACCTCGACAATTCTGCCTCCTGTGCCCTTGGTTTGCTTTATGGAATAGTATATCACCGCTTTAGGCTTGTTTTTGAACAAATACTCGGCAGGATTAGAGTAAACCGTATTTGCGCCCTCGCCCAATTCGGCGTAAACCTCGATGTAATAATTCTCATTTGCACAGTCGATTACGATAGCATTGTTAAGCTCATAAAGCTGTTTGGTTATGTGGAGCGTTTTCGCCTGTGCCGAATCGATACCGCCGTTAAATTTATCGAAGCGATAATTTACCGTAAAACCGCTCATTCGGTCGGAATCCTCCATACCAATATAAATTTTACCGTTGATCAGTCTGACATGGCTGATTTCCGCGTTGAACACACCGCTTATCGTGCAGCAATCGCCGATTACGCAGTTATCCTCTCCTATCGTTACCGCGTAAACGTAAAGGCTGAAATCCGCAAGCTTAAACTCGGCGGTATTGTCGCCGTTCATTTTGCATATCAGCGGCTCCATCAGTTTATCCAGCTTGGCTCTTTTCCAAACCGCGCCCAAAAGATTGCCCTGATCGGTTTTGGAGAAGTAAAGCTTCACGTTCTCCCCGATCGGCGCATCCCAAGAGAGTAAATAACAGTCCTCGGAAATTTTCCTTGACTTAAGGCTTTGGACGGGGAGGACGGGTCCATTGGCTTTGACCTTGACGGTAACGCCCTTTGTATTGATTCTGTCCCCGTAAATCAGATAGCTCAAGCAAAGCCTGTATGTGTATTCGATGTCGTTCTGCACCTCGTCATCGATGAAAACAGGTTCATCCGTTCTTACAAGCAATCTCTCGTCATCGCCCTCGACGCGGAAGATCTCGGCAGTAGCACTCGGAGGGATCTTGTCCCACTCGATGCGGATACTTTTGCCCGAAGCCGTAACGGTAACGCCGTGAATCTCGAAAAAGTTGGCAATACCCTTGGAGGTAAACAGAGGCTCCGAAAACCTCCCCTTCCTCTCTGCAAATACCGAATAGAAGTATACCACACCGCCCTGCAAGGAAACATCCGAAAATTCACCTTCCTTTATTCTTGCCAAACGTTCTCCGTCAAAGACAGTGCGCGGAATACCGTCTCTTTTCCTTACGACATTATAGAAAATGTCGCCACTTGAAACGCTTTTCGACCACGCGATACGGTTAATTCGCATAACTCCGTTGGCGACCACGCTCAAGCCCTTGGGCGGCTTGGGCGGATTTATGTCGAGAATTTCCTCGATTCCCTGATAATCGGCGCAACACTCAACAACCGATTCCAGATACCTTTGCATTTCGGCATCCACCGAACAGGTTTTGGCTTTGACAAACCACTTGTTGGCGGCAGCAATAGCATCGTTTATCTCCTTTTCAATATCCTTGTCGTTAAAGTCGGCAAACAAAGTCTTGACCGATCGATATTTCTCCCTTGCTTCAACATACCGCTTGGCTTCAAGCGCGATCCGCAGATCCTTAATATCCTTTCCGACCTTGTCGCGCACGGACTCCATGTATTCCTCGACCGCCTCGATCTGTGCGTTGTCGGGATTAAGCCTTTGAGCAATCGAAAGCTGCCTTTTTGCACCTTCGAAGTCCAATGCGTTAACTCTTTCCCTCGCAAGTGCGCAAGCAATGTTGGATTGATTGAAGTTGTCAAAGCTGTAACCGCATTTACATACGTTAGTCGTGGCATCGTTAACGGTGTTGCAAGCAGGACAAACCACATAAAGTTGCTGTCCGCACTTAGCGCACACTCTCCTGCCGTCAGAAATATCGTTTACATAACCGCATTTGCAAGCCTTTTTGCTCGATGTATCGTCCGACTCCTTATAAAGCTCCACAACGATGCGTTCCATAGAGCAATAAGCCTCAATAATGCGTCGCGCAAGCTCTCTGTCACCGACGCACTTGCAAAGCTCGGAGGTAAATACCTCAATCTGCACGGGGGTTAATCTGTTGTCGGCTATCTCGGCAACCTTATTCAGCTCGGAAAAGACCTCTCTCCGCTTCTTCCAATCCAAATACTCGTCATAGCCCTTTCGGGTTTCGTCCGACTTGAAGGTCAATTCGCATATGGAGCAAAGCCTCGTTCCCGCAGTTGCCTTTGCATCGCTCTTTCCGAAATAATTCTTCTTTTGAGCGTTGGCAATCGCCACCAATTCTTCGTTGGAGCTTTGCTTAAAATCCTTGACCTTCTCAATATTTAAAAAGTCGTAATAATCGGACTTTCCCAATAACATAAGACTTTGCTCGTGCGGGGTGTGGATACCGCTCGAAGAGGGCCTTGTCTTGTAATACTTCTTATAAAGATCCTCTCCCACAAACAGCGATTGAATTTGGCGCGACTTGTGCGACTCAACACGCTTTATTCCGCGTTCGCGCAGCCTGTCATACACCTTAATCTCGGATATCTTCAGCATCGAAGCAATCTTCACTGCCTTTTCGTCCTCGATCTCATCGCCCGTCACAAACATATCGACGTATCTGTCGATACGCACGTTGGCTTCCGTCTTTGCCAAACTCGCCTCTTTTTTGCGCAAAAGAGGGCTTGCCATTATCTCCTTGATCTCACCGATCCTCTCCACGAAAAGAGCGTATTTTGCGCCGTTACTGCTTTCGCCGATCTTGCTCGACCAAAGCTTGCGCTTTTCCTCGATTCTGTCCTCTATCTGCTTATTGATGCTGGGCAAATCCGACACCTGCGTGTCATAGTCCAATTCCAATAAATTATACAGATTATCCACAATTACTCTTGCCATTCTATACTCCGAGCACAACCGCTTTTTTCTATGTCGCTTCGCTGTACTTATCCATCGATTTCTTCATAGCTTCGTTCTATGTCGCTTTTTTTAATGTCGCTTCGCTGTGCTTATCCATCAACTTCTTCATAACTTCGTTCTATATCGCTTCGCTGTGCTTTTCCGTCGATTACTTCGCAACTTCTTTCTATGCCGCTTTTTTTAATGTCGCTTCGCTGTACTTATCCATCGATTACTTCGTTGTCTATACGAGGCTTTTTGTATTCGGCTTTGCTGCTGTTTCACGTCGGAACATCTAGCGAATCGTATCTCCCTCTTATTTCGATGGCGATTCTGTCGAAGGTTTCCTTGACTTCGGACAGATGCACGATAGTAGCTAAGCTGTCTGTACCGGCAATTTTTCTCAAAAAGTCGGCGTTTGCGTTACCAAAGCCTACGGTCATAATCTCAACATCCGCATCGGCACATCGTTTTGCTTCGGCAATAGCCTCGGCTTGCTTCTTCCACTCGCCGTCGGTAAGCACGATTGCGTACTTCACCGAGGGGATTTTGGTGGGAATACCGCCGAACATCTCGCATATTTTGGAGAACGGCTGTGCATTGTTTGTTCCGCCCAAATGAAACGCATCGATTCGGTCCACGGCTTCCTCGGCTTGTATCAGGTCGTCGGTAATTGGCTGAACACACTCGGCACCGTCGGCAAAAGCTACAATCCCCACCGAAGCGTAGTCGTATTCCTCCATTCCGCGTATGTATTTTTTGACGCATTCCTTAATCTGAGCAAGCGGAGAGGGCTCACCGAACTTAACGGGCCTTCTCATACTGCCGGAAACGTCCACCGCAAAAACTGCCCTCACGCTCTTTATGTAGGTATCGGCAGATTGGATTTTATCGGCGACATCGTCGGTCCAAGACATATCCTCTTCCACTCTGTCGCGGGTAACGGTCAACTCCTTGTCCAGCTCCAGCTGCTTAGCGGTAACCGTAACCGTTCCCGATTCGGTATAGCCGTAGGTAACCTCGATAACCGTTTCTCCGTAGCTTACGGGGCTGATATCGGTAAGCGAGTATTTCTTGACAATCTCGTTGTCGAGAGGTCGGGGATTGTCTCCTTGGAGCAGGTAAATTTCCAAAATATTTCCGTCAGACTTGGTATTGTAGGTATACAACGCTTTTTTAAACACGGGAATCGGAGTGTTTTTCTCGATAATTACGCTGTTTATAAAGGATTTCTTATCCGCACTTTTGGCAATTAAGCCCAGTGCGTGCGCGGTAACGTCCTGTACGCGCACCCTTCCCGTAAGACGAAGCTTCTCTTTTTCCTCGTCCGCACCGATAAACCGTCCGTCCTCGGCGACATCGGCGTAAAGAGCCGCTCCCAAAGCCACAGCCTCGTCGGGATCCACCGCATGGGAAATTTTGGCTCGAAACATTCTGCCGAGCATTTTTTCAACGGCTTTCATACGCGTTGCGCCGCCCACAAGTAAAACCTCGTCGACGTCGTCCATACTCATACCCTTGTCGTTCAAAACGCCCAAAACAATCTGCTTTGTGGAGTTGATAAGGTATTCTCCGACAGCCGCAAACTTATCTGCGGTTAGCGTGATTTTGCGGTTAAGCTTGCCGTACCGAAGGGAAAATTCGCAGCTTTCCGCCGAACTAAGCCTTATCTTGACCTTTTCGGCGACCGATTGCAAATAATCGGCAAAGCCCGCATCCTCGGGCGCGTCGCTACCCAACTCGTTTACAATCAAGCGCACGATACAGTCGTCCCAGTCCTTGCCGCCGATGCAACGGTTTCCGCCGATGGCAAGCACGTTCACACTTCTGTTATCCACATCGGCAAGCGTTACATCGAACGTTCCTCCGCCCAAATCGTAGACCAAAACCCTCTTCTTCGACTTTTCGTTAAGCGAATAAGCCAGCATAGCCGCCGTGGGTTCGTTTATCAAACCGATAACCTTCACACCCGCATCGCTAACCGCCTTGATTGCAGCTTCCCTCTCGTTACTTGTGTAATAAGCAGGTACCGCAACGACAGCCTGTGTGATTTTATCACCAAGACTCTTTGCGGCTTCGGCAATCAAATGCTTTAAAAAGAGCGTTGCAAGCTCCACTGCGCCGAAGCTCCTGCCGTTTGCGCAAAACTCGTATTCCTCATCACCGATATGCCGTTTAAAAAACATACAAACCGCATCGTCGGTAGTACCGAATCTATCCTTCGCTTCCTCTACGAAGCATACACCGTCCGCCATAAAGCATACGGCGGTCGGAGTGGTAGAATTTCCGAATCCGTTTTTAACCGCAAACGGACGCAAAGTATTCCTGTCAACATACGAAACGGCGGCAGTTGTCGTTCCGAAATCGATTCCGACAATCAATCCCATACTGTCCTCCTTACGATAATTAGGCACTTCGCCGCTCCATACGGCAATCAAACGCCTAGTGGCATTCCCCCGTCCTTTTCCCTTTAGTTATTGCGGTGCGAAACGGCAAAATCTATTCGACTTCGCCGTAAAAAAGAGCCACACAAGCCCGACATCAACGTAATTTGCAACTCATAATGTAACGTGAAACGCAACGACCTACGTATTAAAGAGCTAAGCAAGCCCGACCTCAACGTAGTTCGCAACGCAAAACGCGACTTCAACATTGCACAAAGGCAATAATCAGTTATGGTTTTGTGGCTTTTCGGCGGAGGAAAGCTCCCCCGCCGATTATTAAGTTCTATTTCGAAAATTGTCTAGATGACTGTAATGTCCTGACTCTTTTTCTTGATTTCCTCGACTTCTTCCTGTGTCATAATGCCCTGTGAGGTTAATTCCGCGCTTACGTCGTTGCCCGTGGTGGTATCCTTGCCGTAAACCTTGAGCAAGCCGTTGGATTTGAGCGTGAACAGAACCTCGATAGGCGAACCCTCGGGAAGATTGCCGGGCAAGGTCAATGAAACGTTACCCAAAAGCAGATTGTCGTCCACCTCGAAGTACTCGTCCATATAGTCGTTTTCGTAAACGGCAATGTCCACGTTGTCCATATTGTCCTCTGCCGTACCGAATTCACGCGAAGCAGAAATCTCAAGGTCGTCGCCCAAGGAATGGTTTTTGATAATCAAATTGCAACACTTTGGCTCGTTATTGACCAAAGCCCTTACGGCGTAGCTCTTTGTCGTGGAGTAGATTATCTTCTTTCTCGTACCGACCAGTCTTTCGATTCTGTCGGCGT
This sequence comes from Clostridia bacterium, assembly GCA_028703495.1. Lineage (GTDB taxonomy): Bacteria > Bacillota > Clostridia > Christensenellales > CAG-314 > JAQVMT01. The sequence goes on along the minus strand of JAQVMT010000001.1, from coordinate 143,366 downwards.
CGACCTTTTCCTCCTCCTCCATAGGACGTTCGCCTTCCTCCTCGCGCCTTTGTTCTTCCTTGGCTTGCAAATCGGCGGCAAGTATCATCGCGTACATAGCCGCACCCTTTGCGACGGCTTCGTCGGGATCGAGGGTTTTAGGCTCGATACCGAAATTCTCGATAATAGAACGCGTAACCTGCGGCATTCTTGTAGAACCGCCCACCAATAAAATCTCGTCAAGCTTAAGTTCCTCGCCCCTATCGGCAAGAATCCTCTCGGCGGTTTCGATTGCGTTTCTTGTAATGTCAACGGTTGTGTTGAGTAATTCCGCAGTGCTCGTTTCAAAGTCCTCTCTCGAATAAACCACCTGTCCGCGAAGTCCCATAATATTCAAAGCAACCTTAACGACGTCGCGTGCGCTTAGATTCTTCTTGGCTTTTTCCGCCGCACTGCGAAGTGCTTGCATATTCTCCTCGTCAAACTCGTCCTCGGTGCCTGTCTGATCTCTGAAACGGGCTTCGAGGTCGCTCATAACTCTTTCGTCCCAGTCCTTGCCGCCCAAGCTATGGTTGCCGTCGCAACATATAATGTCAATCACTTCGTCATCTATTTTCATTACCGTGACGTCGAACGTTCCGCCGCCGAGGTCATAAATTAATATCGTCTTTTTGGCGTGTTCCTTGTTCACGCCGTAGTAAATCGCCGCCGCCGTGGGTTCGTTAATAACGTCCATTACGTTAAGTCCGGCAATAATTCCCGCGTTTCTTGTCGCTTCCCTTTCGGCGGTGCCGAAGTAGGCGGGACAGGTTATCACAACATCCTTTACCTCACAATCGAGTGCCTTTGTCGCATCCATAGCCAGCTTTCTCAAAATAAACGAGCTAACCTCCTCGGGCGACAGATCCCTTCCGTAGCAGGTTTTTACATAATCCGTTTTGCCCATGAGGGACTTTACGAACATAATCGTGTTTGCCGGCTCGATATAGGCGCAATCCTTTGCCGCCTCACCGACAACAACCTTTTCGGCATTTTCAAAATATACAACCGACGGAGTGATGTTGTGTCCGTCTTCGTTCTTTATCACCGTAACGTGCTCCGTTTCATCAACGTAAGCAATACAGGAATAAGTAGTTCCCAAGTCAATTCCGTATACGTTTTTTGCCATCTCTATTTCTCCTTTTTTATCATCGTTTATATGCTAAGTTACTCATTAATTTAATTACATCGACATAATATCGGCTCAATTTTTCGATACATTTTCCTTTCTTGTCGCAAGTAGGTATTGCTTTTTGCTCGAAAAGCTAACCACTTCCTTTTCGGAAGCCAAAGCCTTGCCGCTGTAATTACCCGCGTTTGGGCGGCATTTCGGTTTAATTTATAACGACTTTGCCAATCAAGCCGTAAGTGCTTGTGTTATTCCTCGAAAACGTAAACCGTAACCTTTTCGGGGACCAAAACCTTGCCGTTGTACTTATAGCCGCAATTAAGCGACTCACACAAGGTTGCGTGCTTATCTCTTTCCTCGGTGCGAATCTTTTGGACGGCTTTCTGCTCGATCGGTATATATTTGCTGCCGACCTCACTTACATATTCCGTTACGCCGCTGTTTGCCAAAAGCTCCATAAGATCGTCAGCGAAATATCCGAAGGTCTTAAGCGGTACGAACCGTTCATCCTCGGACTTTTTCTCATAATGCGCGGAGGTTTTCAAAATACTGTCGCGAATGGCACATATTTCGGTAAACACTCCCGACATCATACTGGCGTAAAGATTGCCCCTGAGCTTTGACAGCTCCTCATACAGATTATCGATTATTTTCCTTTGATTCTCGTCATATTTGATTTTCGCATCAAACTGATCGTTAAGCGTAGCGGCGGCGTCCTTGACATTTTCCACCGTTTCGCCTATTTCTCCTATGTTCTCCTCCAGCTTCGCGAAAGTTTGTCGATAAGCTTCGTTTTGAACCAACAGCCTTTCGATAAGCTCACTTTGCTTTGTCAATGTAACTTCCTTTGCAATATCGTTAAGCGTTTTCAGCGCATCGCTCTGCTCCCTCGCGCTTTCGCCTATAAGCGCGCCGAGCCTGCTTTCCTGCGCGGCAATTCCCTCGCAGATCTGCTCTACCATTTCTCCCTCACGTTTACCGCTTGCGAGCTCATCCAGCTTGCTTAAATTCAAGTCTGCCTTTGCCAAAATATCCGCAAACCTGTCCTCCTGCCGTTTGGCTTTTCCCTCGTCAAGCTCCCTCAGCCTTTCCCCTTGTTCCTTTATACTTTCGGAAATCAGCATACCCAAAATCTCACCCTGTTCCTTCAAGGTGTTTTCCCGCGCAACCGAATCCTTTACCTCGGCAAGCTCCGCAAGAAGCTTTGTCGCCCTTGCCGTCTCCCCGTTTAGGTCATCTAATTTATTAGCATTCAAATTTACGGCATCTGCAATCCGAAGGGCTTGTTCCCCGACAGCCGCTCCCGCAACACCGATTTTTTCCAGCCTCTCCTCTATGTCTTTGTGCCGTTCCGCGCCCGAAACGCTATCCTCTTCAACTCTTTTATTCAGTTCTTGTATCGCGGCATAGCCGTCGCTCGCTTTTTTGTCGAGTTCGGCAATTGCTGCATTCCCTTCATTCGCTTTTTTGTCGAGTTCGGCAAGCGATAAATCGTTTTTGTCCGCACTCCTATGCAATTCGTCAAGTTTGGCGATACTTTGCTTTTCGAAGCTGCCAATCAGGTCGTCGGATTTTTGTACGTTGTTGGCGATTCCGTCGATAATTCTAGAGTTATTCTCGGCGCGTTCGTTCAAAGTATCGAGTTGCTTTTGCGTAACGCTCGAGCTTTCGTCCGAGCCACGGCGATTTTCGCTCAATTTATCGGCAACGGCGCGAACGACTGCATTTACGATTTTATCGATTTGCTCCGCGCTTAACTCCGCCATGACGGATTTTTCTACAAGCTTATCGTTAATGTCGACGTTATCTTTTTTTCCATTATCCTGCTTACTTTCTTTTTTGTGCGTTTTATCCTCGGTCTCAGGTCGGACATCAATCAGGTTTATCGCGACTGCTCCTAAGGCAGCGTCGCATTCCTCGCAATCCACCCTCGTAGGTTCGGCTTCCGCTGTCCTTTCGTCAGTACTTTCGGCTTTCCGTTCGTCATTGACATATTCCGCAGACGTTTTATCGAAAACAATCAATTCACGGGCGACTTCGGCAGAATTACCGTGCGCCTTTTTTTTGTGATCCGCTTGAGCAACTTTGGTACCTTGCTCAAGGTTATCGTCGCTCGTAAATATCTCGTCGAAAGAGAGCTGCGAAACCGGATCCTCTTCAATCGCGCAACCGGGTAACGAGCGACAGTTCTCGCAGTCCTTGGTATCGCAAATTGTGCAAAGACAATTATCGATTTCCTTGCACTCCTTACAATCAAAACGTATTTTTTTCTTATTATTCTTCGACATAGCTACCTCTTTGGATTGTTTTTGCATTTATAATCGGAGCGCATTTGCTCAATCTTTGAATAATTAATTTTACTTCTTATACCGATCCGATCGCTAGATATACTCAACTTGAAGCTAATCATAAAAGCACAAGCAGTGCATAGCATTAGCTCGAGTTTTTTCTTCTATATGATGCGATTATTTAACGGCACGGCTATCGGCGGAATAGTTCATCATTTTACCCAACCTTCCGTCGCTCTTTCCAATTATCCACTTAAACGGAGTATCGGCGCGGACAGGGATATACTTTCCCTCGTTTTTACTGTGTCCGATCGCGCTTACGGCGAAAAAGCGGTTATTTTTGAATTTCATAGTGATGTTATTGACGATGTTCGCCTGTCCGTAGTCGCATAGGAATTGCTTTACGAGGTAATCCACCGCAAGCTCCTCGTTTTTGATTTTAGGATTTGTTTTCATAAGCTTGGCGCATTCTTCCTTGCCGAATCTTTTGTCCAAATCCAAGCAATCGATTTTGGTCAGCACGACGGCAAGCGGTATTTCGCATATCTCGTTGGCTTTGAGTCCGGTTACCTCCCTCAAATCGGACAAAAATACATTCATAACGTAATTCATCTGATGTTCGCCGCAGGAAGCCGCATCGGCTTTATTGAATTTACCCTCGCCCGAAAGTCGCAGGCTGTCGATTGTAAGCGGATCAAGCACAAGAACCAAGCCGTCCGCATAGGAATACTGCATCTGCCTTTCGTTTTCGGTTCGATTTATGAATAATTCGCCGTTGATATTGAATATATGCAACAGTCTGTCTCTTACCAGTCTTTTGTTGGAGAGGAAAAAGGAATAGCACTCGGTCGAGCTGTCGTCCTTTGTTGCGGGCAAATAAGACTCCCGAATATGTCCGAGGTTAAAATACCGCAAAACCTCGTCCTCATACTTTTTCTGCATATCCATATCGTAAGCGGCTGTCCCGATTTTATCCAACGGAGCTTCTTCCTCGATGAAATTGCACACAAACGAGGTAATTAGCGCGGTCTTACCGCATTTGTCGGCACCGACTACGTTGATTACGATAGGTCTTGTTTCCAAATCCTTTATATGCCTGTGGCAGTAAGGGCATTCCCCCTCTAACTGCCGCTTTTTCTTATAGGTTGTGGGGAGCTTGTTGCCGCAAGCACATTTCTTGTGGAAAATCTCCACCACGCTCGGCTTCAACTCGGGATACTGCCTTCCGCAATCGGGACAAATATAAACGGGATAATCGAAGGTATTCTTGCAATACGGACAAACGCTTCTCACTCCATAGCCTTTTGTGTTCCTTTTATATTCCAAAGCGACGATCCAATATATCACGCATTTAACAGCCAAAACGACAGAAATCCCGACCACGCCCAAAACGCTCAATACAGCCGTGGTAAGACTTCCGAACACGCCCATCGAAAACAGAATCGGAATGTTGAGCAGAACAGCGGCAACCGCGTAAAATTTACCGCGCAAATGCCCCTGTTTTATACGAAAGGCACATCTTTTAAGCACGGCGAAATTACCCAGCCAAGCATCCTTGACAATAGCAAAAACATCCACCCGTCCCACCTTCAAAAAGCGTTTCGCGCGGTATCTTTCGCTCAAAACATTTTGCAAAACCGAAACGGCAAAAAGAACAAGAGCGTATAAAACGCCCCACATGACCACCGTAAAAGCAACGCCGATAAGAATCTTCCAATAGACGCCGTAATCGGCAATAATATCAATGATATCGAAAACAACACCCAAAACATAACCGGCAACGACCAGCGCGGCAATAATGCACCCGGTTAGAACATAAGCAATCTTCCTATTCATAAAAAATTCCCTTTCCCAATCCTGCATCCGTTATGCCGACAACCATATCGCACCCACGCAAAAACCCGCTTGACCCGATGCGATCAATGACGCAGTCAGGAATTTTTACAAAGCAAGTAAATTACGCAAGCCCAAGCTTTGCCTCGACATGACAAACGCGCACCGCCGTTCAGGCGCGAAATATCGCCCAAACACCAATGTAGACTTTCCCCCATATAATCTTACCAAAAGGGAAAGCTTTTGTCAATGCTTTTGCAATTATTAATCGAAGTCAAATAAAAAAACAAAAGCTTCCATGCTTAAACAATTCTCATACCGAATCAAAACGCGTTGGTACGGAAGCCGATATCGCCACGCTTGCCGTGCTTATACATTTCTCATACCGAATCAAAATCCGCGTGGTTGTTTAAAAGCCATAATTTGCTTTTAATTGCAGAGCGAAATATAATGAATATTTACCGACCATATGTGGAAATAGAAATAAATACCTTTTTGACCTTCACACACAACCTACATAAGAGGAGCAAATATTGCCAAGATAAACTCGCCCAATTTGACAAAAATATTGCGTTTGCTCCACTTTTGTGCGTCAACGATATTCTCGGCGGTGAAGGCTCTGTCAAAATCCTCTTCTATCACCCTGTTATTTATGTCGTTAATCAAAAAATAAGCGTTCTCCCAGTGAAGCATCATACTGCGAAAATCGATGTTTACGCTTCCGCAAACCGCATATTTGCCGTCGATAAATATCATCTTCGCGTGGTTGAAGGTATTTTTGATCTCAAAAATCTCCACGCCGGCTTTCATCAGCTTGGAATAGCTGCTTCTGGTTGTAACGTAGACAAGCTTCTTGTCGGGAATTCCCGGCGTTGCGATTTTGACCTGTACTCCGCTTTTGCTCGCTCGACAAAGGGCATCGGTAAAAACGTCGTCTATAATCAAATAGGGAGTGCTGATGTAAATGTATTGTTGAGCGCAGTCGATAAGCGATAAAAACAAATTGTATGCAGGATCCGCGCGGTTGTTGGGACTATCTCCGAAGGGCATAACATAACCGTTGCTTTCGCTCGGATAACTGTCTGCAAAGTAGTTCTCGGGCGGCATAATCTTATTTGTTGCCAGCATTCGGTTTTCACAAAACAAGGTCACCATGCTTTTTACACTGTCGCCGCATATTCTCATACCCGCATCTCGCCAAAAACCGAATCTGTTTTTCAAATGCACGTATTCGTCGGCGATGTTAACTCCGCCGATGTAGCTTATCTTGCCGTCGATGACCACGAGCTTTCGGTGATCTCGGTAGTTTAGCGAAAGCGCAACCCAATGGCGCGGCGGATTGAAAGGCACAACAGTAATATTTTTGTGCGACACCATTTTGTGGTAGCTTTTCTTGAACTTTCCCGTGCAACCGAAGGTGTCGAAAACAATTTTTACCTCAACGCCGTTGTCGGCGCGTTCGAACAAAACCGACACTAATTTATCCAGCAATTCTCCCTCGCTGATAATAAAGCTCTCGATAAAAACATATTTTTCGGCGGCTTTCAGATCCTTAATCAAATCCTCAAACAACACTCCTCCGTCGTTGTAGTAGCGCGTCGCGTTGTTTTTGTAAATCGGGTAGTCGGTCGCTTTGTAAATTAGCTCGGCAAGCCTCCTGTCCATACCGCCCAACTCATCCAGCACGTCGGTTTGCGGCAGCTTGTCCTGCAAATACTCTTTGATTCTATTATAGTTCTTCTTGGGAAGCGTGTTGCCATGCCCGTACAGCACATAAAACAAAGAGCCGGCAAAGGGAAACAAAAAAATAGCAATCAGCCATATAATTTTATATGCGGCATACTCCTGCCGCCGACATACCACAAGCACCACAAGCACGGACAGGATCGTAAAAAGAACCCCGACTATTTCGTTGGTACTTGTACTTCGACTTAACCATACAATGATGAAAACCTGTACGGCAATGACAGCAAGCCCAATCGCAATCCTCACAGATTTTACAAAGACCTTTAAAATGCTGATTTTAAACTTTTTGTTTTCATTACTTTCAGACATAATTGCACCGCCGTCTTTTCATCGCCGTATCGATAAACTCGCCACTCCGAAGTCATGCCGCAACCTCGAAGCCTCTTTACCTATTCTATTCCGTTTCCATAGCACTTTCGTAAGCTCGAAGTTTTTTCCCTTATTTCTTACCATTGCCACAGCTCTATTGCAGACTCGAAGCCTTTGCAGTTATTGCATACTTCGCTATAACACTTGCGTAAGCTCGAAGCCTTTGCACATATCGCACACCTTACTTTGCCCAATATTATACGGCAATGAAGAATAATTGTCAAGTTATACCAATTAACAATTAAACGACTTACTTGTCGGAATCCAAAGCTTAATCCGGCTAAAAAGCCGGCGAATAAAGCAAATCCCTTTCACATATATTATTATATCCAAAAACCAAAACGTATCGAGAGATCCGAGCAAAAAGTGAGAGTGTCCTTTGCAAAAAGACAAAATATTGCAAAATACGACTCTTTATGCATAATTTTGCATATATATTTAATATAAAATGAAATCTGAAATACATTTCTATACTTCGGACAAAGTCCATACGACGAATATTTACAAAAAAGCTTTAAAAACAGAACGCAAGCATGACTGCCGTAAATCGAAAATAAAGGTATTGATGAGCATTGCGGCGGTTGCCTTATACGTCTTGACAACCATATCGATCGGAATTGCGCCGGTTATTTCTTCGGCAAGAAAGATACCCATCTACTCGGTTGACAGGCAGGACAAAACCGTGGCAATAACCTTCGATGCTGCTTGGGGAGCGGACAAAACTCAAGATATAATTAAAATTCTCAAAGAATACGACATAGATGCTACATTTTTTCTTGTCGGGTTTTGGGTGGAAAAATATCCCGAGCTTACCAAGGAAATACACGATGAAGGATTCGAAATAGGTACACATTCTCAAACACATCCCAATCTTACCGAATTCTCGGAGGCTAAAATCTCCGAAGAATTGGATAAAAGTGTTGATATCATTCAAAATACCGCCGACTGCAAGGTGGAGCTGTTCCGTCCTCCGTTCGGAGCATACAATAACACATTAATCGAGATATGCGAAAGTAAAAAACTGCAAGCAATTCAATGGGACGTAGACACCTTGGACTGGAAGGGAATTACTCCCGAACAAATTGCCCTGCGCGTTAATCAAAAGGTTCAAAACGGCTCAATTATTCTTTGCCACAACAACAGTAAATACATAGTGGAAGCATTGCCCCTGATAATTAATACTCTGCAAGCCAAGGGTTTCAAGTTTTTGTGCGTAGGCGATCTGATTTACCGAGATAACTTCCGCATAGATCACACGGGAAGGCAACTATCTCTCAATCTTTAGCTTGACATATTTAGAGATTATCAGCAAAGCAAAGCGCAAAAGGGCATTTTCTCAAAATACCTAACTCGGAAATATCTGAACGGATAAGACCAACCGCAACGCGCCCGACACAGGTATCAATCGTTCAAAGGCGTTTGATGCAAAAAACCAAGTGAAAAATCCCAAAGACAGTAAAAACGACGTAATCATAAGCTTTTTATTGGCTGAAAAGGCGAGTACTATCTTCGGGAAATAAATAAACGGAGGACAGAACATGAGCAATTCACACAACAACGTTTCCGTGACGGGAAATGTTTCCTCACTACCGACCTATTCGCACGAGGTATTCGGTGAGGTATTCTACGAACTTACACTGGATGTTCAAAGGTTGAGTCAAAATACCGATCAAATACCGATAACCGTTAGCGAAAGGCTCATCGATTTGAAAGGAATAACCATCGGCTCCACCTTGGGCGTAAACGGACAGCTGAGAAGTTATAACAAAACTGTCAACGGAAAAAGCAAGCTGTTGTTATCGGTTTTTGCAAAGGAAGTCAATCAGATGGGAGATGACGCCGAGCATACCAACAGTATCGAGCTTACGGGCTACATATGTAAAGCACCCGTATATAGGACAACTCCGTTTATGCGCGAAATCTGCGATCTGTTGCTCGCAGTCAACCGCGCCTATTCCAAAAGCGACTATATCCCCGTGATCGCGTGGGGAAGAAACGCGCGTTTTGCAGGTTCTCTCAATATAGGCAGACAGGTTACCATTCAAGGGAGAATACAAAGCAGGGTTTACCAGAAAAGAATTGACGACGACACCATCGTGGATAAAACCGCATTTGAAGTATCGGCTAACAAAATAACCGCCGATGCAACGGCGATGACGGACGGCCCCGACGAGAATCAATCCAAGGAGCCTTACTCGGCTAGCGAAGATTGTGACTTCGACGGGATTTTGGCAATAAGTGCACAATAAAAACGCACAAATAAAGTATATTACAAATAATCGGCAAATATTAGATTTATTTTGAATAGTGGTAGTACCTTGAAATCATCGGTCGGAGCTTTTCGGATAAATCTACTAATTATACATGTGAAGCATGATTATTCCTCGAACTCATCGGTCGGAGCTTTTCACGTCCGAAGACTTCGAGGTCTTTTTACGCGATTTACTTACCACCTCCGTGGCATCGCTTTTCTTGGCAGGCGCAGGTCTTTTCTCTTCCTCAAAGAAGGGCGCGACATCCTTGGAGCGTTTGGTTTTCACTCGAGATTTATTACCCGAAGCGTTTATGTCTGCGCTAACGGCGAAGCTTCGGTTGTCTTTGGACTTTTTCCTGTCCGTTTTTGCCTTTTTGATTATCTTGGCTATCAGCACGGCGCAGACAAGCAGAATAATGACCGTAATCACAGCGACAAGCATCACTACAACCTCATTGGTCGTCATTCCCTCGTAACAAATCCTGCTGCTATACACATACCCGTAGTACATCTGATTATCCACATATACCCCGATATAGCTCATCGTTTCGTAGCTTTCGAAAACCCTCAAGGTAGTACCGCTGTCAACTCTCGTAACGATATCCATAGCAGCCTCACCGCCGTTTCCTCCGTAGACGATCAGCCTTTGCCCGAACGGGGGGTTAGCGCGAGCAAGCGTATATGTGGGAGGATTGCTCTTTTTAAGGTCCAATTCTCCGCTAAGCACAAAGCCGTACTTAGTAAATCCCGCCGAATTCTTGTATTGAACGTAATCCCAACCTGATGCGGCGCCGAATCCGTTAAAGCCGAAAATCGTAGTAAAGGACATCACAATCTCGGAGGTATCCAAATGCTCATAAACGTAGACATTATCTTTAACAGACGGATACTCATAAACAGTCACGCTGTAGTGGGCGGATTGTTTGGCAGAGATGCTTTCGGTAGGTCGGACAATTCTCAAAGAATCCGCATCACGTCGAATCCAACCGAATTTGCCGTCGAAAAACACAAGGAGAAAATCATCGAGAGTATCGAAATAGTTCAAAACGAGAAGTTGCGTATCGGGATTCAACCTTTGAGGCAGATGAGATACATCCGACAAACTTAGACCTGAGCCTTTGAGCCACTCATCGCTTACCGCACCTTTGCAAAGAGAGTATACCAAGTTTGACGGATAGGACAGAGCGTACGCAAATACGAAATCTCTGGGAGTGTCATAGATTGCGGTTAATTCATCGGACAGAATCTCATAATCGCCCGCATAATCACCGATGCACTGCAAACGATTCTCGTTAAGCAGGTATATGTCCACGTGAATAACGCCGTCCGAAAGGTTCATTATGTAAACACTGCTTTCGCTTTCGTATGCGATATCTGCAATACAGTAGCTGCTATCGCCGTCGGCAGGCGTCACGCTCATCTTCTTTATGGATACATTGGCTCCGCACACGATTTCGTAAAGCAAATCTTCGCCTGCAATAAATGGCTTACCGTTTATCTCGGCAAGACACAGCGGATTCGCAAGCTCGGAAAAGGTAATGGAATACAAACTTCTGTATTCACCGTCGTAGTCGAAGATCTTTAGTTGATTTTTATTGTAAAGGACGTATATATCCCCGTCGGAAATCATGACATCGCAAAAGCTGTCACCCAAAAGATCCACCTTCAGCCAGCTTCCTCCGCCCGAAACGTCCAAAACATACAGATTATCGTGAAGTCCTCCCTCACCATCAACCACCGCGACAATCCTACCTTCGTCAACGTCAAAGCCCAAAATGTTGGTCAAAGAAAACTCTGTCTGACTTGTTATCGAGTAGTCGTCACCCTCAAAGCTTATGGAATAAGAAGCGATTGCGCCGTCTGCCAATACATACAGCTTGTTTGCGGCGTAGCGCACCTCGCTCACCGAACCCGGAATGGAAATGGGTTGTTCGAATAAATCCCCGCTCTTTCCGCCGTGAAAAAGGTAAATCAGCGAGCTTCCGTTGTGTAGGTCATCGGCAATGTAAACGTGGTGATCCTCGTCAACGCATATACTCTTTGCATCCACGAAATACACTCCGTTTTCTCTTACGCCGTAATCCGCATACGCCACACGGTCCAAACAGACCGTCGCGACAAAAACCGCAGCTACACATATCAATATCAACGCAATAGCCGCGCTCCTCGCTCTACCGCCGAAAAATCCCGACATACCCTTCGCCTCCTGCAATGCATTATACCATACGCACGGACATTTTTGCAAGCGTATGTATTCACCTTGCTTAATTTTTACCCCACCGACTCCGCCGACTTTTCCTCACGTTTTCTTGCCATCATATTTACCTCGGTCATTGTTTCATTACATATGATATTTCTACTTAGTCACCCCTCTTTGTCGTCCTTTATCTTAAAAACCGCCTTTACCAGCTTGCTCAATAGATCCTGCAATCCTACCTTCTCGTAAACTCCGTAAATAAGCTTTGAAAGTCCGACTACGCCCAAAACGTAGGTGTAATATCCGCTGTTGAGTAAAAAACCGAAGTTGCCCGTGTTGAAGCAGAAAAAAACACAGGTTGCGGCTACCGACCAGAAAATAACCGTCAACAGACTTACAAAGCTCTTGGTATCGCTCACCCATTTTGCGGTGGAGCGCAACGTCAATTTGTTCAACGCAGCTCCCGCCGTGGCATATTCGTCGCTGTACGCGCTCAACTCCTCCTCGGTATAGCTCTCTACATTCATATCACCCAGTTGCTCCATATACTGACTGTAGTAGTTCAGTTCGGCAACTGCCTTGTTGTACAGCCTGTTTATGACCTTCTTATAAAAAGGCTTAACAACGCTCGTTAGCACGCAAACGCCTATCGCAATCGCAACAACAGACCATCCGAATTGACTGTAGAACTGCTTTGCCTGCTCGAAAAAATATGCAAACAATGCGGCATCGCTAATTTCGCATACTAAGCCGCCCAGTTTACCTCCCAAGGTTAAAAAGTACATATATTTATCCTCCCGATATAATAATTGCCCGACACCAAAAAAGAAGTCGAAGCAATGCTCAAACATCTTGCTCTCGGAATCAAGCACGCCTTAAACAGCTTACTTTGAAGCCGCCGCCGCGTCTTTACCTTAATTATATCATATGGCAGAGTTGAAAACATACGTTTACCTGTACTGTTTTAAATACAATTATATTGAAGTTTTTTCACTTTTAAAACAAGCGAGTCGAATGGAATAATACTTTACAAGAAAAAACTGCGCAAACCGCTTTACACGGCGTGCGCAGTGCGTATTTAATTTATTTGATAAGACATATACCGCAGATATCGAATTAGCCTCGGCTCCTCGCGGATACCGAAAGAAAGCGAACGGCACTCGGGCAAAGGCGCACACGGCGCATTAATCCACAACACAGTCGAATAAGGGAGAATCCGTAAACCTACGTAGTCGATACGAGGACAAAAAGCCGACTACTTAATTTCGTTAGTGGTCTCTTGATCGGCTTCGGCTTTCGCGCTTTCCTTATCGGGGTGAACCATATAGATAGCCTGCATAGCGTAGCGCATAGTACTCTTGTTGTCGCCGTCGCCCGTTTCAATGGTAAACTCACCGTCGCTAAGGTCGGTAATCGTTCCGATAATACCGCCGACAGTGGTTACGACCGCGCCTACCTTAACCTGCTTCATAAGGTCGTCCTGCTGCTTCTTTTGTCTGCGACGAGGCAAATACAGCATCAGAATAAGGATAACGACGATTGCACCGATCATTACGTAGGAAACCCAGTTGCTTTTGCTACTCGAGGTATCGTCTCCGGTGGAAGCGACGGTAAAATACAACGCACCGATGTTTTTCCACTCGCCCTCGATTTTTTTGTACATTTCAAAGGCGGAGGCAGTTGTCGTTATCTGCATATAATAATCGCCGTTCGCGCCCAATTCGGCAGTCGGAGCCGATTCGCCATGGTGCATAACGCTTGCCGCTTCTTCCCTTTCGGCAACGTCGTATGACAAAGTCCAAGCCTCGGTGGTCGTTCCGTCACCGTTATCGGTTGACGTATAAACAAAAACCTTGAACGTTTCGCCGATCATAAAGTAGTAGTCGCCGACGTTAGCCACAATCGCACTTGCGGTCGGGTCTTGCTCTCCGTAATACGCGGCAGCCGCGTCCGCGGAAACGAAATTCACAGGCAGTGATATTGCCAAAGCCAATACCAAAGCCGCAATAATCATCAAAACTTTTTTCATAATATTCTCCATGTTTATTTATTTACTCATATACTAGAGCGTGTTAACACTATCTTATATCGTCAGATTTCGTGATGATTTTTCGGATAACAAGGTGCGAGGAGGGCAGCTTCCGTATTTAACCGACGAGCAACGCAGTTAGGCGAATGAGCCGAAAGTCGGCGTTTGAAAGGTAGTGTGAATACGCTCTAATACTTAGTGCTTTCTATTTTATCGTAAAAACAGCAAAATAGCAATCGTTCTTTTTGCGAAAACCCGATGCTTTTGGCAGATTTTACAATTTTTTAGGTAATCTTCAAATTACACTTGTGGAAAATAATAGCACCTTTACATTTCATCGGTTTTAAATATGCACATATTTTCCATACTCTTCTGCTTACAGCATAAACTCACCATTCGATTTTCGGTTCAGATATACATATATTTTCCATGCTCTTCTGCTTGCTGAAAAAGCTCACCTTTCGATTTGCCGGTTTAGATATGCACCACTCGGTTATCGAATATGGAGCACTAAAAAAACGCAAGCCACGCGATACGTTGCCAAGCAAAGCCTGCAAGCCGACAAAACAGTTAGCATCCGATACTTTTATACCCTTACTCCGTAGTACTTGGCGTAAAATTCCTCCCTAAACTCCTTAAGGGAGTCGGCGGAGATGGCTTCCCTAATATTCTTGACCAATTTAAGCAAAAAATTGATATTGTGAATGGAAAGCAAGGTCGCTCCCAATATTTCACCGCTGTTGACCAGATGGCGCAGGTACGCCTTAGTGAAGTTTCTACAGCAATAGCAGTCGCATTCGTCGTCTAGCGGAGTGAAGTCCTCTTTGTAAAGCGCATTGCGCACGACTACCTTGCCCTTTGAGGTCATTGCCGTGCCGTTTCGGGCAATTCGGGTGGGAAGCACGCAGTCGAACATATCTATGCCGCGCATAACCCCCTCGATAATATAATCGGGAGTGCCTACACCCATAAGGTATCGGGGCATTTCGCGCGGATAGTGCGGTTCCAGCACGTCCAACATTCTATACATCACTTCCTTGGGTTCGCCTACCGAAAGACCGCCCACTGCGATGCCGCATTTTGCACACTTAACGCTCTCGATCGCGCTTTCTATTCTCAAATCCTCGAACATATTGCCTTGAATTATCGGGAAAAGCATTTGCATATCGTTCTTTTTGCTGTTCGCGCAACGTTCAAGCCATCGGAGAGTCCTCAAATAGGCGTGCTTAGCGTACTCGTACTTACTTCCGTAATCGGTACACTCATCGAACGCCATAATAATGTCCGCACCGAGCTTTTCCTCAATGTCCATAACCTTTTCGGGGGTAAAGAGATGTCGGCTTCCGTCGATATGCGAGGCAAACTGCACACCTTCCTCGGTGATTTTGCGCAAGCTGCCCAATGAGAAGACCTGAAAACCGCCGCTGTCGGTCAAAATCGGCTTGTTCCAGTTCATAAATCTATGCAAACCGCCCGCTTTTTGGACAATATCCTCGCCCGGGCGTAAATAGAGGTGGTAGGTATTCGACAGAATTATCTGCGCACCCAATTCCTCTACGGTAGACGGCATAAGCGACTTCACGGTCGCGAGCGTTCCCACAGGCATAAATATCGGCGTTTCGATATCACCGTGAGGGGTGTGAAACAAACCGCGCCTCGCGTGCGACGCGCCGTCCTCTTTAATTATTTTAAAGCTGAAATTATTTGTCATATTGTCCTTATTGGTCAATCAAAGCTACTCGATAAACACATGGTATTGGTAGTCCAAGCTTTCTAAAACATACAGTATTGGTTAATCAAAGCTACTCGATAAACATACAGTATTGGTTAATCAAAGCTACTCGATAAACATACAGTCACCGAAGGAAAAGAAGCGGTATCTTTCCTTCACCGCGGTTTTATATAAATCCAAGGTCTGTTCCCTGCCGCAAAGCGCGGAAACCAGCATAATCAGTGTGCTTTCGGGCAGGTGAAAATTGGTTATCAGTGCATCCACCACCTTGAAGGTGTAGGGCGGATAGATGAATATATTTGTGTAACCCTTGCACGGAATTAGCTCGCCATAGGTCTTTGCCACGCTTTCAAGCACACGCACAGAGGTCGTTCCCACCGCGATAACGCGCCGTTTTTCGTTCTTGGCGGCGTTTATTGTGTCGGCGGCTTCTTGCGTAAGCTCATAGTATTCGCTGTGCATAACGTGCTCTTCGATGTGTTCTTCCTTGACAGGTCTAAACGTTCCCAAGCCGACGTGAAGGAGTACGTTGACAATCTCCACGCCCTTGCTTTTAAGCTTTTCCAGCAATTCCTCGGTGAAGTGCAAGCCTGCTGTAGGAGCGGCACTGCTGCCCTCGTACTTAGAGTAAACCGTGTTGTATCTTTCCTTATCGGTCAATTTCTGCTTGATATAGTGCGGAAGCGGCATTTCGCCGATTCTATTCAAAACATCCTCGAAAACGCCCTCATATTCGAATCTAAACACACGCGATCCGTCGGCAAGCACCTTTTCAACCTTCCCGCGCAAGTCCTTAGAAAACTCGAAGCAAGCGCCCTCTCGTGCCATTTTGCCGGGCTTTACCAGTACCTCCCATTCGTTCATATCCAAACGCTTAGAAAGCAATAACTCGATTTTTCCTTTTGTGGGAATACGTTCGCCGTACAGCCTTACAGGCAGAACCTTGGTGTTGTTTATCACCAAAACATCGCCTGAATTCAGGTAGTCTACAATATCGTAAAAATGCTTATGCTCCACGCTCCCGCTTTTTCTGTCGTAAACCAGCATACGAGAGCTGTCCCGAGGGTAGACAGGCGTTTGCGCAATCAATTCCTCGGGCAAATCATAATTAAAATCCTTCTTATCCATTTTTCTCACAATTTTTATGCTTATTCAAGCACGAATAAATCAAACTCAATCGTGCTTCTAATTATATCAATCGCCGCATACTCAAACTTCGATTGATATTAACAGCCTTTTTATTATCGGCGATGCCGATATTAAACCGCACCGTCGTTTTGTGCGGTTTCCTCTTTTACAGTATCGGTAAAGATACCCAACCTTGCCATTTTGTCGAAATTAACCGGCTTGCCGTAGTGTTCATAGCAGGCGGGAAGGCAAATTCTTCCTCTGGGTGTACGTGCGATGAAGCCGAGTTGGAGCAAGTACGGTTCATAAACGTCCTCGATCGTCATACTGTCCTCGCCCGTAGAAGCCGCAATCGTATCGAGTCCGACCGGACCGCCGCTGAATTTGTCCATAATGGCGAAAAGAACGTTTTTATCGACGTTGTCCAAACCCAAAGCGTCAATCTCCATAGTGTTCAACGCGTAACAGGTTATTTCATAATCAATTACTCCGTTGCCCTTGACTTGGGCGAAGTCGCGCACTCTTTTGAGTATTCGATTGGCGATTCGGGGCGTTCCGCGGCTTCTTTTGGCAATTTCCATAGAAGCTTCGGGCATGATATCGGTACACAAAGCCCTTGCAGAATTCAACACGATGGTGTTGAGGTCGTCGGGCGAATACAATTCCAATCTTGCGTGGACACCAAAACGGTCGCGAAGCGGTCCGGTCAGCATTCCCGCGCGCGTGGTCGCGCCTATGAGCGTAAAGGGCGGAAGGTTGATCCTTATGCTCTTTGCACTAGGTCCCTTTCCGACAACGAAATCCAAGGAGAAATCCTCCATTGCAGGGTACAAAATCTCCTCCACTGCGTGGTTGAGGCGGTGTATCTCATCGATAAACAGTACCTCGTTGGGCGAAAGGTTGGTCAAAATCGCCGCCAAATCCGCACCCCTTTCGATGGCGGGACCACTGGTAACGGTTATGCGCGTTTCCAGCTCATTTGCGATAATTCTAGAAAGCGTGGTTTTGCCGAGTCCCGGAGGTCCATACAGCAAAACATGATCCAAATGCTCTCCGCGGTTTTTTGCGGCATTGATATAGACAAGCAAATTACTCTTGATTTTGTCCTGTCCTACATATTCATTTAAGGTTTTGGGGCGCAACAAATTATCCACTTCCACGTCGGCAATACCCTTCACCGCCGAAATAATTCTTGCTCCCTGTTCGTCGTCAAATCCAATCATATCTCTTTTATTATGCCTATTTATTCCGATCCGCTCGCCAAAATACTATATCGCAACAAAGTAGTATTAGGCTCATTTGTTATATGCCCCCAATTTCTCCTCACACGAAATACCGCCAATTGTCAGCACCACGGTTTTGGTTGAATCGCATCACTTATTTTTGAGTGCGTGGTTCAAAATGTTTTCACTGCTCACGCAGCCGTCCTCGATAGCCTTATTGATTCTCCTGTTTGCTTCGGCTTTATTGAGTCCCAAGCTCATTAATATTCCCAATGCCTCGGCGGTGTTGCTGTCGCTCTGCACAACGGACTTAACGCTTTTATCCCTTTTAGAAAGAGCCTCGAGCGGAGAAATCTTTTCCTTCAGCTCCAAAATAAGCCTTTCGGCAGTCTTTTTTCCCAAGCCCTTGATTCGCGTCAAGGCGTTAATATCGCCCGTTACTATCGCGATGGCAAGGTCGTTTACGGATATGCCCGAAAGCACCCCGATAGCCATTTTCGGTCCGATACCGCTCACCGAGAGCATACTCAAAAACATATTTTTTTCTTCGGGCGTGGAAAAGCCGTACAGGCTTATGCCGTCCTCTCTTACCTGAAGATATGTGAAAAGCTGAATTTGCTTTCCTATCTCGCTGCAATCCACAACCGTAACGTTGGAGCAAATCAATTCATATCCAATGTCGTTGCATTTCAAAACGACCAGATTATCCCTGACCTCCACCGTTTCACCACATATAAAATTAATCATATTTCTCCCGATATTAACTTAATATACCGCCGACACACAATCTAACCAAATCCCTTATCGGTTACAGACATTATTAAATACATCCGATTGCGGTCGTTGAATAAAGACTATTTTTCCTTGTCACGACTACAGGCAAAATCAATTTATCCGATTGCGATCGACGATTTTTAAATCGTTATTTCCTTATCGCGATTACAGATATAATTCTTTACATTTGTCTGTCCCGTTTGACAACACAGACCGAGTTGCTTGTGCTTATCTCATCATCCTTGCACCTAGCTTGCGGCTTTGGGCGTGGGTGAGTGCAACAGCCAAAGCATCCGCCGCATCGTCGGGCTTTGGTATGGACGGCAGGCACAAAAGCATTCTCACCATCTCTTGAATTTGGCGTTTTTCGGCTCTGCCATAGCCGGTCAAAGCCATCTTGACCTGCAACGGCGTATATTCGAACAGCTTTCCGCATTGGTTGATGCCGCATACCATAAGCACTCCCTTTGCTTCGGCGACTCTTATTCCCGTCGTAGTATTACGCGCAAAAAAAAGCTCCTCCATGGCAATCTCGTCGGGAGCGTATTTCTTTATCAGCTCATCCGCGCAATTTGCGATACTGGCAAGCCTTACGGCGATTTCATCCTCTTTAGGAGTCGTAATTACTCCGTAGTCCACAACGGTTACGCCGCCCTCCGCTAAATCGATAATCCCGTAGCCCACAATCGCAAACCCGGGATCGAATCCCAATATCCTCATAAGTATTCCGAATAACTCCTAACCTTGTAATTTTAGGTGGGTGGAATAGTATACCTTCCATCGATTCAAGCATGAATCCCGACATATTTGACAATTTCATGGTGATACCGCAAAACGCCCCTACACATCGAATCAGGCATAAATTCCGACGTATTTGCTTCGGAAAAAATCCCTTATTGTAAATCTATTCCCAAACAAACACCATCATCACTCGCTTCGTTATTTTCCTCCTCTGCGATTTCGGCGTCGTATTTGCTTAACATCTTCACATATGCGCTTTTGAACTTAAACAAAAACACGATGCACATAACCAAAGCAGCCATAAGCAAAAGTACAATCGCAATTCCGATAAGCGCACAAAGCAGCAATTTCCAGTCGTCCCTTCCACCCTGCACGGCGCCCACGATAAGTACGCACAGCACAACGTAAAGAGCCGTTATCAAATAGTAGCAACAAACGTGGAAGAACTTCCTCGGTTTAACGAGAACGCGCACACCCTCGGCAATTTTGCCTACGTCCTTAAACAGCTTCATTCCGCTGACAAAAAAGCCGATAATTGCCCACAGACAGTACACAACAAAAACTAGCGTTCCCGCAGCAACAACCGTAAGCAAAACAAATACAATAGCACTTCCGATGCTGTTTTGTGCATTCGAGTTGGTTTCAATAATAATCGCAGCAATCGGAGAGCCTACCAAAAGGACGACAACGAGTATCATAACGATCAACAAGACATTTTTCATATAACCGACCGCGGAGGCAATCCTCGACCTTCCTGCGGCGCATCCGTAAAGCATCCAAAAGCCTATGCAAATTACGCCGAATATCGCGGTTATCACACCGAAAACAATCGGAGCGCCGACAATACCCGCCGCAGATACCGCGACAAGAACGCTGACCACAATACAAGCCGCATAAAAAAGCTTGCTTCCGAATACACCGTATAGAAAATCCAAAGCATACTCTTGTGGTATTCTTTCAATATCCATCAACTTAACCTCCTTTTACAACCGCTATAAACCAATTGACATCCAAGCCATCGGCTTTGAACATATCTCTGCCTTGCTGTGTTTACTTTATCAGCCGTCAATCTGTAGGCTTTGGACACACGCCAAAACACTGAATCTATCATAATTTGTGTTCTGCATCCAAATTATTGGCTTTGGATATTCTCACGCCCCAAAGCACGGTACATTTAATAATTAGTATTATGCACCTAATCTATCTGCTTAGGAAATGCCGCACTGTTTCTCGATTTTTTTCAAAACATTGCCATACTTCATCAGCATAAGGCTTCCCATGATATAGAGGGCAAACTGTGCCGCTCCTTTGAGGTAATCCACCCAATTGGACGCGAAATATATCGCAATCGCCAGCGCAAACACCGAAAGTACAAATAACAGTATCGAACAAAATCTGAACCGTCTTGCCTTCATAAGCCTGCCGCTCGTCCGTAATACGATGTCGTTAAGCGGTTTGATATATGCAAACAGCAAGCCGATAGCAACCGCGATAAGCACCGCCGAAGCCGCAATAACGTAAATACCCTTGAACTTAATCACCAAAATCAATCCATAATTTTGATATATCGTTAAGTCAAATATCCCCTCGAGCATCAACATAAAATTACTTTCGGTTGCGTTTACCTCGTGCATAATCGACAGCGTAAGCAAAAGCGCGAGCATAACCACCGCGAAAACAATTTGCAACACAAACACTGCGCGTACGATTTTGGCACCCAACGAGGAAAAGGGCTTGTCGCTTTTCGCATTCTTGTAGGTCAGCCAAAAGCCGACACAAACGAATGCGGTAGCAATAAACGAAACCAAATCGGTCGTTTTGGCATAAGACACCGCTCCCGCAAGCGATTGGAAGTAATCCACCGTCGCAAACGCGAAAAGCACGGTCGAAGCAACCGCCAAAAGCAGCATAAACAACCCCGAACATATACGCTTCATTTCGCTAGAAAACATATCCTTTACGGGATAAGCCTTTCCGCAAGCGGCGCAAGCTTCCTTCGACTCGTTGACTTCGCCGCATTCGCATTTCCAGTACTTTGCTTTCTGTGAGTTTTTCATAAATACTCCTTTGTTATACAATTCGCCGACTTTATCCGAGTAAGAGCCGACTTGTACTAATTCTTATACATTCCGCTTCAAACGCATGTACCATTTCTAATACTATAGCGTGTTCACACTGTCTAAAATCGTCAGGTTTTGAGATGATTTCTCGGATAATTAGGCACGAGAAGGCGAATACCCTCCGTATTTAACCGATGAGCAACGCAGTTAGGCGGATCAGCCAAAAGATGGCGTTTAAACGGTTATGTGTGCACGCTCTTTTTCCTGCGTTCCTGTATCAGAGGCTTCCTTTTTTACCCCTTAAATGCCGCGCTTTCGGGATAATCCGCAAGTGTTTTGTCATCGATAAGCTTTTCTTCCTTTGCAACCTCTGCGGGAATTTTGCCTGTCTTTAAAAACAGTATGCCGCCGATTATGCAGACAGCCGCCTGCAAAGCCGAACACAACGAAGCAAATAAGAACAGATTGAGCGCGGCAACCATTCCGGATCCGAAATAGTTTAAATTATTAGTCAGCAAAACGACAATCAACGACACCGCCGTCAATTGGTATTCCATTACGCACATATAGTGTGCCGCCAAAATAAACATCAGCACCGCAGTAAAAACATACTTTTTTACGATCCTTTCATCTCTTTTGACCATGTTTGTAATTTTACCGAAAGGCTTTTGTATAAGCAACATATTTACCACGACAAACGGCAATAGGACAATAACGCAGATAAGAATGAAAATCGCGAAATTATAACCTGCTCTTTCGTCAAAGGGAAGATCGTCATTCTCCACAGAAGCAAAGAAATGGTAAAGGTCGTCGTTGTAGAATACGAAATCACCGCCGCCAATCACCACAAAAAGGGCGAGAAGGATGACCGCAACCGCCAATATCAGCACGATAAACTTGGCAAACGATGCCCACCTTGCAAGCGAAAGCGAACAGCTATCGACGTAATTATCCGTCTTTGCCCGCATATAAACCCTTGAAAGGCCGAAAGCCAACGCAAAATACACAACGCACAAAAGAGCATTTTTTACACCCGAAAGCGGCATTTGTCCGACAAACGCAATAATTGTTCTTATAACAGTCAAACCGCAAAGTATGAACAGCAAAACAGCTATACTAATAACTCCGCGTTTTTTGAATAGCTTGAGGTAATTTTTACGGGTCAAGCCCGCTTTTTCCTTCTCCTTTAGCTCGTTCAAAAGCTCACTCTCTTGCTCGTTTTCAACAGGATTATCCAAATCCGAGGCAATCGCAACGACAGCATCCGAATCATCGTTAACGACGTTCGCGCGAATGATATCGACATTTCCATTATTGATATCGCTTTCGACGGGTTTGTTTTTTCCACAGTAAATACAGTAGCTTCCGCCGCTGTTCACGTTTCCGCATTCGCACTTCCAAAGCTCGCTCATAAAAACACCTCCGACTGCTTAATTGGGATAATTCGACCGCTTGCAGTTGCTTGCTCCGCTTAAGTACGCGGTTATATGCAATCACTCTTTGCAATAGGATATTGAGTAATCTGTATTCCCTATTTGATTATGGTCGCTTATAAAGCAATTCACGCAAGTAACCTTATCCCAAGAAAATTATATACTTTATAGCCGAGGTTGTCAAGTCAATATCACAATATGAATAAAATGAAGAAGTAATACCGGTCCAAGTTAATTGACATAGCAAGTTCCACGGTGGAGTTGATATGCACCCAAAAAGCTGCTTAATTACCAAACGTATTACTTTCATTCCGATAAACTCCGAGGAGTTTTTCTATATTAGGCACTGATTTAAGTCGGCATGGAAATCAACGGATCTGATTTTGTTGCTTCTACATAAAACCGTCATAGTTTATTCATCAAAAGTAAACATTGGCTCTATATTATGTAATGTGATAATTAATTTGCGGTACTCCTTCACAGGATCGAAAGGTATTCATACCGATTGATACGGTTGCCGCGCGCGTTTGTACTTCCGATTTTTGGGTAGTTTTATGAGGTCGTTTATGAAAAAGCTTATAATAAGTCAAAAGGTAAAAGATATTATTTACAGAGTCGGAATATCCTTGGCTATTCTAGTGCTTTCGGGGTTGGCGATTTGGGGATACACCAATACCGAAACAAACTACAAACTGACCGACTATTTAAACGACGATTCCATAACCAAGCAGGGCTACGAGAAGATGCAGGAGGAATTCGGCGGAAACAGTTATGCGCGAATTCTTGTAAAGGGCATTAATATACAGAGTGCCGCCGAGCTTAAGACCAAGCTTGCCGCCGTCGAAGGTGTGTCCTATTCGTTATGGCTGGACGACATTATTTCTATGGCTATTCAACCGATGGTCGATAACATCGACAATTATATAAGCGTGGTCAACA
The DNA here is from genome assembly GCA_028703495.1 of Clostridia bacterium. Taxonomy (GTDB): domain Bacteria; phylum Bacillota; class Clostridia; order Christensenellales; family CAG-314; genus JAQVMT01. Next base: position 119,473 of record JAQVMT010000001.1, on the reverse strand, counting down.
CGGCGATAGAAAAGCTCGGAATTCCCGAGGATCAAGCTGTTGTAGTGTTGGAATTTTTAAACAAAGTCAAGGAAGGAAGCGATATGTCCAATATTTTGGAGTTTTTGGATAAGAACTCTATTGTTTTGGACGTTATCGATTTGGTTATTTACTATTACTTCGACGGAGCAATCTCGCTGACAAACTATTACGACAGCGAAAATATGAACGCTCTTTTCGAGATTTACTTCATTGAGGACGATTACAGCTCGCTGACCGACTCTGCGTTGGACCAGCTGATGGCATTGACCAAGGACATAGATGCTTACTACGACGGAACGGCTATCGTAAGCAAGGCAGTGCGCGAAACCACGAAGAACGAGGCTTTTACAGCCACGTTGCTTGCTGTGCCATTGGTGCTTGTTGTACTTGCGCTTTCCACTACTGCCTTTTTTGAGCCTCTGCTTTTTTTGATTGTTATCGGCTTTTCCGTGCTTTTCAATATGGGAAGCAACTATCTGTTGACGGCTCTCGGCTTGCTTAACGGCATCAGTTTTATCACAAGCAGTATGGCTATGGCGTTACAAATGGCGATAAGTATGGATTACTCTATATTTATGCTACACAAATACAAGGAAGGACTTCAACAGGACGGAGCAAACGTTAACAGCGCGGTTAAGTATGCCGTAAAGAACTCATTCGGACCGATATTGGCAAGCTGTCTTACGACGGTCGCGGGCTTTGTCGCCATTTCATTTATGAATTTCGGAATAGGCAAGGACATCGGATTTGTTTTCGCCAAAGGAATCATATTAAGCTTTGCCTGCACTATGGTAATAATGCCCTTCTTGATTAGAGTCGGACACAAGATCCTCGATAAGGGCAAGCACAGACAGCTGCTACCAAAGGGTGAAAAAATCGCCAAATTCTCAATTAAATACGCAATCGCAATTGTTTTAGTGATAATGTTGTTGGGCGCGTTTTGCTATATTAAGCAGGACGACATCAATTTCCTGTATGGCGAAAGTGCAATCAGCGCAAGCGAGGGAACCGATACATACGAGGACGCGCAGGAGATAAAGGAATGCTTCGGTGTCTACAACCCGATTGCCATTATTGTACCGCTGACCTTGAGGGACAACGGAAACGAAACCAAGCTCGTCGATGAATTGTCGAATATAAAGCTGTACGGCAGAAAGGTCGTAAAAAGCGTTATGTCATACAGCTCGTTGGCGAAAGACGGTATGACAGAATACATGCCCGAAGCACTTTTGAGCAATTTCGACTCCGACAAATACACTCGAATCATCGTTAACGTCAATACCGAGGTAGAGTCGGAAGAATCCCTTGCCGTTTACAACAGAATTGTGGAGATTTTGCGAACCTATTCCACAAGCGAGTACTACATTGTCGGCAGCACCGTCGCCGCATACGATATGAAGGATTCGATCGAAGCCGACTACCAAACCGCCAATATTCTGGCGATAATTGCAATCGGCTTGATAATAATGATTATGTTCCGTTCGATCTCGATTCCGTTACTTTTGGTCGCGACAATCGAAGTCGGTATTTTTATCAATATGGCGATTGTTTCGCTTTCGTCCATTCCGCTGTCCTTTTTAGGCTATTTGATTGTCACGCTCATTCAGTTGGGTGCAACAATCGACTACGCCATTTTATACACGCAAAACTATTGTAATATGAGAAAGCAATACGAGAAACGCACGGCAACCCTGCTTGCCGTCAAAAAGTCCATAGGCTCGGTACTAACCTCCGCGCTGATATTGGGCGTCGCCGGTCTTGCAATCGGCTACACCTCGTCGGTATCGGCAGTATCGCAAATCGGTTCTATGATAGGTTTGGGCGCGATAATCAGCGGCACTTTGGTTTTATTATTCCTTCCCGCTCTGCTGTATTTGCTGGATAAATACGTTTCCTTTCTCTCGATAGGCTTAAAATTCTTGCATAATTCAAAATCGGAAGACGATGAACACAACGACACGGATACGATTGAAATTGACAACGTCGACCATGGCTCGCATAATGCGCCCGAAGGAAATACAAAAACGGATAACCAATGTTAACTGTGCCCGAAGGAAAAAATTACAAATTAAACCATTAAATTACTCTCGAAGTAAATACAAAAGCGGAAAACTAGCACATAAGTGCGCCCGATGTAAGACAGCATACAGATAATAAGAATAAACAAGAATAGAATCCGCCCGACAAAAGCGAACACGAAGAATCGGTGCATAATGTTTGTAAAAAATATTCACGGTAAATAAGGCTCTTTGCGAAGCGGCAACAGATTTAGACCGAAAGCTTGAGCATCTCCTTTTTTAAACGCACCATAATCCGTTTCTCGAGGCGACTGATGTAGGACTGGCTGATTCCCAACATATCGGCTATGTCCTTTTGTGTGTGCTCCTCGTAACCGTTAATTCCGTACCGCATGCAAACGATGGCTCTTTCCCTCTCGTTCAGCTTGCGGATACTGCTATACAAGACCGCCTTGTCGCAGCTACTCTCCAGATTCTTGTAGACAATTTCTGCTTCTGTTCCTAAAACGTCGCACAAAAGCAACTCGTTTCCGTCGCTGTCCACATTGAGCGGCTCGTCAAGACTCACTTCGTTTTTGTATTTGACGGCTTTGCGTAGATACATAAGAATTTCGTTTTCAATACACCTGCTGGCGTAGGTGGCAAGCTTGATGTTTTTGGACGGCTGAAAGCTTCTGACCGCTTTGATAAGTCCAATCGTCCCGACACTTACCATATCGTCCATTTCCAAACCGCTGCTCTCGTACTTTTTCGCCAAAAAAACGACAAGGCGCAGATTTCTCTCAACCAAAAACTTGCCCGCTTCCTGATCGCCGTTGACAAATCTATCGATACACTCGGCTTCTTCTGCTCCCTCGAGCGGAACAGGCAACGCATCGCGACCGCAAATAAACAGCACCTCGTCCTTTAATAACTCCAACCAGCGTTTTATTAATCTTATCATTTACCCCTCCGAAGCGCGTTGCATGGCTCCATACCTTACGTTGCCTTATACCTTTCGGCTTTGTTTTTTATACTCTTGGCTTTATTAATTATTCTTTTGGCTTAGTGGTTTTACTTTCGACTTTGTTTATTCATTCGGCTTGGTTGTTTTACTTTCGACTTTGCTTATTCATTCGGCTTTGTTTTTAATACTCTTGGCTTTATTTATTTATTCGGCTTTGTGGTATTTATATTAAAGGCATCTTTGTTTGTCAAAACCTTCTGCTTTATGACGTATTTTGCGGCACAAAGCGGCTATTTAATTGCAAAGCGGCGAAAGAGCATTTGACATAACCAAATCCGCAGATATGTTTCCGATATCGGACATACTCCACGCCACGAAAATATCTGCATTCTTGCCGCAAATGGTCAGCCGCTCCCTGTAAGCGATAGCGTGGGAGCTTCCGCCCATCGTAAGGAACTCAATACTCTTATATTCCGAGCTTTTGCCGCTTATGACAGCACGAACGTAATCTTTTATCAATTTTTCCTTGATTTTTCGATTTACCACAAAGCAAACAGGCAAACCCTCACAGGTGAGCGAGTTGCCGCTGTCAATAAAACCGCTGACATATAAATCCAAGGCATGAAGCTTTACCTTGTGCTGCTTGCCGTTAGCCGCTTTTTTAAGGCTTTGGACAATATTTTTGACCGCAGCAACCGCAAGGACTATTCCCACGATAAAGACCGAAAGCGGGATATTTGCATCGTAAACGATTGCCCCGTTGTAAATGTGATAACCGCCGAAAAGTCCCATCGCGCCCAGAACCGCTCCACCGAACATAAAGGTATAGCCCAAAAAGACCGCTAAATACTTAAAATATGCAGTTGCATTCAGCGACTTTTGCATAAACAAGCACAAAAGCACGGCAATTAACAGCTTGACGACCAAAGCCGCGACACTGTTTAGGCTAAAGCATGACATAATGATTGCCGCAACCGCACCGAAGCACGCCGTCGCAACCGTTACGACAAGCCTCCTTTTGGCTCTTAGCGTTCCTCCGGTAGCAAGCAAAATCAGAACATTGAACACAACATTGTCTACCAAAACGTATTCTATGTAAACCGTCATTGTCCCCCCGATAGCTCTCGATAATTCAATCGAGTGTTGCGGTAATCCTTGTTTCGGGTGCACCGCGTATGAATAAATGCAATGCTTTTCCTCGTTTCCATCCGCACCTTACCTCGATTTAGCTTTAGAAGCTTACCTGACGTCATTTTAAACCGAATCAAAAAGGATAAAACATACAATAACAAAAAAATATAGCGTTTTTTGCAAAAACAAACCACATAGTCCGTTCGTGGAGAATAATTCTACTTTCGGATAAAAATATAACAAAAAGCCGACAGCAAAGCGGTATTTACGGGCTACTCTTCACTAATTATCGCCCTCGCCGTTCGCCCGTTCCGTCAATAATATTGCATACGTAAAAAATTGAATTTACCACTATACAAAACAAAACGGGCGCACACATAGGTACGCCCCTACTATAACAATAATTAGGTTGCCCTTGCCTTTCGCCCGTTTAATTTATATATTTATACTAATCGCCGTGTAAATATACAAAACATATTCTGTTTTGTATAAGCTTTTTCAAAAGCGAAAACTCAAAAAACGATTATCGCGTCGTCTTTCTTCAAATGCCTCTCAGTATCGCCGAAGCGATGAATTCAGGAATCTGCTCAAACGCGATTTACGCGCCGTCTTATTATTGAGAAACCTCTTAGTATCGCTGAAGCCTTGATATTCTACGTCTACTTGAACACGATTTTCGTGCCGTCTTTTCCTTCAATAGCATCTTTTATACCACCGAGAGAGGCAATCAGCGCACTTTTGCCCTCGGACTTGACGAAGCTGACCGCCGCCATCACCTTGGGGAACATACTTCCCTTTCCGAAATGGCCTTCCTCGGCAAGCTCAAGTGCCCTTTTAACGGATATTTCGCTCAAATCCTCTTGATTCGGCTTTCCGAAGTTAATCGCAACCTTATTGACGGCTGTCAATATCACCAGCATATCGGCATCGATCAGCTCGGCAACCTTCGCGCTTGCGTAGTCCTTGTCGATAACCGCCGCAACACCTTTCAGCTCATCTCCCTCGCGCACTACGGGGATTCCGCCGCCGCCGACGGTAATAACCACACAACCGCCCGAAACGAGGGTGTTTATCGCCTGCTTTTCTTCAATATCGATAGGCTTGGGAGAAGCTACGACTCTGCGATAGCCTTTATTCTCGATATAAGCCATCGTAAAGCCTTTTTCTGCAGACAGTTTCTCTGCCGTTTCCTTGGAATAGTATGCGCCGATCGGCTTCGTGGGCGCAAAAAATGCAGGATCGTTTTTATCGACGACAACCTGTGTCACAATCGCCGCCACGCATTTGTCGATGCTTCGGCGTTTCAATTCGGCTTGCAGAGCGTTCTGCAAATGATAGCCGATATAGCCCTGACTCATTGAACCGCATTCGGGGAAGGGCATTTGGGGAACGTTGGAATCGTTCTCCGAAGCCACATCAAACGCAAGATTAATCATTCCTACTTGAGGGCCGTTTCCGTGAGTAATTATTACCTCATTGCCCGCGCCAATCAAATCGGCAAGGTGCGAGGCAGTGTTTTTTACGATATTCAGTTGCTCGACGGGCGTATTTCCCAGTGCGTTTCCACCCAAAGCGATTACAATCTTCATAACTTACCTACTCTCCTTATCCGTTAAGCGTCGCCACCATAACTGCTTTTATCGTGTGCATACGATTTTCCGCCTCGTCGAACACCTTGGAGTGCTTGGAGCGGAATACTTCGTCGGTTACTTCCATTTCGGTGATGCCGTACTTGTTGTAGATTTCCATTCCCACCGCGGTTTCGGTATCGTGGAAGGAGGGTAAACAATGTAGGAATATTACGTCGGGATTTTCAGTCTTTTTAAGCATATCCATTGTCACTCTATACGGGGTGAGAAGCTTGATTCTCTCCTCAAATTGAGCTTCTTCGCCCATACTTACCCAAACGTCGGTATAAATCACGTCCGCGCCCTTAACGTCATCGATGCTCTCCGAGAGAGTGATCTTTCCGCCTGTTTCCGCACAAACCAAATTCATTTCACTAACCAATTCGTCCGACGGCCAAAGAGCCTTGGGCGCAAGCGCAACAAACTCCATTCCCATCTTCGCGCAACCGATCATCAGCGAATTGCCCATATTGTTTCTGGCATCGCCGCAATACACAAACTTCACCTTATTTAAAGGCTTGTGAACGTATTCGCGAACGGTCATAAGGTCGGCAAGAATCTGAGTGGGGTGGTATAAATCGGTAAGTCCGTTCCATACGGGAACTCCGCTGTGCTTGGCAAGCAGCTCGACCGTTTCCTGCTTATATCCGCGGAACTCGATTCCGTCGTAGAATCTGCCCAACACCTTGGCTGTGTCTTCGAGCGACTCCTTCTTTCCCATTTGAGAATTGCTCAAAAAGGTAACGTGCGCACCCTCGTCAAGTGCGGCAACCTCGAACGCGCAACGCGTCCTTGTGCTTGTTTTTTCAAACAGCAACACAACGTTCTTTCCCTTTAAAACTTCGTTGTGGATACCCAATCTTTTCTTTGTCTTAAGCTCCTTTGCAAGCTCCAACAAATACATAATCTCTTCGGGCGTGAAGTCTTTCAACGTCAGTAAATTTCTTCCTCTTAAATTCGTAGGCATAACTGTATCTCCTTAATTTATCTTTATATAAATGATTTTCTTTCGATATGGTCGGTTTTATATGAGAAAAGTGCTTTTTCACACAGAAATTTTTGCGCCATACTTCCGCGCAAATAATATCACTCCCTTTCGATAGGCATTGTCATGCAGTGCGGACCGCCTCTGCCACGACTTAGCTCCGAGCAGGGAATCTCGTGAATTTTAATGCCGTTATCCTCAAAAAGCCTGTTTGTATACTGATTCCGAGCGTAGACGATGATTTCACCCGGCGCCACCGCCAACGTATTCGCACCATCATTCCACTGCTCCCGAGCGGAATTGACATAATTCATACCGCCGCAACGAATCATGTTGACCTTGTCAAGCTGCAAATGCTTTCTCAAAGCATCAACAAGGTTGCTTTCCTCCGTAAAGGAAAGGCGGTTATTATCGTTAACCTCTATAAGATATACCTTAAGCTGACTCTCGATATTCGGGTGAATAGCGAAGGTACCCTTATCTACCATCGAAAACACCGTATCAAGGTGCATATATGTTCTCATTTTGGGTACATCAATCGCCAAAATGCGCTTAAAGCCGCTATCGGACTTGAGTATGTTTTTTGCAATATCCTCTATTGCGTTTACGTTTGTGCGTTGGGACGCGCCTATCGCAAGTGTTTGGTCATCTAAAACCATTACGTCGCCGCCCTCAACCGAATAACGGGCGTTCCTGTCGTAGTACCGAGTCGTTCCCGCAAGCAAAGGGTGCCTTTCAAACACAAAATCACCGAAAAGCGTTTCCCGCCTTCGCGCCTGCATATACATACTGCTCATAATTACGCCGTTGCCCACACAGGAAAAAGGATCGCGCGTAAAATACATATTCGGCATCGGATCCACCAAAAAAGGATAACCGTTAACCACAACGTCGCACAAGTGCTTGTGCCAAGAGGTAATCTCCGACTTGTGAATACCGCTTATCATCACGTCCACCATCTTGGAAACAGGCAGCTCGTCCAAAAACTCCTTCACGGCTTCCATTCGCCCGTCCGAATAGATATTAGCCTCGGCAACAAATCTTTCGATTAACTCAGCCTTGGCGTCCGAATCGGCGCAAACCTCGGCAAGTAAATCCGTTATATAGTAAACCTCGACGCCTAAGTCACGCATAAGCTTCACAAAAGCGTTATGCTCCTCCACCGCAACCTTAAGCCACGGAATGTCATCGAATAATTGATACTCCAAATAGTCCGGAACCAGATTGAGCAATTCACCGCCCGGTTTGTGAACAAGGACTTTTTTAAGCCTTCCTATATCCGATCTAATGTTTACTCCCGACATATTTCCTCCGTTGTATTTTCTTTAATTGTAGCTTGCGCGTTTTCTGCGATATTTCACGTCTTATTGCGCAAATATGCACTTGCGAACTTTATCCTTCAATAATCTAAACGAACGCTTGTTGCTAAACGTAAACACGCACGACTCTCGGGCTTATTCCCGTTAAAATCTCATAACCGATAGTGTCGCAGCTGCGAGCGATGTCGTTCGCGCTCTGCTCGCATTTTCCGAAGACAGTAATTTCTTCTCCCAACTCGATGTCGGACTCCGACCTCAATACCGAGCTGTCCATACAAACACGCCCGACCACGCGCAGTCTTCCGCTCTTGCTAATCATTATGCCGCAATCCGAAAACCGCCTTCCGTAACCGTCCGCATAACCCAAGGGCACCGTCACCAGCGTTCCGCCCTCGGCTTTGGTCGCGCCGTAGCTCACAAAGACCTCCCCCATAAGCTTTTTTACCATGATCGCACGCGTTTTAAGCGTCATTACGGGCGTGAGCTTTATGTACTCGTCCAAGCTTCCATCACCGTATAGCGCAATTCCGCAACGAACATAACTATAGCCGCCACTGCCGCACCTTACCGCTTGCGCACTGTTGGCAATATGCGTGTATTCCAACGCGCCGACCGCACTACACACAACCTCCAACGCATCGGCATACGCTTTGCACTGCTTGTCGCAAAAGGCGCGGCTCCTATCGTCAACACCATCGGCACAGGCAAGATGCGAATACGCACCGCATATAACCATTCTTTTTTGGTCGGTTATACAGCGCAAACGCGCTCTCAAACCCTCTTTATCCGACAAAAACCCGATCCTATTCATTCCCGTGTCCAGCTTTATCTGAACACTCAATGTCTTTTTTTCTCGTTCAAGCGTTGTCGCCACGGCAAGTGCGTAAGCTCTGTCATACACCGTCTGCATAACGCCGCAATCCACCGCTTCGGACAGTCTCTCGGGCGCAGTCCACCCCAACACAAGAATCGGTCGGGTAACGCCGCCCTCTCGAAGCTCAATCGCCTCATCAATCGTGGACACCGCAAAGCATTCGGCAACACCCTCGAGAGCCTTCGCCGTCTTGAGCGCACCATGTCCGTAAGCATCGGCTTTGACTACGGCAATAAGTCCGCATCCGCATATTCGCTTGACCTTTTGCGCATTTTCTTCAAGTCCGCGCAAATCAATCTCCGCCCAGCTCCGATCGCAACCGTTTTTCATAATCTATTTGTATAATTATTCCCGAATTGCGTTTCGTTGGGCGAGATAGTTTATAAATATTAATCAAATTAATATTTATTCATTGCTTCACGCTCTAATTTATAGTATACAACTATACGACCGTGCTTGTAAATTAAACTTGCGCACAAAAAAACGCTTTATTGTATTAGCTTTCCGATGTTTCTCGGTTATCATATGCAAATGCGCGGATTTTTGTTAAGAGAAGTTAAAAATAGGTAAATTAACATCGTAATGCTCGTCTAAAGAAATTAAAAGGAAGCAAAACACCAATCAAGCCGACAAAGAGGAATCGGAACAAAGCATTGCGTAACACGGCAAACGCATACTTTAATCGATACGTTGATGCTTGTGTCTTAACCATTGTAAAGCTTTTCGACAGAAAAAAACAAATAAAAGCACTTTTCCAACGGTGCTAGCGAAATTGTAAGAGTGAATGCGTTAATAATACCGACGGAGGATAATATGAGAAAAGCTTTCATTTTCATCACACTGTTGTTACTGTTAATTACGGCGTTCTTGCCGAGCAAGACGGTAAAAGCCGAGGCTTGCATTCGAATTCATATCCGAGCCAACAGCAACGGCGCAGAGGATCAAAACCTTAAAATTGCCGTAAGGGACAGCATAGTCGAGTACCTATGCATGCTTCTGGCTGATTGCTCGGACAAGGCGCAGGCGCAAACCATAATCGACGATGCGACCGCAGATATAGAAAAAATAGCAAACCAAACGCTTTACTTTGCAGGCGCAGATTATTCCGCGCATGCCGTAATACGCAGAGAGTACTTCGAAAGGAAGCAATACGGCGACTCTGTTTTTAGGGAGGGTTTTTATGATGCTCTTATTATCGAACTGGGCGAAGGCAAGGGCGATAACTGGTGGTGCGTAGCCTTTCCGCCGCTTTGCTTTATCAACGGGGAGTATAACGGAACGGGTAAGCTTCAATACAAATCGTTATTTGCCGAGCTGTGGAACAAACTCCTCGGACGTTAACAAGACTGTTAATCCAATACAGCGAAGCTGAATTCGCGGATAAGCCCCTTTACTTTGGGATTTCCCGCCGAGGCGACAACAAGTTTGCATTTAAAGAACAGCGAAGCTGTATTCACGGATTAGCCTCTTGACTTTGGCTTTGCTCGCGGGTACAACAACTCAACTGCCTTTTCTAAATAGCGAAGCTGAATTCTAGGCTGCCCTTTGGCTTAAGCGGTTTTGTAGAGGCGAACCCGTGCCACTCGTGTTATGTCGAAAACACAGGCGGTGCCTTTAGGACTAAAGCCGAACGAACAACATTAAACACTGAAATAATTTTCGAAAAAAATTTAAAGCCCCTCTTTTGGTTGCATATACTATTTTGGTTTGGTATAATGAGTACAATATACTAAGAGTATTGCAGCGCAATATTCACGGAGTAGTAATGGCTGGAATCGGAAAGAGAGTTATGCTTCTTGGGTGCGCAGGCGCGGGAAAGACCACGCTTTCAACAATTCTATCGGAGAAATATGACTATCCGTTATATCATTTAGACAAATTATTTTGGCAAAAGGGTTGGAATCGAACTCCGACGGAGGAATGGGAACAGACCGTGAGTATGCTTGCCGACGGTGAGAGCTGGATTATCGACGGGAACTATACGCACACGATGGAAATTCGCCTAAAACGCGCCGATACTGTCGTTTATTTGGACGTAAACCGTTGGGTTTGCTTGTACAGAGTTATCAAACGTTTGATCCTCAATAAGGGTAAACAAAGAAAGGACCTCCGAGACGGTGTCTACGATGAAGTGGATTTCGGATTTTTGAAGTGGATTTTTCATTTCAATAAGGTTTCACGTCCCGTCATTTTTGAGTATTTTAAAAAATATCCCGAAATTAATTACATAATTCTCCATAACCGTAAGGATGTTGAAGCGTTCCTTACAGGCTTAGGCTCGGATGCTTCCACTTAGGAGCCTACTCTGCAATTGACTCTATTTGCATTGTTTTGCGTTCTTTCCGTATTTTCCCTCGGCTATTTCGGCAGAGGGTTTTTTCGTTTTTTTTTGGACTAATTACCGAGTATACCGATATTACTTTTAACAGACTAAGTAAGTATATACTCCGTAAAGCTCCGCCGCTACAACCACTCGTTTTCGTGTTTTTAATAGTTTAACTCTGCGTTGACACATAAACATACCTTTCAAGATACCTACCAAGCGCACCGCCGCTTTGGTTGCTTTGAATTAGCGTTCTTATTAGTTTAGCTCGTTTTTGACGCATAAACATACCTTTCAAGATACCTACCAAGCGCACCGCCGCTTCGGTTGCTTTGAATTAGCGTTCATAGCTGGTTTAGCCGGGTGCCAATACAACGACTCCTTTTCGCGGATAGTAGTAATCGCTGTGCAGATACACAGACTTAACCAATCTGCCGTTGAGGTAATAATCCAAAAACGATTTGCTGTAAAGGGCATCTATCGACTTAATCAACACATGGCGACTCTTTCCCTCCAGCAGATTTGCGTAAACGTTGTCGGTATCCACAATTATTTCGACCTCTGCTCTTTCTTCCATGAGAACTTCGCTTCTGCGGTTGATGTCGAAGGGATTTTCCTCGCCGTACATCCTTATGGTAATTCTGCCCTCGACGTACTCGCACAGCAGATAAACGGGCTGGTTAGTAGTGTTCGCGATACGCAGGTCCGCCGAGCCGGAGTTTACCATAGCATCAAAGCCGGGCATAGCGTAACTGCTCTTGAGTGTGTGCCTGTGGCGTTCTACTATCTCCAAACCGCAAATCAACGCACTGTTGTAAAGAGTAGTGCTGACCTGACATACACCGCCGCCATAGTCCAAAGCATAATCACCATTAATGATTACCGTCGAGAGTCTGTAACCTCGCTCTGCCGTCCGCTTGCCCACCATTTGGTTGAATGACAAGGTTTGCCCGCATTCGATCACGCAGCCGTTTAAGGCATCTAAGGCAAGCCGAATGTTATGCTTCCTGTCCTCCGAAGAATCCGTACAATATGTGGAAAAGCCGCCCCGAAGATGCGACTTCTTCGCCAATTCCTCCGTTGTCAAGCCGTGTTCGATATTTGCATTGATTTCCGCCGCTGCATTCAAGACTGGTGAACCGTGCGCATTATATCCTGTCGGTAATAATTCATCGTTTGCGGAAATAGTCGAAGCGGATATCAATCCGAACGATGCTTTCGCATCTTCAAAAGAAAACCCACTATGCTGTTGACCGCAATCGGTCGCCAAAAAGCACAAGGAAGCTCGATTGTAATCGGCATACCGCAGAAAACCGCGTAAAAAACCGCTTTTCGTCAAAAAAACTGCGGCGATCGACACAAAAACTGCGATAATTAACAAAGCTTGACGGTTCTTACTCATATAATTAGTATTCAACCCACAATACAAAATATACCACCTTTCAGATGGTACCGAAACAAAAAATGCGAGAAAACATATGTAAATGAAAAACTAATATTTATCTTTTATAAGGACTTTTTGCGCATACGCACTCACCTCATAATACTTATTGCCTAATCTAACCGAGTGGTTATCCCCCATGGTGTCGCCGTGGAAGTCGCTGCCGCCCGTCATAAGCAACCCGAGTTTTTTGGCAAGCATAACGTAATATCGGGTATCATTGAGATTGTGTGCAAAATAATAGCTCTCCAAACCGTCGAGCCCGATTCTTTTGAGCGAACGAAGATAACCTTCAAGCTGTATGCGATTCAGCTTTATCTGCATCGGGTGCGCGACCACCGAAATGCCGCCGAACCTTTTGATAAGCTTCACGGCTTCTGCAGGCGTAATTCTTTGGCTAGCAGAATAAGCGGGTTTTCCCTCGTCCAGAAACATATTGAACGCTTCCGTAACGGTATTGCAAACATGCGAATTGACAAGGGCTCTTGCAATATGCGCCCGACCGACACTTTCTCCGTGTGCAAGTGCTGTGACGCTTTCATACTCTATGTCTATGCCCAAATTGTTGAGCTTGCTAATCATTTCGAGATTTCTCTTTGTCCTTTCTTTGGTCAGGGTGTTTAAGCGGTCGATAAGTTCTCCGTTTCGATAGTCAATGTCGTAGCCCAAAACGTGAACCTGAATTGCATCGCGCGCAGAAATTTCAATTCCGGGAATAACCGAGATTCTTTTGCTGTTGGCGGCGTGCATTGCTTCTTCTATCCCACTTACCGTGTCGTGATCGGTTACGGCGATTATGTCGAGCATAGAACTGTCCGCAAGCTCAACAACTTGAGTAGGGCTGTATTCCCCGTCGCTAGCGGTCGTGTGTATATGCAAATCCGCTTTCATTCGCAGTTATCTCCCGTATAAATTCAATAGGCTCAATCCTCCGAATCCTTTTCGTTACTTTGGGTGAATCCGCAGGCTATCACCTGTCCGTTATTAAGCACAATATCGTTATCGTTTGAAGCCTCACCGTTAAGCGAAACACTATTTAGGTTAGCTTCCTCACCTTCTTGTGAAGGGCGCCCGTCACTACTGACGCCGCTGACATTTTGTCCATGGACGTCGGGAATAAAGAGGACGTCGTTACCGCTTGGAAGAACCGAATCGGCATCGTTTTCGGATACCTCATCGGATTTGTCGTCCAAAAAGTCCAAATTACGACTGAATTTTTTGCCCTTACACTTCTGCACGGATTTTTCATCCGCGCTTACCGCGCTAAGCTCGATTCCCGTTCCACAGTCTCTAAGCACGTTTTGTGCGAAGATGAAAGCCCTCTGCTCTGTCACTTTTAATCGCCTGTTTCTTTGTCCCGCCTGGATAAGGTAAATTATCGGCAATAACAGCCAAAACACGAATACGACGGACACGAGAACAATAAATACCGCAAAAACATATTTTCCAACAACGGCTACATCCAACGTAAATTTACCGTCAGTCGCAAACTCGAAAAAATCAACGATGTACTCGGCAATAACACTCATTATACACCCTCCTTATCGCCGTTTGTTCGCTTCGAATTGCGAACCGCCTTGGCTAGACTTGCCATTTTTTGCAGCCGATTCCATATAGTTGTTTATCCGCTTAATCTTCTTGTTCGCACTCGCGTTGAGCACAATCATCAAAATCGGATACAACAAAAATCGGAAAAACACCAAGACGCAAATCGTAGCGACAACGATGTAAATGAGAGTTTGCCCGCTTAAAGCCAGAAGATTGATTAGCATAATTAAATCCCTCCGTAAAAAAAGTGCAGCCAATGTCCTCCCCGAAGCTGTCTTTTAAATGAATTATACCTTGTATTACTCATATTGCCAAATAGGCAAAGTAAATTTCCCACACGATAGCCCAAGCTTCTAATTAATCCGAAGCTTTGCGCTGCGAATGTCGGAAAAAGCCAACCAAACTCGACAATTTAAAACCATCGCAAGGTTTTACAGTCCTATACGTTGACTCGTTTTAGATAAAGAATGCCCAAGGTATTGCCTGCGCAGTGCGCGGTAACCGTACAGCCTGCGTTAGTTTCGATTATTTCCTTGAAATCGGCATATTTGACGACATGGTGTTTTACCATATCCACAATCTCACGCGAACAGTTTGGGTGCGTTATAAAGCATCTCGAATAGTCGATGTTGCCGCTGTTTAGACGTTGCTTAACGTACTCACGCAAGGCTTTTTCGAATTTTCCGATGTACTTTTTGCCCACTTCCATTTTACCGTTTCTTACCTCGATACAGGGCTTGATTCTAAGCACTTTCGCCGCCAAAAACTCCAAGCCGGAGCAACGGCCGCCTCTGTACAAATACTGCATATTGTCCACAACGAAGCTTGCGTCGACTCTGGGAATAACGTCATTTTTTATATTCTCAACAATTTCTGTCGCATTTAGACCGCCTTGTGCCATTTCGCAAGCCTTCATAACAACGTGTCCGCTTCCCGTTGACAAATTCTTAGAATCTATACAATAAACATTTTTGAATTTTTCCGCCGCTTTGGATGCATTATTAAAACTGGAGGAAAAATTCGCACCTAAATTAATGTGTATGATTGCATCGTATTGCTCCGCATATTCTTTAAAACGCCTTTCATACTCGACAGAATTTGCCGCGCTTGTCTTGCAGAGTATTCCGCTTTCCATCTTGGCAAGCAATTCGATTGGCGTAATTTCCTCGCCATCAGCATAAGTCGCGTTCTCTGTAACGATATTTATCGGTATAATTGAAATGTTATATCTCTCGATTATATCGCGCGACAAATCACAAGTGCTGTCCGCTGTGATTTTTATCATAGTAAACCCCTTTTTTATTTAATTCGTCGGGTTTAGTCGTACATTCCTTTTGCATGACAAACCCTATATGCCGTCTTGCTTCAATCACGGCTCCTCAAGATATTATCTCACCGCTTTATTCAACTGCGTTGAAGGCATCGCCAGGTATCGACACCACGCCCTTTCGGTTAGGAGAATAAACCTTTCCCGCTCCTATTAGTCTACGCATAAAACGCATCAATATATCCTACCACTTATAACGGATTTTAGCACATTTTTGTTGACTAGTCAAATAATACGACTTGTCAAATGCGTATTTATTAGATTATTTATTCAAAATCCCTCCCTTAAGGCATAAATACGTTAATTCCTTTGCACTCATTCTTGTTTTAAAAACAACTTCACGATTGTCAACCTCATATAAAAACCGAATTTAAACAGAACGGAGTCGCCATCTTCAAATTAATTTAACTTCTGTTCGAATTCAACACCGAATGAAAACCTTATCAAACAGAACGAAGTTACTACCTTCAAGTTTAATAACTTCAGTTTGATTTCAACACCTAATAAAACCTAATTTAAAAGAACGGAGTCGCAATCTTCAAGAAAAAACGGGAAAGACCAAGCTTCCCCGTTATGAACTAACTAGTATTGAGAGATTAGTCCGAACAGTTTTTTTCGTTTCGAGTCGTTCTCGAAGCTTTTTCGGATGAATCCTTTACGTTTTTGGTTTGCGAATTGTTTGAGCAATTCCGAGTCTTACGATTGCTTGCGGCTTTACTGCCTGTGTTAGTATTCTTCATATATCCTCCTTTATTCCGACTTACATCGGTAATTGTAATTTGTGGAGGTAACGCAAAAAAATACATTGTTAGCAACTTGCGCCCACTGCCATTTTTTCACAGTAGGGCGTAGACTAAGCTTTCGACTCTGATATATGACAAGCGCATTTAAAGGCACGACTCGGCACTACCATACAATCAGTCTTTCTTTATGCGTTTTAACACCTTACCCAATTCGCTTGTTTCTTCTACCTCTTTGGGAGTTTTATTCTTTTCTGCCAATGCTCTGTCGTCAAACGGCATAACGACATCGTCGTTACGCATACGCACTTCGAGCTGGTTATACGGCACGGAGATGCCCTCTTTTTTGAACTCGTTGAAAACGGTATCGGTTACATAGAACAAGACGTCCCAATAGTCGCCCGAATCACACCAACAATTTGCGAAGAAATCGATGCTACTCGCACCCAAGGTCTTTAAAACCACCAGTGCGGCTGGCGTGTTATGCACCTTTTCGCTGCTTTTAATTACTTTCGTAATGATATCCTTGACCTTTGCGGTGTCACTATCATAGGCTACGGAGAAGTTGAAGTCCACTCTCCTCTTGCCGTTAGCCGAATAGTTTACAACCTCCTGCGTAACCACAGAGGAATTGGGCAGTATTACATACTTACCATCCACAGTTATCAAATGAGTGGTCAACAGACGTATTTCTTTGACGCTTCCCTCTACGCCGCCGATGCTAACATAGTCGCCCTCCAAAAATGGCTGTGTCGTCACCACAACGATTCCGTTCGCCAAATTGCTCAGGCTGTTTTGCAACGCCAAACTGACAGCCAGACCGGCGGCCGCAACCAAAGCGAGCAGTCCAGTGGTTTCAACGTTGAGCTTATTCAGCATAATGATAATGATTAACCCGAAAAGCACAACCTTAAGTAAGGAAAGCAAGAATTTTTGCGTAATCGATACTATTTTGGTTTTTCCCAGAATTTTTCGAGTTAAATACATGATGAGAAAATACGCGCCGATGCATATTGCCAACAAAATAGCTGCCTCGGCTAGCAATATTCCCTTGTCTTTAATGTACTCCCACATAATTCACCTACCCTTTCCGCGTTTCACGGAGTATAAATAATAATATAAAGTACGGATTTAATTACTTCGCCATCGTTTCCTAAGCAATAAATATAAACTCCGTTTCTTTCCCTAATAAGCTCTGGAGTGTAGAACAAGCCATCCTCTCCTCTCTCCAAATATCTCCCTGCATCGTTGTTGTTTTCGGTTTCA
Source organism: Clostridia bacterium (assembly GCA_028703495.1). Classification (GTDB taxonomy): domain Bacteria; phylum Bacillota; class Clostridia; order Christensenellales; family CAG-314; genus JAQVMT01. The sequence continues at coordinate 101,906 of JAQVMT010000001.1, read as the reverse complement.
AAGTACACCTTAACCTCGATTTCTTCACCATCGAGATAGGCGCGCGCATCAAACGCATACACGTTATCGGTAGCAATGTTCTCATCCTTCAACGAGGTTACAATTTCCACTTGATCCATGGAATAAGCAGAAATCAAGAAAATCAAAGCTAGCAATAAAAAGCTCAAGCCTACAAAGACAATCTCTCTGTATCCGCCCTTCTCCTTATGCTTTCTCTCCTTGTATTCCGAATAACTCTCATTCATTCCCTTGTAGAATTTCTGCGGACGACGAACGTGAAACAAGGATTTAACGCCATAGCTTATACCATCGAACAACTCGTTATCGTAAGCGTACAAAAATCCCGCAACGCAAAGCAACGCAATCCCGCCAACGCTAAGACCGTCGCAAAGAGCGAGCAGCTTATAGTGCGCGGCAACGTCCGTCAGCCCTTTATTGAGCGCGACAGCCACTGCCAATACGACTCCTGTCAGTATGCTGTACAGGTATCGTTTGAACTTAGTATTTTGAAAAAGTTCCTTTATCATCTATAAATATTTCCTTTTACGCGCCGCTCAAGCTCGATATACTTAAAATAGCGGCATCGATTACAGACGCCGCTATTCCAATCAAACGACGCAAATGCGCCGATTTTATCATTCCGCCTTTTGAATCAAATCCTTTTCTGCGGCGATTCTCCTATACTCCTCCATCTCGGCAGTATTGCACAATACGAAGTGACCGGGAAGAACCTCTCTCAAGGTAGGTTGCTCCTTCGAGTAATCGTGGTCAACCAAGGGGTTATAGGTTATCCTCTTCCTCTTCTTCTCATAGATAGGATCCGGCGACGGAATTGCGCTTAGCAATGATCTCGTGTACGGGTGGAAGGGGTGTTTGAACAGCTCGTCCGAGGAGGTCAATTCAACCAAATTTCCGTAGTACATAACGCCGATTCTGTCGGAGAAGTACTTAACAACCGAAAGGTCATGGGCAATAAACATAATTGTCAAACCCAACTGACTTCTCAAATCGTTTAAAAGGTTTATAACCTGCGCCTGAATACTAACGTCCAACGCACTGATAGGCTCATCGGCGATAATCAAATCGGGGCGCATAATAATAGATCTTGCGATACCGATTCTTTGTCTTTGTCCGCCGCTGAACTCGTGCGGGTATCTTGTCGCATGCTCTCTTACAAGTCCGACCTGCTCCAAAGCCTCATAAACCTTCTCCTGAATGTATGCCTTATCTCTTACACCCTTGATTATCAAGCCTTCGGAAACGATGGTTTCAACCGTCATACGAGGGTTCAACGATGCAATAGGGTCTTGGAATATCATTTGGATTTGCGTAACAAGTCTTTCCCTTTTTGCAATATGCAGCTTCTTATTATATTCTTTTTTGATTTCCGGAAGCTTATCGGGAGTTGCATTGGCAAAAATCGGTTCGTATTCAGCCTTCAGCTCGGCAACGCGCCTTGCAGAGTATTTTTTATCGCAGTTACGTTGATCGTCACGAGCCTCTTTGATAGCAACCCTATTCTCTTTAATAATCTTTGAGGTCTCTTCACGCTTCTCGCTGATCAAACGATGGTACTTTTCCTTTATGGTAGCTTCGTTTGCAGGGTTCTTTGCAGTTTCTTCCTTTATCTCGGCTTCGTAGCCTCTAACGGTATCTGCGCAATCTTCCTTCGCCGCAGCAATCGCGTCCTTGTAAAGACGATTTCCTGCGCAAATCCTCTGATCCTTGAAGTAAACGTTGCCTCCCGTTGATTCGTAAAGCTTAATAATTGAACGTCCGGTAGTGGTCTTTCCGCAACCGGACTCTCCTACAAGTCCGAAAACCTCACCTTTATAAATGTTGAAGCTGACTTTGTTAACTGCCTTTAGCTCGGATTTTCCAAGCTTGAAATATTGGCAGAGTTGCTCGACTCTGAGTAAAACTTCTTTATCCTTTGTTTCCATTGTCCGCCTCCGCTAATCTCTTCATTCTTGCGATACGCTCGGTGACAATCCTCGGAGGATCGACTTTGGGTGCATCGGGGTGGGCAAGCCAAGTAGCAGCAAAATGGGTGTCGCTGATTTTGAACATCGGGGGTTGCTCCACGAAGTCAACCTTCAACGCATACCTATTTCTTTCTGCAAACGCATCTCCCACGGGGGGATAAATCATATTCGGCGGTGTGCCGGGTATAGCCTCCAACTTTTCCTTGGTGTCCAAGTCGGGCATAGACGACAACAGAGCCCAAGTGTACGGGTGTATCGGGTTATAGAACACATCCAAAGCCGTGCCGTACTCAACAATCTTGCCTGCGTACATAACGGCAATTCTATCCGCCATATTGGCGACAACACCCAAATCGTGCGTAATGAAAATAACCGAAAGGTTACGCTCCTTCTTCAAGTTATTGATCAATTCCAATATTTGAGATTGGATGGTAACGTCAAGCGCAGTTGTCGGCTCGTCGCAAATCAAAACATCGGGGTTCGCGGCAAGGGCGATTGCGATAACGATTCTTTGTCTCATACCACCGCTGAATTCGAAAGGGTATTGTCTGTAACGTCTTCTGGGTTCGGCAATACCTACTTCTTCCATCAGCTTGATAGCGGTGTTCTTCGCCATTCTTTGAGTAACCTTGAATACCGATCCGCTCGCCTGTTCCTCGAGGAAGCTAAAGACCTCGTTGGACACTTCCTCCGCCTTAAACGCATCGTCACGGATAGAATCGTTGAAGTGATTGATGATTCTGTCGATAACAAATACGATATGCTCTCTCGCTTCTTGGATATTTACGATATCCGCAGGAACGACCGACCACTCGGGAATATGTCCCTTTGCGACGATCTTCTCAATCTTTTGAGTTTGCTTATCGAAACGAGCCTGCTCCTTGTCGTTGCGGTTTATACCCTTGAAATAGCGTCCGACCGCGTGTGTTAGCGTCGTATTAAAAGTATAACTCAAATTGTCTTTTTTAATCTCCATATGGTCGATTGCGGATTTAACGCAAGCGATCGTATGTTTAACGTACTTATTGGCTTCGCCTTCCTTGAAAGTTTCGTTATTCTTGAAGAAATCTCTGTTCTTCTCCAAAACGTCGATAGCAGCTTTTTTATTGGCAATCGAACAGTTATGCGAGTCGTCTAGAGCACGTACAAGAGTTTTTTCGAACGTGTCGTAAAACTCCGTCTTCATTTCCTTCATCAGAATCGCGTTCATTTCGTCGATATCGGCGTTGGGCAAGGTCGCCTCGTGCTTAATCATTCTAAAGCCGATAGCAACAAAGCTTGGCTTAGAAAACTCGGAAACGCGCTGTGCAATCTCGATAATCGTCTTAAGAACGGGTTCGATCTCCACCTTAGCGGGCTCGACGTACTCGACTCTGCGTTTTTTGGCGATTGCTTTTTCCTTTTTGACCTTCTTATCCCTTTCGTGCCATTCAGCAGCGAGAGTTCCAAGCTTTTCCAAAGCGTCCTCGAATCTGGCTTCATCATTGAAAACGACGAATCTGTTCTTGGCTCTAAGTCCGTAAGTGCGTATTTCCTTGCACTCCTTGACAATATCCTTGACGACGTTCTTCTCGAGCTCGAACAGAACGTTCTTTGCATTCTCCAAAACGTCAACGACCGCTTCATGAGCATCGTTGTATTTAATCTCGTACTCGATGCCCTTAAATACAGCCTTTTCGAAGGTGCTGATCGTTTCCTGATTCTTCTTAGCTTCTTCTGCGGACGCGCCTGCATCGGCATGCTTCCTCAAAAGAACCATATAGTGCTTGAAAATACGACCGCAGTTTCTTCTCTTGCTTCTGTTTTTCAAAAGCATAGCCTCTGTAAGCTGTTTGCCTATTCTTACGATAGGATTCAAGCTAGAAAGAGGATCTTGGAAAATCATAGCAATTTTGTCGCCTCTTATCTGGTGGAAGTCGTCCTCTTTAATTTTGAGCAAATCCTTTCCGTCGTAGATGATCTCTCCGCCTTCGATAATGGAGTTACCAGCGAGAATTCCGAGTATCGCCTTACTTGTAACCGACTTACCGGATCCCGATTCTCCGACGATTGCGAGCGTTTCGCCCTCGTACAGCTCAAATGAAATATCTCGAACCGCTTGAACCTTTCCGTTGTTAGTGCGGAAAGATATCTTTAGGTTTTTTACATCAATCTTCTTTTCCATATTATCCCTCCGATCCACGTAGCGACGGGTTAAACGCGTCTCTCAAACCGTTACCGAACAGATTGAATGAAATCATCAGCAACGATATTACCAAAGCAGGGAACAATATTACGTGCGGATGCTCCGCCATAATTGCATTTCCGTTCGCCAACATAGTTCCGATCGAGGTCTGCTCTGTTCCATCCAAGTTGATAATGCCTAGATAGCTCAAGCTCGATTCGGTAAATATAACACCGGGAATTCCCAAGATGGACGATGTAATTATCGTACCCAAGGTATTTGGGTAAATGTGCTTTGCAATCAGCCTGAAATCGCTTGCACCGAGCGTTCGGGCTGCAAATACATACTCCTGCGTTTTAAACCTGTAAAACTGCGTACGGACAAGGTACGCCGTGCCTAACCAACCGGTTAGGACGAACGCGAAGAGCAAGGCTTCTATGGTGGATGCTTTTCCGGTTGCCACCAAATACATCTGGAAAAGCGTTGCAACAATGATGAAGGGAACTCGGCTCAATATATCCGAAATACGCTCCATAATAAGGTCAATGACTCCGCCGTAATATCCTTCGATAGCTCCGTATACCGTGCCGATAAAGAAGTTAATAAAGAATACGGAAAACGCCAAAATAAGCGACAATTGGATACCGTTGGCAAGTCTTATTGCGATATCGTATCCGCTACCGTCTGTTCCGAAGATATAGCTTGGCTCGTGACCGTAAAGGTAGATATAATAGTTATACGTCATAACGCGAATGGTACACATCGTACCGCCCTTCGCGGTGGAAACGAAGTACTGAACCTCGCCGTCCTCATTGCGCAAATAGATATCCTGAAACGTCTTTGCTCCGCTTTCGAGCTGTTCGACAGTCAGAAGCTCATATCCTGCGGCATTACTTGCGTAGTTTACAGGAACGCCTCTTTTCGTGGCGTACCAGCAATTCGCATCCGAATAGTCGTTACACCATTCGCTGGGCGTGTCCGAGGAGCCTCTGTTTATCATCGGGTAAAGAACGGGGATACCCGTTTCCTCCTGCCATGCAAGAATCTTGTCGTACTCCGATGCGGCAACCTCTTTATAGGAGAATCCCATTTTGTAATAGGAGCTTACATCACAAATCCAGCTGTTACTGCTTTCGCCGGCAACCGTTTGGGTAGTCTTTTCGTAGATCTTCAGTATCGGATAATACTCCGATTCGATACCCTCAGCCCAAGTCGCGCCTTCGCCGTTCTGATCCTCTGCGGCAATTCCGATACCTACCATATTGGCGTAGAAATTCTGACTTAACGTCATTTCCAAGCCGCCTTCGAAAATCCCGAATTTCTCAAGGAATAAGCTTCTCGGTCTCAAATACTTAAACTCGGCATCTTTAAAGCCAACCGTATACTGTGAGGTAATCGGCACAAATATGGCGTACAATATAATCAGCACGATAATAATCGCGGCGATAACCGACGCTTGATTTTTCTTGAAACGTCTGAACGCATCCTTAAAATATCCGACAGGCTTTGTCTCCAGCTTTTTATCGTGGAGCTTGTCCCCCATCTGGGCAAATTCAAACATTTCGGGAGATATTCTTTTAATTTCCATTGCTTTATCCATCATCTCGCCCCCATTCTGATTCTAGGATCGATAAATCCGTAACTCAAGTCGACAACGATAGTGGTAGCAAGTCCGATAAACGTGTAGAACATACTTACACCCATAAAGACATTGTAGTCCAACAGGTTTATCGATTGAATGTACACGGGACCGACGCCGGGTACGCTGAATATCTGCTCGATAATCAGTGAGCCGCCGATAATTCCGACAAACGAACTTATTATACTCGGTAAAATAGGCACCATCGCGTTATTCAAAGCGTGTCGAACCGTCGCTTGAGCCTTTGTCAAACCTTTCGTTCTTGCGAGCAGCATAAACTCGCTGGTAAGTACTTCTGTTAATTCCGCTCTGGTAAAACGCATCATACCGGCGATTGTACCGAAGCTCAAGCTCATAATCGGGAGCAACATCGACTTAAACATCGTCCAACTAAACCATCCTCCCGCTTCGGAAAGTGGCGCCATCGTCAGCGGCAAGAGCTGCCACCTATAACCGAATAGATATTGGACGAGAAACGCATAGACGTAGGATGGTACCGAGATCGCAATCATTATGACCGTTGAAAGTACGTGATCCTGCCATTTGTTTTTCTTCAACGCGGCGTAGATACCGACGCCGATTCCCAAAGGTATCGACAAAATTAACGAATAGAAGTTGATGAGTATTGTTGGCGGCAATCTCTCGGCAATAACGTCGACAACGCCGTAGTATTTCCTCATCTTAAATGAAGTACCCCAGTCCCACTTTGTTACGATATTCTTAACGTAAATACCGAACTGCACCAAAAGGGGCTTGTCATAACCCATTGCTTCTCTTCGGGCTTTTTCAATATCAGCCATAGTCTTATCCATACTGTACTCGGGCTCGAGCTGCTTAATCAGCATAAATACAATGAACATGATAATGAAAAAGATCATTAGCATAAGCAAAATCCTTTTTATTACATATTTTACCATCTTTGTACTCCTAACTAACTTTTGTGTATTATCTATACCAACACCGTAACACAGTAACGGCATAAGTATAGACAATCCGCATCATTGATTACATCACACTTGAGTGACAACACTTCTACTGCACAAATTGAAGCCTTAAACTATCTCAAAAGTAGTTGATATATCAAGTTTTTCCCCTTACAGTAATGTACGGGGCATATTTGCATACGCCCCGTATAATTACCGATTTATCGGGTTAGTTAAACTTTATACCGCTTTACTTTTTATACGTAAATGGGCTTCAAGTTGTTGTTGTTTTCCTCAAGGAAAGCATCCCAAGCTTCGTCGTCATAGTTGTAGGTCATGTAACGGATTCCGCCGTAACCTGCAAGAGCAACGTAGTCAAGAGTAGCATACTTAACCTTTGCGGAGTACATACTAACAGATACGTCCGAAAGAACGGGGATCATGCAGCATCTGTCAAGAAGAGCATATTCCAAAGCAGACAAAACATAAAGCTTGCACTCATTGGGATTCTCTAATTTGTCGTATGTTGTTCCTCTAAGTTCCTTAGCCCAAATCTGATAGGTCTTGGTTACATCTTCGGCTTCTCCGTCACCGTTGAAGTCGTAAGAAATGGTAACTGTCTCTACAGCAGCATTGAATCCGCTTCTTTCATGAATGTCTGTGTAATCAGGATCAGCATAGCAGGAAACCATTCTGAAAGGATACAGATAAGCTCCGCCCCAAGCGCCCCATCCGCATTCAGCGTCGCCTTCGCCGACAGCGCCGTAACGGTCGTTATGGTTCGTGTAGTTAAGAGTGATCTTTCCCTCAAGAGGTGTTCCAACGGTTGCTTCATCCAAATACTTCTGCATCATATCCTGTTGCAAATATCCGGCAGCACTTACTGTAGCCTTGGAGTACAATACTTGAATATTGATATCGTCGGTTCCGTTGTAGATTTGACTTTCTACGGCGATATTGTAAGCACTTGTGAACAGCTCACGAGCTTGCTCGATATCGAAACCAGTAACGGCATTGTAAGCCTCGTCAAGTGTAGCATAAGTCTTGCCTGCGCCGTAATCGTTCTCCATGTTGTACAATTTCAAAATTGCCAACTTAGCAACATCGGTGTTCCTATATCTGGACTCGGGATCGTTCTCGATGTCGTAGTAGTACATTGTGTTCAACAAAGAAAATGCGGGCTTCATTCCGGCTGTTCCGTTCAAAGCGAAGTCAGCTCTGTTAATAGCCATAGACCAAGCCTTTCTGAACTCGGTAACAGAAATGATAGCAACGTGTCTTTGTGTTTCGGTCTCGATTGCTTGCAAGCTCTCAAGGTCGGTATTGAAGAAGAATCTGTAGGTGTAAGTATCGTCTGTCTTTAACAGATACTTGGAATATCTGTAGGTGTCCATATCGGTTGCGGTCAACGCAATGTCGTCAAGCTCGCCGATTTCGAACATTTGAAGAGCGGTCTTCTGCTCGGGAATGATTTCGGTTCTGATAGCCGTTGTCTGGAATTGTCCAACGTGTTTGCCATCGGTGTAGCCGTACCATTTCTCGTTCTTTTCCATCTTTATGATTTTCTCTTCCTGATACTCAACCAACTTGTAAGGTCCATATGACATATAGTCGGCAACAGATGTACCGTAATTGGTTACAACAAGTCCACCTTCTTCTCTCTTCGTGGAGTCATAGATGTCTTGCTTTACCAACCAAAGCGATCCGGCATGGATTTTGAAGTTGTAGTCGGTAATAGGCTTAGCATAAACAATGTAAAGAGTGTAGTCGCCTTCAGCGAAGATTCCTACATCGTCAAACGGTGTTTCGGGATATGTGAAGTTGCAGAAGCAATACTCTCTGTAAGCAAGAGGGTTATCGTCACCGAAGTTAGCGGATACAGCGTTCCAGTCGGCAATGACTTCCTCGGTTATCTGCCATACGGTTTGTTCGCCACCGGCATATTTTTGGAAAATATCAACGCCGTCAACGATAAACATCGATGTGTATGCTCCGTAGTATGTGGATACGGGATAAGAAGCTCCGAAGAAAACAGAATATCCGGTTACATCCAACCAAATATCGGCATCGGCATAGTCGGTGTGAGCAGCAGCGTCCTCAACAACCGTGCTTCCCGAATTGAAACGGTTAGCAGCGTTAGCAATTTCGCCTTCGCCCTCGGTGTAGCTGTTAGCGCGGTAGTTCAACATAGCGGGATCGAGAAGGTCTTCCATAGAATCCAAATAATCCTTCGTGGTGATCTTCGTTCCGTCTTCCCAGCAAGCATTAGGATTCAACTGAACCTTCATAACGTAACCGGCGGGAACTTCCTCAGCGGTTTCGTAAGCGGTAAGGCCGTATTTCTCGGCGAACGCGGGATCCGTCATATAATTAGCGGAAACGTCCTCGTATCCATTCTCAACCATCATTTCATACTTCCACTCGTAAGCGTCGTATGTGCTGTTAAGGCTGATGTCGATCCAACCAATCTCGGTGTAACCGAAGATGTAGCTGTCCGCATTGGTTTCCCAAATGTGGTTGTTCCATGTGTCGGGAGAAGAAGCCATATACGTTCTGTAAGTATAGCTCTTAACCTCAACCGCAGTGTAAACGGCGTTGATTACCAAATCAGCCGTCAAATCGTCGGTAGGGATTTCGTAAGCAGCCCATTCTCCCGTATAACCGTCTTTCGCCGGCACAGTAGGCTCTGTCCAACCCTCCGCAAGTACCTGTGCAAGTGTGTAGGACGCAATCGTATTTCCGTCAGCCTTGAAAACAATCTTGAAATTGCTTTGATCTTCGGGTGTACAAGCAGTCAGAACCAACACACAAGCTAAAACAAGAACCAATACCATGGCAAATGTTTTAAATTTTCTCATTTTTGTTACCTCCATTTTCTTTTTTATATATAAATACTATATATTTATATCGATTTCAATGCGCCGAAGCGGGCACAGCACCCACGCTCGACAAATCGGATATGGGTAAATAGATCAGCCGACACACCAAATTGCCCGATTGTATCGCACAAAGCCTTGGCTTGCTTTACCGAATCCAACGATATACAAGGATTCCACAGGTCAGCCAACACGCCCGATTACACGAATGTTATCGTACAAAGCCATCGCCGTAGCCTATCACCTTTAATATCGTAGACTGATTATAGCATAAAACTTTGGCACTTTGCAAGCATATATCGCTTTTTTTTACAAGTACTTGCAAAAAAATCTATAATTTTCCCATAGCTCCGATGGCGTTTTTCCATATATCGGTAATCATCGCACCGAAAAAAAATAAATGAACCAACATTCATTTTTTTACATTTTGTTTTTCATTTCCTCGAACGCATCGATCCTGCAACACGGCTTGGAAATCTATCGGCAACGACTCTTAACGACCGCGGCTTTCTTTTGAGGTTGCATTATCCCCCCCTTCAATAAAGGAAAGCAAGTGGCACGTATAAAGTCAATGTTTCGTTTTCAATTTCACCGCATAGCATACAAGCGCACGATATTATCCTCATTCATACAAAGAAGGCATACACATTTTCCGATAACAATACTTTGCTGTCAGCTCCGCTGTCGAAAAATCGGGGTAGGTGCAATACTTTCACGGGCGAACACATGGGTTCGCTCCTATATTAATAGTAATACTCGGCGGAAAGCTCCTTGATAAGAGCGTTAACCCTTTCAAGGACGGCTTCGACGGGAACACGTTCGCTTTGGCTTTCCTTTCTCAATTTAAGCTCTACGCAACCATCTTTGAGTCCTTTGGGGCTGACGACCATTCGGATAGGCATGCCCAAAAGGTCGGCATCGGCGAATTTTACGCCCGCGCTTAGATCTCTGTCGTCGAAAAGCGTGCTTATGCCGTTGGATTCCAACTCCTTATAAAGCATCTCGGCGGTTTCCTTTGTTTGCGGATCGTCCATTCTTAAACCGCAGATATGCACCTTGAAGGGGGCGACTGTGACGGGGAAAATGATTCCCTTGTCATCGTGGTTCTCCTCGATGATACTCGCCAACATTCTGTCCACGCCTATGCCGTAACAACCCATAATCGGGTTTACAAGCTCTCCGCGCTCGTTAAGCACGGTCATATTCATACTCTTGGTGTACTTCGTGCCAAGCTGGAAAATGTTACCGATCTCGATTCCGTTGACAAGCTTGAGCGGCTGTCCGCATACGGGACAGGCTTCGCCCTCCTTAACCTTGGAAACATCGACGTATTTAATGCTCCTTGAGTCGGGCAAGTCGCGGTCAATGCAGAAATTGACGAGGTGATATTCGGGCTTGTTCGCGCCCGTAACCATATTTACTGTGTTTGCGATGCTGATATCGTAAACAACGGTATTGTTCTTGGCTCTTAAGTCCTTTATTCCGATGTTGCCTGCGGCAATACCGCTTTCACCGTCGTTTTCCCAAGCCACGATATTTTTGCCCAAAACCGCTCTCAGCTTAGCCTCGTTGACCTCGCGATCGCCCCTCAAAAATACGATGACCGTACCCTGTTCGCCCTTAACGGCGTAAACAACGGCTTTTATCGTGCAATCGGGGGTAACCTTAAGCATATCGCAAACGCATTGAATCTCCTTAGCGTCGCCTGTGAACACTTCCGCAAGGGGCAGAGGCAATTGAGGAGCTTGTTTGTCGTAAACAGAGCTTGCGACCTCCATATTCGCCTTGTATCCGCAGTGGTCGCACAGAACCAAGGTATCCTCGCCTATCGGGGATATCAGCATAAACTCGTCGGCTCTGTCGCCGCCCATCATTCCCATGTCGGACTTAACCGCAATAAAATTCTTCATTCCGGCGCGTTTGAAAACCCTGTGATAGGCCTCGTATGCCTTATCATAGTACTCCACCAAGTCCTCTTGCGTCATATGAAAGCTGTAAGCGTCTTTCATCGTGAACTCTCTTAGACGAATCAGTCCGCCTCTGGGACGCGGCTCGTCACGAAACTTAGTCTGTATTTGATAGATCATAAAGGGCAAGCTTTGGTAGCTTCCGACAAAGCTCTTAGCCAAATGCACTGCAGCTTCCTCGTGTGTCATTCCCAAAAGCATATCCTTGCCGTTTCTGTCTTTAAATCTCGCCATCTCCGAGCCGATAGAGGTATATCTTCCGCTGCTCTCCCAAAGCTCCTTGGGCATAACAACGGGGAATCTACATTCTTGACCATCGATATTATTCATTTCCTCACGAATAATTCTCTCTATATTGAGTATCGCCAGCCTTGCGGGTGCGGTATGTGAAAAAATACCGTTAGCCAAAGACTTTACGAATCCTCCCCTAACCAACAGGGAGTGCGACGCTATCTTAACGTCGGCAGGCGTTTCTCTTGTTGTTTGCAAACACAATTTACCGAATCTCATTCTTTCCTTTATCCTTATATATTATATATTAGAGTTATATCGGGTGCACAAACGTCCTTCCTCGGCTACATACCGAGTATACAAACGTCCTTCCTCGGCTACATACCGAGTATACAAACGTCCTTCCTCGGCTACATACCGAGTATACAAACGTCGTTTCTCAACTACGCGCTGAACAAAACGCCCTCTCTTTTGAACATTCGAGAGGCGATCCAGCAAATAAGAGCGAAAAACACGAGTGACGAACCTATAACAATTAGCAGCTGATAGACCTCCAGCTGACCGAGCATTATTTGCTTGACGCTCAAGCCCAAATTGTAAATCGGAAATAAGAACTTGTACCAGCTAACCGCGTCGGTGGTAATATCGAAGCTGGGTAGCATTCCCAATAGCATTCCCACGATATAAATCGGCATCGAATAGCTGTTTGCCTCCTTGATATTGCCGGCGATAACGCTGACCATTGTAAAAAGCGAAACGGCAACGAGAGCGGCTCCCATAATAATCAAAAGAATATACAAATAATCCCAACCGCCGATATTAAGCTCGAATCCGCTGATTCCCATTTGACTTCCGGATACGAGTAGGGAAATAACCACACCGCCAAAGCTGATTACCGCGGCGATTAACGTCAGAATTGTGTTGCTGATAGTCTTTCCCGCCATAACCTCCGAGCGTTTGACCGGCGTCATCATAAGCGTTGCAAGCGTGCCTCTTTCCTTTTCGCCCGCAAAGGAGTCCGGACAGATATTCAAAGCACTTGCAAATATGAACAACACGATAAACATGGGAACAAGCATAAATATCACAAGCGAGCTTGCATAATCGTTTCCGTTTGCATTTACGTTAATCACGCTCAAGTCATATATAGGTGCGTTAACTGCTGCGTTGTACGCCTCCAAAAGCGCGGAAAACCGTGAAACCGCGGTGTACGAAGCTTCGTCCGCTCTGTCAAAGTAAAATTCGCAGGCAATCCGACCGCTTTCGCTGTCATAGTCGGTGATGTTAACCACCAACGCACAATCGCCGTCGAGTACGCTTTGCGTAAGCTGTTCTTTGTTAAACTCGTCGAGCTGCACGACCTGTACGGTTTTTTCGTCCACATACTGCTTTAAAACCTCGTAGCCGTCGCCGTATACGGATACAAGCGAAACCTTCTCATTCGCCGAGGAAATCGTGCCACCCGCGACAAGTCCCATCGCCGAGTACAACACCATCATTATCAAACCCGGCATAATGAGCGCGATAACCGCGCGTTTATCCGTGAAAACCCTGTGAAGCTCTCTTTTGATGATAAGCTTGATATTTCTCATTTTCCGCCCTCCGCAGTCGAATACTTGGAGAACACGTCAAAGAAAATGTCCTCCAAATCCTTGCCGGGATTTGCGGAAAGAAGGTCGGAAACCATACCGCATTCCACCATTTTGCCCTCGATTATTATACCCACGCGCGTGCATAATTTCTGCACAAGGCTCATAATGTGGGTACTGATTATTACATTCTTGCCCTGCTCGGCAAGCTCCTTCAGATAATCCGTAACAGTCCTTGCCACAGTGATATCGAGTCCGTTGGTCGGCTCGTCAAACACGATAACCTTTGGATCGTGAACGAGCGCAAGCACGATTGAAAGCTTCTGCCTCATACCCTGCGACAAGTCCGCAACCTTGACGTGCGCGAATCTGTCAATGCCGAAACGGGTAAAAAGATCGTATTTACGCTCTTCTCTAACCTTATCCTCAACCTCGAAAAGCGCGGAAAAGAAATCGAAAAGGTAATCGGGCGTAAGCTTGGGATCGATTTTAAGATCGCTGGTCAAAAAAGCAATATCTTTTTTTATAGTATTGTCGTCATCGAGCCCCGTTCCGTCAATAAAAACCTCTCCCGCATCCGGCTTAATCAGAGTGGCGATAATTCTCATAGTCGTGGTTTTTCCCGCTCCGTTAGGACCCAAAAGTCCGAATATTTCGCCAGGATAGGTAGTAAAGGACAAGCCGTTAACCGCAACGCGCGTGGGGAAATCCAGCTTCTCCAAGCGCATTTGCTTTTTTGACAGCTTAAAAACCTTGGTGATTCCGCAAACCCGAACCTGCCCGTCCGAACGGTAAGTCCTTTGGTCGGTGCCGAACACCTTCGCGCCTTTCTCGACGTCAAGCATATATCGCCCTCCTTTCAATTATCAAACAGCATATAATTAATGAAATGTTTCCCGTAATATTTATCAGTCGTAAAGCTTGCTTAACGGTAAATCCGAATAGATTCTCTCGATTGCCTCTGCGAAGATGTCGGCAACCGTTACGAACTTGAACTTATCGGAAAGCTCATTCCTGTCATGCCAAATGGTATCTAGCATAACGACCTCGCTGATGACCGAATTGTCCAGCTTTTCGATGGCTTTCCCGCTCAAAACGCCGTGAGAGCAACAGCAAACGACCTTTTTCGCACCGTTGTCCACCAAAGCCTTTGCACCTTGGGTAATGGTTCCGCCCGTGTCGATCATATCGTCGATCATGATGCAAACCTTGCCCTCGACGTCTCCTACAATGTTCATAACCTCCATAACGTTTGCTTTTGGTCTGCGCTTATCGATAATGGCAATCGGAGCATCGAAGCTTTGAGCCATACCTCTCGTTCTTGCAACACTGCCAACGTCGGGCGATACAATTATCAAATCATCGGTTTTATAGCCTCTTTTGAGGAAATATTTTGTCAAAACCGGCATACCCATAAGGTTGTCCACGGGAACGTTAAAGAATCCCTGTAGCTGTGTGGAGTGTAAATCCATAGTCAAAACTCGGTTAATTCCCGCAGTCTGCAACAAATCCGCTACCAGCTTAGCCGAAATAGGATCTCTGGATCTGGCTTTTCTGTCCTGTCTTGCATAGCCGAAATAGGGCATAACGGCGGTGATTCTTCCCGCGGAAGCCCTCTTTAGCGCGTCCACAATGATAAGCAGCTCCATCAAATTGTCGTTGACGGGCGTCGAAGTGGACTGAATTACAAAAATATCGCAACCTCTTACCGATTCGCCGATGTTAACGGCACATTCACCGTCCGAAAACTTCTTTGCCTCGATAGCACCCAAAGACAAATCCAATTGCTTTGTAATAGCCTCGGCAAGTACGGGATTGGAATTTCCCGAAAACACCTTAATAGCTCCGTGTGTTTTAATAAACATTATTTTCCTCCGTTTTGCGTATCTATATATTATTACCAACGCCGCCCTTATTCGAATGGCGACGCCTTCAAATTCATTCTTTATCGCCCTTCACGCCGTCTTGTCCGTCGGAAACAGCTCCGCTGTTGTTCTTGCCGTCGGAAGCTATACTTGATTTCTGCTTGTCGGAAACAGCTCCGCTGTCGTTCTTGTCGTCGGAAGCTATACTTGAATTCAAATCGTCGGAAACAGCTTCGCTGTCGGCTACGCCGTTAAGGTGTGCAATATCGTAATTTATTATATGTTTACGAACGCGATAGGCACAGTAGATGCCCAACGCGAACAGAAAGATGCTGATAAACTGGGACGTGGAAAACAGATAGAGGATAGTGCCTCTGTCGTCGTCACGGAGAAATTCGATTACAAATCTCCAAACAGGGTAAGCAAGGAGATAGACGGTTGTCAACAAGCCCTTGTATTTATCCTTATTCTTGCCGACCAATAGCACGAAAAGCAAGAGTATAGCTATAAACAGGAGGGTATTGAAAAAGACCTCGTAAAGGTTTGTCGGGTAAACGCAGGTCCCCACGCTTGCGCCGCTTTTGAAGCAAACGCCGAGGGAGGAGTCCGTAACTCTGCCATAGCAACAGCCCGATAAAAAGCAACCGACCCTGCCAATAGCGTGTACCAAAGGCAAAATGATTGCCGCAAAGTCGAAGGTTAGAGCCAAATCGCACTTTTCCTTTCGGCAGAAAAGCCAAAGCCCGATCATTCCCCCAAGCAATCCGCCGTAATACATCCAGCCCGACAAAAACCAATCGATTACGCGCAGATTGTCGTTGGGATCGAAAACGTCGCCCAGTCTAAATAGCACATGGAACAGTCGTGCACCCAAAAGTCCGAAGACAATGCAGTAAACGAACATCCAAATGACGTTAACTATGGTCAGATTGAATTTTTTGTAATTACAAAGCAAAAAAATAAGACCGCATATAGCGGCAAGGATCATCATTAAGGCGTAGGAGTTTAAGCCCAAACTATCTTTCAATCCGAAAAAATCGTCATTCATAATAAAGTCTCCCCCCCTTATATGCAAATCCACGTAATCGGCTCGCACTTTGCATGTAAAAGAAAACACAACCGCAAGCGTACGAGTACAAAACATAGGGTTATTTTATTCTATTACCTTTTAAAAGTCAAGTAATTAGCCTTTAATCCCCGACAAATTCGCTTTATTGATATACATCAATACATTTTTAAACGAAAGCGCTTTGCATTATTGAACAAACGCGAAGTATAAACGAGCGGACGTACCGCAACCAACGTAAAATATAAACACTCAAAGCGCGTTGATACAATCGATTAGTCGCGCTTGCTCTTTTTTCGGAACTTGATCCACATCGGGACGCCGATTACAGCCGCAGCCACTACTACGGCGATAAGAGCGGAGAACCAAAAGGCCGATGTCAGCTTTTTCTTGACGGAAAACTCAGCAATAAAGGGTTGACTTTCAAAGTACAGCTCATCCTCGACGGATTTTGCGACGATGGTGTGCGCGCCCTCCTCCAATCCCGAATAGCTCAAAACCGCGCTGTAAGCCGAACCGTCCACCGAAAAAATAAGACCGCTTCGCTTGGGAATTATCGTCAGATAATCGCCGTCGACCGAGAGTGCAAAGTCCGATTGATTCAACGTCGCTTCGCGTTTGGTAACGGTTATGCTTCCGCTTTCGGTTGTTACGGCAAATACAGTCGAAGAAAACCTGCCATTTACGCCTATTGCATAATATCCGACCTCGTCAATGCACAGCTCGTCCGAGGGAAGTACCAACTCCTCGACAAAAACCTGCCGCAACTCATTCAGACTTTGAACGCCGATAAGACAAACCCTCGGCGAAAAATACGCGCTTACATAAACTGTCGCACTCTCCACAAAAAAGCGCAGCTCGCGCGCCTTTACGGTTATTGCAATACTTGCGGCGTCAATTGCTTTTCCGCCGTAGTTTGGTTCGGCTTGGACACATAATATCGCCGTATATACGCCTGCCGACGTCGGATAGAGGTCGGAATCATAGCTGTCACCCGTTGTGGTTTTGCCGCTGTATCGAACGCTTACCGCAAGCTTCTTCCGATTGTAAAAGTCCGGCTTTTTCTGCTTTCCGTCGCAAAGCTCGACAAGCTCCTTTTGGTAGAACCCGAGGTTCACGGACAGCTCGCCGTCGGTAAGCTTCTTGGCTTCGACCGTAAGGTTAAGTACCACCCTTGAAACGGCGTTCGTACTCTCATAGACTGCGGTAACGACGTATTCACCCACGTCGGGGGCAAAAGTGTCGGCGTCTCCGCTCGGTAACGACTCGTTAAGAATGTATTCTCCGCATAACTCATACTCCGTCTTAACGCTGTGGAGAAGCGACTGAGAACCATCAAGCAGTTTATTTACCGCCGCGCCCGTTAATTCGTACTCCGTAACAGAGTAGATTTGCGTTTGAGTTTGCGCCTTCGTTACGTAAAACGGGAGCTTTAACCTCACTCTTTCGCCCTTATATAGGCAATCGATAACCGCGGTATATCTGCCTGCATCGATCGCTACGTCCTCCTTCCCGTCTTTAAGGAAGGTGTAGCTCATTTCGTCAAAGTCGCCGCTTATGGTCAGCACCGCCCTTTCGCCGTCATATACCTTGGTGTAGTAGTTGTATGCAAATCCCGTTATGCTTTCGCCACTGATCTCGCCACCGCAAAACACCGCTCCATCTATTCCGTTAGAAGCGCAGTAGTTATTCCGCAATACTATCCTCGCATTGCCTGCATCGCCTGCGACAAGTCCCATAAGAAACAATCCCGTAAGACGATCGTACTCCACGCAAAAGGCGTTACCGCTCAACGTCAGCTCGGGGGAACCGACTATCTTTCCCACGGCTCCTCCTCCGTCGTAAGCCTTTATCAAAACGCCGCAAACGGAGTTGTTTTCGATAACCGATACGAAATTGCCTTCGGTTTGTCCGATAATGCCGCCGAAGCGTTCGGAGGTGTAGCTTTTTCCGTCGTTGTTTATGCCGCAATCGCCGATGTATGTGCGAACGCCGCTCTCACCGCTCATATATCCTATCAGTCCGCCCGTAAGCTTGCAAGTGAACGTAACGTCCGCGAACACGCTTTCAATGTGCATTCCGCATTCGTTTTCGGAGGGCTTAAGCGACAATCTGCCGCAAACTCCTCCGCCCTCTATGCTCGCGCTTATACTGCCGCTCACCTCGATATTGCTAACGCATATATTCGAATCCGTTGTCGAATACTCTACACAGCCGAATAAGCCGCCCGCTCTATAACAATTCAAATCCACCTTAAACCTGCAGTCCGTAACCTCGACTTTGCCGTTAAAAACAGTGCCGCATATCGCTCCTCCGCAATCGGAATTGGCGGCAACGTCCACTCTACAGCCGTTTACGCGCACATTTCCGTGCATATTCGCGACGAATCCTCCTAAGCTCGTGCTTTTTGGGACAACGGCACGTATTGTGCAATTGTCGGCGGTAAGGCTGTTGCAATCGGAAGCGACAGCCCCACACGAGGAACCGTTTAAATTCGCGCAAACAACCGTATTTCTTAAAGCAACCGTATCGGCGCACCTTGCCATTCCGCCGCAATCTCCGTCCGAATCGACTGCGTACAAATACAGCCCGCTGTCGGCTACCGTCAGCGTACCCACCTCGTTGGCAAGTCCCGCGGCTCCGCAAAACTCCGAATAGACATAACAATCCGTAACATTCAGAATTTCCAACGACGGTGCAACGAGCGCGCCTATTCCGTCGGAGGTGGTGATATGCACCGCGGACAGCTCCACCCGATCGGCCTCGGAGAACATAGTGAACCCGAAGCCGGGCATTTCCACCGACCGCAAAGCGCAATACCGCACATTCACGGCAATTCCGCAAATATCCTCAGAGGAAGCAAGGGTATAAACACAATCGGACATCGTCAGTTCGGTAACATCGGCGCAAATTCCTCCTGCTGTCTGCACCCGTCCGATCACCGAAAGGCAAAGCGCGGAATCGGAGATTACAACGCTGTCCGCGCAACCGATCAAGCCTCCCACCGCCGACGAAAGCCCGTCGACGTACACAGCCGCCTCTATTCTGCAGTTATTAATAAACACAGTGTTTGCCCGCGCCGCAATCGAGCCTGAAAAGCCGCTGCTTCGTGGGGTAGCTCCCACCTCGATATCGCAATCGACAATACTCAAGCTCTCTGCGTATCCGACAAAAGAGGTCAGATCTCCGCGCACAAAAAGGTTCTTTATAACCGTTTCGCCCTCGGCTCGGTTGATAAATCCGCCGTTTATTTTAAGGATATAAGCATTGCCGTCGATCTGTGCCTTGAAAGGATGACCTAAGCTCCCGATGCCTGTAAACCTTTGCGTAAGGCAATATTCCACCAAATCTACGTTGCCCATAAAGCGCACCGTTGCCGATGCAAACTCGTCATAATCCACCTCTGTCACAAGAGCGTTCGGACTCAAAACCTCGACGGCTTGACCCAACTCCAACAATACGGAATAACGAGCAAACTCCTCCGCCGTGTAAATATAAACTACACCATTCTCGTAAATCAAATAATCGTAATCGAAAATAAGCTTCAATTTGTAGTCAAGGTCCTCGGAAATGATGCTATTACCGTCACAATAGACTTGAAAAATCGACTCCCGAGAAGCCGCCCGAAAAACATCCTCGCTTTCGCCGAAAATCGCGGATGAAAAACAAAATATAGACAAAATCGCCGCAACGGCGAGAAGCAAACACAACGGCGTTTTATTTTTCATTAAAAACACCTCATCACTTTTTTGTATTTTACCAAATTTCGTCATTTTTCGTCAAGTAAAACAAGCTATGAAATTAATATATAAAAAGATCAGACTCTTTCTTCGCCGATATTCGCTAACAACGCTATACACCTGCGCATTTTCGGGTTATAATAGTATCGATAAAATAGCATCTATAGCAATAGCTAAGGCTCGCGGCACTGCATTGCTCCTGCGTTTTTTTGTTAGAAAAAATAGAATAAACTAAAGCTTGCGGCATTACGTCACCCGTACTTTTTATGCAATATCGATTATAATTGCATAGTAACCAAAGCTAAGACTCGTTGCGTTGCATTGCACCTGCGCTTTATTTTGATAAAAAGCATTGCTTTGTTAACTTAGGCTAAGGCGCGTTGAATTGCATAGCACCTGCACTTTACGGAGCGTTTTCACAGTCGTAAAAGCAATCTTAGGCATGTCGTAAATTACAGCCCGACTGTCGGGTTGTGTTCGGTATTCATAATAAATTAAAAATATAAAAGTAAAATTGCGGTATGGTTATATGAAAAGCTCGGTCCGGTCTGAAAGAATCAGCCCGCAATTGATATTAGGATTGCCTTACAGCTGTGTAAAGCACCCCGAGAAACGATATTATCTGCCATAAATTAGTGCGTTTTGACACTTTGCTCGACAGCAAACGGAGAAGGATTATGCTTGCCTGTAATAAAAATAATAAGGATTACGATCCACGCGAGGTGGGAACACTTAAATCGATGTATACTCGGTTTATGGTTACCTTGTTTTTCGTTGTCCTCGTGGCAAGCACGGTATCATGTCTTGTAATTTTAAACTCACGCATGGATCAAATGAGCGCTCTCGTTAAAGAGAATATGCAAAACACTGCGATTTGGCTCAAGCAGAATGTCAACAACTCCTCCGATGCCGATACGGAATCGATTGTAGCGAGAGTCTTGGGAGAAAGCTACAACTATAAAGCTTTTTCCAATGTTTTAGACGCCTTGGAGCAAGTCGGCTTGATTACTCACGATACCAGCGAGCTGACCGACGAGTATACGACTAAATCCGTACAGGATATAGAGTCGGGAAAGCTGCTTTATGTTGAGGATGGCTCCTACAGCCAAGCCGTCATTTTGAAGCTGCGAAATCAATACTTTATAATTACAAGCAACAACAATTCCCTCGTTTCCTTGCCTAAGCTGCTTTATTCCGTGATTTGGACGAGCGGTATTATGACGCTTATCACCATTCTCATACTCAACTCAATCGTGCTTCGGTTGCTGATAAAGCCTATACGACAGGTGGCACAGGGTATGGCGCAGGTGGCAAGCGGTAATTTGGATATAAAAGTTAAGGTTAAGGGTGACGATGAGATCGCATTGCTTCAACATAACTTCAATACTATGGTAGACGGTTTGAAGGAGAACGAACAGCTTTCCAACACCTTCGTTTCGTTGGTCAGCCACGAATACAAGACGCCGATCGCTTCCATTATGGGTTACGCGAACCTGATTGAGAAGGAAAGTAGCGAACCCATCGTCAAACAGTATGCCTCTATCATCGTCGAACAGAGCAAAAGGCTCACTAACCTATCAATAAATCTACTTCAGCTCGCACGCTTAGACAGCAATGTATTGGGCAGCGAAAGGGAAACCTTTATGTTGGACGAGCAAATACGCGATACCATTTTGAAGCAGCAAAACCTTTGGGAAAGCAAAAACATAGAACTGGACATCGACCTTGACGAAATATCGATGATCGGCAATCCGCAGTTGACCTATCACATATGGGAGAATATCCTCAATAACGCAATCAAGTTCTCCAACGTCGGCGGACATATCTCGGTCAGTCTTAAAGCGAAGGACAGAAACGGAGTAAAGGGCGCGTTGATCGACATTGCCGACAACGGAGCCGGCATAAGCGAGGAAATGCAATCCAAGGTTTTCGAAAAATTCTGCCGCTCGGACGACGGCAATCCCACGGGAACAGGCTTGGGCCTCACCATTGTCAAGTCCATAGTCGATACCTGCAAGGGCAATATCACTCTTGAGAGTAAGCTCGGCGAAGGTACCACCTTCCACATTTGGCTGCCTCGTTAATGACCGCAAGGCTGCCGTTTGCGACAGCGCCCTTCGTAGCGGTAATCTCACCGATACTCACTTTTTGACAGCGTGAGTTCTCCAAAAGGGGTTTGGCGAAGGTACCTTCCGCATTTGGCTGCCGCGTCAATAACCGCAAGGCTGTCGTAGTGTTGCTTGCGAAAAATCATTTTCACTTAAATAAAACTAAAGCATACGACAAAGCTCTCTTTGGCGACAGCAATCGATAGGGTAATCGGCTGTGGAGCTGCTTTTGGCTTCCTTGTCAAAACCCGAGTCGCGAAAGGAAACCATTACAAAAGTGAAATGGCAGAGGCTTTGGATATGAAAAAGCATTGATTTGAGTGAGTGAAAAGGCGAAAATTGTAAAAAGTATACGATTTTACTTGCAAAAAGAATCTTAGTTTAGTATAATAGTACGGCTTAGTTTGGGCGTTGGCCCTTAAACATAAGGTAAAAACGGTTGCGTACGGGCGTTGCCGTGCGAACGGAGGTTGGAATTAATGTATAAAAAAATAATTTTGGCAATCATCACGATTTTGGCGGCTGTCCTATGCTTGACGGCTTGCAGCGAGAATTACAGCTTTAAGGCTGTAGATATGCCCACAAGCTTGGATGTTACGAGTAACGGCGGGCTTGCGGTCAAGGTCGGCGAATATGTTTACTTTGTAAACGGTACCGCAGAATACACCGCCGATAATACTTACGGCAGCGTTAACTTCGGCGCAATCGTGAGAATCAAAATCGATGACATCGTACCTCTTGAGGACGGCGAGGAACACAAGTACGAAAACGGCGAGATGGTCGTTCCCAAGCTTAACTTTTTCGCATCGGAAAAGTCAACCGGTCTTTACGTGGAGGGCGACAGACTTTATTTCACCACACCCAATAATACGAAGAATACAAGCGGCGATATTCAGTATGATAAGCTCGACATTATGAGCGTGAAGCTTGACGGCTCGGATGTGGTTAAGTACTTGACCGTTGACAGCTATAAATATGAAACGCACTTTTCAACCGTTGACGGAAAGGTATATCTTTACTACCTGAACGAAGGCACTATATACTCTGCGGATTTGAGCGCGAGCAAGCCTTCACTCACCACCTGCGTCGAGGATGTTACGGCTATGAGCGTGGTTGAAGCGAACGGCACCGTTTACTTCACCAAGTCCATCGTTACCGAAAACGTTTTGGGCGAGGAAGAAACCGCGGCTTACAACCAGCTTTATGTTGCGGACGCAAGCACCTTATCAAGTGCGACAATGCTCCTCGAGGGCAAAAAGGGTAACACCGCTCCCGACGGAATCGCAACCTACAAAGAGGACGTGAAGTTTACCGTTGTATTACAAAATGAAAACAGAATGTATTACACAATCAGCGGCTCCAACCTCTCCTATGCGGGAACCTATGTGTACGATGTTACAGCCAAAACACACACCAAAATCACCGAGGCAAGCAATTCTGCCATCGTTGAATACAAGAACGGCATATTGCTCTACGCCGACACATACGTTAAATACTACGAAATCGGCAGAAAAATGAGCGATGCTCCCGTAAGACTTGCATATCTGTCTTCGGCTACCTTGAAATACGTTAAGGGCGATTATCTTTACTATACCGCTTCCAGCTTGCTGTATCGAATCGATTTGAGCACTCTTGAAGATACGGGAATTATCGCAAGCAAATCCGAAAGCATTAATACATCGACAATGACCGAAACTGCCTACGACTACGACCTTGTGTTATATAACGATTGCTACTATATGTTCTTCATCAATTCCACTTACAAAATGGTTTACTGCATGATTATGCCCGAGGGTGAACCTATCGATACGGATGAGATTCAAGAGATTTTCGTGGGAATCGACATCGAGGAAGAGAATTAATGCAGATTCGCCGTCTACGTTGTGTATATAAATCTAGGCGGTTTACGGCATAGTCAAATTTCTCAACGACTCTTAAAGCTGTCAATCGGATTCGGTTGACGGCTTTTTTGTTTTTTGCTTCGCTTTCGATTAGGGGTAGCCGATCTTTATGACTGTCCGAATCGACAAATATGAAGCAAATCGGTAATAATATAAAGCGTGTTCGCACTATCCGAAATCGTCAGGTTATAGATGACTTTTCGGATAATCATACGCGAGGAGGACAACTTCCGTATTTAACCGACGAGCAACGCGGTTTGGCGAATCAGCCGTAAGTCGGCGTTTGAACGGGCGAAAACGCTCCAAAAGCTTCGAAGCTTTAGCATCCCCGAATATGCTGCCGATATGCAATTTGTTCGCTTTAATCCGAGAACGGAGCAAATCTAAGTATTCGCGGCACTGAGTCTGCGACAAAAAAAGGAAGAAATGGAAAATATTATCAGTCATAAATTTTTTGTCAATATTTCCGATTTGGATGTTAACGGCAATATGAGAATAAGCGCGATCGCAAATCACTACCAAAATATGGCGGGAATACACAGCGATATGCTGGGCGCAGGCATGAAGAAGCTGCGCGCGAACGGTAAAATGTGGGTGATTACTCGAATGTATATGGAGTTTTATCGCTATCCTGTAAGCGACGAAGTAATCGAGATTGACACCTTTCCGCTTAAACCCTCCCTGTCCACCTATGACAGAGAGTTTCAAGTGCGTATCGACGACGAAATACTGGCGAAAGCATCCTCACGGTGGTGCATTTTGAACACTTCGGATTTTAGTGTGGTTCCTACCTCTCAAACTCCCTATGTCCCGATTGAGTTTCCCGAAAGGACACTCACACCGCCCCAAAAGATAGCGATGGACGACTCCTTGGATTGGAAATACGTCTATACACGGACCGTCCGAGCAAGCGACATCGACATCAATCGCCACCTTAATAACGTAAAGTATCTCGATTTGGCGCAGGATTGCTTCTCCCTGTCGAAACTACAGGGCAGAAAAGTAGAAAACGCTACGATCAATTACCTGCATCAGGCGCCCGAAGGCTCCAAAATCGATCTCTTTTTGTCCGAAATCGATGACGTGAAGTACATTAAGGGCGTTTTGCAGGACACTTCCTCCACCGTGTTTGCAATAAAAATCACGATAATACGCGACACTATCGATAAGTAATAGTAAATTAGGCTTGGCAAGTGAGCTTTATGGTTTGATTTATCCAAAAAGCACAGAAATACACGGGTTTATAGTAAATATAAAAAACATACGTTTTGCACTTAAAATCGTTTGCAAAAACGTAAATTATGTGCTACAATCATATCGATAAGGGAAAGGATCGGGGCAAGCCCTTGCCTCGCGCGTTTTGCGATGCATCGGTATATGCAAACGCGGTCGGAAATTCGAACAAAGCGGTGATTATGGAAAAGATATGCGGAATGACGGGAATGCGACTTCACAAGTTAGGGGTAAAGAACAACGAGAAGCACCCGCAGATAATCAAGCTTAAGCACGACATAAACTGCGTGTTGGAGGAGTTGCTGCGCCGCGGATACATGCATTTTCTCAACGGTATGGCTTTGGGCTCGGATACGTTTATGTTGGAGGCTCTTTTGCTTTATAAGAAACGTTATCCCGACATTTTTATCGAAGCCGTGATACCCTGCTTGGATCAGGCTTGCAAGTGGAGCAACGCCGACAGAGAGCGTTATGAGCGCAACAAGCTTCAATGCGATTTGGTGGGGATTTACGCGCCGCGCTTCGACGATGACTGCATGAAAAAGCGCAACGAGGAAATCGTGAAGCGTTGTGATTTACTTGTGGCGTGTTGGGACGGTGTCACCTCCGGCGGAACTCAACAGACCGTAAATCTCGCAATCGTCCGTAATAAACCTATTATTCTGATTAATCCAAGCTCTTACGCCATTGAACAAGACAAAACGGATTTATTTTTTAATGCCAATCGTTGAAAACGCTATACAAAATTAAGTATTTATTCTATAATATATAGGGGTGTTATTTCGCACAACAACGCTCGTTTTTTTGCGTGGCATTTTTTCAAGCGGAAGCTCCGATGCAGATTCGGTTAACGGAAAAGCAATATCGGCGTGGTATACCCTTTATAAACTGTAGTATATGGGCTTGTATATACAACATTAAAACGGCTGCATAATACACGGAAATAAATCAAATCGTGTCTAATATACTACACTAGCATTAAATCGATTTACGGGAGTATAAATAAATGGCAAAAACCAAAATCGGCGGACAGGCGGTACTCGAAGGGGTAATGATGCGGGGCGAAAGCTCGGTTGCGCTTGCCGTTCGCAATCAACGCAAAGAAATCGTACTCGAAACGCAGAGGATACAGCCTGCGCACGGAGTCAGAAAAATCCCCTTCATTCGTGGCGTTTTCAATCTGTTTTCTAGCTTTTACGAGGGCTCAAAGCAGATAATGAAGGCTACGGATATTTGGGCGGAGGATGACGAACAAGAGATAAGCAAGGGAAGCATGAAGGCAGTAAGCGCAATAGGCTTGATATTGGGCGTGGTTTTGGCTGTCGTGCTTTTTATATGGATTCCCGAAGGCATAACCAAGCTTCTTTTCAATTCGATTGGCGGCAGGGTGGATGCAAGCGGCTTCGGCTTGTTCTTTAAAACGTTGTTTGCGACCTACGATATCGCTAAATCGCAGGTCGGCTTGCTTTTGCTGTGGAATTTGACAGCCGGGCTTATCAAAGTCGGCATTTTCATTCTGTATTTGACGTTAATTACGCTTATGCCCGACATTAAAAGACTGTTTATGTACCACGGATCGGAGCACAAGACCATCAACTGTTATGAGAGCGAGTGGGAGCTGACCATCGAAAACGTGCAAAAAAGCTCGGCGTATCACGACAGATGCGGCACCGCGTTTATTTTCTTTGTGATTTTGGTTTCAATTTTGGTAACCTCTATCGTACAGATTTGGTTGGGCGGTTTGTTCGTTTGGCAAAAGGTTATACTTAAGCTGTTGTTACTGCTTCCGATTATGTCTTTAAGCTATGAATTGCTGATGTTCAACGCAAGACACGATTGGTGGATTCTGCGCCCCTTAAAGTGGCTGGGCAGAGGTATGCAAAAGCTGACTACACGGCCTCCCACCGACGATATGGTGGAGGTCGCCATAACCTCGTTTAAAGCCGTTTTGGCTATGGACAAGGACCCGTCCATCAAGCCCGTCGCCTTTCCAAAGGTATATACGGTTGCGCAGTATTTGAGCGAGGCAAAACAAAAGGCAAAAAAAGCCGACGTCGAGGAAGCCTCGGTGGAATGGCTTTTGTGCGAGGTTTTGAAGATTAAGCGAAGTGCGCTCGGCGAGGAAAAAACAGCCAAACGCAAGCTATATATCGCCGAAAAGGCTAAGCTGGACGGCTATTTGGCTGAGCTTTTGACACACAAGCCGCTTCAATACGTATTGGGAAATCAGCAGTTTTTCGAGTTTGAATTCAAGGTAACTCCCGACACGCTGATTCCACGCCCCGAAACAGAGGAGCTTACGCAAATCGCTTTAGAGCACGCGTCCGCCGATTCGGCGATTTTGGATATGTGTTGCGGCTGCGGCTGTATCGGCGAGGCTATCGCCAAAAAGTGCGGCGCGTCGGTCGTCGCCTCGGACATAAGCGAAAAGGCTTTGGAGGTGGCGCAAGACAATGCCAAGCTGTTGGGCGTAACGGACAAAGTGCGGTTTGTAAGGGGAGATCTGTTTGAGAACGTCGAAGGAAAATTCGACATTATCGTGTGCAATCCGCCATACGTTTCCCCCGAGGAATATGAGGACTTAAGCCCGTCCGTCAAGGAATTCGAGCCTAAGCTTGCTTTGGTCGCCGATAAGGACGGATACTCATTCTATTTCAGAATACACGATGAAGTAAGAACATATATGAAGGAGAATTCCCTTCTTATTATGGAGTGCGGAATTGCGCAGGCGCAAACGATCGCCGATATATTCAAGGATTTCGACACTCAAATAAGAAAGGATGATAGCGGAGTGGAAAGATTCGTTCTCTGTAGGTTGTAGCTTTGCCGACTACCGTCCGAAAATCGTTTTTGTACGACGGCTCGGACTTGATCACGACAAAGTGTTGAATGCGATTATACGCGGCAATTTATGGAGGTTATTATAATATGTTTGATAAATTAAAGGCTTTAAAGAAGAAATACGAGGATTTGTCCGAAGAAATCGGCAAACCCGAGGTTATCGCGCACCGAGAGGAGTGGCAACGGCTGGTTAAGGAGCATTCACAGCTCGAGGACGTGGTAACCAAATTCGACGAATACAACAACAACGCGCAGGCACTCGAAGCCACGCGGGATAGCTTGAAACACGAAACCGATAAGGAGCTTTGCGCTCTTTTGGAGGAGGAGATAAGCGAGCTCAAGAATAATGCGGAAAAGCTGGAGGGCGACCTTAAATTCCTTTTGCTTCCCAAGGACGCAAACGACGATAAAAACGTTATTATTGAAATACGCGCAGGCGCGGGAGGCGAGGAAGCTTGCCTTTTTGCCACGCTTATAAAAAGAATGTACTCTATGTACGCCGAAAGACAGCGTTGGAAGATGGAGGAGCTGGACATCAACGAAACCGAGCTGGGCGGTATTAAAGAGGCAAGCTTTATGCTTATCGGCAGAGGCGCGTTCAGCAAGCTGAAGTACGAGAGCGGCGTTCATCGCGTGCAACGTGTTCCCGCAACCGAATCGCAGGGAAGAATTCATACATCGACAATTACCGTTGCCGTTTTGCCCGAGGCAGAGGATGTGGAAATCAACATCGATGAGAAGGATTTGCGCATCGACGTCTACCGCAGCGGCGGCGCAGGCGGACAGCACGTCAATAAGACCGAATCCGCAATCCGCATAACGCACCTCCCGACGGGAATCGTCGTCGAGTGTCAGGATGAGCGCAGTCAGATCAAAAACAAGGAGAAAGCCTTCAAGGCACTGCGTAGCAAGCTCTACGACCACTTCCAAACCATCGCCGACACCGAGTACGCCGCAACCCGACGCGGACAGGTCGGAACCGGAGACAGAAGCGAGCGAATCCGCACCTACAACTTTCCGCAGGGCAGAGTTACCGACCATAGAATCGGCATGACTATCTACGCACTGGAGGACTTTTTAAACGGCGACATCGACAGCATGATCGAAGCGCTCCGTATCGCCGACCAAACAGCTAAGCTGCAACAGATGGACTGATAATCAATACTACTTTTGGTTATCTAAGTTTGCAAGCGCACGACCAAACAGCCAAGCTACAGTTGGATTGATACCTAACGCACCTATAACGAGGGTTGAGGCTCCAATCGTACGACTAAACGGCAAAGCTGCGCAATTGCAAGAAAGAAGCTAAAAGTTGCAAAAGGGCAGTACCACTGAGATAAAATCGGTTTGCCGAGAAATTAATATGACAGCAATAGCCGCTTGCAACAAAAATGCGGCGTAATATCGATACACAGGAGAAATTTCAAATGGAACTATCAAAAAGAGCATTGGCTGTAAAGCCGTCGCTTACATTGGCGATAACAGCCAAAGCCAACAAGCTGAAGGCGGAGGGAAAGGATTTGATTGCTTTTACCGCCGGAGAACCCGACTTCCGCACGCCCGACTATATTGTCGAGGGCGCAAAGGAAGCTTTGCGAAAGGGCTTTACAAAGTACACGCCTGCGTCGGGTACGCCCGAACTCAAGAAAGCAATCGCGCACAAGCTGTTTGAGGACAACGGACTGGAGTATCAGCCCAGCCAAATCGTCGTCAGCAACGGCGCGAAGCAATCGCTGTTTAACTCGCTTCAGGTTTTGGTAAACCCTGGCGACGAGGTTATCGTTGTCGAGCCTTACTGGCTGACCTATACCGAGCTTATCGTAATCTGCGGCGGCGTTCCCGTAATTTTGCACACGCGTGAGGAGGAAGGCTTCAAACTTAATCCCAAAAAGCTGGAATCTTTAATATCGCCGAAAACAAAGGCTGTTATAATCAACTCACCGAACAATCCGACGGGCGTTGTCTATACCAAGGAGGAAATCGAAGCTATTGCCGCCGTATTGGAGAAATACGAGGATGTCGCGATAATTAGCGATGAGATTTACGAAAAATTGGTTTATAACGGACATAAGCACTATTCAATCGCCGCGTACAGTCCTAGTATCAAGGAAAGGACTTTTGTCATAAACGGAATGTCCAAAGCGTATGCTATGACGGGTTGGCGCATAGGTTACGTCGCTTGCGCACAGAAGTTTGCCACCGCTATGGGCAGTTTGCAGTCGCATCAGACAAGCAACCCCAACAGTATCGCGCAATATGCTTCGGTTGTGGGCTTGACCTCGGGAAAGGAAGTCATGGACGAAATGGTCGAAACCTTCCAAAACCGCCGTGCATTGATGCTGGACGAGCTTAAGCATGCAAAAAGCTTCCACGCGTTCGAGGGAGACGGAGCGTTCTACGTTATGCTCAACATTTCCGGCTTTATCGGCAAGGAGATCTACGGCAAGCAAATCAACGGAGCCATCGACATCGCCGAAGTTCTTTTGGATAGGGGCGGCGTTGTGGTTATCCCCTGCGAATGCTTCGGCACCGCAAATTACGTCAGATTAAGCTACGCCCTGTCCGAAAAGGACATAGTAGAAGGCGTAAGAAGAATAATTAAATGTTTGGACGGCGTGTAGCCGCATTATCGGAGGTATTATGATTAAAGTATTAGGCGGAGAAAGAGGAACGGGAAAAACACAAAAGCTCGTTACTCACGCAAACGGTTTTGCCGAGGTCGCAACGGGTAACGTCGTGTTCTTGGATAGGGATTTCCACCGTATTCACGAGTTGGCGTACAACATCAGATTGGTAAACATTCATGATTTCGGAATCGATACCGACGTAACACTGCTTGCCTTCATCAAAGGTCTTATCGCCGGCAACGCCGATATCCAAAGAATCTATATCGACAGCATAAAAGCTCTTATTAACAAGAATTACTCGGAAATGCAAATGCTGTTTGAGGAATTCGATAAACTCTCGAGGGAATTTAGCGTTGACTTTTTCCTAACCGCCGAGGTTAATAACCAAAACGCTCCTGCGTTTATCGTACCGCTTTTGGTTTAAAGAACGTTTATTTCCATCATATCTGATAGGTATTCATATATTCATGCGACACGCAAAATCCGTCGATACCAAATTTTATTCGAAGGCGTTGCAATTGAACGATTTCGGTATTTCGAAGGCTTTTCGGTTGTCGTTATTTCTCTATTTTAAAAAGGGGGAACCACGTTGGTTCTCCCTTTTTTAGATGCTGTAGGTATGTATGCTAATACTAATCAGCATCCGATTTCATAAATTCACGCTCAATCCGAGTTTATTCAATAAGATGCTTGAAGTCTATCTATGTATTTCGCGCTCAATCCGAGATTTGTTAGATAAATTTCACGAGGTCTAATTATATATTTACGCTAACTCGGAGTTTTATTGTTGATAACGAACAAGGGGAAAACCACAAAGCTTTCCCCTTAGTCGATAATATTTTTACGTCAAAATAATTGCGTTCGAAAATGGTATCTCTTTGAACGCGCTTCCGCCTGCCGTCTTATTTTTTTTAGCAAGGTCTTTATTAAATTCTAGCGACGCTTCTTAGAGCTGCTGTAAACGATGTTGAGCTGCTTGCGCTCGGGTTTGAGTGCATCGGTCTGCTCGTTCCTCACAGTAGGTTCTTGAGGCTTGTCGTTGACTTCGTCCTCCCTACTATGCTTTTTATGCGGCTCCTTAGAGGATTTTCTCTTGCCTACTCTCTGCTCCTGAGCGGGGAACTTGGGGTGAATGACAACAAATCTGTTCGGAGCAACACCTTCGCTCATAGTTGTAACAAACTCACTGTCTTGCAGGGCAGAGTGTATGACCAATCTCTCATATGGATTCATCGGCTCGAGCTTGATCTTTCTTCCCAAACGTTTGCACTTGTTTTCCAAGCTCTTTGCAAGCTGAACGAGAGATTCCTCACGTTTTTTGCGATAATTTTCCGAATCGATGGTTATCCTCTTGTAATCGTCCTTTCCTGTGTTTACGGCAAGTCCCGTAAGCAGCTGCAAGGCATCGAGAACCTCGCCGCGCCTTCCGATAACCACTTTCCCGTCGATACCGATTAGCTCGATATAAATGCGGTCATCGTTCTCGCTGACGTCGATAGTAAAGCTAAGTCCCATCAGCTTGAGTAGCTGATCCAAATACTCCTCCGCCTTCTCCCCGAGCGACTGCTTGGTGGAGATTCTCAAGGTGTATTTATTAAACAAAATACCATTATCCTTTATTACCTCAACATCGACTTGGTTTTTGTCGGTAAGACCGAGCTGCACAAGCCCCTTTTCAATGCAAGCCTCTATAGACTTGCCCTTTACTTCAATAGTTTGTATCATATTTAAATTCCTTATGGCATATAAATTTCAAATTAAAGCCTACTTCCTCTTGTACTTGCTGTACGAAGGCATTTCTTTCTGCGCCTTTTCGGCAACCTGCACCGACGCGCGTTTTTCGATATAAGGATTTAGAACCAACGTAAACAACAGCGAAAGCAAGCTGTTGGTTACCATATAAATAGCAAACGAAGCCGTGTAAGTAAATACGAAAAAGGCGATCATTATCGGCATAATGAACATCATCATCTTGCTCGTCTGCTTTGTTTTTTCGTCTGTAAAACCGGATTTTGCCGCCGTCATTTTCTGACTGATCCATGACGACAGGAAAATGAGTAGTATAGACATAATCGGCAAAATCATTAAGCCGTTCCAGCCCTTTCCAAAGTAACCGGGATTATATTCGGTAATTGCCGAATATATCTTTTCATAGCCGTCCTTCTTGGACATAGTATATGCGTTACTCGCGGTCATATCCTCTTCCAAGCCGTCTACTCCGCTGGTCTCATAATCGGGGAATATAGGCTTCCATGAGTCGGGTTGAAATACATTGTTTATCCATAAAAAGTTTTCGCCCAGCTCGGGGAAGTTTTCACCTATCGTCTTTTGCGCGTAGGCGTTCGCCTCGGCGGTCTTGGTGTTGAAATACTCCTTCCTTTCACTCACAAACCCGTTCACCCCCGCACGAAGAACAGTTAAATCCGTCCCACTTTCGGCAATAATCGTTTCCAACTCCGCCTTAAACTCGGGGTAATCGGCTTCAACTTCACGCAAAGCCGCCAAAACCTCGGTTAAATTGCCCTTTTTAAGTGCCGCATTTGTGTCGGTGATAATTTCGCTGTCGGCAGAATAAAGCTCCAACCAATCGCCCTCTCCGTCGCAATAATCGAAAGAAAAGGCTTGATTATACTCGGTAACAAGCTTGTTATACACAACCAAATTGGAGTACGTCGAATAGCTCCGCAGTCCGTAAAACATGAACATAAACAGTCCCAAAGTTACAATTAGGGGCAGACAGGAAGAAAGCGTGCTCATTCCGCTGTCTTTTTGGAGCTTTTGCTTTTCCATATTGGCGCGGCGTTGATCGTTGGCGAACTGCTCGTCAATCCTTGCCATTTCGTCCTTTAGTCCGGTCATCACCAAAGAGGTTTTCTTTGCCGAAACCCTCTGCCAAATGTCCAATGGTAAGGTTATCAGCTTTAAAAAAACCGAAAACAAAATTACCGCAACGCCGAAGTTGCCGACCAAACCATGCAACCAACCGATCATTTGCCCGATAAAATTAGGGGCGTCAGCTTCGATCGGATTTATGACGTTAGCCATAATTAAGCTTATAAACTCCATCTAAGGTCTCCTTTAATATTATGCGGCGGTGCGTCAAATCCGCCTTTCGCCCAAGGATTGCAGCTCAATAGCCGCCTTGCGGTCAAGTAACTGCCCTTTATAAAGCCGAACGAACGGTAAACCTCCATCGCGTAAACCGAACAGGACGGATAATACTTACACGAACGCGGCTTCCACGGCGAAATACACCGTTTGTAAAACTTAAGCAGTCCGATAGCCAAATATTTCATATCGCTTTTCCGTCAACCTCGTCCTCGAGAACACAAACGAGCTTTTCCTTCGCAAAAACGCGACTTAGCCATTATAATTTCCCTAAGCCGCAGGCATTTCCCTTCGATATAACGTGACACAGCCATTTATTTTTCTCCAAAAGTGCAAACTTCCGACTGCTAATATGTCGGCTAGGCTTACTCTCGCTACCAAAAGTTATTTATCGGCTTTATACCGCATCATTACTTTGCATCGGTGCGGCTCGCCTTAATCCTTTCTACGGCATTTTTAGAGCAGTCGAACAAGTCGCAAAAATCCGCTTCCTTTGCCGCCGACCTGGGAATGACGATTATCATTACGGCTTGAGGCATTTGGCTGTAAAGACGGGTGTAAATATCTCTCAATCTGCGCTTAAGCAAATTCCTTTCGTACGCTTTACCGTATTTTTTGGGTACGGAAAAACCGACGCAAACCCGTCCGTTGCCGTTGTGTGCGTAATACACCTGAAAAAGACGATTGGTCAGACGCTTTCCTTTTTTATAAACGTACCTGAATCGGTAGCTCTTTTTCAATCTGTATTCCGCTTTCATAGACAAATTACGCGCTTAATTCGTGACGTCCCTTATTTCTTCTTCTCTTAATTACGTTGCGACCGCCTGTCGTCTTCATTCTTTGGCGAAAGCCATGCACCTTACTGCGCTGTCTTTTCTTAGGTTGATAAGTTCTTTTCATTTATTTTTATTCCTCCATTGTTTAATCAACGTATAGTCAATATGCTAAAAATGCGCAAAATAAAGCGATACTAATGCACAAATTAGCAATTTATTATAGCGTACAAGCGCGCTATTGTCAAGCAAATAGAGCAAATTATATTTATTTGATAGATTAATCGAACGAAAGTTAATTGACTAAGTAAGTTCCACAGCAAAAGTCAGTTATGCAAACTCGTGTGGAGATTAACATATTCGAACGAAAACCGATACTATCCGATTTGCATGAAAGGCTTGAAGCGCAAGTAATCCAAACGTAGCTCCCTTTTAACAACGGCAAAGCCTTCGGCACAGCCTTTTTCCCGACAAATGTAGCAGAGCGGCTTTTTGCGGAGTTGCCGCCTTCATTTGCTATTCCCCTCTGCATTGAAGATTCGACGGTGGAGTAGGAGAAAGCCTATTCGCGCGACGGCCGTGTGAGGCATGCTTAAGTATATATAGGGCTTAATGACGTAGGAAAAGCGGCTTTATTCGTTTCTTTCGAAATTGTCGTACATATCGACTTGCCCGTCATGAATTTCCAGTTGAGAACGCATTTTAGGCAGAGCAGAATCTATATGCGTGCAGGTAATGATGGTTTGAATCTGTGAATTGATACTCATAAGACGTTTTTGGCGGCTTATGTCCAACTCGCTCAAAACGTCGTCTAACAGAAGCACGGGGTATTCGCCCGTCACCTCCTTTATAAACTCGGTTTCGCCTATTTTTAAGCTCAAAGCGCAGGTGCGTTGCTGCCCCTGAGAGCCGAAGCGGCGCAAATCTACGCCGTTAATGCTAATTTTGATATCGTCGCGTTGAATTCCGACCGAGGTAAAGCCATTTTGAATATCCTTTTCGACTGCGGAGGCGAGCTGTTTTAAAAAACCGCCTTCCACCTCTGCAAGGCTTGCACCCTCCAGACGGCTTTCGTATTCGACATCTAGGCTTTCACGGTCATCGGACAAATTTGCGTGAATTTGCGCACATACGGGCTTTAGCTTTTCGATAAAAATTCTGCGTCTTTGGTGGATTCTGGCTCCTTCCCTTGCCAAAATCTCGTCCCACGGTGATAAAAGAGCGGCACTGCAGCCTCCTCTCCTCAATAAATTGTTTCGCTGCTGTAAGGTCTTATTGTAGCCCGAAAGCGAGTAAAAGTATAGCTTGTCCGTTTGGGAAAGAGCAATATCCATATAGCGTCTCCTTTCCTGCGGCGATGCCTTGACCAGCTTCAGCTCATCGGGGGAGAAGTAAACGGCGTTGAAATACCCCATCAAATCACCCGTCCGTTTCAACGGAACGTTATTGACGGAAATCTGTTTGGTTTTACCGTCAAGTATTATTTCAATTTCGCCATCTCCGTACCTGCCATTGTACAACAGTCTAACCTTGGCTTGCGGCTGTCGGTTGTTAATCATATCCGCATCCCTCTCTGTTCGGGGTGACTTTCCTATGCAACACAAATAGACGGCTTCAAGCAAATTGGTTTTGCCCTGTCCGTTGTCTCCGCAGATTATATTTAAGCCTTCATCGAACAGCACTTTCTGTGTGTGCAGATTTCGAAAATAGACCGTTCCTATTTCCTTTACAATCATCTATTAAGCATTAACTCCTTTGTCCATCAAGCTCATAATTTAACCTTTGTCGAACCGTAATTTATGTGTGCAGATTCCGATAATAGACCGTCCCCCTTCCCTTTACAATCAACGAGCTTTCGCAGTATATCGCCGTAATTAACAATATGTAAATACGGTTGAATTAAAGGGCAGCAGCCGAATTGAAGTTGTTCGTCACAAATGCCTGTGAGCAAGCTCCCGCATTTGTTCCTTGATTATAAGCTATCGGAATATGTTTTCTGCGCTAACGCTTGAAACCATAATAAACTGCGTTTATTCCACGGTTTTACTAAAACCGTGCTTCCGAGCTTGAAATGGTCGTCTCAAACGCCTGTGAGCAAGCTCCCGCATTTGCTCCTATATTATGATTATACTTAAAAGCAAAGGAATAAGCAAGTATATGCCGAAAAAATAGAGTTTTTTCTTCTCGATTAGCTTCAAAACCACGTTTATTGCCAAAATACCCGTCAACAACGCCACCGCCATAGATGCACCCAGCAATGCAATGTCCACAGAAAACGGCTCATCGGCAAATACGACCTCGCTCAACGCACTTGCGATGATTACGGGGATACTCAACAGAAAGGAAAATTCGCCGCGCCTGTCTTTTCGAGTTCCGCAATAGGCTAAGGCGCAAATAGTGCTTCCGCTTCGACTTAATCCGCACAGCACCGCACACCCTTGAACGGCTCCCACAATGAAGCTTTTCCAAATATTGAGGTTTAATCCGTCCGAGCTGCGATAATCCCAACCTGCATCGTCCGAAAGCTTGCGTCGTTTGTTTGCGCTTTTTGCTTTGACACGATTCTCGACTTTTGATTTTTCCTCCGCAGATGCACCGTTTTCGACTTTGTTTATGCTTAAATCGCGAGCCAATGACGCTCCACCATGTGTTTTTTGAGCCGCTATGTCCTTCGATATATCTGTCATTGCTTCCGCTTCCGCAACTTTTGCGTGTGCGTCCGATAATTTCAAGGCTCTATCTCTTCCATCCTTTAGCTCGATAAGTAAAAGGGCGGCTATGGTTAGCGCAAAGCCTATCGGCAGAAGGAGATTCTCCAGACTTTGCGGCATGAAAAGCTTATATAATAGCGCGAGAATGAACGTCGGAATCGATGCGGTAATCAAAAATACCGCCCGTTTGTCCTTGGGATGAAGGAGCAAATAAGCTACGCTTTTCCTAAACCTGAACAAGACGGCAAGCAATGTAGCCACGTGAAGGCATACGGAAAAGCTCCTAGACACCTCTACGCCGAAAAGTCGGGCGGCAAGCATAATATGCCCGGAGCTGGAAACGGGCAAGAATTCAGTCGCGCCCTGGACAAATCCCAAAACAATCGCTTCTATGTATCCCATTATTTTACCGTTTTAAGAGCACCGCAGTTGGCTGTCACCGAAATTCTAACTCCGCTTTGTTGCTCGGAAATGTCCATCGTAAGACCTTTAGGAAGCAACTTCGCGTATTTGTTTATTAATATTGCAAGTTCACACCTAAGCGAGTCAACCGTTTCTATGTTTTGATTCCTCTTGTCTTGACTAAGTACGCTGCGCATACGTTTCAGTTGATTTTTTTGAATTGAAACCTTTCTCATATTTCTCCTTTAATAATTTAGTCTTTCACCTATGACCTCAAATAAAAGCTTATAACGCCATTTTTGCCTGATTGCAAGCAAAATCAAACACTATCCTGATACCACTACGTCTTATTTTACCGATAAGAGGACACTTAGCATAAATTGTTAAATTAAATTGCGTTACCTGTTATGCATATCTTTTCAGATTTCTCCGAATACGACCGATAAAACCGCTGTATCTTTGCGTGCAGTCCAACATTGTGCCGGTCGCGTTCGGTAACGTGATTATGCATTTCTTTTCAGATTTCTCCGAATACGACCGATAAAACCGCTGTATCTTTGCGTGCAGTCCAACATTGTGCCTGTTCCGTCAAGCAAATTGCCGGCAAGCACCTCATACGGATAACCGCTTGCGCCGTCCAAATCGGATAGGTTATAGAGGTTGATGTTATCGCTTTCGGGAATAATTCCCAAGGGCTTGAGTTTGAGCATATCGAAGATCTCGTAAGCATCCACCATCTCGCCGCTTGCAACCAAATCGCCACGCAGTCGGTTTACGACCGAATATATAGCGTTCAATTCATAGGTTTTAAGGATTCCCGCGACCTTGTCCGAATCGCGAATACTCGTTATATGCGGAGTAGTCACGACGATCGCCTCGTCGGCGCACACGACCGACCTATGGAAGCCGATGTCCACACCCGCCGGACAGTCCAAAAGTATAAAGTCGAACAATTCGCTCATCTTGCCGATTACCTCCTTCAAACCGTGAGCGGTTATGGTCTTTCTCTCGAAATGGCAGTTGGGCATTATGTACAGATTCAACAGCTCCTCGTGCTGTATTAGTGCCTGCTTCACGCGACACCTTCCCTCGACGACGTCAAGTAAATCGAAAACTATTCGATTCTCGATGCCCATAGTCACATCGAGGTTGTTAAGTCCCAAATCCATATCCACCAGAGCCACTCTCATGCCCAAACGCGCAAGCTTATACCCCAAACTCGCCGTCAACGTGGTTTTTCCCACTCCACCTTTTCCGCTAGTGATAACAATTTTTCTTGCCATATTTCAATCCCCCATTAGATTTAAATTCGCTTGAATTTGTCCGAAAGACGCAAAAAACGGAAAACAAATTTCCCCGAGATTGCGCACCTGCGCTGTTTTTAGCTCGGGAAAAGCTATCTTCCGTAAAACCTGCGTATAACGGGCATTCATTTGATACCGTGATTGCATCAATTATAATCCAAATTCAGAAAAAAGGAAATACATACGCAAAATAAGACAACATACGACATAGTATTGTTTGCTCGCACTAATTACCGCATTCATATGTAGCCAGAAGCAATAAAATAGCAACCTTCAGTTCGGGCTACTGCTATGCCTCAAAATAGTCGAACAAAGAATAAGCAACCTTATATTTGTTTATCCGTGAGGTCAATCTGCGGGCGAACACACGGGTTCGCTCCTACGAATAAAGGGTAAAGCAAACGACTTATTCCCCTTAGATTTAGAGTAAATGCAAATAGTATATTTCCTTAGATTTGGGTTTATGAAAGTAGTAATTTCCTTAGATTTTAGGATAAATGAGGATAATATCTTCCCTTAGATTCGAGGTGTAGGTAAATATCGTTGAACCTTTTGTAAAAATAAATCAAAAAATGCGCCGTGCATGCAATCTGCGGGCGAACACACGGCTTCGCCCCTACGAATAAAAAAGTCAGAAGCTCACTACCGACAGTCAGTCAATGTAGAAGAGCATGAAAAAACCACCTGCGTATGCAAGTGGTTAATGGATGCGGCAACGTCATATCCTCCCGGGCCGTCACCAGCCAAGTACTTTCTGCGCTGAAGAGCTTAACTTCTGTGTTCGAGATGAGAACAGGTGGTTCCTCCTCGCTATCGTCACCGCAATGGTATATACTCTCGAATGCATTCGCACCCGTTAGCAATCTAAATCATGCGCGCACGTATGTGTACACAAATAACTGCATATCCTTCCCTTAATTAATTCCCTTATATTATATTGATCAAGCCTTCGACCTATTAGTATCAGTCAGCTAATGTATTACTACACTTACACCTCTGACCTATCGCCTTGTTGTCTTCAAGGGGTCTTATCACATAATGTGGGGATATCTTATCTTGAGGTGGGTTTCACACTTAGATGCTTTCAGCGTTTATCCCGTCCGTACTTCGCTACTCTGCCATGCCGCTGGCGCGACAACAGATGCACAATTGGTACGTCCACTCCGGTCCTCTCGTACTAGGAGCAGATCCTCGCAAATATCCTACGCCCACGATGGATAGGGACCGAACTGTCTCACGACGTTCTGAACCCAGCTCGCGTGTCACTTTAATCGGCGAACAGCCGAACCCTTGGGACCTACTACAGCCCCAGGATGTGACGAGCCGACATCGAGGTGCCAAACACCCCCGTCGATGTGAACTCTTGGGAGGTATCAGCCTGTTATCCCCGAGGTAACTTTTATCCGTTAAGCGACGGCAATTCCATTCTCTACCGCCGGATCACTAAGCCCTACTTTCGTATCTGCTCGACATGTCTGTCTCGCAGTCAAGCTCCCTTCTGCCTTTGCA
This sequence comes from Clostridia bacterium, assembly GCA_028703495.1. Taxonomy (GTDB): domain Bacteria; phylum Bacillota; class Clostridia; order Christensenellales; family CAG-314; genus JAQVMT01. Next base: position 61,344 of record JAQVMT010000001.1, on the reverse strand, counting down.
CTCTATGAATGATTTCCAACCATTCTGAGGGAACCTTTGGGCGCCTCCGTTACATTTTCGGAGGCGACCGCCCCAGTCAAACTGCCCACCTGACACTGTCCGGTAGCCGGCTTACGGCCTACCGTTAGAACCCCAGCATTTGAAGGGTGGTATCCCAACATTGACTCCGCTAAAGCTGACGCCCTAGTTTCCCAGTCTCCCACCTATCCTGTACATCAAATGCCAAAATTCAATATCAAGTTACAGTAAAGCTCTACGGGGTCTTCCCGTCCAGTCGCAGGTTAATACGCATCTTCACGTATACTACAATTTCGCCGGGCCTCTTGTTGAGACAGTTCCCAAATCGTTACGCCATTCGTGCGGGTCAGAACTTACCTGACAAGGAATTTCGCTACCTTAGGACCGTTATAGTTACGGCCGCCGTTCACTGGGGCTTAAGTTCACCGCTTCGGTTGCCCTAACAGCTCCCCTTAACCTTCCAGCACTGGGCAGGCGTCAGCCCCTATACGTCATCTTTCGATTTCGCAGAGACCTGTGTTTTTGATAAACAGTCGCTTGGGACATTTCACTGCGGCCACTCTCGTGGCACCCCTTCTCCCAAAGTTACGGGGTCATTTTGCCGAGTTCCTTAACAAGAGTTATCCCGTTCATCTTAGGTTTTTCACCTCGTCTACCTGTGTCGGTTTGCGGTACGGGCACTGACTTCCTCCCTAGCAACTTTTCTCGCCAGCGTGAATTCATCACTTCCTGCTACTAATCTTCGCTTACCTAAGCACCCAGCCTTAATGTTAGGCGTACTTAACTACCTAACGGCCTCGTGCATAGGCCCAACCTTTCCATTTGTTGGGATTGACTATCCTTCTGTGTCATTGCTTCAGTAAAAACGTCTGTCAGTGGTACGGGAATATCAACCCGTTGTCCATCATCTACGGCTTTCGCCCTCGACTTAGGCCCCGACTTACCCTGGGCGGACGAACCTTCCCCAGGAAACCTCAGACTTTCGATGGTGGAGTTTCTCGCTCCACTTGCGCTACTTATACCGGCATTCTCTCTTGTATGCACTCCACCGCCCCTTTCGATACGGCTTCTGCGCGCATACATTGCTCCTCTACCAACTATACCCTTAGTATAATTCCTAAGCTTCGGTGTCAAGTTTTAGCCCCGTTGAATCTTCGGCGCGTTGTCACTCGACCAGTGAGCTATTACGCACTCTTTAAATGAGTGGCTGCTTCTAAGCCAACATCCTGGTTGTTTTAGCAACAATACATCCTTTTCCACTTAACTTGAACTTTGGGACCTTAGCTGTAGGTCTGGGCTGTTTCCCTTTTGACGACTGAACTTATCTCCCGCCGTCTGACTCCCTGCTATAAGTATTTGACATTCGAAGTTTGATAAGGTTCAGTAATCCGTGAAGACCCCTAGCCCATTCAGTGCTCTACCTTCAATACTCTCTTGCAGAGGCTAGCCCTAAAGCTATTTCGAGGAGAACCAGCTATCTCCGAGTTCGATTAGAATTTCTCCGCTATCCACAAGTCATCACCGACTATTTCAACAGGCGTGTGTTCGGTCCTCCACAGTGTTTTACCACTGCTTCAACCTGCTCATGGATAGGTCACTCGGTTTCGGGTCTACGTCATGCAACTAAACGCGCATTTAACACTCGCTCTCGCTTCGGCTCCGGTACTTAATACCTTAACCTCGCTACACAACGTAACTCGCCGGTCCGTTCTACAAAAAGTACGAGATCACACGTTAAGTCGTGCTTTCTCTGCTTGTAAGCATATGGTTTCAGGTTCTATTTCACTCCCCTCCCGGGGTCCTTTTCACCTTTCCCTCACGGTACTGTACTCTATCGGTCATTAGGTCGTATTTAGCCTTAGGAGATGGTCCTCCTGTATTCCCACCGGATTTCTCGTGTCCTGTGGTACTCCGGATACTCGCCGGATTAGATAAGTTTCGTCTACAAGACTTTCACTTCCTTCGGTCAACCTTTCCAGGTTGTTCGACTACTCATCTTCTTCTTTATGCAAGTCCTTCACCCCTTCGGTATTGCTACCTTAGGTTTGGGCTCCTTCCCGTTCGCTCACCACTACTAGGGAAATCGTTATTTACTTTCTTTTCCTCCGGTTAATGAGATGTTTCAGTTCACCGGGTTCCCCTTATTACACTATGTATTCGTGTAATAATACCGCATCTTCAATGCGGTGAGTTTCCTCATTCGGAAATCTACGGATCAGTTTATTTGCAACTCCCCGTAGCTTATCGCAGCTTGTCACGTCCTTCTTCGGCGCCTAATGCCAAGGCATCCACCATACGCTCTTTGTAGCTTGATCGTATAATATAATATTTATCCTCAGTATTTTAAATAAGATTTTTTGTTTTAACTCTTAACTCAAAATCGCAATAAAATTGTAATAATGCATATTAACACTTCGACTTCACTTTGTCTGTAATCTACATTTAAAGTATTCGTCTCGTGTCTAATTTTAATTTGCTTCTTTAATTAAGTTTGTTATATGCAGTTGTCAATGTACACACCCGCGCACCTGCGCAGTACCGCCGCTTTGTCGAAATTCGCACAGCCTTTCAGCCGTATTCCTTCCGCCCCGCGAAGCTCACTCGAACAGCTTGTTTAGCTGTGTTTGTGTCCCCCGCTCACGTCAGCCTAAATATCTTATCACAGCTCCTATCTCTTTGTCAAACGTTTTTCGCACTTTTTTTGAAGTTTTTTGACTTTTTTTCAGATTTTGGAACCGCTTTTGCGAATGGGATTTTCGATTCGACCTGCGTGCAACCTCGCGGCACACGCGCCCGATCTCGGCGTTCGACCTGCTTTCACTTGCCAAGCGCCGCTCCCTCGCGACAGCTTTGATATATTACCACAACCCTTTTTCATTGTCAAACGTTTTTCGCGATTTTTTCAAATTATTTTGTGTAATTTTGCAAAGTTTTTTTGCGCCTCAAGTCTGCCAAAATCATACGACGAAATCATTCACCGCCCCAAATTCTTCTTACGGCTTATGTCATAAACGGCTGTTGCGTTCGATATATGCAATCGACAGCAATCTTGTCGTCGCTAAACATCGGTCCGCGCTTTTTCGATTGTGCGGACGAACCGCAGAATGTCCTCGGGAGGGTTGAGTGCGTACAACAAGCCGTAGGGAATGGAATAGTCCCACTCGACAGGGATCGTAACCAAATTAGGGTGGACATCCTTCCAACACTCTAATGTTAAGAGCACGTTGTTGCTTTCGGCACATCTGTTGAAAACCGACATATCGTAAAAGTATGCGGTGTCTTCAATTTTTATGGTAGGGTGATTGGTTTCTATGTCTTTTCTTATAGAATCATTGGTATCGGAATCGCCTTTAGACACCATCATCAACGTTTCACCGCTCAAATCATCGAAGGTAAGGAAAGCTTTACTTGCCAAGCGGTGACTTTTTGATACCGCACACATTTTTCGATACCTGCCCAAGAAGAGCATATTACATTTATTGAGCCATAATTTCGAGTCGCAAACGCCGATAAGAAAATCGAACTTTTCCCCGAGCGAGTTGATCTCGTTCATAATATTTTTGTGATTGTCGTCGAAAGGCACCAAATGTAGCTTGTAATCGGCAAAATCCTTGTTGTGCCTGTACCAAATGTCCATGAATGGCTTTGCAGGATTCAATAAAGAGGTCCCGATACAGAAGGTCTTTTCGTACTCCTCCGTAAGCTTAACCGCCGCCGACAAAGCGTTTGCGGAGTAATCGATAATAAACCTCGCATCCTTGTATACGGATCTGCCTACAAAGGTCAAGGTCACACCATTGGGCTTTCTGTCAAACAGCTTCAAGCCCAAATGATCCTCTAAGGAATTAATCTGCTTCATAACCGAGGTCGGGGAAATATACAATGCTTCCGCCGCCTTTGTAAAACTCCCGCAATCGGCAACCCCGATAAACGTCCGTAATAATGGATTGTACATATTCTTTCCTCCGATTCCGATTTTTTGCAATACCGCCGAGTGTGCAAATTCACTCATCGATACGTGCGTGACAAAACAAACGGCTTTGCCATTGCGCGCTCCGCAGTAAAAATCGGTAGCGGAAGCCATTGCGGTAATTTGCATACGACATTCGAATAGCCGTTCCGACTAAACAGTCTGTTTCTTATATATATTGATTCGCGCGTGTACGCGCGTATATATTCTGTTATGCGTATATGCGAGCATATCGGTTGGTATTAACTTGTGGTTAATACTATATTAGCAAATTCGAACTTGCATGTCAAACGGTTTTGGTGTATAATTGAGTATATTCGAGCAACTTCGGTAATCGGCAAGCGGAAAGCACTCGGTACTCACGATACCCGTAGGTTAACGGAACAGCTTAATCGACCAAATACACAAATGGTATGAGTGGAGCAAAAGAGGATGAGCCGATCAAGGCTTTGTCAATTACTAAAGAGCGGAGAGAATCGGGAGGTATTTTTATGAATTTAATTGCTTTTTATTCGAGAGCGGCGGAAAACTACTCTAAGGGAGCGTTTGTTGTTTTAAAAAAGGGAAACACAGAGGTGATTGCGGAGTATATCAAGACTTATGTCGGCGGTGATATGTTCAAAATCGAACAGGAAATGCCCTATTCGGATAGCTATAACGAGTGCATCGATCAGGCACTAAAGGACCAAAAGGCAAACGCCCGCCCCAATATTCTGAACGCGCCACAAAACATTGATGCATACGACACAGTATATTTGGGCTTTCCAAACTATTGGGGAACCGTCCCGATGGCGGTTATGACGTTTTTGGAATGCTATGACTTTTCGGGCAAAACCATCGTGCCGTTTTGCACTCATGAGGGTAGCGGATTCGGCTCAAGTGTCAAGGATATAAGGAAGCTTTGCCCCGCGGCAAACGTGGAGGACGGCTTGTCAATCGTTGGAAGCAATGTAGACTCGGCACGGAGTGTTACGCAAGCCTTCTTGAAAAACAGATAAATCCTTTCAGCAGTGACATTAATTGCTATGCGGCAACTATTATCAACGAGATTTGTATAACAAATATAAACCTCCTGCCGTCCATGGTCGGCGGAGTGTGAAAGACAGATGGATATAGAGTTTGAAAAACTCAACGTTTTTGGGCTTCTGCCGTTGAGCAGGAGCGGAATTAATTTCAATTAAGGTGCAATATGAAATACAGAGAATTAGGCAATACCGGCATAACGGTAAGTGAATTGGGATTGGGGTGCGAAGGGTTTATCGGAAAGAGTCAAGCCGAAACCGATAAGCTGTTTGAAATTGCGTTGAATGCGGGCATTAACGTAATGGATTTATACAGTCCGAATCCCGATATGCGGTACCGCGTGGGAAGCGCGCTTCAGTCCGTTCGCAAGCAATTCGTTTTGCAATCGCATTTATGCACGAAATGGCAAAACGATCAGTATGCGGTCACAAGAAATATTGACGAGGTTAAGCAAAACCTTGAACTTTCGCTTAAACAGCTCGACACGGACTATTTGGACGTGGGAATGATACACTACGTCGACAGCGTAGAGCTTTGGCGTCAAATTGTAGACGACGGCATTATGAAATATGCGCAAGACCTCAAGCGACAGGGAGTCGTACGCTCGGTCGGCATTAGCAGTCATAATCCGATAATCGCCCTTGAAGCAGTCGAAAGCGGACTCATCGACGTTTTGATGTTTTCGGTCAATCCATGCTACGATTTACTGCCCGGTGACGAGGATGTAGAAGCTCTTTGGGCAAGCGAAAGCTATGAGAAGCCTCTTTTCAACCTCGACCCCTCGCGCGAAAAGCTGTATGAGCTCTGTCAAAGCTCGGGCGTGGGCATTACGGTTATGAAGGCTTTCGGAGGGGGACAACTTTTGACGGCGGATTCTCCCGCAGGCGTTGCGATGAGCGTTGCGCAATGCATTGCTTACGCACTTTCGCGACCGGGCGTTGCTTCGGTTATGTCCGGCGCAAGGTCGGCAGACGACCTTAAAAAAACTCTTGATTTCGAAAACGCGACCGTTGAGGAAAAGGACTATGCAAGGGTTTTTGCCACCTTCCCCAAAATAAAATGGAGCGGCAACTGTATGTACTGCGGACACTGCGCTCCCTGCCCCAAAGGTATCGACATAGCAACGGTTACGAAATTCTTGAATTTAGCGAAGACACAAGGGGCTATCCCGGAAACCGTTCGCGAACACTACGCAGCCTTAACCGCCAAAGCCTGCGATTGCATTGAGTGCGGAGCCTGCGAAAGGCGTTGCCCCTTTGGCGTTAATATAATCGAAAATATGCGCCAAGCTCGAAAAATCTTCAAAAAGCCATGACGTTTGCGCAGATTTATAGTATAATGTACAATATCGATCGACTTCAACGGACGCGGAGGATAAATATCCCTAACGACGTTTGTATTAGGATAAGGAGAAAAAACTATGTTTGAAAAAATCAAGAACAACTTCGGATTCGGCTGTATGCGTTTGCCAATGATATCCAAAGAAAAAGTGGATTACGAGGAGTTTTCCAAGATGATCGACGCGTTTATCAAAGCCGGTTTTAACTATTTCGACACTGCTCACGGTTATTTGGGCGGCTTGAGCGAGACGGCAATACGCGACTGCCTTTCGGCGCGTTATCCGCGTGAGGAGTTCATTCTTACGAACAAGCTTACCGATAATTACTTCAATACCGCCGAGGACATTCGACCTTTCTTTATCAGCCAACTGAAGCTTTGCGGCGTAGATTACTTCGATTTTTATCTGATGCACGCCCAAAACGCGGAGTATTTCGAGAAGTTTAAACAGTGTCGCGCTTATGAACAAGCATTGGAGCTTAAAAGAGAGGGTAAAATCAAACACTTCGGAATTTCCTTCCACGATAGAGCCGAGGTCTTGGATCAGATTCTGTCTGAATATCCGCAGGTCGAGGTAGTGCAAATACAGCTGAACTATATGGATTTCGACGACATAGCCGTGCAATCGCGCAAGTGCTACGAGGTGTGCGTAAAGCATGGTAAGCCCGTCATCGTTATGGAACCGATAAAGGGCGGCAGCCTCGTAAATTTGCCGGAAAAGGCGACCGAAATATTCCAAAATTTGCACGGCGGAAGCAACGCAAGCTATGCTATGCGGTTTGCAGCAGGCTTGGACGGCATTTTAATGGTTCTTTCGGGAATGAGCAACCTATCGCAAATGGAGGACAATATCGCCACTATGCAAAACTTCAAGCCTTTAAATGAAATGGAGCTTGATGCAATTGCAAAGGTTAAGGATATCTTCGCGGCTATGCACCTGATACCCTGTACGGCTTGCAGATACTGCACGGCGGGCTGTCCGATGAACATATCCATTCCCGATTTGTTCGCTTGTATGAATACCAAAGACCTCTACCACAATTGGAACGCAAATTACTACTACCACGAGGTATGTACCAAAAACGGCGGCAAAGCCTCCGATTGCATCGACTGCGGTCAATGCGAAGCTGCTTGTCCCCAGCATCTTCCGATAAGAAAACTGCTCAAAGACATTAAAGAGGAGTTCGAAAAGTAATCGGAGTTAATTTACCTGCAAAGATAGCATTCTAATCAATGGCAATAACGTACGCAAGCGATTCCGCTTTCCTCCGACGGTTTCGGATTATTTTGCACAATCGCTAAAATGAGATAGGCGTACTGCTTTGGTTTGCAATCGAAAAATGGGCTTTCGTTGCCTATTTTAGCTTGCATCGATAAATGAGGCTTTCGTTGCCTGTTTCGGCTTGCCTCGAAAATCGTCGGATTAACACAAAAAATACTACTGTAAAAATACACAAGTAGTAAAACTCTCATCAAAAAACACAAAGGAGTCTATATAATGATTGAAAACGCATTAACAAAAAAGAATTTTGCTTTAAAGAAGAAAATAACCATTAAAGCCGCCATATCCGTCGGCGTGGTTGCGCTTGCCGTGCTGTTGCCGCAGTTGGTACACCTTGCGCTCGGACAAAGCGGCGGCGTTCAGTGGTTGCCGATGTATCTGCCCGTGCTGCTCGGCGGTTGCTTGCTGGGCTTTTGGTGGGGACTTGGAATAGGGCTTACCGCGCCCGTGGTCAGCTTTTTGGTTAGCTCGATTTGGGGATCGGCGATGCCCGCGGCGGCAAGGCTTCCGTTTATGATGGTTGAGTTGGCTGTATTTGCTGCAATCTCCGGTCTGTTTACACAAAGGATATCCGAAAACGGTTGGATGGCATTTCCGGCAGTCTTGCTTGCGGCAGTGTGCGGCAGAGCTGTATTTATGCTGTCGGTTGTGATTTTCCAATCGATTACGCCCTTTACACCTGCTTTGATTTGGAACCAAATTCAAACGGGTCTTTTGGGAATTTTACTTCAAGCCGTCCTTGTCCCGTTTATAGTAATGGGACTTAAAAAACTTCTCGAAAGTGACAAAAACGAATAATCGATACCATGCTAATTATGAACAAGGATTTGATTTTGGCAAAAAAAAGCTTGGAAGGTCATACTATTGCGCTGTGCAAAGACGGTCTTGTCCTGACAAGCGATAAACGCGGAATCGCCCCTATGGTTGATTTTATCGGCTAAGGCAGAAATTTGTGCGGCTTTTGCGTGGCGGACTTGATTGTGGGAAAGGCTGCCGCTCTGCTGTTTGTAAGAGCAGGCATAACGGCAGTCTACGCGAAAGTACTGTCTAAGAGCGCACAAACCATTTTGAGCAACCGCAATATTTACTTCGAATACGACGTCTTGACCGATAAGATACTAAACCGCGCAAACACGGGCATTTGCCCTATGGAAAAGGCGGTTGCCGATACGAACGACGCGGACGAGGGCTTTCGGCGGATTTGCAACACCCTTCGGCTGTTGAAAAGTCGCTAATTTGCCTGCGATAAAGGCTTTACAACGAAAAATCTCTACCGATTATCTACAACCCTTGACGTTAACTTTGCCGTTACCGACTTTTGGACAGCTCCAAACCTTGCTACTTAAGAAATTGTCGCCGTTAATTGCCAAGGTTGCTTCCACAACTAAAATCCACCGTGGAACTGACTTTGGCAATTAACCGATCTATATCCCATGCGCAATATTTAAATGTCGGCGTAATTTGGTTGTTATTTTGGGTGCAATGGTATATAATACCTTTGGCAGTCGTTATAAACGAAAGAGGCGTAACGAGCGGGCTTCGTAATCGCTTTTCGAAGGCGTTTTGTCGGTTGGTTATGCGTGTGCATATGGCTGATGTCAAATGCCGCGGTAGTATTAGCAATATTATTTATGTATGACTGTTAAACTCGAAAATGACAATTTTCGAGGTTTTTGTGTTATTAATTTGTTCGGAGGTGTTCTATGAATCGAAAGGTAAAGGCATTTGTGGATAACTGCGTTGCTTTGGCAAAGCCTGACAGGGTTATTTGGATTACCGGTGATAAGGCTCAGATTGAGGAGCTTCGCAAAGAGGCTATGCAAACGGGTGAGATGATCAAGCTCAACGAGGAGCTTCTGCCAAATTGCTATCTTCACCGTTCGGCGTTAAACGATGTCGCGAGGGTTGAGGGCAGGACATTTATTTGTTGCAAAAAGAAAGAGGATGCGGGACCCACAAACAACTGGATGGAGCCGCAGGAGGCATACAAGCTTCTTGAGGGGATTTACGATGGCTGCATGAAGGGAAGGACTATGTACATCATTCCCTATTCTATGGGTGCAATTGGAAGTAATTTTTCCAAAATCGGAATCGAGGTCACCGACAGCATTTACGTTGTTTTATCGATGATTATTATGACCAGAGTGGGCGATAAGGTTTTAGAGCAGCTGGGAGAAAGCAACGACTTTGTGCGCGGCTTCCACGCCAAGGCAGAGCTTGACGAGAGTAAGCGTTACATTTGCCACTTCCCGGAAGACAACGCTATTTGGTCGGTTAACAGCGGCTACGGCGGCAATGTGTTGTTGGGAAAGAAGTGTTTTGCATTGAGAATCGCCAGCTTCCAAGCCAAAAACGAGGGCTGGATGGCTGAGCATATGCTGATTCTCGGCATAACCAAGCCTGACGGCGTAACGAGATATGTTGCGGCGGCGTTCCCTAGCGCGTGCGGAAAAACCAACCTTGCAATGCTAATCCCTCCTAAGGAGTATTTGGACAAGGGCTACAAAATCGAAACTGTCGGCGACGATATCGCTTGGATAAGGAAGGGGAAGGACGGCGGCTTTTACGCGGTTAACCCCGAAAACGGCTTTTTCGGCGTTGCGCCAGGCACTAATATGAAGTCTAACCCCAACGCTCTGTTGAGTACGAGAAAGGACAGTATCTTTACCAACGTGGTATTAAATACCGATAATAACACAGTTTGGTGGGAAGGAATGGACAAGAATCCGCCTAAAAACGCCATCAACTGGAAGGGCGAAAAGTGGGATTCTGCGGACGGAACAAAGGGTGCGCACCCCAACAGTCGTTTTACCGCGCCCGCAATCAACTGCCCCTGCATTTCGGATAAATTCGAAGACCCCGACGGAGTTAAGCTTTCGGCTATCATCTTCGGCGGCAGACGTGCAAAAACCGCACCCTTGGTGTATCAATCTAAGGATTGGGTTAACGGTGTGTTCGTGGGCGCATCAATGGCAAGTGAAACGACGGCGGCGGCAACGGGTGCAGTCGGCGTCCTAAGGCGCGATCCTATGGCTATGCTACCCTTCTGCGGCTACAACATGGGCGACTATTTCCAACACTGGATCGATATGGGCGAGGGCGATGCCAACGCTCCCAAGATTTTCAATGTAAACTGGTTCCGTCTTGACGATGACGGCAACTTCATTTGGCCCGGCTTCGGCGACAACGTTCGTGTTTTGGATTGGATTATCGACAGATGCGAAGGCAAAATCGGAGCGGTGGATACGCCTATCGGTTACGTTCCGTCGCCCGAGGACATCAACGTCAAGGGTTTGGACATCACGGAGGAGAATCTAAAGGACATTCTGACTGTAGACAGGAATATTTGGCGCGACGAAGCTGCCTCTGTGGAGGAACACTTCAAGAAATTCGGCGATAAGCTTCCTCAAAAGCTTGCCGCACAACTCAAGACACTGAAAGAGAATTTGAAGTAGTTTATCTAAGATAAACACATAAGTGCTTTTCCTTGCGGTTGGCGACGTTGAAAAGAATTTGAAGTTGTTTTATCGAAGTAAATCAACTTAAGTGCTTTTCCGCGCGGTTAAGGATCCGAAAGGATAACTACAAATAATTCTTGTTTGTATATCGAATAAAATTTGCGAAGGGATTCGCACAGAAAAAGGGCTGCCGTTTATGTAACGACAGCCCTTAAAAGGCCTATTTTTGGAGATTACAACATTTTTATATGCCTTTTCTATACCAAGCTTGTGTGGGCAAGCAAAGTACCGAATATAAATTAACACAAATATCGGCAATTGTCAATTATTTGTCTTAGTAAGGTTAAATTTAATCGTGAGCAATTTCCCGATTAACCCTTCGGTTATTGAAGCCTGTGGCAAAGACCGTCGAAGACAAAATCAGCCGCCGTTTCGGAATTTGTCGATTTCCTTTATTTCCTTTAGAAGTTTCGGTGACAGTTTTAGAAGCTCGCAAATGCGAATTGCCTGTTTATCGACCCAATCGCCCGCCTGTCGTTCGAGGGAGTAATTCATAATATCGTAGACCGTGCCGACGTTTGTAACGTCCTCTTTAAGCCCTTTCACGCGGTAATGTGCGGCGGCATAGCCGGCAACTCCGTCAAAGTGCGTGGTAAAAAGGCTTACGCAACGGCGTTGGTTGAAGTAGCGCACGACACCGCAGGCAATCGAGGTACCCTCGCCCGTGTTTGTTCCGCGTGCGAACTCGTCGATAAGCACCAAGCAGAAGCCCTTTTCGATGCTTTCGAGTACGCCGTTAAGTCGCACGATCTCCGTTCCGAAGGAGCTTAAGCCGTCGACAAGTCCCTCGTTTTCCTTGCTTAAAAGGAAAATCTCGTCGAATACGGGCAAAGCCGCACTTTGGGCGTAAACGTACATACCGCGTGTCACCAAATAGCAGTTGAGAGCCACCGTGTTGAGTGTGAAACTCTTTCCGCCCATATTTGCGCCGCTTATAACCGTCGAACCCACGCAAAGCGATATGTCGATCGGCGTGTAGCTGCGACCGTTTAGTAGCGATTTATAGTATGGATTGTACATCTGCTCAAAGGTAACGCCGAGGTTGCTTGTGTTCTCGCTATCGCACGAACCGCAGCTCTTGCTACAACCGTCCGAATGGTTCGCACCTGAAACGTCAAGGTTGCTTGTAGAGGTGCTTGTCGATTGAATTAAAATCGGGCGAATCGCGCCCGATTTTTTGGCGATGTTTGCTTTAAAGATTAGCGTTTCGATATGCCCCAGCATTTTGGAGTTTTGCAAGAGAGTTTCCTTATACGCCGCAAGCCGATCCGAAAGCGCGGTCAAAACCTCGAAAACAATTTGGTTTTCGCGCGTTGCCCAAAGGTCGTACTGCTCCTTAGCGTATATCATTTGCGAATCGATACGCTCGTCCGCCAAATTTCTTATCAATTGTGCTACGGTTGCGGAAAACTTGCGTTTCTGCTTGCGAATGTTTACAAGTCGGCTGTCAAAGCTGTCGTAGACGGCAAACGACGGCGACAGGGTTTCGCCCTTGTCGAGTATTTTCAAAGCATCGGTAACGTCGTTTATGTGTATATTTGAGAGGGGAATCCGTTCGAGCAACGTTTTCGCGCTTGAACAAAGCAACATAAACTCCTTTATGTGGAACAATTCAAGCTCGGTCAACACAAAGCTGCCCAGTTTCTTTATAGTATTCGTGATGTTTTTGCCGGTTTTTAACGCAAATTCCAAGGTTTTGAGCACGGAAATATCATTGCAAGCCAAAAGTATGTCGATATTGTCGTATTCCGCAGACAAATCCTCGGTTTGTGCCGAGGTGTACAGGGAATGTTGCTTAAAATAATCCTCGCCGAGCTTTCCCATCGTTTCGTTTTCGACAACGTAGGAAAAACCGATGGCTTTCTTTTGCTCCAAATCAATCATACAGTCCACTCCTTTTTGCCGTTTTAGCCATGCAACCAAATTAATACGTAACACAAGGAAAACTTTTCGCCGTTTTGCCGTAATTCCGAGTTTAACGTTCCTGCGGCACTAACGCATTTGGAAACACTTATTTTCGCCCTTTTGTCGTGCAACAAAATTATTATCGTAATGCAATAAGATACCCTTTCGCCGTTTTAAGGTCGGTATAATGTCGGGCGGAAAGGTATCGCTCCTGCTAATTAAAGCGAAGACTAAACCGCGCCCTTGACTCTTTCGGCTAGCATATTTACGAAGAAGGTGGCTACATCGTCGGCATAGGTATTTGCGCCGAAGCCTGCATCGAAGCCCAACTCCTTTGCCAATTCATGAGTGATTCGCGCACCGCCGCAGATTACGATGAAGCGTTCGCGAAGTCCCCTTGCTTCCAGCAATTCGATTAAATTCGTGAGATTTTGGATATGAATATCCTTTTGCGTGACCGTTTGCGAAACCAAAAGCACGTCTGCGTTGACCTCCAAGGCTTTGTCGATGAAGTCCTCGTTGGAGATCTGACTGCCTAGGTTGTAGGTCGTAAGCATATCGTACCGCTCCAAACCGTAGTGTCCGGCAAATCCCTTCATATTCATAATTGCGTCTATTCCCACGGTGTGGGCGTCGGTTCCCGTGCTTGCACCGATAACCACAACCTTTCTGCCGATATTCTTGCGGATAAACTCATTTGTTTGGGGAATGGACATAGTATCCTGCTCGACGGCGGCTACGGTTATTTTGGTATAATCCACGCTGTACGCGCATGTGCCGTAAACCACATAAAAGGTAAACTCGTCGTCTAGGCTCTTTCGGTATGCAACGTTTGGCTCTTCAAGTCCCATGCTTTTGGCAAGCTGTGTAGCGCAAGCCATTCCCTTATCGTCGTTTTTGATCGGGAGAGTAAAGCTCATCTGAATTTTGCCGTCGTTCATCGTGTCGCCGTAGGCGCGAAGCTTGGTCAAGTCCTTCTTTGTATCGAAATCGCCCTTGTGGGTGTTGTAAAGTCCGCCGCTCATTGTTTTACTCCTCCTTCGTTTGCATTAAGCATACGCTCGATAAAGGGATTGAAGTAGGTCATGCTCTTGACCGCAACGCCGTCCAGTCCCTTTCCACCGTTTATCGGACGTTTGACATCGGCAAAAATACCGCGCTGAATGGTGTTGAAAAGTCCCAAATCCTGAATTTCTTTAAGCAGCTCGGAGGCTTTGTCCAGCACCTCGGCGGCTCTTTTTTGGATAATGCCACCCTCCTTGAACTCGATTTCGTCGCCCAAATGCCGCATCGTCGTGTAAATATACTTTGCGTTTTCGATGGCAAGAGCGCGATCGCTCATAAACGGCGTATGAATGGCTTCAGTCAGCATACCCAAAAGATGTATCTTTTGGTGGGTCATTATTGTAACCATATTGAAAAGCGCGTCCTGAACGTTGCCCTTGAAGATATTGCCTGTCATATATTTTGTGGGAGGCATATATTTGAGAGGTGCATCGGGGAAAATTTCCCTTGCCATCTGCGCCTGTGCCAACTCGTACAAAAAGCCGTCGGGATAGTCGGGATCGATTTCAAACGCGTGTCCCAACCCCATCTGCTCCTCGGGAAGTCCCGCAAGCAGCGCGAACTGCTCATTGAGCATTTGACTTGCAAGCACGGTATGCGCCGAGCTTACGGCATCGGCGGTTGTAAGGTAGTTGTCCTCACCCGTGTTGATGATAACGCCGGCAAAGCCGTTGATAACGCGCGAAAAATACTGATCGATCATCGTGCGCTGCATATTTATATCGCGGAACAGTATGCCGTAAAGAGCATCGTTAAGCATAACGTCCAGTCTTTCTATCGCGCCCATAGCGGCGATTTCGGGCATGCAAAGTCCCGAGCAGTAGTTGCAAAGTCGAATATACCTATGCTCCTGCTCGCCTACCTTGTCCAGCGCCTCACGCATAAGGCGGAAGTTCTCCTGCGTGGCGTAGGTGCCGCCGAATCCCTCGGTGGTCGCCCCGAACGGCACATAGTCCAACAGACTTTGCCCCGTCGTGCGGATAACTGCGATTATGTCGGCACCCTGCTTTGCGGCTGCGGTTGCCTGAACGATGTCCTCATAGATATTGCCCGTCGCGACTATGCAGTACAAATATGGTAGGTCGCTTTCCTTGAAGCTGTCGAGGTAAGCCGTGCGTTCGGCTCTGCGCTCTTTAATATGTGCGATCTGCTTATCGACGTAGGGCGCGATTGCGCGTTCGGCATCCTCGCGGTCGATCAATGGCAGAGAACGTAGGTCGATACTGCCGTCATCGATACCCTCGGCAAGCTGTTGCGGAGTGATATTTAAATGACTCACAGCACAACCGACGTGGTAGGCGGCGCCGTTGCAAAGCCTGTCGGCATTTTGAAGTGCATCCACAACCACGTTCGGCAAGGGTACGCCCTCTGCGTTAACGCCGTCCACACCCAATAGCCGTAAAACCGCTCTTTCCACGGAAACGGTGGTGTGAAGGTCGATAAACTGCTGCATATCGGCGGCAACCTTTCCGGCATAGCCCCTTGCTTGTTTGATTTTTTCTGTGTCCAATGCCAATTTTCCCATATTTTTACTTCCTTAGCTTTTGTTTAAAATGATTTACGGGCTTTATACTGCGGAGCTTTCAAACTCGCAACAAAAAGCCTTAACGGCATAACCGTTATGCTCATAGCTTCTTTTCGCAAAACTGCGTATTAATAAGCTAAAACCGTACTATCCGTTATGCTTTGAATTTCTTTTGTGGCGGATGAGATTGCTCGGTTCCAAGCTTTCTCGGTTGCCCTCTAAAACGGAGATAACGCCTTCGGTTTGCTCGGTCGCCATATTACGGCTTGTATAGTTCGTGGGTTGCGAATAAGCGGTGATAACACCCTCGAAGTTGCGCAAAATCACGCGTTCGGGCGATTGACTTATTATGTAGTTGGGCATTACGGGTATCTTACCGCCACCGCCGGGCGCGTCTACAACAAAGGTAGGAACGCAAAAGCCGCTGGTGTGGCCGCGAAGTCCCTCGATAATCTCGATTCCCTTGCTCACGGGTGTGCGGAAGTGCAAAAGTCCCTCGCTAAGGTCGCATTGATAGATATAGTAGGGGCGCACGCGGATTTTGACAAGCTCATGCACCAGCTTTTTCATTATGGTAACATCATCGTTGACATTGCGGAGCAACACGCTTTGATTTCCCAAGGGAATACCGGCATTCGCCATTTTCTCGCAGGCAGCGCGGCTGTCGGGCGTGATTTCCTTATAATGGTTGAAGTGGGTGTTCAGCCAAATAGGGTGATACTTTTTGAGCATATTGCATAGCTCGTCTGTTATCCTTTGAGGCATAACGACGGGAACTCTCGTGCCTATGCGAATAATTTCGACGTGGTCGATTTCGCGCAGTTTCTTGATAATGTACTCCAAACGGTCGTCGGAGAGCATCAACGCATCGCCGCCGCTTAGCAGCACGTCGCGAACCTCGGTGTGCTGTCTTATATACTCAATACCCTTATCGATCTGTTCCACGGGCAAGCTTGCATCGTGTTGACCTGCAAAACGCCTTCTCGTGCAGTGGCGGCAGTACATACTGCATTGATCGGTCACCAAAAGCAGGACTCTGTCGGGATAGCGGTGAGTCAAGCCCTTTGTGGGGCTGTCGGCATCCTCGTGCAGAGGATCGCACAAATCCGCAGGCGCTACGTTAAGCTCATTCGCCGTGGGAATAGCTTGTATGCGCACGGGATCGTCCGCACCACCGTCGATAAGCGAAAGGTAATAGGGCGTGATAGCCATTCTCAAGTGGCCCAAGCAAGCCTTGACACCTTCTTCTTCCTCCTCGGTTAAATCGACGTACTTTTTCAGCTCGTCCACCGTTTCGATTCTATTCTTTAATTGCCATTTCCAATCGTTCCATTGTGCCTCGGTTACGTCGGGAAACATCTTTTTCTGTTTTTCATTCATAATATACCTCTTTTATTTCACCGTCAACCTCAAAAATCGTCTAAGGTCAATCGGAATACAAAATAATCCTTTGTTTAATCTGCCGACTGTCAAACCGCCAATCGGCACCGCGTGATTAAGCTCGATTCGTCTTGCTTGTAACACAATCCGCTAATAAATTCGCGCTTAAGCTATTTTAATTGTAAGTATCCTCGAAAAGTGAGCGGATAGCCGCGCTCTCTCTCAAGTCGTCCAAGGTAATTTCGGCGTGATTTTTGGTATAGCCGTTGCCGACGATCATCGTAACATCCTTGCCTACGCCTTCCGCACCCAACGCGGCTTTTGTGAAGCTGGTTGCCATCGAGAAGAAGTAGACGATACCATCGTCGCGAACGGGAAGAATACACGCCATTTCAGTGTTGGGAGCGTTAACGCAGGATATCGAAACGTCGTATTCCTTGCCACCATTGACAGCCAACGCCTTCTCCAAAACATCCACGGGTTCGGTTGCGCTTGCGATGATTGCGTTATCGATAACCCCTAAATTCTTGAGCTTTTCAATGTAAGCGGGCTTTCTTACAACGGCAACGACGTTACCCTTTGCACCGACCTTTTTCTTGGCTTCATAGCAACACAAAACGCCGCTCTTTCCCGCTGCGCCCAAAACCAGAACGCTGTCGCCCTCTTTAACCAGCTTACGTGTTTGCGCGGGTGCGCCGGCTACGTCCAAAGCAGCCAGAGCCAATTGCTCGCTCATATCCGAGGGAAGCTTAGCATAAATGCCACTTTCAAACAGCACTGCTTTTGCAACGACGTCCACTCTTTCGATAGCGGTGTGAACGGCGGTTATGCTTTCGATTTTCAAAGGAGTCAAGCTTAGCGACACCAAGCTTGCGATTTTGTCGCCGACCTTCAAATCTCTGTTCTTGAGATCCTCGCCGATGTATGCGACTTTTCCGATGAACATTCCGCCGCTTCCCGTGACAGGGTTTTGCATTTTGCCTCTTTCGTTAACGATCTCCATAATTTTTGCCGCAATCTTGCTCTCATCGCCCTGTTGTTCGGTCTTTATTTGCGTAAAGGACGCGCTGTCGATATTGAGGCTTATTACGTCGACGATGATTTCGTTGCTGTAATGCTTGCTCATATCGTTGTCGATTTTGTATGCGGCTTGCGTCAAAACGCCCTTCGGCTCGATAACTCTGTGTGTTCCGTATTTGTTTCCCTTTAAAATATCCATATTTTCCTCCGTTGTTTGTAATCTATTATTAATAGTATTAATACTATTCATACAATCGGCAAAGCCGTTTTATTGTTTATAAGTGTTTTTTGATAATCTTTTTTGTTAACTAAAAGTATATTTTCTCGATTATCGTTTTTATTTGCAAAAAGTGTTTTTCTTGATGATAATTTCGCGCTTTTCGCAGGCGAAGCTGTCATCGGGCAAATTCCTTGTGAGTGTCGTACCCGCGCCCAAAAAGCAGTTGTTGCCGATGGTAAGCGGCGCAACGAGGTTGCAGTTACAGCCCAAAAAGCAGTTGTTGCCGACCGTCGTGCGGTGCTTACGCTTGCCGTCGAAGTTGGCAAAGACGACTCCACACCCGATGTTACATTCGTTTCCGACAGTCGCGTCTCCGATGTACGCCAAATGCGCGGCTTTGACAAAGTCGCCGAGCGTGGAGTTTTTGATTTCCACAAAGTTGCCAATGCGGCAATTTTTACCCACGCGGACCTTTTCGCGCAAATGAGCCATAGTACCAATGGTGGTGTTTTCGCCGATTTCGGACGTATTAACCTTGCTTTTTGCGATAACAACGTTTTTTCCGACGGTCGAATCCGTAACCTCGGAGCCTTCGACCGTGCATTTCTCACCGATTACAGAGCCCGACATGACCGAGTTTATTACCGCCGCTCCGACAACGGCAGAACGGTAGAGCTTCGAAGCCTCTATGTGGGACGATTCGGTGATTTTTGTGTCCGATACAACCGAGTCAGTTATTTTTGCTTCGACAACGTGAGAACGCGTGATTTTGCTGTTTTCCGTCCTTACGCCTATAAAAAGCGAATTGACTGCATTCGAATCGATAATTATCGTATTTCTCCCGACAAAGCACTTGAAAAGTCGGGAATTGCCGACGATTGCGCCGAGCGTGACAATCGAATTGCCGACGATTTTTGCACGGGACTTTATTTCAAGGTCGATAGCATTGCAATGGCACATAATTACTCGCATAAACCCTCCGTCGGCAACGAAAGACCTTAAGCGCAAGCTTTTGTCAAAGCAATTGATATCGGGCAGTCCGCAATAGCTCCCGTAAATGCAAACGTACGGGTTTCGGCGCGAAGGCATATTAAACACACCGATTTAAATCGATTTGGACAGTCCGCAATAGCTCCCGCCGTAAATGCAAACCTGCGGATTTTGGCACAAAGTCAAATCAGTCACGCCGATTTTACGGTTTCGGACTATTTCAGACCCAAAATAGCTCTTGCTTCGGACGGCGTTGCCGTTTCTCTACCTAAAGTAAATGCAATTTCTCTGATTCTTGTTACAAAATCGGCATTTGACTTGGCTTTTACGCCCTTTGCAAGGTTAACGTTGTCTTCAAAGCCCACTCTGACGTGGCCGCCCAAAAGAATAGACATAGTATTCATCGCAAGCTGACATCTGCCGACACCCGACACGGTGAAGGTGCTTCCCGCAGGCAGGCTCTCGACCATAAACAGCAGGTCGCGCGGCGTACCGCTGATACCGCCGTTAACGCCCATGACCAAATTGAAGTGCATCGGAGTGGGAATTATGCCCTTTTTTGCCAATCGGATAGCCATATCGATCATGCCCTTGTCGAAAACCTCGACCTCGGGTTTGATTCCCAAAGGCTTCATTCTTTGCGCAAACTCAATAATGGTGTTTTCGGTGTTGACGAAGATGTCATCGCCGCCGAAGTTGCACGTTCCGCAGTCCAACGTTGCCATTTCGGGCAGTAAGGTTATCGGTTCAAGCCGTTCATCGTTGCTCATTCCGACTGCTCCACCCGTAGAGGGTTGTACAATCACATCGCCGCAGCAGGCCTTTATCGCCTCCATACATTCGCGAAAACGTTTCGCGCTCTGTGTCGGCGTGCCGTCGTCCTCCCTAACGTGAAGGTGAATAATGCTTGCACCTGCTTCGTAAGCCAAACGCGCCTCACGCGCAATCTCCTCGACGGTGTAAGGCACAGCCTCGTTGTGTTCCTTTGTAACCTCCGCGCCGCAAATAGCCGCGGTTATAATCAATTTATCCATCTTTCTTTTTCTCCTTAATTTCCGGTTAATTCATTCTTTGTGCAACAGGTAAAACAATCAATAAAAAATATGCTTGCTTTACGCCTTGGCTGTTTTACTTTGGGTACAACGCAGGTACCGCTTGCACGATTATTGGTTTTGCGGAAACGTTGCCACTAGCATCGGCTGCTTGTTTGGAATTACGCCTTGCGCTGTTTTGCTTTGGGAACGACGCAGGTACCGCTTGCACGACACACCACTACGGGTTCGGCGAGTACATCGCACGCGCTGTCGTTGATATCCTTGCGTGGAGCTATGACCTTTTTGGCGACAAAAGACATTTTACGGCTGGTATTGCCAATATGAGTGATTTCGCCGCTTGCCTCGATATAGTCGCCTGCGTACACAGGTGCAAGAAACTCCACATTGTCGTATGCGCAAAACAGTCCCTCGTCGCCGTCGTTGATTATCAATAATTCGGTCGCAACATCGCCGAACAGCTGTAGCATCCTTGCGCCGTCCACAAGCTCGCCGCCGTAATGCGCGTCGCCCGTACTCATTCTCAATCTAATAATTGATTTCATATATCATTCCTCCTTAAAGCCCCTTCTAAGGGCGATTATAGCCGAGCGAATTCGCAAAAAAACAAAAAGCGCCGTTTGAAAATCATCAAACAGCGCATCACGAACTCGTGACAGTAGCAAAGCACTGAGCCTTGCTCCCAAGAGAAGCGCGAAATAACGGCGCACAACCCTTTCGGCGAACGACACATTCACACCCCAACTCCGTCAAGAAAAAGAGCGGTACCTTGCCGATCGCGACCTCAATTATAAACCCGATAATTAAAGCGACGAGCAAAGATCAACGCTCACGCTTTAACCTCTAAATTATAGCACAATTCAAAACCCATTGTCAAGCAAAATGAATAATATTTTTTCCATTCGCACCGAGCAACGATTTTTTAAAGTCTATTGCCAAAGTAAGTTCCACAGTGGAATTTAGTTGAGAAGGATGCCTTGGCAATTAACGGAAATAGATCGCAACTTAAATTATCGTGCTTAATAAAGTATTTTCATGTAAAGAATCAAAGGATAACAAGAGTTCTTTTAAAGCCAAACACTTGGAGTAATTCCCCTCTGTTTGGCGGTGCAATTTGATAAACGGTAAGTTATATATTTTTCAAGTACGATTTTTTTGCTATAACTTGATAAGTCATTACATAAATGATAATGTTCGGATATTATTATTTTGTTCATAATCGGGACAAACCGCGGTTTTGCCTTTATAATAAAAAGGAAGATAGGCGAATATCGGACTTTTGCGATCTTTATAAAATATAAACATCGAAGGATTTATGCAATCCTTCGCATTAATACAAGTTTGCATTCAAAGGAGGTATTATGAAAAAAACCTTAATGACGGGAAACGAAGCGATTGCCAGAGGCGTTTACGAAGCAGGTACGCATTTTGCCGCGGCATATCCCGGAACCCCGAGTACGGAAATACTTGAAAATCTCGCGCATTACACTGAGGTGAACTCCGAATGGGCACCCAACGAGAAAGTGGCTATGGAATATGCCATCGGTTGTGCAGTCGGCGGAGCAAGAGCATTTGCCGCAATGAAGCACGTCGGTCTTAACGTTGCCGCCGATCCGTTTTTTACCGTATCTTATACCGGTATCAACGCAGGCTTAGTTGTTGTCACCGCCGACGAGCCCGGTCAACACTCCTCTCAAAACGAGCAGGATAACAGAAATTACGCACGCGCCGCAAAAGTTCCCATGTTGGAGCCTTCGGATTCTCAAGAGTGCATTGATATGGTTAAGTACGCATTCACGCTTTCCGAAGAATACGATACACCCGTGCTTGTTCGCGTGACCACGAGAGTTTGCCACTCCAAGAGCCTTGTTGCGCTCTCCGATAGAGCCGAAGTACCCGTAAAGCTTTACAAAAAAGACGCTGCAAAGTATGTTACCGTACCTGCGAATGCGCGTATAAGACGCACTTATGTGGAAAAGAGAATGGACATTCTCAAAAAGCAGGTAAACACTTCGGAGTTTAATATCATAACCGACAATAACAGCAAAACCACCATCATTGCAAGCGGAATGTGCTTTAACTACGCCAAGGAGGTTTTCGGCAACGATGCAAATTACCTCAAAATCGGATTCAGTTATCCTCTTCCTATGGAATTAATCGACGGCATTTGTAAATCCGCCGACAAAATTTACGTTTTGGAGGAAAACGACTGTTACATAGAGGAAGCCGTACGTATGCTCGGCTACTCCTCCAAGCTGTTCGGCAAGTACAATGCGCAAGGCGATGCGTTTTTCCCCGCTTACGGCGAATTAACCGCCGACGTGGTAAGAATGTGCGTTACGGGCTCGGAAAATGCTTCGCGCAAACCGAATGCAGACTTCGTCGTTCCTCGTCCGCCCGCCTTTTGCGCGGGTTGTCCGCACAGAGCCGTCTTTTATGAGTTAGGCAAGATGAAGGACGTCGTCGTCTCGGGCGATATAGGCTGCTACACCTTGGGCTTCGCTCCTCCTTACAACGCTATGGATTTCAACTGCTGTATGGGCGCAAGCATCAGCAGTGGTTCGGGTATGCAAAAGGCTTTGGATCTTAACCCCGAAAATAAAAAGAGAGTTGTATCGGTCTTGGGCGATTCTACCTTCTTCCACAGCGGCATTACCTCGCTTTTGGATGTGGTTTACAATAAGGGTAGCAATATTACGATTATTCTGGACAACAGAATAACGGGAATGACCGGTCACCAGCAAAACCCCGGCAGCGGATTTACGCTAAGCGGCGAAAGCGCGCACATATCGGATATCGAAGCGATTGTAAGAGCCATCGGCATCGAAGACGTTTACGTTATCGACCCCAATGATAGAAAAGCTGTGGTAGACACCCTAAACAAGGCAAAAACAAGTCCCAAAGCAAGCGTAATTATCACAAAATACCCCTGCGTGCTGAAAAAGCTGTCCGCTTTGGATAACGAACAGTTCCCCGAAGCGTTTAAGTCAAAATGCATAGTTAACGACAAATGCGTGGGCTGCAAAATGTGCGTGAAGTGCGGCTGCCCCGCCATAATGATGGTCGAAGGCAAGGCATTCATCGACAAGGGCACTTGCGTGGGCTGCGGCGTTTGTATGAGCATATGCAAATTGAACGCTATCGAAAGGAGGTAAGGAACGTGAAAAATGATTGTGAAAACAAAACTCTTAGCGTTTTGTTGGTGGGAGTAGGCGGTCAAGGCACTATTCTTGCCGGAAAAATTATGTCCGCCGGACTTGAACAAAGCGGATACGATGTCAAAATGAGCGAAATCCACGGAATGAGCCAAAGAGGCGGCTCGGTAACAACGCATATTCGCTTTTCAAAGGATAAAGTATATTCGCCCGTTATCGAAAAAGGGAAAGCCGACCTCATTGTTGCCTTCGAAAAAATGGAGGCTATGAGATATATCGATTATCTTGCCAAGGACGGCAAAATTATCGTTAACGACTTTGAAATCCCGGGTATTCCCATCACTATGGGCGATAGGGAGTACCCGAAGGGAGTGCTTGAAGCACTCAAAGCGCAAGCCGAGGTGACTGTCATCAACGCAAACAACATCGCCGAAGAGTTGGGCAATCCGAAGGTTATGAACGTGGTAATTCTAGGTGCGGCGGTCAAAAAGACAGGACTCGAGGGAATCGATTGGCAAAGCATAATCGCGGAGAACGTTAAACCGCGCTTTATCGACGTCAATATCGCCGCTTTCAAGGCGGGATACGATTGCGAATAGCATAAAACTCCGATTATCGGATATCAATAGATAAAACTAAAACGCTTGACATAACGTCGGGCGTTTTTTTAAATAGCATAAAACTCCGATTATCGGATATCAATAGATAAAACTAAAACGCTTGACATAACGTCGGGCGTTTTTTTAAACCGTATATGTTTGTCACAACTTTGAATCTATTTGGAAAATCCAGACTCGGCAATACAAAATCAAGCTTTTTGTTTGGATTAACAGCGCGTAAAAGCACTCGGTAATACAAAATATAGTGTTTTGTTTGAATCTCAAAAATTCTACATCGAGCTTTTTTTGTTTGGATCTAGCCAATACAAAATCAAGCGTTATTTGTATGAAAAAAAGCGGAAAAAACACACGGAAAACGTCCAAAAGCCATCGGGATATTCAAAAAAATTTACTGTTCGGGTTGAAACACGGCAAAGATTACGACATCGTTTGCAGGCATTGTGAAGGTGTATTTAAGGTTGGTTGAAAGCAGTTTGTTCGAGGAGTCGTAAAAGCCTGAAAAAACGAAGCCCTCGTCGGGAGTGGCGATAACGGAAACCGATGATCCGAACGCGCAAACCGCGCCGGAAACTGACACCTTGCCGCCGTTTGTGCGGTTGACGGAAAGCGCGTAATTAACGGCTTTTGGTGTATAGACAGCTGTGACGACGGTGTTTTGCGTAACCCTCGAGAAGTCGGCATCCCAGCCTGCAAATACGTATTCATACTGGGCGTTGCCCGAACGTTTGGGCGCATCGGGAGCGGTTGCCGATCCGCCGTAGGTAACCGTTTGCGTGGCAAGCACGCTGTTGTCCCAGTCCTTAAAGACAACCGAATAGCTCGAATTTCGGGCGTTCACCTCTGCGATCGAATAGGAATAATCTGCGGAAACGACAGCGAACAACGAGGCAGGAATTACGGGTTGTCCATCGAAGCCTTGAGCGAACGAGGGCGAATACACACCGAGCAACTCGCAGTCGGAGTTGAGCAGTACCGAATCGAAGTTGCTCAAGCCGGTTGCCGCGAATGTTGTCGCGCCCTCCCAAAGCCTGAAATTGGAGGCGGAAACAACTCCCTCTGAAATGACGGGGACGCCCGAAGCCACACTGTCACCATCGGGAAAGCCTATGGAATAGACAGCCGATGCGGCTTTTGGCTTGTGGCGCACGGCAAAAAGCGTACCGTCGATCGGGGAGTTTATAACCGCGATTCCGGCTTGCGCATTAAAGTCGGCAACCGAGGTCACGGAATGCGCCGCATTATTGTAATATACAAGGATTTGCGTGCTTCCCGCAACTACCGAAAATGGCGCAAGCAGCTTGTTTTCGGAAAGGAAAACTCCCAAAGAAAAACTCTCTTTTCCATCGCCGTCAACGGCTTTGATTCCGACAATTCCGTCGCAAGCGGTTTTGTACACGGTTTCGGCAGTCGTTTGCGAACCGCGCAAAGTCAAGACCGACAGAACAACTACAAAGGAAATAAGAATCACACAGACAAAGCCCAAAAGCATAACAAGCTTTTTATTGCCGAAAAACGACCTTTTTACGGGAGTTTGCGGTTGAATATCTTCAATAACATTGTCGAGAGTAGCGTCCGCGCTCGGAAGCGGCAAAGCAGAGTGGAAATAATCGTAAACCTCGGTATAGGGAATTTTGTCGTTTGTCAAAAACTCCACGGGAATGGCAAATTCCTTGGACATAATGGTAAGCGATTGGCAATCGGGAATACTGCCCCCGTTCTCCCACTTGCTGACGGTTTTGTTGGACATATGCAATATCTCCGCCAACTGCTGTTGAGTGAGATTGTATTCCTTGCGCAGTATTTTAATTTTCCGTCCCAGATTCGATTCCATAAAGCTCCAACCATAAGCGGCAAACGCCGATAAACAATAAGCATTATTATGAGGCTTTTAATATATTCGGTGCGTGGATTGATATAAACACACCGCGGTTATTCGGCTTACCGCCGACAACACCGAAATCATCGCGTGGATTGATATAGGTTAAACACATCGCACGATTATTTTACCACACGCACGCGGCTTTGTCAAATAACATTGCAAGCTTAGATTAATTGCGGCATAACCGATGCCCAAGCCCAAGCTCCGAAGCCGATGTTGTTTGTCTTTGCCGAAGGTTATGCGAGATTTTTACGGCGCAGGTAAACCAAGATGCAATCGACGTAACGGGAGCCATAGCCCCACCACGCACCCGAAACGCCGATTGCTTGGGAAAAGAGATTAGAAGGAGTTTAATTTATAGAAGGTATATAGTAAGAATGATTCTTATCACAGCTTATACCAACCGTAATTTGCGTATGTGGACTTAAAGTAGTTGGCATTATCTGTCGGGTTTGAAAGGTCGGTAAAGGTTCCGTTTATTTTGTTCTCAAAGTCGCTCGAGCTTGTCGTTCTGAACCAATATTCGGTATCCTCAAATACTATTTGGGTTAAGCTACTGCAACCATAGAACGCATAAGAGCCGATACTCGTCACACTGCTTGGAATGGTTATTTGAGTTAAGCTACTGCAACCATAGAACGCATAAGAGCCGATAGTTGTG
The DNA here is from genome assembly GCA_028703495.1 of Clostridia bacterium. Taxonomy (GTDB): domain Bacteria; phylum Bacillota; class Clostridia; order Christensenellales; family CAG-314; genus JAQVMT01. Next base: position 34,723 of record JAQVMT010000001.1, on the reverse strand, counting down.
AGTCGACTGTTTTCTTCAAGGGTTATTTGGGTTAAGCTACTGCAACCACGGAACGCACTATCGCCGATACTCGTCACATTGCTTGGAATGGTTATTTGGGTTATGTTGTTTGTTCTTGCGCCGTTGTTTCCGCTGTAGCAATCATAAAAGCCGTTGTTTGCGATTTTTGTCACAGGAAGACCGTTATAGGTGCTTGGAATTACTATGACACTAGACCATGCCGTTCCTATGCTTACTTCGTATTCCGTGTTATCGTTAATTAATGTGTACTTAAGCCCGATTGTTTCTGCTGTTGCTTCATCTTTCGGTACATATCTTGCATATAACACTGTGCCATCGGCTACTGTCGATAAATCTGTTATTGCGATTCCTTCAAAGCTACTGCTTTCATACCACGCAATAAATACATAATCTGCCCTTATCGGTGGTTGAAGTCCCTTTAATACACTAGGACTTGTATTTGTCTTGGTAAAGGATACTACATACGTTTTGTCTGCACTAAGCGTACACCCCCATATTACAGGACGAGAGAGAGTTCCAGTCGCTATACCAGCCATTTGGCTTGCTTATCGCTTCTGCATATATGGTTAAGTTACTGCATCCATCGAACGCATAAGAACCGATACTCGTCACGCTTTCTGGAATGGTTATTAGGTTTAAGCCACTGCAACTTGAGAACGCACGAAAACCAATACTAACGACGCTATCTGGAATGGTTATTTGGGTTAAGCCTCTGCACTGAGAGAACGCATAAGAACCGATATCCGTCACGCTGCTTGGAATGGTTATTTGGGTTAAGCCTCTGCACTGAGAGAACGCAGCAGAACCGATATCCGTCACGCTGCTTGGAATGGTTATTTGGGTTAAGCCACTGCAATTCTCGAACGCAGCAGAACCGATACTAGTCACGCTTTGGGGAATGGTTAATGTTGTTACCGCTCCACCCGCAAAGTTTAATGTGTGCGAATCGCCGCTTTTAACCACCACTGCAATTCCGTTTTCTTTAACAACGTTCCCGTCCTTGTCAATTACATATATTCCGTTGCCCTCGGGTATGCTTGCATGATTTGTGTTTATACTGCTTAAACTACTGCAACCGAAGAACGCAATAGAACCGATATCCGTCACACTGCTTGGAATGGTTATTTGGGTTAAGCTACTGCAATAATAGAACGCATAAAAACCGATACTTGTCACGCTTTGGGGGATGGTTAATGTTGTTACCGCTTCACCCGCAAAGTTTAATGTGTGCGAATCGCCGCTTTTAACCACCACTGCAATTCCGTTTTCTTTAACAACGTTCCCGTCCTTGTCAATTACATATATTCCGTTGCCCTCGGGTATGCTTGCATGATTTGTGTTTATACTGCTTAAGCTACTGCAACTAGAGAACGCAGAAGAGCCAATACTAATGACGCTATTTGGAATGGTTATTTGGGTTAAGCTACTGCAACTAGAGAACGCATAAGAGCCAATACTAACGACGCTACTTGGAATGGTTATTTGGGTTAAGCCACTGCACTGAGAGAACGCAGAAGAACCAATGCTAATGACGCTACTTGGAATGGTTATTTGGGTTAAGCCACTGCAACTTGAGAACGCACGAAAACCAATACTAACGACGCTATCTGGAATGGTTATTTGGGTTAAGCCACTGCAACCATGGAACGCAGAAGAACCGATACTAGTCACGCTTTGGGGGATGGTTAATGTTGTTACCGCTCCACCCGCAAAGTTTAATGTGTGCGAATCGCCGCTTTTAACCACCACTGCAATTCCGTTTTCCTTAACGACGTTCCCGTCCTTGTCAATTACATATATTCCGTTGCCCTCGGGTATACTTGCATTATTTGTGTTTATACTGCTTAAACTTCTGCAAGAATAAAACGCAGAAGAACCGATACTTGTGACACTATTTGGAATGGTTATTTGGGGTAAGCTACTGCACCGTTCGAACGCACTGGAACCAATACTAACGACGCTATCTGGAATGATTATTTGGGTTATGTTGTTTGTTCTTGCGTAGTTGTTTCCGTTGTAGTTATCATAAAAGCCATAGTCTGCGATTTTTGTCACAGGAAGATCGTTATAGGTGCTTGGAATTACTATCTCCGTTGCTCCGTTTGCAGTGCTAGTGCCCACGCTTACTCCGTATGCGGTTTTACTGCTCAACAGAGTGAACTTCAGCCCTGCGGAAGGTTCCGGCGTTGTGTCGTCCTTAAACACAGCCGCGATCGTCAGATCTCTTGCAGGCATATCGAAGGTGTAGGTCGCGCTTTCGCTCAACAGCGTTTCGCCCTCGTACCAACCGACAAGCTTGTATCCCTCGTTCGGCGTGGCGGTGAGCTCAACTTTCGTATTTGCGTAGTAATCGCCGCTTGGCGTTCCCGAAACAGAACCTCCCTCTGTCGCAGATATGGTTAACGTGTATTTAGATATTTCCTCGAACACAGCCGCGATCGTCAGATCTCTTGCAGGCATATCGAAGGTGTAGGTCGCGCTTTCGCTCAACAGCGTTTCGCCCTCGTACCAACCGACAAGCTTGTATCCCTCGTTCGGCGTGGCGGTTACCGTTATTTGACTGTGGACGGCGTAGACTCCGCCGCTCGGTGCGACGCTGCCGCCGCCTTGCGCATTAACAGTAAGAGTGTAGCTTCTCAAAACGTCTCTAAACTGCGCGGTAACCGTTATGTCTGCGGTTACGTTGTCGAATGCGCTGTCCCAACCGACAAAAATATAATCGTGTTCGGCATCGGATGCCATCGTAGGATCTTCGGGAGCCGTCGCGCCCTTGCCTTTTTCCACCGTTTGGGTTTCAAGCACGCTGCCATCGGCATTTTTGAAGGTTACCGTGAAGTATGTCACGTCTTTTTTCAAAAACCTTGCTTCGATTATGTAATCCGCGGAAGGCATCATAAAGCTGTATTCGGCTCCACCGCTCAGCTTCACGCCCATCGCGTACCAACCCTCGAAGACACCGTCGGCTTTTGCTAAGGCTGACACCTGCACTATCGCACCGACTTCGTAATTTCCACCGCCGAACGCCTCGCCCAGCGCGCTGTCGTTAACATTGACCGTTAAGGTCTTTTTTGCACCGTTTCCCTCGCAAGCCGTAAATACAAGCGTAAGACAAATCAATGCAATCAATATAATCGCAAATTTTTTCATTATCGTTTTTCTCCTTGTTTTTTTAGTTTTTGTGCCGACAACAGTCAGCATCCGAATAAGAGCAATGAACTCCACGCGCCTCCCTCGCCCAACTCCAAGCCTAGTTAACTAGGAAACGAGACAAGGAGGTTTTGCGTAGCACGCTCGAAAGCGTTGTTTTACCCGAATGTATTCCGACTGCGATTGGTGTGTTCATACTAATCCGCTTCTGCCTTTATAAACCCAATCGCCGAATTTATATAATTGGAAGTTGCTTAGTATTGTGTTATAATAAATATACTATAGTATTTTATTCCCGAATGTTGTTTCCCGATCAGCAAAGCTAAAACTTACATTTTCCTATATCGGGTTGTCGCGTTTTTTAATGCCCTTATCCCGATTAGCAAAGCTAAAACTTACATTTTCCTATATCGGGTTGTCGCGTATTAAAATGCATTGTCCAGAATTGTCGAACTTTTCTTGTGGGGGCTTTTCATAACATGAGATTTCTTGATTGCTCTACTTTGAGTAAATTAATGTCACTGCTTGGTATTTGTAGCTTTTTGAACCAAGCTATGGTATTTGAGTTTCTTTATAAACTCTTTCTATTGTTTTCCATCATTGCCTCTAAGCTCATATCAAACCGAGCTTTTGTCAAACGATTTAAATTGTTCTGCACACTAAAACTATACCCTAGCAATTGGGATTTTGCAAGCGTTTTTTGTCTACACTTATGGAAATTCGTAGAATATTGATACTTTTTGGCAAACGATTTGCCGTGGAAAACGATTGAAAACGAAAAAAATCCTCTACTCGTGGAATTTTGCCGTAGAATTCGTAGAATCTTTATTTTTATTGCATAGAACATATTTTGCAGCAAATTAATGTGTAAATTTGGCGATTTGCTTTTTTAGACGAATTTGTCAATAAACGCAGACTATTCAATTATTGTATCAAATCCGTTATGATAACGACCTGCGAATATTGACCTCTGCACACACCAAGTCGGTTATATACTTTGCCCTTTGATTTGTCAAGAGGAAATACATCCCGTCATAACGGCATTTTTTGTATGTTTCGCCAATTAGCGAATAGATAATTCCCTGAACGCAAGCATCGCTGCATTCTTCAGGGTTAATCAGCCTCTTGCAATCACGTGACGAGGTCATTAACTCTTGCATATCACGAGGAAGATCGTGGATTGTGTTTTGGTATTTGCCGGCATTGTCGCCGTAAATTCGTGCATATACTCCCGCCTTTCTAAACACCCAGTTCATTACAGCTTTCTTCTTATATTGATAAGACACGGCATAACCGTTTTTGGCTTCCTTGACAACCAACTCACAGCCAAGCTCAATCAGAGTGTTGTTCAAGCCTTCAACATACTCGCGGTACTCCGTCCCAACATTCGAAAAAACTCACCAAACGCTATTTTTTCTTTTGCCATTCTCTCTTCCTCCCTAATTAATAGTTGTTAGCCTTGCTCGCCGAGAATAGTACAACGAAGACAAGGTTACTCTTTATGTGTTTATCGGATTCGGCTCGATAAGCTGATTTTTGTCAAATTGTTGTTGAGCTCATAATGCTCTGTCGGTGAAGAACACTTTATTTATCAAGTGCTAAATACATTAGAATGACTTCTTGCCAGCCGCTTATACGAGAACGAAAGCCCCTAGGATTTCGACCATATTCCACGAAGCCTTCTTTTTTATAAAGTGATATTGCAGAGGTATTGTCTGCTACTACATTAAGCTCCAACTGAAGATAGCCAACCCTTTTAGCACATTCAATACAGGTTTTTAGCAATGCTCCGCCAATGCCCAACCCCCGGTAATCTTTTTCGATGCTGATTCCGAACTCCGCACGATGTTTTACCTTGTCTTTTCTCCCGACTGCCTCAATACCTGCCGTTCCAACAATTCGTCCGTCTACCACTGCACATAGTTCAATCTCATTCGGACTAAGTTCCTTTGCAATCAAAAATTGCCGCTCTTGCTCGACATCATAACTGTTTTCATCGGGATATGATAACAGAAAGTCTGTTTGGGAGTGCGTCAAATTAAAGAAGTCATGCACTTCCTTTGCATCTGTTTGGTTTGCATTTTTTAACACACATTCTCTTCCGTTTTTTAGCGTTATGGTTTTTTCAAACTTCATTTTCGCTTCCCCTGCAATACTTTTTTCATCGCTATAATATTTGATTACTCGGTTGAATTTCGATTTGTCGGCTTGACAATTATTCCATAACTATACTCAATGTGCTTTAAAATGTCATGCTTGACAAACTGTAAATTAGCTCACGTGGAGATTGTTCTTAATTTGTTTTATCTTAAGAATTGCTTTACATCAACGTAAATTTGTAAACTCTCTCTTGTCTTTTTCCCTCGGCGTACATCTCATTGTCCTCGGGTATGTCTGCAATCTCAATCAATGTTCCATTACACTTTTCACACGTTTTATAAGAGGGAATATTGTCCGGAGCACAACTTATAAATAAATATTCCATACCGTGTTTTTTGCAAGCAAGAACAGCAAGAAACAAGCTTTTGCCGCATAATTGTGACCTCGGTATTGTTCATCGATTTCATACCCGATGTTGCCTCCGATATAAGTTTTGTCGTTGTGTCCAATGCGCAAGTCGCATGTACCGACTTTTGTGCCATCAAGCAAACAAATATCGAAATAGTATGCCGGAAGCCAGCGCTTTTCAGGCTGTGCATCGGCAGCTTTTACAATACGTAATAATATTTCATTGTCCTTTAGATTATCGGTATTATAAAATATCATCTCTCCTCCTTTTGCGCAAATAAAACTTAATTTGATATAATCCTTATCAAAAACATATTCTTCGTCATACTACGATTTTTTGCATGATTGTACCATAATCAAACTCGCATTGCAAGTCGTTATTTACTACTTTAATATATATCTTCACCACGCATTCGCAAAGCATCTTTGGCGTAGATTTTAGGATAGGAAAAGAGCAGCCACGACGGGTTGCACTTTAAGGGTTTATATTGTTATGCACAAAAAATGTTGTCGAGGGTGAGGTTATTCACATAATTTTCCCGACATGTTAAGCTTATAGCACCGTCACGATTTCTTTGAGGTCTTTCCTTTGCATATGAAGCAGAGCAGGTTTTGAATCGGTTGCCGCATATCCCATCACCAATAGGCTGATCGGTTCTTCATTATCAGGGAGTCCGAATTCGACTCGCACAGCTTCCGGAATGAAATGCATTACCCATGTTGACCCAATTCCCAATTCTTGAGCGGCAAGCATCAAGTGCGTTGTTACAATGGCTGCATCTATGTCTCCGCTCAATTTACCGTCGTACTCACGTTTCCAACAGGCTTTCATGTCGGCACATACAAGAATCGCAAGTGTTTCTCCGAAATGAGACATTTTACATTTTTGCAATTTCTCTAATGCCTCAGGACTTTTAAGCACATAAATTCTTTGTGGCTGATTATTACATGCGGTAGGTGCCGCCTGCCCTGCTCTTAAAATTAAATCTAACTTTTCCTGTTCTACCTGTTTATCCGAAAATTTTCTCACGGAATATCGCTTTTCCGCTAGTTCAATAAAACTCATCTTCTCCTCCCTAATTCATAAACTGTATGTAAGCTATTCATCGAAACAACCTTAAATAGTGAATCGTCTTGGAAATTTCAAACCCCACGCCTCGATATAAATGCAATGGCCCGACGTTCCATTTTATTGAACTAAGGTATGCGGGACTGTTTGTGCTGTCGATCACTTTATTGACAGCAAAACACATCATTTCCCTGCCAATTCCTCTTCCCCGATAATCGGATACAACGAAAACATCCTCAATAAAATTGTCAATAATTGTAACCGAGGCGATGAGTTTTTCGTCTTTAATTATTACATATATATTGTTTTTATTGTTTTCCAATTCCTCTTGTTTTTCCAGACATTTTTCACAGCAATAGTAGGGTTGAAAATCATTTGATCTTCTAAGCTCATAAAAACTGCTACGAATTGCATCAACGTACTGTTCAAAATATTTGGATTGATAGTTTTCGAAATTCAAATTACTTTCAGATTGCCTTGTTCCGTTATGCCAAAGTATATATTCCGTATACCAGGGTTCAAAACCTGCTTTTTGAAAAAATACTAATGAATCCGAATGATTTGTTTCGACTTTTGTGCTGATGAACTCTAAAGCACTTGCTTGCGGGGTATCAATCAATGCTTTCAACAGCATGTTACCCGTCCCGAATAGCCTTGCTGTGGATGAAACGTAAATATACACGTCTGCCTTATTCCTGTTCTTTCCCCACAAACGAAATGTACCACAGCCGACTATCTCAGAGCTTTTGTTTTTATATGCGATTACACTACCGCTCTTTTCAATGCAAAAACGCGCGTCGGGCATGCTTAAAGTGGTATCATTGGCTAAAAAGTCAATAATGCTACATCGTTCATTATCCAATACTGCATCAATCATATTCTCTTCCTCCGAGTAAAGCCGCCGCGCGCGCTTTCGATTCACACTTTTAATCAAAACTCCGACCTTTCAACTCATTATATCTATATAATATTTATATCAGTTTTTCGGTTTTGGGCAAAGCACACGAGCAAATACAAAATGCACTCGGTCACCATGTTGCCGTTTGTTCTGCGTGCTTTGGCACGCCATCTAATTTCGTGCTTGCCGAGAATACAATTGCATAATTACGTCTTAATTGCTTGTAATTATATCATAGTCATACTCGCATTGCAAGCCTTAAAATCAGGTTAGCTTATAAATTATTTTGATGCATAATTAATTTCAAATGCACAATCGGCAAATTCGCGCTTCTTCCTTTGCGAAGTTTATTCCATCGAATCCATTTTTTCATACTTTCTTATATGCATGTAAATCCGACCAAGAATAAGTGATTTTGCGACAACGAAGCCATAATACAATATTATACTTGTATGCTTGTTAATCCGACACAAAAATAAGTGATTTTGTGGCATTGACACGTATAATTTTATCCGTGTTTCGCGCAAATAAGAGTTTAATCTTGAATAAATCAATTGACACGGCAATGTTTCTATGCTATGATTATAATATATGATGATAGTATTAGACGATTAGTGTACTACGCTATTTCGCTAAATTATAATGCAAAACAAGCATATAGCAAGTACCACTAAATATCGACATTTTGGCGAGTGGATTTTTGAGGATCAAACTATTAAAAAGCGCAGGGCGTAGCATAAACTACGTACGAGCACTTTTGTGAATATAAGACAAAAAGACACTGATGAAAATGTCGAAATAAGAAGTGGATTAGAAATAGTATTAGTCTCGATAGACGGTATATAGCATAATTTTGGAGGATATAACTCCGAATTATTTATATAAAGATTAACAGGTGGTGAAAAGGATGGAAAAAATGTTTTACGATGAGCTTGGCTGTGTGATAGACAAGCTACAACTGCTTATACGGCAAAGGCTTGCGGCTCCCGTGCAAAAGAAAACGTGGGAGGCTCTTCATAACATCGGGGTACTAAGTCCGTTGCAATTAAGGGTGATGGGTGTATTGCGCGATAACGGCAAGCAGTGTATGATGAATCTTGCGGCAATGGCAGATGCTTCATATCCCAATATGTCAAGGGTGGTTGATGACTTGATTAAGCTTGGCTACGTGCAACGGTACGCCGATGATAAGAACAGAAGATTCGTGTGGGTTGAAATATTGCCTAAAGGTCATGACAACATGCTTGAGTATGAGAACTTGGCGGTAGGTATTGCAAAAGAGGTAATGGATGCATCTTATTCTCAAGAATGTCAAGTAAGAATCCATGAACTTAGTAAGGCTCTAATTGAGGCGCTTGAGTGCACCAAGAGCGAGGAGCAGGCGTAATCGACAAGAATGTGTGATGAATTTATATGCAAAAAGCGTATCGGACACGTCGGTATGTTAACAAATCGATTGCTACTCCACGTGTGCTTATACAGTTTTAGTCGGCATCATTTGCGCATATTGCCCAAAAATGCCCGATTAAAGTATATTGCTTATAGCTGCCGATTTTGAGAAAGCTATTTACTATAATTCATTCGCAGAATATACAGAATCAGAAGCTCTTATATCTAAGTGATATACAGAAAGCAATTTTAACGCATTTGATATGCGTAAAAATATAAATCAATATAAGATCTATAAGGAGGATCACATGAAAATCGAGAAAAAGAAATTGCTAGGGGCAATGACTATTGTTTTGTTGCTGGTAGTTTGCATGGTAATTGTCGGCTGTGGCGCGGACAAACCTACGACGGTAACAATATCCTATGTGGATACCGATGGTAGTTTACTAGGGGAACAGATAGTTCAGCTTGGTGCCGAAGCACCGGAGCTAAAGGAGCCATCTAAAGATGGGTATGTGTTCATCGGGTGGTACTGCGGCGGAATAGAGTTCAACTTTGAAACGGCTATTGAAGCCGACGTTACTCTTATTGCACAGTGGCAAAGACGGTACCTAACCGTTCGTTTCTATAGTGCGGGCGGAAGCGAAGTCTCCACGCAGGAAGTGGAGTACGGCAAAAAAGCAATATGCCCTCAAGAGCCTACGCAAATCGGGTACGATTTGATAGGATGGAATACCGTAGGCGGCGAATTATATGACTTTTCTAGTCCTGTATACGAAGACATAGTATTGATTGCCGTTTGGGAGGAAACGATTACATATGCTACTGTTTCCTTCGACAGTGCGGGAGGAAGTGCGATTCCATCTCAATTGGTTTTGCTCAACGGATGGGCGCAACGTCCTGCGGATCCCGTTAAGACGGGCTACATTTTCAATGGTTGGTTACTAGACGGCGCTACTTACAATTTTAATGTTCCGGTAGTTGCGGGCATTATCCTTACCGCCGATTGGAAAGCGATAATGCTTACGGTCACATTCGATTCTGCAGGCGGAAGTGACGTTGAAAGTCAAAACGTTGCCTACGGAAGTAAGCTATCGATTCCTAAATGCGAATATGTCGGGTTTGTACTTAAAGGCTGGATGCTACCTGACGCAACGATGTGGAACTTTGAAGATCCCGTTACTCAAGACATGCATCTAACTGCGCTATGGGAAGTGCAGACTTTTAGTGTTGTTTTCATGGCAAATAACGAAATTCTGTATTCAACAGTGGTGAAATATGGTGAGTTGATCGAAAACACACCTAATCCCGAAATGCAATTCCACGTTTTTAAGGGATGGGTATCGAAAGACGGAACAGAGTATAATTTTTCGACTCCTGTTACTTCGGACATAGTTCTCTATGCGGTATTTGAATATGATATCAATCTGGCTAAAGCGCATTACATAGCGGAAATCAAGGACTATAAAGCGCAAAAAGCACAGCCGTCATATAGATATCATTATACTTACGCCGCATGGACAGCAATTACAGATATTTGCTCAGAATATGAGTTGCTTATTTCGTCGGCAGAAAATGAAATAGAAATAGTCGAGCTTGCCTCGTCGGCAAAAGCCGCTATGGACGAAGTAAAGACCATCCCTCAAGAAATGCAAGCATTTATGGATGCATTAAGCGTTGAAGAATATTGGCAGGAAGACTGGGCGGAGATTATTCGTCTTTATGAATATGCGTGCCAAGTAATTAGCGAATACGAGGGCGGTTTACCATATCCCGAGAAAACCGCAAATGACTTCTATAAGGGAGTAGACAATGTCTTTACAAAAGAAGAAGACATTGCACAAGGCGAGTTACAAAAGTCCGTAAGAATAAGGGAACTCACTAATTATGTAGAATCACTTAAGGAAGCGGATTATTCCACGGAAAATTGGGCACTTGTTCAAAATATTTATACTCAGGGTATCGAGAACTTGAACAACGCGATTGGAACAAGAGCTGTCGGAATCGCATATGCCGAAGCCTATAATAAAATAAATGCCGTTGAAGTGAACTATTGGACGGTTACTTTTATGGTGGGTGAAGATGTATATAGAATTATCAAGGTCACGAAAAACGGATATTGGGAGCTTCCCGAAGACCCTGTATCGGAGGGCTTTGTTTTCTGCGGTTGGATGTACAACGATAAAATAGTGGACTTTAATGAGTTCTTTATCGAATCCGATACTGTCCTCGTGGCAGACTTCCGCTTGGAGTTTGTCGTAGAAAACGGCGTTTTGGTCGAATACAATGGTAAGGGCGGAGTTGTGGTCATACCCGAAGGCGTGAAAGAAATATCTGCGGGTAAATTAGCAGGCGCAAATATTTTTAGATATAAAAACGTTACAAAAGTTGTGCTTCCGACCACATTGGAAAAAATCCATGCAATAGCGTTTTTGGGTTGCGATTCACTATTCGATATCAACTTTGAAGATACCAAATTGTCTTATATCGGTGAATTTGCTTTTCAAATGTCCGGGCTGGTAGATATCACTTTTCCCGCTACGCTTGCTGCTTTAGGACAAGCAGGACAATATGGACTCTGCTCCGTATTCAAGGATTGTACAAAATTAACTTCTGTCAAGTTTGCGGACAATTGTGCATTGACGCAGTTTGGTGGATACTTATTTGCTGAATGCTCGGCTTTAAAATATGTAGAAATTCCTAAAAATGTGAACTTTATCCGCACAAATGCGTTTTTGGATTGCTTCTCTATTCAGGATATAACGTCTTTAAATCCTGTGCCTCCTACAATCGAGGACGTAACTGTGTTTACGGGTGTTTCGGAAAATGTTACCATAACCGTTCCGGTTGGTTCTGTAGATGCATATAAGAACGCGGATTCTTGGAAATTGTTCCCGAATATTACTTCAGGAGAACCTATATTCACAAATTATACAATCGCATTTAAAAACATTGACGACAAGTGGGCAACAATGTATTACTACGCTTACTACATCGAAAACGGCGTTGAAGTACCGCTAACCGCGTTCCCGGGAACTCCGATTACCGAAGAAATGCTCGGAGCTAAGGATTACTACTATATGCAGATCTCTTCAAGATACACGCATGTGGTATTTACCGACGGCAACAACGAAAAGACATCCGCATTCGAGATCAAGGACAATTACATGTATGACAACTCGGTAACGGTAGCTATTTACCCCAACTTTACAATCGCATTTAAAAACATTGACGACAAGTGGGCAACAATGTATTACTACGCTTACTACATCGAAAACGGCGTTGAAGTACCGCTAACCGCGTTCCCGGGAACTCCGATTACCGAAGAAATGCTCGGAGCTAAGGATTACTACTATATGCAGATCTCTTCAAGATACACGCATGTGGTATTTACCGACGGCAACAACGAAAAGACATCCGCATTCGAGATCAAGGACAATTACATGTATGACAACTCGGTAACGGTAGCTATTTACCCCAACTTTACAATCGCATTTAAAAACATTGACGACAAGTGGACAACAATGTATTACTACGCTTACTACATCGAAAACGGCGTTGAAGTACCGCTAACCGCGTTCCCCGGAACACAAATTACCGAAGAAATGCTCGGAGCTAAGGATTACTACTATATGCAAATCTCTTCAAGATACACGCATGTGGTATTTACCGACGGCAACAACGAAAAGACATCCGCATTCGAGATCAAGGACAATTACATGTATGACAACTCGGTAACGGAGCCTATACACACGAATAATTCATTATCGGTGTTTATATTCAGCCCTATGGCTTGCAAACAGTATGTATTGGGCAATAAAAGCCCATTTATGCAGTATTAAGGAGGAGAAAAAATGAACAAGAGAATAAGCATCGTGATGATGCTTGCCGCCGCTGTCGTTCTTATGCTGATAGGTACTTTTACAGTATCTGCCAGTGTCGAACGTGATGCGGATCTAGCTCGTAGTGTTGAATTCATCAACCTAACAAATGGAATAGATGTAAATCAGCTTAACGGTTTGATGGCAGAAATGTTTTCAAATGAGATTGTCGATATCACAACTCAAACATCAGACGACCAAGAGTATTGGACGATAATAAGAACTGAAGGGGTATCGCTTGTAGATGCGTTTAATTCGCAAACCGAATTCGGTTCGATTGAGGAGTTTATTAACTCTTCGGAAGCAGCTAGCATTTTGAGAAATGCGCGTAGAGTACAACAAAGAGTAATTCAGGCGATTGCAGCCGCCGGTGTAAAAGCAGAATACAAATACTCGTATGAAACGGTATTTTGCGGCTTGGCTGTTCGTGTAAGATACGGCGATTTATCATTGTTATCGCGTCTAGACGGTGTTATAAGTGTTGATATTGCAATGGAATACACCGTTCCAGAGGTTTCTGCGGAAGCACAAGCATATTTAACAAGCGGATTAAGTGGCTTGTATGACGATAATGGAATGTTATTGAATGAATCCGAGTATTTGGGTGACGGAATGTTAGTAGCCATTCTTGACACAGGATTGGATTATTTGCACCCGGCATTTACCCAGATGCCGACGGGTCAGCTTTCTTTGACAAACTCTGACATTTCAGGACTATCTCAAAACCTACATCCCTTTACGAGTGGTTTGGATTCAGGCTTTACCTCAGATATGGTCAGTGTAAACGATAAGGTAATTTACGGTTTTGACTATGCCGATTTCGATATGGACGTTATTCCTAGTGCCACATCCGTGCAAACCTTGGGTAATTCACACGGAACTCACGTTGCCGGTATTATTTCGGGAAACGGAGACACTATTCGCGGTGTTGTGCCGAATGCCCAGCTTGCGATAATGAAGGTCTTTTCGGATGTTTCTCCAAATGCAAACTTTATGGATATTGCCGCCGCTCTAGATGACGCAGTACTTTTGGGCGCAGACGTAATCAATATGAGCTTGGGAAGCCCTTGCGGATTTAGCAGAGAGGTTTATGCCCAGAATGAATACATAAACGAGGCTTTTGACAGTCTTAAAGAAGCCGGAATTACTCTGATAACCTCTTGCGGAAACTATTACAGTACAGGTATGAATTCCTATTATGGTTCGGACGTTTCGACTAACCCCGACAATGGTACTGTCGGTATGCCCGGTACGTATGATGCCGCACTCAACACCGCAAGTGTCGACAAGGGTTTAATTCCTTACCTTAGGTATGAAAAAAATCCTATTTTCTTTTACGATGCTGCAAATTCGCAAGGAAATTTATATAATTTCGTGGAAGAAATGTTGGCAAACGAAATGAACAAAGCGTATGAGTTTGTGTACATTCCCGGCGGTGGAGTAGAAAGCTCATATGAAAACATAGACGTTACGGGTAAAATTGCCGTTACGCAAAGAGGCTTCGGGTTGTCCTTCCAACAAAAACAACTGAATGCCTCTAATAAAGGCGCAATAGCATGCTTGGTGTATAATAACACTGACGGTTTGATCCGTATGCAGATCGACGAGCTTTCAATACCGACAGCGGGTATATCTCTAGCTGACGGCTTAATGCTTGAAAAAGCAGGAACGGGTATCATTAATTTTTCAGTAGATAATTACTCCGGTCCGTATTTGTCGGATTTTTCAAGCTGGGGACCAACACCCGACCTGAAACTAAAGCCGGAAATCACCGCTCCGGGTGGTGCGATTTATTCGTCCGTGCCTTCTTCTTCGGGCGCATACTATGTTGAAATGAGCGGAACCAGTATGGCATCTCCCAATATGGCAGGGGCAGCAACTGCCGTTCGTCAATATGTTAAAAGTATATTCCCTCATTTTACGGCAAAAGAAGTAAGAGCAATGGTTTATCAACTTGTTATGAGTACGTCTTCGATTGTAGTGGATACCAACGGCGTACCCGCTTCTGTGAGGAAGCAGGGGTCGGGCATTATGAATTTGGACGCCGCTTTAAGTACAACCGCAGTACTCACCGTTAACGGAACAGACAAGACCAAGCTTGAACTTGGTGACGACAAGGATAAAGAGGGCAAGTATAATCTGAGATTCAACCTGATGAACTTCGGCGACACGGATTTAAGTTATTTGCTTGATTTGACTTTAATTGCACCACAGTTAGGCATTGACGGCTTTTCTTTAAATGGATTAATGTTTGAACAAACAGACTATTCCGTTTCGGTAAAGGTTAAAAACGGCGAAATTGACGGAATGAATGTGCGAGTAAAGGCAGGAATGACTGCAGAAATCTCGTTGTCCGTTGTGTTGGGCGAACAAAGTAGAGCTTATTTTGATAACAACTTCAAATACGGCTGGTATATAGAGGGCTTCGTATCCTTGCTTGCCGCAAATAAAAGCGGGGTAGACATATCCATTCCATTCCTCGGTTTTTATGGCGATTGGACGGAAGCTCCTATATTTGACGCTACTATTTATGACGAAGAAAAAGCTCTGGTATATCCTGTTGCTCCGATTGCAGTATTTAATCGCAGTGATTTAATCAAAATGGGCACTTACGTTTACGTTTTACCCGAAGGAGCAAAAGAGGTTGCTCCCGATGCCGATAAAAATGCAATTAGCGTATTCAGTAACTGTGCAAGCGAGTTTGTATCGGTTTACTTCGGATTACTCAGAAACTGCTATAACTTGACATACTATATCGAAGACGCGTATAACGGAACGGTCTATATGGATAGCTACGCGCCGACGGCAAGGAAGAGTTATGTTAACTCTAACACCGCACACAACCTTGGCTTCTCTCCTTCAATGCTGATGTTGGCAAACAACCAAAAGGTTATAGTTACAATTACGGCGGAATTAGCATACGATGAACCCATAAGAAACGTAAAGGATTCAATTAGCTTCCCTGTATACATAGATTTTGAGGCGCCTACCTTGATTGATGCAAAAATCAGAGAGGAAAACGGAAGGACGTACGCAGATTTTGAGATTTGTGATAATCACTATCTTATGAATATGCAGTTCTATACTATGAACGCAGGAAATGAATTAATTCCGATAGATGACTATGCTCGCCCGATATATGAGTTTGAAAGGAACAGTAATAACATCGTAACAATCGACGTAACCGACTATATGAGCAAGCTCATAAACAATAAGTTAACCTTTGTTTTACAGGATTACGCGATGAATTATTCTGTTTACTCCATTTCTATGGATGAACAAGAAAACATCGGAAATTCGACTGGCAATGGCGAGAAAAGCTCGATTCAAAACACCGATAAGCTCGAGATAAACAGTGAATCTTCTCCAAGTGACTTCGTAATCAGCAATGGAACGATCACGGCATATACGGGAAACGCAGAACATGTCATTATTCCCGACGGCGTAACCGCCATCAGAAATATCAGCACGATGGCTAACGGAATCTTCGCTTACCACGATGAAATAAAAAAGGTTTCTTTCCCGCAGTCTTTGACTAGCATAGGCGGATGCGCATTTGCTTACTGTAAAAACTTAAGCGAAATGGAGTTCCCGACGAAGCTTGTCTATCTACGTCAATCTGCTTTTTACGGATGCGCTTCTTTAACCGAAATCTATATTCCTGACAGTGTGACCTATATGGCTAACGGTGTTTTTTATGAATGCTCGAGCCTTAAGACTGTCAGACTGTCACCAAATTGCGATTTAACATACGGCTGGCTTTTTGACGGAACCGCGATAGAAGAGGTTGTGATTCCAGAGGGCATTACGACTATCGCTCAATACGTTTTCGGTCATTGTGGCTCGTTGAAAAAAGTGGTATTGCCTTCAACCCTGACTTCAATAGGATCGGGGGCTTTTCTCAATGACAATAAACTGAGTGAAATTAATCTTGAAAATACCAAGTTGGTAAGTATCGGAAACAATGCCTTCCAATATGTAAAAGGAATCACTGATTTGAGACTTCCGTCAACCCTGATGGTTTTGGAGTCTGCCGCATTTGTTAATTGTATTAATATTCGCTCGGTCAACCTTGAGGATACCAAAATCGCATATGTCGGCGAGAGTATGTTCTATAATTCCTCTCTGCAAAGCGTCAAGCTTCCTTCAACCGTAACGGCAATACAATCGATGGCATTTCGATTTTGTACTCAGTTAGTAAAAGTTGAGCTTTCCCCCCGCATACAATCAATAGGACTATGTGCGTTTGAGGATTGCGGCGCGCTAAAATACATTAACCTAGAAGATACGGCACTGGCTACTATTGGTAGCAACGCATTTTACAAATGCTCCTCATTGGCTTTTGTGGAGTTGCCCGATACGGTAACCAGCTTAGGTCAAAGAGCTTTTGACGAATGCTTTGTGCTTAAAAGTATAACTCTAAACAGAAGAGAACCTGCCGCAATAGGCGCAAACGCATTTTCAAAAACCGAAAACGGAAGGATCTATGTTCCCGAAGGTTGCGTAGCCGCTTATTCTCGTTTATATACCGATTACGTAGATAGATTGGAGGATATAAGCGTCTTTACAGTAAGTGAGGACAATGTGTTAACGTCCTATTCCGGAAAATCGCGCATAATAAACTTGCCCTTGAAAATCAAAGCTATCGGTGCGGAAGCATTTGCATACAGTGATTTGCAGGAATTATATACGGGATATAAACTAACCGCTGTAGAAGACAGAGCTTTCTATTATTGCAAGTCGTTGGTTTTGGTGCACCTTGCAGAAGGAGTAAGCAGTATCGGTAACGAAGCATTTGCATCCTGTTCGTTAAGACGTCTAAACCTGTTTGGTCACGTTCCGCCCGTGCTTGGAAAGAATGCTTTCTTAAATGTGCCTTCAGGATATTCGATAAGCGTACCTACCGGCAGTTTAGATGCATATGCAAACGCCGAGGGTTGGAAAGAGCTTGTAGCTTACTTAACCGAATATACCGGATTTATCATTGAAAACGGCGTATTAACCGCATATGAAGGTGCGGCAAAGCAAGTGGTTATTCCAAACGGCGTTCATACAATCGGCAGTAAGGCTTTTGCCAATACCGCGATCGAAGGAATAATCTTCGGAGCGGATGTCAAAACAGTATTAGCCAGAGCCTTTTATGGGTGCATCAATCTTTCCGACGTGACGTTCAATGACGGGTTAGTTACTATCGGTGACGAAGCGTTCTATAAGAGCGGATTAACCTCGGTTACTCTACCTAATACCGTTACCTCTGTCGGCAGTAGCTGCTTTAGTAATTGTACAAAGCTTGCCGTGGTGAATTGGTCAAGCAATTGCCCGACGATACCGGATAGATGCTTCTTTGAATGTACTGCGTTGGGTGAGTTTAACTCATTTGAATATGTTCATTCAATAAGCGGAATGGCGTTTGTACGCAATCTTGGCTTCACCGAAATCATACTTCCTGCTAACGTTACAGCACTTGGTAGTCATTCATTTAACCTACTTGAAAACGTAACGAGCGTAGAAATCTACGGAGATTTTAGCGGTCTTTATAATTCATTTACCGGAATGAACGCACTGAATACGGTTTCCTTCTACGGCAATATCGGTACTATCGGAAGCTATATGAATGAATACAACGTTGATTTTTCGGGAATTCCACTCAAAACCGTTCATTTTTACGGCAACATAGGCGGAATTAACGGATCTGCTTTCTCTGCTTGTCCCGAATTGGAGGAAGTATATTTCCACAAGGATTTGGGTTATTTGGATTTCTTTGTATTCAACAGCTGTCCAAAACTAACCACAGTCTATTTCGCAGGAAGGGTAGATTACATTGCAGGTTACGTATCGAATGCCGCTAGTATGTTGAAGCGCTGGACGGTTGATGCGAACAACCCCTACTTAACGGTTGACGAGTACGGTGTAATGTACGACAAAGCAATGACAAGAGTTTACAAACAACCTTCCGCTTGGGATTATGACGGAATTTATGTAATGCCCTCCACTGTTGTTACGATAGATGAGAACGCCTTCTCATACGATAACGCCTTATACGTGGTTAACGCAGGCTCGTTGGATCCGGGCAGTTCGGTAGTTGGCGGAAATTTCGACTGGCAATACGAAAAGCCCTTGCTTAAGGGTGTCGTGTTATCCTCAAATGTTAAGGAAATACCGAATAACTGTTTCTTGAGATTTAGTGGAATGCAATCGTTAACCTTTGACGGCGAAGCTCCGATACTGGAAAGGATAGGCGATTATGCCTTCTATTACTGTAAGTCTTTAGTCACCGTTACTTTACCCGAAGGACTTATGGAAATCGGCAGCTATGCATTTTACTCGTGTGAAAGCATCGAAAAGCTTGATTTACCTGAAAGCTTGGTTACGATTGGCGGTTCTGCCTTTGCTCTATGTGTTTCGCTAAGAGAGATATATATCCCTTCAAATATTAAGAATTTGGACTTTTACTCGGTGTTTGCGGGGTGCGATAGCTTAAATAGCATTATTGTTGCCGAAGACAATCCGTACTTCACGATAATAGACGGAGTTCTGTTTAACAAGGAAATGACAACGCTTATACTTTATTCGGTCGCTAAAACCGATACTGAGTATATCGTACCGGAGGGAGTGCTTTTCCTGGCTCCGAATTCCTTCGGCGCAAATAAAGCATTGACAAAGGTCACTCTGCCGAAATCACTTCTGGCTGTTGGCGACAGAGCATTATACGGCGTTGACAATTTAAAAGAAGTTATATGCCTGTCAAGTAATGCTCCGGTACTAAACGGCTTGTGGCGTAAAAAACAAGACTATTACTATGACAACTTCGTGGATAATATTGAAGCTGACCTTGAATTGACGCTATATCGTCCTCAAAACGGAAAGTTTTATGACAATTTTATTTGGACGAGTTACTTTAAAACGATATACGCAACAAACGATCAAGGCGAAAACATTTTGCTTAATACTTCCGCAAAGCATGTTGAAGGGCTTATTTCCAAGCTTGGCAATGTGAGCTATACAACAAATGAAGTCTACGCTGCAAAGCAGGCTTACGGAATGCTGTCCGAAAACGACAAACTAAAGGTAAGCAATTACGAATTGTTGTATAACGCAGAAATTTGTACTGCAAGTAACAATGACAATCAAAATACCGCAAGCGATAATAATGCAAGCGACAACGCGAACGGCGACGTTATTGAAAGCGAAGTTGAAAGCAATATCGCCAAAGGAGCAATTGATGAAGCGGTTTCGAAGAGCTTTATGCCCAAGTATCCCGCCATCATTATTGCGTTAGCATTATTTATATCGGCAATAGTGGTCTTGTTCGTTACAAAACAAAAAAAGAACAAGCAATAATTGCAACCGATTTAGCGTTCCCGTGAACGACAAATGCCCACGGGAACAGGGGATATTCTCACAAGTATAAGCTTTTCTTATATAAGCGAGCGTAATAATAAGTGCGTAAGTTCAAAAAGAGCTTACGCACTTTAATTTGCAATCGGGACGCGGACATAATCTTCAGTTTGCCTTTCTTGCAGTCGCTTTGCGACTGCAAGAAAGGCAAACAAGCAAAAAGACTTGTTCGCCGAAAATGGTGGGCAATAAGGGACTCGGCGAAGTGAAATGAAGTGCAACGGAATGCAACGAAGGAGCGGAGCGAAGTTCAAACGTTTTAAATAAGCTTTCAACTAATAAGCGGAGCGATACATATTTCGTTCTCCATTACCGCTAACGCTAAGGCGAATAATGTCTATAAGCGCAGTTTGGCTTTCTTGCAGTCGCTTTGCGGCTACAAAAAGGCGAACAAGCAAAAAGACTTGTTCGCCGAAAATGGTGGGCAATAAGGGACTCGAACCCCCGACCCTCTCCACGTCAAGGAGACGCTCTCCCAACTGAGCTAACTGCCCGAACCACTTACATTATATTATCTTTGCTTTGATTTGTCAATCATCATAACGAGTATTTTAAAGCTTATTTTGAAAATGCATTTAAATTTGAGCCCTTATGCTAGACTTCGTTGGTAATACTCCCGACCGGCTTCGACGTGACTTATGTCCATACAACCACCGCTTCTTAACAATTCATTGAAGACGACATCTAAACACGGGCGAACACACGGGTTCGCCCCCTACGAACGGAAATGCATGAGCAGGAGGTGGTTTCAACTGTATGAGCGTGTCGGCGATAGAAGCTTCGCTTTCGGCATACAGGTGAAAACTCGGGTTCGCCTATATGGTTTTTTACTGATTCAAATACATGAGGCTGTTGCTTAACGCAACAGCCTCACATTATGAAAGCTCCGCTCTCTTTCGGCTTATTTATTTAAGAGATCTATACTGTAACGGATTCTGCGAAGGCTTTCTTCCTTTCCAAAAAGGTAGAGCAATTCTGTTGCTCCGCCCGGCGTGGACATCAGTCCCGAAAGAGCCACCCTCAACGGCCAAAGGACTATGCCGTTTTTAACTCCCAGCTGTTGGACGAAGGCAAGGACCGAATCGTGGAGCTGTTGCTCGCTCCAATCGGTTTGGGCGGTCAAAAAGTCCAAAACCTTTGGCAATATTTCCTTTGCGACCTCGGGAGAAGTCTTTTGCTTCTTGTTTGTATACAACTCCAAATCGTAGTCGCCGAATTTGTCCACAAAGCTCACCAACTCGATAATATCCTCGAGTGTGTCGATTCTGCCCTGAATAAGCTTGCATAGGTAGGCGTAGTCGAAACGACCACGGCAACAGGATTTATCCAACCAAGGAGTAGCGTACTCCACAAACTCCTCAAACGGAAGCTCCTTGATGTAAAGACCGTTGAGCCACCTCAATTTGACCTCGTCAAAAATGGCGTTGCTCTTGCTGATTCCCTCGAGGTTAAACGCGTGCAGCATTTCATCGAAGGACATTTTTTCCACATCGTTTTTTGGCGACCAACCGAGCAATACAATGTAATTCAAGATTGCCTCGCGTAAAAAACCCTTAGCCTTGAGATCGCCGTAACCTGCCGCGCCGTTGCGCTTGCTCAGCTTATGCGTTGCATCCCTCATAATGCTGGGAAGGTGAATGTACACGGGGCGTTCCCACTTGAACGCATCGTAAAGCAGATTGTATTTGGGTGTGCTGGAAAGATATTCCGCTCCCCTCATTACGCAGTTGATGTTCATAAGATGATCATCGATGACGTTTGCAAAGTTATAGGTCGGCATTCCGTCTGATTTAATGAGAATTTGATCCTCCATTTCGCAGCTGTCCACGGTTATATCGCCAAAAACCATATCGTGATAGGTGTTTGCCTCATGCGTGTCGGGAATGTTTTGGCGGATAACATAAGACTCACCGTTAGCCAATCGGCGTTGAACCTCCTCTAAGGAAAGGCTCAAGCAGTGCTTGTCGTACTTTCTTGCACCGTTCTCGTCGGTAAGGCTTTCCAATCTCTCTTTGTCGCAAAAGCAGTAATAAGCATCGCCTTGCGCAACAAGCTGCTTTGCATACTCCAAATAGCCGGTTTTGCGTTGGCTCTGCACATACGGCGCGTAGGGTCCGCCGATGTCCGGTCCCTCGTCGTAAATCAAACCTGTTTCGTGAAGCGTATCGATGATAAGTTGAGAGCTTCCCTCGACCTCGCGGTTTTGGTCGGTATCTTCGATGCGCAGTATAAACTGCCCTCCGCGTCCCTTCGCATAAAAATATGAGTAAAGCGCAGTCCTTAAGTTGCCTATGTGCATATAACCCGTCGGGCTGGGTGCAAATCTAGTTCTAATAATTTTGTCCATAACTACCTCTTTTCGCAAATAGTACCCCAAAATGATAGCACAAATCACAAAAAAAGTGTATAATATTTCCGTAAATAATTCAATTAATTTTGGATTTATACCTTTATTAACCTGCCGATATACTTTTCTTGCCATATCGGCTTAATTTTTAGGACAAGGAGATTATGATATGCCTGAACAAGCAAAGAAAATATTGAAAGACAGCTTTCCCGAAATGGTGAAAGTACTTAAAGAAACCATTAAATTTAACACCGTGGAAAAACCCTCCGAGGGCATCTATCCCTTCGGAAAAGAAACCGGTGACTGTTTGGACTACGTTTTGAGCGTAGGCGAAAAAATGGGCTTTCGCGCCGATAATATAGACTATTACGCGGGACAGCTCGACTGCGGCAACGGCAAGGAGGTTTTAGGTATTTTGGGACACCTCGATGTCGTTCCCGTTTCCAAAGACGGTTGGATTGCGCCCCCCTTTGCGGGAGAGGTTATCGACGGCAAAATGTACGGACGCGGCACCGTAGACGACAAGGGTCCGATGATCGCATGTATGTTCGCGCTTAAGGCTCTTATGGACTCGGGCTTCAAGCCGTCCAAAACTATTCGCCTTATCTTCGGCTGCAACGAGGAAACGGGTATGAAGTGTATGCAGTACTATAAAACCAAACGCAAAATGCCCGATGTCGCGTTTTCACCCGATGGCAACTTCCCCTTGATTAATTGCGAAAAGGGCGTCTACGGCATCAAGCTCGATGCAGGAATACTCCCCGACGAGGTAATCGACATAGCCGCAGGCAGTTTGGTTAACATCGTTCCCAACTACTGCGAGGCGGTCGTCGCAGGCAAGGTGGACGTCGCTCTCGACAATGTTACCGCCGAATTCGACGGAACAAACACAAAGCTCACCGCAACGGGAAAAGCCACCCACGGCAGTGTCCCCGAATTGGGCGACAATGCAACATGGAAGATATTTAAGGCTCTTGCTAAGCTGTTTCCGCAAAGCAAGCCTCTCACCTTTATCGCAAATAACCTTTGCGTGGACTTTTGCGGAGAAAAATGGGGACTGTATTTGGAGGACAAGCAAAGCGGTAAAATTTCCGTCAGCCTCGACGTTGTCAAGGTCATAGACAGACATTTGCAGCTTGACATCGATATCCGCTTTCCCGTAAGCTATTCTCACGCAAAAATCGAGGAGCTTATCCACAAAAACTCGCCCGATTTCAAGATTATCGGCGGTCATAAGAGCGCGTCCGTGTATATCTCGCCCGACTCACCCTTGGTTAAGGATCTGCTCGCGGCTTATAAAGAGGTTATGGGCGGAGATCCCAAGCCTATGGCAATCGGCGGCGGCACCTACGCCAAATGCATGGACAACTGCCTTGCATTCGGTCCTGAATTTGCCGACGATGAGAAGATTATGCACCAAACCAATGAGTATATCTCCTTGGATAAGTTTGCCAAAATGGCAGAGATTTACCTCGTCGCAATCTACAATCTGGCGCGTTAAGCAAGGTTTTTGCACACCTATAGGGCTGTTGCGACTCCGAATTCATATTGTAAACACTGCCGCAATTCTTTGCGTGGCACGTTCATAACCCCTTGCTTGCAAGGACGAACATCGCGACCTTTTATATACAGTTGAGCTGCGTTTTAGTGAGTAGCGGCAAGGCTATGTTTTTGAGCTGTGCCGCGTTGTTCATAGTTCCTTTTGTTGGGCGAACCCGTGTGGTTCGCCCTAATGGGGATTTGCTTTTTGAAGAATCGTCATCAATAATCCGCCGGTCATTTTTAGTTAATTAAAAGCAGCTTTGTAAAGATTGATTTAATTCAGCCCAAACTTTTGACTATATATACGCATAGCGGCATCCTAATTGACATACGGTTATACGTCATTGTCTACATCTTATATGTTTATATCTCCGCTTATACGATCTAACTTACCCGAATTATTTTCTTGTTGTACAAAGTTTTGTACGGTCGGCTCTTGACGTATTGAAATATTGTGGTATAATCAATGTATACGGAGGAGGAAATTATGGGGAAACAGCCGCATTTAATTCGAATTCTGTTAATTTATGAGCTTCTAAAGGAGTCCAGCGATGAACAAAATCCGATGTCGTCAAAAACGATTTTGGAGCAGCTCGCCAATCGCGGTGCGCCATGCGACAGACGAACGCTCTACAACGATGTAAAAATCCTCAAAGAATACGGCTTCGAGGTGATGTGTGTCAAAGGAGCCAACCAAACTAATTGTTATTATTTTGCCGATAGGGTGTTCAGTACTCCGGAGCTTAGAATACTTTCGGATGCAGTGCAAGCCGCAAGCTTTATTACCGAGAGAAAAACCGAACGTTTGGTCAAAAAAATCCTTTCTCTTGCGGAAAAAATTGTGCGAGCACAATAACCGGCAGCATTGTTGACTTCAATACGACCAAGCATACGAACGAATACGTTTATTACAGCATCGATTCAATTGAGAAAGCCATTAAACTTCACAAAAAGATTTCATTTCTATATTTCGATTACAACGCAAGCAAAGAAAAGGTTTACAGACGGGACAAGCAAAGGTATCTGCTTACACCATGCGCGACTATGCTTTGGAGCGACAACTACTACGTCATCTGTTACAGTGATAAATCCGACAATTTCGCGCACTATCGCATAGACAGAATGGACTATGTGGAGGTTGAACCGCTCGATGCCGCAAGGTCCGAACAAATCGATAGATTCGACTTGAAGCAGCATCGCAAGGAGGTATTCGGAATGTATGTCGGAGATGAAACCGTCGTAGACTTCGAATGCGAAAAGTCTTTGTTAAATCCCGTTATGGATAAGTTTGGCGAAAACATCAAAATGAACGAGGTTTGCGATAAGATTCGATTCGAAGCGTCCGTCCAAATAAGTCCCCAATTCTATGCTTGGTGCTGTTCGTTTGGCAAGCAATTGAAGGTCATTAAGCCCGACAGCACGGTGAATGGGCTTCGCGCCTATACAAAAACGCTCTTCGACTTATATAACGAATCCAAATAAGTGGCACAAATGCCTAGCTATACAAAAAAGCGGATCTAAACCAAAGTGTTATTTTCACATTGAAACAAAAGTTGTTTCGCTTTAATTACGGAATATCTGTTAGGTCATACCAATTATCGAAGTAAAAGCCGAATCGGACTTTATAATACTTAATTCATGGCACTGCAAAAACAACCAACTAAAAGCCGAATCGGACTTGACATAAACACAATTAATGACAGGAGGTAAAGAAATTTGAAGTTGAGGTTGGAATTCGAATTGCTTACGGAGCGGTTAGATAACGATTACAGGTTTGGGATATTGAGCTTTTTTAAAAGCATATTGAGCGAGAAATATCCCGACTATTTTACATCGTTGTACGCAAGAACTGAAATGAAAGGTTTCACTTTCAGTGTGTATTTACCGCGCGCGAGTATTCAGGCAGAGTACACGACGGTGCCGTCGTTACTCATGAGCGTGACCGTATCGGGTATAAATCAAGAGTTTATCATGCGTTTATACAATTCTGCGGTTAACGCACGGGGTAAGACCTACCCAATGAAACTGGGACAGCGGATCAAACTCAATAAATGCACGATTATGAGCAGCAAGGTCCTCATGCAAAACACTCTTGCGATTAAATTTTTGAGTCCGTTATTGGTGCGCGTACATACTGCCGATAATAAGGACAGATTTTTGTCCTTCAAGGACGAGGAGTTTACGCAGAGTATTAATACGTCGCTGACAAGATTACGCCGCGATATAGGATACGATCCCATGCACAAAGAGATTGCGCTTCGCCCTCTGCAAAAGGCATCTGTCACGGTTATTCGAAGCGACGGACTGAAGTTTCAGAGTAATATCGGCGAGTATATCTTGACCGGCGATATTATCGACCTGAATCTGCTGTATCAAGCGGGTATGGGAAGCAAGTGTTCGGTTGGATTCGGAATGTTTGAAGCAGTGGAGGTGTTGCATGAGAGTTGACGGCGACAAAATTCGCATTCGCACCGATACCGCTCTGTTCAACGCCGGAATTGTCGGACTTGTGCGTTTTTTAAAGTACATCGGGTACGACGGTTATAGGCTCGAAAACGATGAGATCGTTATAAATAAAGAGTTTTTCGAACGTGATCTTGCAACCGACTACATCGGTTTTATAATCGATAGTTTCGGCAAAGAGTCCAAAATGGCAAGGTTTATGGCAATTGACGTAGACGAGTCAGGTGAGGACGAGTTGAAGAAAAACTTCGAAAACTACTTGAATCGAAAAACACATCAAACCGTTTGTGATAATTACGAAAAAGGCGACTTGAAAGAGTTGTTTGAACACTATCCCAAGGATCGCTTGGCTACCGCGAAAAACATACAAAACGCGCTCAAAAACGACTCTGAGATGGAGATGTATTTGACAATAGCCGAATGCGTATGGGAGAATTTCCAATTCTTTTTCAACGGATTTGCCTTTTTGTCTTACGGTCAGGGAAGCTATTCGATAAAAAAAGGAATAACCTTTGAGGATTGCATCAAAGACTTTTTATTCGATAAGGTCAAAGCGCAAATTCAAAATGAAGCCGACTATCAAGACGGTAAGAAATCCGTCGCATGTATGCAGTGTAGGGAGCAATTCGGAAAGAATAAGGGATCTATGATCGAGATGACCTTCATTAAGTCCTATATTGACGATATGTCCAAAAAAACTTCGACTTTTTGGAATAAAAAAGCCGACTCGTATATTTGTCCCTTATGCGCTTTCGTGTACGCATTTATGCCGTTTGGATTTTTTTGCGTGGATACGGGCGCGTACTACAAGGATAGGCTGTTTGTAAATCGAAACGGAAGCATTGAATCCTTGGTCGGAATCAACACAACGCTTGCCGAGAAATACGCTAAGGATCCCACACTTAAGCGTGGAAACGTATTCAATTTGATGATTGATTACGAGCTTCAGGAAATGGCGCGTCAACAAAGCGACGGAATCGAAGTTGTTTCATTGATTTTTAATTCCAAACGATGTTTTTACTCGTCCAATGTGGTTGGCAAGTCGCTTTTGAGTATCTTTCAAAACGCAAATGACAGCTTGGCGAGAATGGTTAATTCCAAAGTTAAGTTGCGCGACGGAGATTATATCAACGTATTTGCAGAGGTCGTGGATAATGTACTTAATTTCACCAATCAATGGATACTTATCGATACTCTTATACGCGGCGGTGCAAGCACGTTCGTTACAGACAATGTTTTACAGGTTCAGGTAATTCAAAATGCAGTTAAACAAATCGGTGCATGGAAACTTCTCAAAGACAACGTAGCCGTCGAAGCAAGTCAAGGCGTGACGGACGATTCTAATAAAGCACATCCGCAAAAGCGCGGAAAGGAGATTAAGACAATGGAAGAAATAAAAAAGACGGTTCAGCGCGCAAAGTACGACGGACAGCTTTTGCGTAAGGATTTCGGTATGGATGCCGACAACAAGATGCGCGGTTATGTGTATAAGCTTACCAATGCACTTTCCACCGGAAACAGAGATATGTTCCTCGACACGGTTACGCGTATGTACGGCGGAATGGGCAGAGAAATACCCTCGGTGCTTATGAACGTATTTGCGGGAATGGAAACCTTTAAGGAAATCGGCTACGCGTATGTAATAGGACTCAACAGCAATTTCGGTGGTGACAAGAAAGAGAGTACCGCGACAGACAAATAAAGCACTATAAAATTTGAAGCTTCCAATTTCGAAGCGGATTATGGAAGAAAACACCTTCCATATTTATGAAATAAGCGAAAAAGAATTAAAAGGAGAATTGAAATGACAGATAATATGACAAAGAAACCGGGATTAACGTTAAGTTTGATTTTTGAGGCGGAAAGCGCGAATTACGGAGAGGGCTTCGGTAACATAACGGTTTTGAAAAAGCTTTCGCGAGGGGACGGCAACTCTTATTCCTACATATCTCGTCAGGCAATAAGGTATAACATAATAAACCAACTTGGGTGGGATACAACCGAGCTTTACAAGGGCGGAAGCGGCGAAGCCGTGGTGCAATTTGCTCCCAAGGCGACAATCGACAAGTATCCCGAAATCGATCTTTTCGGATATATGAAGACCAAAGCCAAGAGCGAAGACAGAGCAGGAGGAGCGGCAGTGCGCCCCGCGGTGGCACGTCTTTCCAACGCGATTGCTTTGGAAAGCTTTTCGGCGGATTTGGACTTTTTGACCAATATGGGCTTGGCAAAGCGTTTAAACACCAATAACAGCATCGTTCAAAGCGAGATTCACAAGTCTTTTTATACCTATACCCTTACCGTTGACCTCGACAGAGTGGGGGTAGACGGAAATATCGAAATCGAGAACACGGAAAAGACAAAAAGGGTTTGCGCCTTGTTGGATACCATAGCCACTCTTTATCGAGATATCAAGGGCAGAAGGGAGAATTTTGCACCTGTGTTTGCTATCGGAGGCGTATATACGCGCAAAAATCCGTTCTTCGAAAACAGATTGACACTCGACAAAGGCAAGTTGGAAGTCGGCAAGCTCCAAAGCGTGATCGATTCGTATGGAGAGCTGAAGGAAGGTACGGTATGCGGCTACATAGACGGCAGCTTTTACAATAGCAAAGAAATCAGCGAAAGCCTTCACAGCACAAATATGGGTGAATTCTTCGACATACTCAAAAAGCATGTGGAGGAGTACTATGCGTAGGGCGATAAGGATTCGGGCGTATCAAAACCTGCCCAACTTCCGAAAACCCGCCGCAATTGCAATTCAGGACAGCTACAAACTGCCGCCTTATTCCACCGTTATCGGAATGGTGCATACAGCCTGCGGATACACAAAATATCACTCGATGGACGTTTCGATAGCCGGACGTTATCATACCTCGATCAGCGATATGTATACGAGGTATTACTTCGGTATAAGCTTTGATGCAACACGCCATCAGTATTTTACGGCGCGCAAGGAAAACGACAACGAGCTTATTGGCGGTTCAGCCGATGACTTTTACCGACTCGGGCTTACAAAAGAAGGCAAGGACGGAATAACTCGCGGATTGGGCTATGTTGAGTTGCTGGTAGATTTGGAGCTGCTCTTGTACATTTTCCCCGAGGAAGAGGACTTCGAAGAGGTATTGGAAGGACTTAAAAACCCAAAAATCTTCCCTTCGCTGGGCAGACACGAGGATCTTTTGCGAATTGACGAGGTTAAGGAGGTGGAATTGTCAAGCGAAGAGGATATTGAAACAAATCCGATATTATGCTATGACACCTTGATTCCGCAAGATTATTATGAGGCTCTGGAGGGTAATTCTTCCTCCACGGAATATGTTCTCAACAAGGTTTTCGAGGTTAAGGACGGATATAGGCGCATTTCCGAACGGGTAAGAGCAAGGTGTGTAAAATCGGATACCGAATTAAGCTACGCCCCGCTTATGGACATCGTCGATGGGGAGTTGATAGGAGTATTTCCCGCATGATAAATAAAGAGCAATTTTTAGCAAAAAGCGACTTAAATCCCGAGGGGTGCGAGGAAACTATACAAAGTCACACCGAACGGCTGTTGCAGTTATTGGACGATTTCAAGGAGTGCAACGAAAGTCGGGTAAGCACGGGCAATCTGGAATTGATTGCCCAAGCCGCATACTACCACGACCTCGGGAAAATGAACACGGCTTTTCAAAGCTTCATCTATCAACAAAAGGGCGAAACGCCACCGATGGAGTTGAATAAAAGTCCTATATACGGAAGATTGGGGATAAGAGATATCCCTCACGGTTTTCTAAGTGCGGCGTTCGTTCCCTCGGAATGGTATAAGTCCCAAGGCTCATGCGGCAAAGACGATCTAAAGGTGCTTATCACGGCGATTTGCCGCCACCACAACAGAGATATCCAACCCGACAGAATCGGCGAAAGGAACGGAATCATCAGAAGTGTATCTGAAGAGGATCTAAAGCCGATTGCCGCCGTATACGACGAAACGCTCAAGGTGCGCAACAACACGATTTACGATATGCTCGCGACCTCCAACAATGACAATCTTCCACGACTTTGGACACGTTACGCCATTGTAAAGGGGCTTTTGAACAAGCTCGACTATGCCGCAAGTGCGTATGAAGGCGTGACCGAAATGCCTGCTTCCGATGCAGAGGAGAACGTTAAAAAGCACTTCGAGCGACAAGGGTACGTTTTGAATCCCTGCCAAGCATACGCAAAAAGCGTTAGCGGAAAAAACACAGTAATTACGGCTTCCACCGGTATGGGTAAAACAGAAGCGGCACTGCTGTGGATAGGCAAGCGCAAGGGCTTTTATACTCTGCCGTTCAAGGTTTCGCTCAATGCCATTTATAAAAGAATTAAAGACAACAACTACTACCCGGAGTACAGCACGATTTTACTGCATTCGGGAGCGTTGGAATTTTTGGCTAACGAGGAAGCAGAGCAGGATCAGAGCTTTGAAAGTGCCGTGAAGAAGTACGAGAACGCCAAGCAGTTGTCCTTTCCTCTGACTGTTTGCACGATAGATCAGCTGTTTGCCTTTGCCTACCGCGCCAAAGGAAGTGAATTGATAGCGGCGACCTTGTCGTATTCCGCGCTGGTTATCGACGAAATACAATCCTACAGTCCCGACATCGTGGCTAAATTGCTGTACGGCTTGGAGCTGTTGCACAAGCTAGGCGGTATTTTTATGATAATGACGGCTACATTGCCGCCGTTTATTGCCGATGCGTTGAGTGCCA
This sequence comes from Clostridia bacterium, assembly GCA_028703495.1. Lineage (GTDB taxonomy): Bacteria > Bacillota > Clostridia > Christensenellales > CAG-314 > JAQVMT01. The sequence goes on along the minus strand of JAQVMT010000001.1, from coordinate 3,330 downwards.
AGGATATACCGTTCGACCGTCCCGCACCCTTTTTCACTCAAACCGTGCGCCACAGGGTGACTCTTAAAGACGGCGATTTTAATTACGAGGAAATTACCGCCGCTGCATTAAACAAGCAAGTATTGGTGCTGTGCAATACCGTAAGCAAGGCGGTTGAGGTCTACAAAAAAATCGCTGAATCGACAGACAAGGTGAATTTGCTCCACAGCCGATTCATAGCAGCCGACCGCGCCAAGAAGGAGTTAGATATTACTTCCTTAACCAAAGATAAGACAAAACACGGCATTTGGATTGCAACACAGCTTGTGGAGGCGTCGCTCGACATCGACTTCGACATACTCTACACCGAGATGTCCACGGCAGACAGTCTTATTCAACGCATGGGGCGTTGCTTCAGAGGGCGCGCATACTCGGCGGAAGCTCCCAACATTATCGTGTATAATACCAAGAATACTGCGGGTGGCAGAATCTACGACAATGAAATATACGACCGTTCGGTGAAATACCTGTCGGAATATACAGAAAAACCATTTACCGAGGCAGACAAACAGGCATACATAGAACAGGTATTTGCAACCGACGGCATCAAGAAAACCGAGTATTACAAGAGATTCGAAAACACTTACCGCGTAATGTCGGAAATGGATTCTGCGTATTTCGATGCAAGCGAAGCACGACGAAGATTGCGAGGCATTGAGGACACCATATGCGTAATACCGTTTAATTTGCACGAGGAAGCCTATCAAATAACGCAGGAAATCGACAAATTGACCTCAAAGATAAACGCCTTGTCAAGGCTCTCCGCCAAATTGCCACAAAAGGACCAAGCGGCTATGCGTAACATTTCCTACCTAAAACGATGCAAAAGCGATTACATACGGACTCTGCGCAGGCTCACCGTATCCGTTAACAGGTATTCCCGCGGATTAAGCCTTAGCAAAAAAGAACCGATATACGATTGTTATTTCTCAAATAACTATTACAGCAATGTTACAGGTTTGGATGCTGTAGGAGAAACAGGCGAATTCATTTAGTACGCAACATCCGAAGACCAAAAATAAAGAAGGTGAAATGACTTCATGAATAATATCGGAGGCACGTTATATTCGTATTTTTTCCTATGCAAACGCAAGGTCTGGTTGTCCTTCCACAATATATCTTTTGAAAGCGACAGCCAACTTGTCAAAATAGGCAAGCTACTCGACGAGGAAAGCTACGGCAGAAAAACCAAGCACACCTTTGTCGATCAAGACTGCGTCATTGACTTCGTCGACAACGGAGTGGTTTGCGAGGTTAAAAAGCGGTAACTTCTATGCTCGCGAAAGGAGCGTTTCGGGAGATTTGCTTGTTCGACAGGTAGAACACTACACCGATAATGCAAAGCGCGTATTTCTTGCAAGAGCCTTCGTTACAGGCGCAGCAGATACAGTCTACAAGCCCTTAAAGATTTGGTGGTAACAAGTAAACCGCCGCAAAGAATAATAGCGAGAAGCATTATAGACAAGATAAGCAAGTTGAGCAAAGTGCTGTGGGCACCGAGGTTACAAGTCTAAGCTTTAGGTTTTTCGTAAATCTTTAACAAGGTAAAGCACTAATGACAAAACCCTTATACAAATCTAAGCACTAGGTTTTTCGTTAATGCCACTACGAATATTTCGTATTGTAATCCGAGGCTTTACAACTTTGCTTATTGAAGTTTTATATTTAAGTTTTTACAGCAATAGAGTCAAGACCTTGAGTTGTGCGGATAAGGATACACAATGTATCGCAATGATGTTCAATACGTTTTAACTTATTCTTATTAACAAAAAAACACGGTATAAGAAAAGGTAAAGAGGATATTTAAGCTTACTCGCTCTACTTTTGTATTTAAGGTGTAAAAGCACAACTCATAAGCGTGAAAATGCACAAAAACGTAAAGATTTTTTTGGCTGTGTAATATAGATTGAGATTGGCACAGGACAGAGGCGAGGGTTCTCGCCGCATAAGCATATCGATACTTTATTCCGATAAATGCGGCAAAAGTGTCGTTATCGCATCTGGAGGAAATATGTATGTGATTTTATTATATGATATAACCATTGACGACGGTGGACCGAGGGTTTTGCGAAACGTATTCAAGATAGCAAAAAGGTATCTTTCACACATACAGAATTCGGTGTTCGAGGGCGAGTTGGACAGTGCCCAGCTCTTGGCACTAAAACATGAATTAAATCAATGGCTTCGTGCCGATGATTCGTGTATCATATTCCGATCGCGCTCGCCTAAGTGGCTCGACAAGGAATTCCTCACCGAATACAAGGATCAAACCAGCAATTTTGTGTGACCAGTTGAACAAGAGATGTAGCAAGATATGAAAACGAACAGCATACCCTAGTCTAACCTGTCCGACACCAGTATGAAAGGTTTATGCGATTGGGCATCGAATCAATGTTGATGTTGTTTTGTTTTTAAGTCTGTCGATGGTCGGTATTGTCAAAATGCCGTATCATCGACATTCAAAAGTACGCGTTTTTCGTAGACAACTCATAGTTTGAGTGGTATAATTTAAGGGAATGAGCAATTTATATTCAAATTGATATCATTTTTGCCCCAAACACGAGTATCTAATCCAACCATAATGGAATTTAAATTGGGCTATTTTTGAAAGAGAGCTACAAAGAGGTATGTATCTAATCCAACCATAATGGAATGTAAATTAAGTTCCTTTAGTTTGAGCTTTTCGGCTTCAGATTGTATCTAATCCAACCATAATGGAATGTAAATTATTAATGCTTTGCGTTTACAACAAGCGATTGAAGGTATCTAATCCAACCATAATGGAATGTAAATTTAGAATCATATGTTAACACATAACCATCTAAAGTGGTATCTAATCCAACCATAATGGAATGTAAATTCAATCAGAGATTGCACAATAAGACAAACTAACAACGTATCTAATCCAACCATAATGGAATGTAAATGTATATTGATTCTCTTTCTTCTTTCCATAAAAATATGCACCTCAAATCGTTGTTCACTTTCGTGCCTGACTCATAAGGTGCATATATAATTGAAGTGCGCGTTTGGTTTGTACTTGCGTTATTTCGCTTGTGCCATTTTCCTGTTTTGCGTAATGAACGCTTTTACTTTCTACTGTACTTGCGTTATTTCGCTTGTACCATTTTCCTGTTTGCGTAATGAACGCTTTTACTTTCTACTGTACTTGCGTGAATTACGCTTGTATAAATTTTGCCCGAAGCTGTTCCGTTTTGGTCAGGCTTTTTGTTTGGAAGAAATTGTACTACGCGGGGATCTTTTCCACGGCTTGGATTGCAGCAAGTGCGT